>JBKJKE010000037.1:0-3198 GCA_046597605.1 Limisphaerales bacterium | reverse complement strand
TCTACCACCTCCCATTTCATCCCCAATCCCAACAAATCTTTAAACATCTTCTCAGGCGTCATTCCCCACTAATTCCCTATCCCTCTTTCCAACTCCACCGAAAATAGCGAGGAACCTGGGATTTTCGATAACCGCGCCGCAAGATTGGCTAAACCCTCTCGTATTTCTCGAAACTGAATACGTCTGCAGCTTTGTCCACCGCCGAGGCCAGGGCCGCTTGTTGGTTCCAAAGAACACTTTGGATGCACCAGATAAACACCGGCAAGGTCAGCAGCATCATCCAAAGCCAGGGTTGAAGCGGAGCCAGACGAAGGATCAAAACCAGCTCAATCAGAGTGGTTGCACCAAAGAGGATTTTAGTAAGGACAGACCAATGTGTCTCCAACCGGCAGCGGAAGAATTGTTTTTGGTTGCCGAGCTCTTCTACAACCGTAACCAAACGGAGTACGGTCAGGTGCCCTCCGAGAATCTCAACATCAAACGCATTCCAGCCAGTGTCCAGCTTGCAGGTCCAACCGTCTTTCTCCGCTTCCTGAATCACTTTATCCAAAAACGCATAGCGTTCCGTGCCGTTTTTTGACCAGTAACAAATTTGATCGAGTTGATCAGGATTGCGATAGCTGCGGTCTGCTTTGGTCCGTTTGCGTCGTTTGACCTGGAGATTGAACTGTGATTTGTAGCGAGCCCAGCCGCGGATGAGCGGTTGCAGGAAAAACAGAGCTGCGACGAGAGGCCGCGACCAGAGTCGCTCTTTTTTAAGGGCCAGATCAGCTTGCACACCAGCGGCCAGACAAACTGCGAATGAAGCGCCAAGCGCAGTCAGTGCAGGCGCTAGTAATAAGGGAAAATGGCTCGATAGCAAAAGCAACGGCACAGTAAGCAGGCAATGATACTCGAGAGAACTCAACAACATCACCGCGTGGGATGGTCTCGGAGAATAGAGCGTTTGAAAAAAGCCGCTGCCGAATACGCCGTGGTAAATGATTGGCTGATGCAACAAGAGGCCGAATTTGGCCTGTGTGTAAATTCGCCCGCGCCACATGCTGCTGCCGAGTGCGTTGAAGTATTCAGGATGTTTGGCGGCGAGCAATGCCTCGGCTTCCCCATAACCCTCCTGCTGTTTCAGATAAGCCTTCACCGTGGAACGGCGGTAATGCCAAACAAACCCCGCATGGCTGAAACCGATCTTGCAGCCCAATTGCTGCAATCGCCAGCAGACGTCTACGTCATCCCCTGCTTTTCGGAAAATGGGATCGAATCCCTTGATGGCGTCCAATGCCCATTTGTAAAAAGCCATGTTACAGCCCGGGATGTGCTCCGCCTCGTAATCGGTTAACATCACGTGCGCTGGCCCTCCAGGCGAGGCCATGACGGTGGCTGCCACTGGTGAATCTTCAGGTGGAAGGAAGTTGTGGCCACCCACACCTTGGAAATTTCCCGCCAACAAATCACTCACCAGGTAAAACAACCAATCCTCGTCCGCGCGACAGTCGGAGTCGGTGAAGGCCACGATCTCACCGGTAGCCGCATCGATTCCAGTATTGCGCGCGGTGGAAAGGCCGCGGTTTTCGTGGTGGATATAGCGAATGCTCGAATGCAAATGCGCGATTTGCGCGGAGTTGTCGGTGGAGCCGTCGTCAACCAGAATAACTTCGTAATCCGGATAGTTCAGTTTCTCAAGTGAATCAAGGCAGGTCTTTAAAGTTCTTTCGCCATTGTAGCTAGCCACGACAACGGAAACTTTTGGCGTACGAGAGAGGGGAAAATAGGGAGCGACGGAGTAGAGTTCACGAACGACCCGAAACGAATCTTTTTTGGTTCGTTCGGTGGTGGTTAATCCGAAGGCCCAATCTTCGATCTGCCGCCCACCGCGGAACCAATCGTCCGTGAAACTGAAAACAACGGTCCCGGCAAGTCCGGCCCGAAATGACTCTTCGATCTTCCAGGAGAGCACCTCAGATTTGTGCGCTTCACCCTCGCGGATTGAATCCAGTCCAAACTCACCGAGCATCAGCGGCTTTTCACCCGCGATACTCTGCAATCGAGCCAGGTACCCCCGGAAGGCGGAGCGGTCATGCAGGTAGACGTTGAAGCAGATGAAATCGCAGCTGCGGGGCTGGAGAAATTCCGTCGGTGGATAGGACGCAAAAGTGCAGAGGCAATTGGGATCCACCTCCTTCGCAACCGCAATCAGCTCGTCGATGAATGCGGCGGTGCGTTTGGCTCCGCTCCATCGGACCACCTCGGCCGGAATCTCATTCGCCACGCTAAACGCGAAGACGGCCGAATGATCCCGACAGGTCGTCACTGCCTCGCGGACATTCTGGATCGCGGTTTGTTGGACGTCATAGGACTCCAAAAAACAGAGATGCTTCGGCCACGGGATATCTATCAGAACCTTGATTCCAAATTCATCGGCCAGATCGAGCAGCCATCGGGGTGGCACGTAATAAACGCGAATCAGGTTTGCGCCAAGCTCACCCAACAGTTGAAAATCAGTTCGCGTTTGTTCCTTTGAAGCAAAGGTACATCCATCAGCGTCAGGCGCGAACGGGCCGTAGGTGATCCCTTTTACGTAAAACTTTCGTTCGCCAAAACGAAAAAATTTTCCGTCCACCGAGACCCGGAGAGATGAAATCTTCGCGGACATATCCGTTTATCTGGTTTCCGCTTTTTCCAGAACCTTGCCGAGCCGGATCTCCGCCCGTTTTTCCAACTCGCCATTCAGAGCCCAGTAGTAGCGCCAAATCTGGTTGTCGGTTTGAACTTTGGTGGTATCAACCAGCATGGCGGCGCGTTGCAGGTCCTCGACCAGTGTCTTGTCGGACATTTCCTGAAGCTGAAGCATCAGGCTTTGATACGCCTGCTCGCTTTCTTCGCTGAGCCCTTTTTTCACGAGGAGAAAGAAGGATTCGCGCTTTTCAATGTGCTGGTCGTCGTTCAGCACAAATTGGCGGACCACCATGACTCCACAGAAAATCAGCAGAAGTAACGTTCCCGCTACAAACCCACGAATAAAACGCATGGCGCGATGTTAGCGGGAGTCGTGCCAATGTCTCAATGGGAATTACATAGTGGCTGGCCGGAAACTAATTTGAAGTTGACTGGGATGATTGGGATGAGGATTGAGGGAAGTGAATGTTGGAGACGAAGATGAAGCTTTTCGAGAGAGAGAACCATTCGCTGCCCATTTCCCTC
>JBKJKE010000205.1:0-67724 GCA_046597605.1 Limisphaerales bacterium | reverse complement strand
TCCTCTCCGATCGCCTTCGTTCCCGGGTTTGGGGAGGTTTTACTTCTCCGATTACCTTCGTTCGGCGGATTGCCCATCTTTTTGGCCGGAGAACGGGAGCAAGGGGTGTGATTTTTTCCGGGTGAGACAGGCCGTCGGTGTTAGAGGTAATGCCAGCACTACGCGCTTACTCTGCCTCACGCCCCACTCTATTTTGTGTAGCCGCGCTCCTACTATCTCACCCGGAAAAAATCACACCCGTGCGAACTAACGTCCGCTGTTCAGGACATGTGCCGATACAGGGCGAGGCCTATGCCCCGTGAGATAACGGTAGGCAATCGGCGAAAAACCTGATTGTGCCAGCCTGACGCGCGATCGTCACTTGTCACGAACGCACGTTTCTTGAGGTCATACCTTACGTAATCAAGGCGTCGCTCCTCGACTCCCCAGGCAAGTTTGTAGCGGCGCAATCCTTCGTTATTGAAAGACGTTCTGCCAAAATGAAGAGATTTGCAGTTGAGTGCTGAAAAATGGCGAATGGCACTCCACATCATCAGATTATTGCCCCGCAAATGCTGGTATCGTTCGTCTGACGCTCCAAATTTGTAGATGGCATTCCCGTTGGTATGAAAAAAAATGCCGACCGCAATGGGACGGTCGTTGTGGAATGCGGTCGTCACAAAGCCTTTGTCCGTCGCGAGCAGGTGGCGATGGATGTTTCTAAAGAAGGACAAGGGTTGAGGTGGTAATCCATGCTTTCGACGTGTTCCGCAATGCAGCTCGAAAAATGACCTGACGGCTTCCCACGACCGGGATATTTCGGTCCGCACACCGGCTTGTGTTGCTTTGCGAATCGCTCGTCGAACAGCGCTGTCGCATGCCGAAAGAAGACCCTCGATGTCTCGATTCAATCGCAAAGTGTGCGTGTAGAAAGTTGTGGATGCTTTTGCTTCAGGAAACGGGAACTTCCCACACCGAAATTCCAGATAGCGCCATCCTCGATTGGTTCCCGTTTCGATTGCTGCTTCAAGAAGCTCATCGGCAGCGCCGCGAGATTGAAAAATCGGCTCGCATTCGTCCGTAAATGGGAGACTTACTCCTCTGCGCCCCGTCAAAGCGCTGTTTATTTCCATAAGCGGCCACAGCGAAGGCGGACCACCCCTATTGCTGACGAGGTAGAACGGCTTGTGCTGATAGGTGTCGATTAATACCTTCGCCCATGCGGTCGATTGGAAGATGGCGTGTTTCCCTTCGTTCCGGAGGGCTGCATCCCACTCGGGACCAAGCGAGGGATCTACTACATGCCAATCGCGGCCGCCTTGAGGGAATGAAGGAATCATACGCTGACTAACCGCTTGAAGGATCAGCGCCACCCTGCGTATGAAATAGTAGGGGATCTGGTGTCCGAAGAAAGCTCAGTCAATGACTCAACGACCCTCTCAATCTGCTCACAATCCAATTCAGGAAACATGGGCAGCGATAAAAACTCCTTCGCGCACTGCTCCGCCACGGGGAAGGAGCCCTCTTCTAATCCGAGCCCTCGGTAGGCTTCCTGGAGATGGACCGGGATTGGGTAATGAATACCACAAATTACCCCTTGTTCGGCTAATTGGCTTAAGATTCTGTCGCGCTCCTGAAGGCGAACCACATAGAGATGGTAAACGTGTTTCGAAGAATCAGCTTCACCTGGAGTGATCACTTCTCTGTAACCATGCAACAGCTGGTTATAAAGGCGAGCGTTGGTGCGGCGTTGTGCATTACGCTCCTGAAGATAAGGCAGTTTTACACTCAGCACGGCCGCTTGTATCCCGTCCATTCTGGCATTCCAGCCAATATGGGAATGGTGATACTTTTTGCGTTGTCCATGATCTCTCAAGATCTGTATGCGTTTGCGTAACTCCGGGTCATTGGTCGACACAGCCCCAGCCTCACCGAAGGCCCCGAGATTTTTTCCAGGATAAAAACTAAAACACCCCGCTACACCCATCGAGCCGGCGAGGCGTCGGTTATATTCAGCACCATGTGCCTGACAGGCGTCCTCGATGACTGGTACACCAAATTTTCGTGCGATCTCGAGTATGGGATCCATGTCCGCGCATTGCCCAAATAGATGCACGGGGATTATGGCTTTTGTTTTCGGAGTGATCGCTGATTCCAGCTTTGCGGGGTCCATCGTGTAGGTCAGTGGATCAATATCTACGAAGATGGGCCGTCCGCCGGTGAAGCTGATTGCTTCAGCGGTTGCAAGGAAAGTCATGGGGACCGTTATCACCTCGTCACCCGGCCCCACACCCAGGGCTAACAGGGTCAGCCAGAGTGCTTCCGTGCCGCTGCCTAACCCGATTGCGTAGTCACAGTCGCATAATCCTGCAAATTGTTCCTCAAAGTGCTCTACGAAATGACCGCCGGAAAAGCTGCTGCACTCAATCACCTTGTGGATAGCTTCGTCCAGTTCTCGCTCCAGGGCGATGTGATGCGATCTCACATCCATAAACTCGACTCTCATATGATTCCCTTTTCAACGTGCCTGACAATTCTCGCAGGGTTCCCGGCCACTACTGTGCAAGGGGCAACATCTTTGGTGACGACGCTCCCGGCTCCGACAACGGCGTGCTCTCCAATAACGATGCCGCACAGAAGGGTTGCTCCTGATCCAATGGACGCCCCTCTCTTGACCAGCGTCCGTTCACATTTCCAATCGGCCGCGATCTGCAGGTTTCCTGCTCCATTGGTAGCCCGTGGATACCGATCGTTTATAAAAGTGACGTTGTGCCCGACGAATACGTCATCTTCAATGGTGACACCTTCGCAAATAAACGTGTGGCTAGATACTTTGCACCGCTTGCCGACCTTGGCTCCCTTTTGGATCTCCACATAAGCCCCGATCTTCGAATTTTCGCCTATGTCACAGCCGTAGAGGTTGGTGAAATCGTAGACCTTCGCACCGTTTCCTAAAGTCACGTCAGATCCAATCCTTTGCAGCAGTTGAAAATTTGTATCCATAAGCAATCTCTCAGACAGCAGTCAAAAACTGTGTTCTGGCGTTGACGCTGTTCGCCAGGTCCAATGCCACCGCGGCGCCCCTGTTCCTCATCGACTCAGAGGAAGCTTCCAAAATTTTGACTAATGCCGCCCCGTGATCTCCATTGCTGAGTGGTTTGACTCCTTCACGGATGCAATCCAGGAAATGCTGGCATTCAACTTTGAGTGGCTCCTCTTGCTTCACGTAGGGAATGTAGCTGTCTCCATAATGGTAGGAGTATTGGAACTCGGCGAAGGTGTCGTAGTGGGGTGGCCGCTCAACCCTGGCATCATAGATTCGAATCTTCTCCAGCGGCTGAACATCGTCATAAACAATCATTCGCTTTGTTCCAACAATGGTCATTTCCCGCACCTTCCTGGGGTCAAGCCAGCTGTTGTGAATAGTGGCAAAACGCCCATTGCTGAAGCTCAAGGACATATGCGTGACATCTTCAATTCCTGGTGTGATATACGAGTGCCCCTGGCAGTTCACCGCCAGTGGATATTCTCCCATTATATAGAGAATGATCGAGATATCATGCGGCGCTAAATCCCACGTCACGTTGATGTCTTTTTGAAAGAGCCCTAGATTGAGCCGTCGTGAGCTGATGTACCGGATTTCTCCGATGTCGCCACATCGGATCGTCTTCTGGATGGTTCGGACAGGCGCGGAATAAAGGAAGGTATGGCCGACCATCAGCAATAAGCCGTTTTTTTGGGCTATTTCATTCAACTCCTCGCATTGCGCCGAGGATGAGGCCATCGGTTTTTCGATGAACGTGTGTTTCCCGGCCAGCAAGCTGGCTTTTGCCATCTCAAAGTGATATCGGACCGGAGTGGCGATGACGACCGCATCGAGATTGATCCCGTTCAGCATATGCCCGAACTCGGTGCTCATCTCGATGTTGGGGTAAAGTCCTTTCAGATGCTTCAACCTCCCTTTATCCAGGTCGCAAATGAGTTTTAATCTGCAATCAGACAATGCTCTGAAATTTCGAATTAGGTTCGGGCCCCAATAGCCGCAACCTACCACGCCGAGGTTAACTGGTTTTTTCACGAGAAAAATGGGTAGCCACTGTTCGTTGTTTTAAGTCGATGATCTGTGACCAAACGACTGAGAAAGTTTTTGCCAGGATCTTAAGATCGATCCAGAGAGAGCACCCCCGGGCATACTCAATATCGAGCGCGATCATCTGGTTGAAGGTGGTATTGTTCTTTCCACTCACTTGCCAAAGTCCGGTCAGCCCGGGAACGGCGTTGAATCGCTCTTTTTGTTGAGGAAGATAGAGCCCGTATTCGCGCGGAGTGCAGGGGCGTGGGCCCACCAAACTCATCTCTCCACGAACCACATTAAGGAGCTGCGGGAGTTCATCCAGACCACTCGCGCGCAGGATCTTCCCAAAGGGAATTACCCTCGGGTCACCGGACGCATCCAACTTTTGCATGGGCGCATCCGAACGCACCAGCTGTTCGAGATGTTCTTCATGAGTCCTCGTCTCGGCATCGGGCCGCAAGGTTCTAAATTTAAGACAGGTAAAGGGCTTTCCGAAGCGGCCGGTGCGCTCTTGTCGGAAGAGGATGGGCCCTGGGGAAACAATTCTGATTCCCAAGGCGATTGTCGCTGAGACCGGCAGGAGCACTGGCAGGCTGAGGGCAATGCACGCCAGGTCGAGATTGCGTTTCCATTGGGGAATCATGATGCTTGGAAGTGCTGAATCAACGGCAAAGCTCCGCACGTGGTTCGTTTCCCACTTCTCCCTTTTACCCGCCCCCCGTCACCGCTTCAAATCTATGGCCAGATGTTCTGGTCAAGTCCGGGCCTTACTTCGTAGCCGAAACTCACACTTCTCCAGATTTCAATTCACTTCAAACAACAATGGTTGCTTGCACGCGACATCTGTTATCTCTGGGAGACATTGTCGTTGAGTCGATGTGAGAACTTGCAACTCATATCAATCCCGGCCGGTTCCAATGCTTGATAGCAACCTTTCTGGAATAGTCCTGGAAGTCAGGATATCCTGCCTGTCCAATTCGACGGCAGTGCTACGCCCAAGCATGTCTAATAAAACGCGTACTCGTTCAGGCGCAGGCAGCAGACAGACAACTGATGCTGTAAATCCACGAAAGGGACCGGCGGCGATCGTGATTTCATCTCCCGGGTTGATATCGTCACCCATCTCGTGAATCTGGGTATCACCGAAATCGTTCCTTAAGTTCAGTATCATTTCTTCCGGAATTGAGGGAGTTGAGAGCCCAAAACTTACGATTGTGCTGACACCCGGAGTAGACCGCACCGCCTGTATGCTGCTACTTGGATCAAATTTGGCGAACAAGTATCCGGGAAAAAGGGCTTCGATGAACCAGACTGCGCCTCTCCGGGTCCGTCGTCGTATTCGCAACCTTGGATTGAAGACCTCTACCTCATCCTGCAGGCAACGCTGAAGGTGGGCAGCGGCGATGTGCTCATGTTTGGGTTGAGAACGAATGCAGTACCAGTCTGAAGATGATCCCGTTGAACAAGCCATAGTCTAATCCCCCTTTCCAACTTCTCACGGAGACGATCCTCGTGATTGAGTGAGACATTAGACCAATGTTTTGCTCCATACAAAACAGATTGGTTATCGACCCGTACCTATATGTTATCTCATAGCGACAGGCCCGATTTATTCATTGGCCAAAACGTTGGAAAGCTACCCCCTGTAGCTACTGCTTAAGCAGAATTTTAAGGCATTGTCGCTCGCTATAGTGCGCTTTGCCGAAGGTCTGCAGCGGAAACACGCTGATTCGCACCGTTACCTATGGGAGATCAACGCGTGCTGTGCCGGGGTTCCAGATGTAGAAGACTGCGAATTCGAGACTTCTAACTCAATCTTTGACGTTTACCGCATGTCCATCGAAGTACAGATAGTTGCGAGTTTTCATATGAACACGTGCGGGAGGAAGAAACTGCCCATAATTTGCCCCGCTCGGGATAGAGTTGGTGCTGGAAATAGTGTTTAATGCGTCCACATCCACAATCGCCCATTGCGTCTTTGGAAACTTCACATTGCTGATCTTCATGCCAGGATAATCAAAGGCGGTGCTCCCACATACCGCGGTGCCCTCAGACTGGCTGGGATATCCGAACGGAAAACGATCCTGCACAGGCACAGCACAGAGATCTGAAGTAGGATTTGCCGGGTTATTACTGACGTAGCGCGGCAATTGATAGCTTACATTTGTGGCCACGATGTGAGCATTGGATGGAGCTCTTTTTCTGAAAAGCAAGGAAGCCGGACAATCCGCAACGTCAACCCGACGCAAGGTAGTGCTTGAAGCTGGAGCGCCTAGGAATGGAGCAAGGTAATTGATGAGCCCGTAACGCAATTGGGAGCTGGCTTGATAATGGCCGTAGACCGCATTCCAGGAACTACCGGGCATTGTATCCCGATTCTCCACTGCATACATGCTGATCGCAGTCGAGAGTTGCCGAAGATTGTTGAGGCAATGTGCGGTTGGGGAACTGGCCCTGGTTCTGCCCACCGCAGGCAGGATCAGGAGCGTGCAACTAGCTATGACAGCGAGTGTCACTAACAACTCGAACGAAGTGAAGGCATACGGTTTTGTGGAAGATGCGGTAAAGTTGGTTTTCATGCTCCTGCTTTAAGAAACCGTTGTTGTCGATAATTTAGTAAATTCTGGGCCGATTCCCTGCGTTAGATATGATAAAACGTCTTTGATCCTGGCGTTTTGACCGCCTTTCGGTGAATTCCGTTCATTCAATGTTTATGTTGATATGAACTTTATTGGACTTCCGGCTTCGGTTCTTTCTTCTTTGCCGCGGGCCGCAACTCCATCGCGCAATCGGCCGCTGCCGGCCCGGCTTTCCCTGTCCGCTCCGCCGGATGGGTAAAAAGGTAACGCCACACCTCTTCGTGAACGAAAGTTCCATCTGCTCCCTTTGCCGCCGACCCTCCGGGAACCACCGAACCGTGCGCTCGTTGCGCATCCTTCTTCACATCCACATCAGTCACTAATCGACGCGTATTGCCATACGGTGCAGGAGTCTCATCGACATTCACGATAGGCCCAAATGCCTGCAGGCCCAGCAACTGCCAGGATCGGCAATAATGATCGCCCGTCCAGCCGCCATCGAGCACATGGCTGAACCCGAAAAACCGATTTGCTGCCGTGGCCGATGGCAGCGCCTGCCACGTTTCATATTGGTCACGGGGTCCACAAAACATAACCACCCGGTCTACTCGCTGATGCTTCGCCCATCGTGTGGCCGTGCTCGCCCCATGCGAACTACCCGCCAGGATCACCCGCTCCCAACGCAAGCTCTTCCCGTCTTCGGTCAAAAAATAATTCCAGCGTCCTGCGGGATGTTCGGTCGCCAGCCATTTCACATATTGCAAGGCACGTTCCGCTGCTCCATCCGGTTTCTGAATGTCAACCACGTCACTGAAGTCCCCACCAGTCACTGCTTCGAGTCGGATTTTCCCCAGGAACTTGTCATCCGCTGGTGTTGGTTCCTGTCCGAATTTTGAGAACCAGCCATTGGCATAGTGCACGCGGATGATATGCAAGCCATAGCTGTTCACCCGCTCAAATAAAGGTTCGCTGTGCGACATCAACCAGATGACCAGTTTGCCCTGTGGCGCCACTCGCGTATCGACAGAAGCATGTTGGACGTCTGCAGGCTTCCAATCTTTTTCCAGGAGAAAGCCAATCTCTGGATACGCCCGGACCCGCCTATCGATCACGCTCGCCCGTTGGCTAAACTCGTAACGTTGGGGCTGCGGATCGGTAAAGGCCAGCGTCTCTGCTGCTTGCACAGTGGGAAACGGCACGAGCAAAGACAGGACGAGAACAGGCAAGTGCCTCCATAAAACGTGCTTCATACGCTGGAGTAAACGCACCACTCCCTCCGAAAGCCATGTCAAAGTACTGTAGCGGCGGAACTCAGATTGCCTCATCCTGAGTAATGCGCCTGCAGGGATCGTGAGCAGCGATTACACCCGTTTCCATCCGCCATCGATATAGACCTCGATGCCTCTTCGCCACCGCTCGGTGATGCAATCGTAAATGAAGTCAGCGCATAGGCGCCCCTTGCCATGATTCTTCCTTCTTTGTGGCTGACTTCTTGCCAATCGGAAAATGAGGCAGCGATCACGAGCAATTCTTTCTCAGAGCAGGGCGGAAAATAACTTGCCTGAACGACAAACACGGGCAATGTATTACCTCGCATTCGCCCTGAATGCTGTCTGTGATGCCAGTTTAGCTCAGTTGGTAGAGCACCCGATTTGTAATCGGACGGTCGTCGGTTCAAATCCGACAACTGGCTCCAGTTCCAGGTGGTTCTTCTCCCCGTAAAAGTTCCATGAATACTGAACACTTAAAACTGAACACTTTACCCTCCTCCTGCTTATGAGATGGCTCCTTGCCCTTTTACTTTCCTTCCCGCTCCTGGCCTCGGGAGATGAATTGGCCGAACGGTATAACTCGCTGGGAGAATTCATCCTCCTGCAAGTTCCCTCCGCTCCCTTTCCGCATCCGCTCCGCGCTGATGGACATAAATATCGCGACCAACACTTCGCCGCGGCGGATCATTACAGCGACGACACCGTGGCCGTGTTCCTGCCCAAAGGCATGCCACGGGACGGCGCGATCGATTGCATTGTTCACTTCCACGGCTGGCACAACAACGTCACCAATGTGCTCTCCCGTTACGAGTTGATTGAACAACTGGGAGAAAGTGGCCGTGGCGCGATGTTGATTATCCCGCAAGGCCCTCGCAATGCGCCCGATTCCTTTGGCGGCAAGCTCGAAGACCCGGGAGGCTTTGCCAAATTTCTGGATGAAGTGGTAGTCGCGTTGCGAAAGACCAATCGTCTCGGCAGCAATCAGCTTGGCAAAATCATTCTGTCCGGTCACAGCGGCGGTTACCAGGTCATCTCGTCCATCCTCGCACAAGAGAGCGAGCGAATTCGGGAGGTCTGGCTGTTTGACGGTCTCTACGCGCGATCCGAAAAATTCTCCGGCTGGTTTCAGAGCCGGCCGGATATCCGTTTCGTCAACATTTACACCGCCAATGGCGGCACCAAAGCGATGACCGAAAGCCTCCTGAAGACGTTGCAGGAAACTAAAACCCCGCTCCACACCACCAACGAGCTTTCGGTTGGTTACGACGAATTGAGAACGAACAGGCTCCTCTTCCTGTTCACAGACCTTCCTCACGATGATGTTGTTGAGAAACGACGCACCTTCCGTTTGCTCGCGCAATCCAGTTCTTTGCGCGAAATCCCGGATCACAAACTCATCGTGGCTCCCCCGAAGAGAGCCGTGCCCGGACAACACTTCCCACTCAAGCTGGGAACTCTCTACGTGCCCGACTTCTTCAAACCCTCGTCCAACAAAACCGATGTCGTGTTGTTCTTCCATGGTGCGGCCTGGTGCGCCGAGCAGAATTTTTATGACGCGCACAAGAACGCCGTCCTGGTGAGCGTCAGTGGCAAAGATTACGGTGAACTTTTCAAAGATCCCGCCCGGTTTGATTCCATTTTAAGTGATGTCACGAATCAACTCGCCCAGGCAAAAATCTGCGATGCGGGCGTGGATGAAATATGTCTCGCCTCATTCAGTGGTGGATACAGCGGGGTGCGTGAGATTTTGAGAAACCCTCAACACGCTGACCGAATCACTCACGTGATTCTGGCTGATTCGCTCTATGCGCCGCGAGACAAGAAGGACGATTCAAGCGTGGATACGACCGCGCTCGCTCCTTTCTTGAAGTTTGCGAAGCGCGCTGTCGACGGCAAAGCCCAGTTCTGGTTCAGCCAGTTGTATCCCCCCGAGGAGAAGCATCGTTCCAACACCACCACGTTGACCGCCGCCTATCTTATCGAGCAGGTGAAGGCAGAACGTCGCCCCGGCAATACGCGCAATGCACAAGGAGCCCTGGCTCTCTATCGCGCGGATAAAGGTGGATTCCATGTGCTGGGTTACGCTGGCATGAACAACCAGGATCACTTCGATCATTTCTATGCCTTGAGCGACTTGCTGCAGAACATTTCGTTTACTGAAGTGCGCTAGGTCTTGAAACCAAATGCTCATGGATCCCAAAGAGACTCAGGCCCAAAGCCCATGATGGCGAGGCATGAGCTACCATGGAGGACGGCGTTTTTTTTGTTCACCATCCAGGAGATACATGCGGATGTTTTACGCAGATTTTTGCCTTAACTAACTAAACGGCGTGTCGCCGCCAGGCCCGTCTGGATTTTGCTGGATGGCCGAAAGGTTAGCATCGACGATGCAGGACGCTTGAACCCGGTGCCAATCGTGAAGACATACCTGGAACGTACTTCAAAAAGAATGTCGAAAAGGCAGGAGGGATTTTGCTTTTTGGCAGGGCGTCGTTGCTCAGTCCTCACGGGGCTGCGGACCTGCTCGTCCTTCGCGCCTCGTATTGGCCACCTTTGCGTTTCACCTTTTCTGACATTCTTTTTAAAGTGCGGTCTAACCTTGCTCGCCATTCTGGCCGCGTTCTGCGGCGCACCTTTTGCCGTCTCGGCCGATTCGCTGCCGAAGATCCCGGCGGTGCTCTTCGGAGTGAATCAATACAATGTCGGACCACCTCAGCAGTTGGCAAGGGGATGGCCGTTGACCGATGAGGACGCTGCCTACCTGAAATCGCTCGGGTGCAATGCGATTCGGTTTCCGCTCTATCCCAGTGAAGTTGGGATTGATGAGCGAAAATTTTTGACGTGGCCCGAAGATGGCGGCTTCAACCCATCGAGTCTGGGTACACCGGATTGGCGCAGTCTCGACACGGTCATGGACTGGATGATCCGCCACCAATTCACGCCGAACGTTTGCCCGTCCCCGGAGGCTCGTGAAGACTGGACGACGAAGGCATGGATGTCGCTGCATGTGCCGGAGAATGCCGAGCGGAGCGTCTGGTTTACGTTGCTCGTGGTCGATCACTTGACCGCCAGATACGGAGATCAAGTCGTCTATGGCTGGTATGAGAACTGGTGGTGGAATTCGTATAAACACGAAAAGAGTTCGAGGTTTCCCGCGGCCTTCCGCCAGAAACTGGCGGAGATGTATGACGGTAAAATCAAGGCACTGAACAAATCGTGGAATGCCGCTTACAAATCATTCGCAGAGGTGGACGTTCCAGGATTGATGGCGTCCACGGGCGGCGGCGTCGACCCTGCCGCCGTCAACAACCGGAGAACCTACGATTTGCGCAAGGCGATGGATTTGATTCAGCGCGATGTGCTGCGGAACCTGCGCGCTGACATTAAGCGAGCGGCACCCGGCGCGAAGTGGGCGGGAGGCTGTTTGTTGAATTCAGTCGGAGCCCTTGCGGACATTCGTTCCGCCACCGTGCCGAGTTGTGCCGCGAGCATGCGCACCGCCGCTGAAACCGGAGATTTTATATCGGCCGATCTATACAGCGATTCCCTCGAATATTATTCCCATTACCGCACGCTGTCGAAGTTTGCCGCCGCCTGTGGCAACAAACTCTTTATCGCGGAGGTTCCGGCAGTGAAACCACGCGCGTTCAAGCTCGTGGCTGATGTCGGCGGCCCCTCCGCAGGAGCAATGGCCTGGTGCGGCAGAGAAGACGTCTGGGGACTGATCAAAGGCGATGGAACCCGGCGCATTGAAAATGGTCTGGCCTGGCGAACACTGCATCAAGCCTACACGGAGAACTCAAAGCGTTTTTCCACTTACAAGCCTGGCACCATTCATTTGTATTTTCCGGAGGAGACGCTGAATTACTCGATCACCGATCAGAACTACGTCGATGCCTTCAATCACATTTGCAATTTCATGAAGCCGGAGGAATTGGAACTGGTCTTGACGGACGAACTCGATCGCCTGCCACGGAATACCCGGATCTTCGTCCTGGAACGCACGCTTCCGGGACGGGCGATCAAGAGATTGGAAAAAATGGGGAACCGCGTCTTCTCCCCCCATGCATTTTTTCTGGATGAGAATGGACGGAAGCATGCGCGGAAGAATTCCAACCGTGACTTTTTCGCCGAGCTACAGGCTCTTCCGGAAGGTGGCAAGTTACTCGATGTTTTTCGACGCGTGGAGGAAAAGACCGACAATGTGGCGTTCTGGTTCGATGGCGCACAAATCACCTCCCCGGCCAAACTGGCTCCGCATAATGACGTGATCCCGGGACGTCCCAATAAGTTTTCAAACCTCATCGATGGTTCTTACACGGACGGCGTTACGTTCGCCGACGACGAACAGATCGAGTCGGTCACGATTGCCCTGAAAGCGCCCCGGCGTATCCGTGGTGCGTTTATCGATTATTTTGAGGGCGATGGGCAGCAAGTCCCCGCTTCCCGGATTCCGCATCAAGTCATCTTGTCGGCCTCTCTCGATGGAAAGAACTATGCGCCGGTGACGACCTTGAGCGACCCTGTGCCAGGCGGACGTAGCCGTGTCCGATTTGCCCCGGTGAACGCATCACACATCCGATTCGATTTTGGGCAGAACACATCCAAACGCGGTCTCCGTTTGGTCGAAATCGGCGTGGTTGGAACAACGAACGAAAAAGGCGGTTCCTGATGAGGAAATATCGAAATGGGTGCGTTCCATCCCGCAGGGATGAAAGCTTGTAGCCGGCGGTTGAGCGAAGCGATACCACCGGAGAACGAACATATTAAAACCCTCCGCACCCTGGAGGGGTGCCACCTTGATCCGAACAGCGTGGTGGTGGCACCCCTTCCGGGGTGCTTTCGTCTGATGACGTCATTGCCCGGTGGTGTCGCTTTGCTCAACCACCGGCTACAAGCTTTGATGCCTTCGGCATCGGAGATCCATTGGAACTCAAATAATGCTGATCGCGCCGATTGCATCGGCAGTCAGGAAGCGCGAGCCTGGTCCTCCGAATCCGCAGCTAAAGCCATCGGAACCACAAGCCATTGTCTAGGGGCGCGCCAATGCCTCGGGCTTGGGAGCACTAAGCGCACAGGGTTTATATCTTATCCTCCATGCGGTCTCGCTCCCGAGTGACCTCCGTCTTCCTGCTCGGTTTAATGGACGCGCAATTTAGCCCGACAACCGCACCCGCTCGGCGTGCGAAAAAAACTGAGCTACGATTTATGAAAAAAGCAAAAGCCACCTTCAGCTGCGTAGTTTACAACCGCGCCGGGACTGGCCGGTGGAACAAGACCAGGCAAATCAAGACGCAACGTGCCACAGAGAATCTCTGGCAAAGAATGACGAAAAACGCCAGCTAACCCTGACGATGTGTTGCCGGGGAATGCCCAGATAACACATCCTTTAACAACGGCGGAATTTGCGGGTATGCAAGCACCGCCATACGAACCCTGATATGAATTTCAATCTGCTTCCCCTTGAAGAACGAATTGTCGCGTCCTTTCAAATCCTCGAGCGCATGCGCCGTCCCAATGGCGGCTATATCGCCAGTCCCTACAACGCTGCCGACGGTTCAGGAGATGCCTATAATGTCTTCTGGATTCGCGACATTATGTATGCGACTTACGCTAACGAATACCTGGGTCGCTTCGATCAGGTGATCGAGAGCTTCCGGCTGATTCTGGACATTTTTAAACGCTATCACCGTTGCATCATCAAGGCCTCGATTATTAAACCCGATGTCCGCCATCAGACCGGCCACTTCATGCCCGCGCGCGTCCATCCCACGACGTTGGAAAGCATCACTGACGCCTGGGGACATCATCAACTCGATGTGTATGGATTGTTCCTCTACAAAATGGGTGACCTCATTAAAAAGGGTTATGGCTTTCGATTTACCAAGGAGGATTTCACTCTCATCAGCCACATCCGGAATTATATTTTCAATATGGGTTTTGAATCGGATTACGGGATTTGGGAGGAAGGGCCGGAGGAACATTCCAGCAGCTTCGGAGCGGTCCTCGGCGGTCTGGTCATGTGGTTTGACCAGGGATATTATGATTACAAGTACCAGCGTAAAATTGAAATCAGCCATCACGTGCCGGTGAGCGAACGCATGATTGCCGATGGTTTTAGCTCGCTGGCTCGCTTGCTCCCACGTGAATCCCCCTCGCGCCCCTATGACCTCTCTCAACTCAGTCTCATTTGGCCTTACAACATCGTCGATTTCGAAACCAAAACGGTGATTCTCGATAATGTGGAGTCCAACCTGGTTGGCACGCGCGGAGTGCAACGTTATCCAGGCGATATTTATTGCGGCAAAGGACTCGTGCCCGCCCACGGAGAAGTGGCGCAGTGGCCCCTCGGGTTTGCGTGGCTTGCGATTTGTTACGCCAAGCTCGCTGAAAACGGGCGTGACTACGACATGGCGCGTCAACCGATTCTTTTCGACTGGGAACAACGCAGAGCTTTTTTTGCGAAGTCGGTGCGTTACTTCACTCTGCTGGAAGAAAGCATGACGTCCGAAGGGCATGTCCCCGAAATGTACGTGGGCGCGCAGGCCGGGCACAACACTCCGCTTGCCTGGGCGCAAAGCTTTCATATTGTCGCGGCGCAAATTCTACTGAATCTTTCCTGCGCTCATCCGCAATATTTTGAGCTGCCCAAGGACGTTCGACTGGGAAAAACGGCGGTCGTTCTCGCAGCGGTAGCGTGATTTGCACGGATCGCTCAATCTCTCGATGCCGAAGGCATCAAAGCTTGTAGCCGGTGGTCGAGCAGGGCGATACCACCGGAAAACGAACATACAAAATTCTTCGCACCCTGGAGGGGTGCCACTGTGGCCTCTCGATTTTGAGTCGCAAACATCAAAGGACACAAGGAGTTCGTGTGCGTGGATGGCATAATCTGGTTTCCCTTGCCCCCCTGCCGGATGGGGAAGTAGGCCGATATCGCCGCCGCCGATCGCAAAATCTCTCGATGCCGAAGGCATCAAAGCTTGTAGATACCACCGGAGAACGAACAATTAAAATCCTCCGCACCCTGGAGGGGTGCCACCTTAATCCGAACAGTGTGGTCGTGGCACCCCTCGCCACGTCAGGAAAAGTCTTTTTTCGAGGAGATTCTATCGTCTTTCTCCGAAACTGGAGGTCAAAAAGCGAGCGTTACACGTTAACGAAGATCGGAATAAGCCCGGATTTGTCCCCAAACCGCCGATTTCCCGAAAACAGAAGGAAACATCCGCCAGCAGAAACGTAGATGCCCACGGTTCTACTCTGTTTATGGAATACTATGAGACCTCTCCCGGCCGTAATCGCCTCAAATAATTCTGAGAACTGAACACTCGAACACTGAAAACTGAACACTTTTTCCCCTTCGCATCGGTCAGAAAACGCCATTTTGCTGGGTTTTTCTCAAACCAGCACCTGTAACACGCGTTACAGCTCGTTGCAGACTCCGCGACGGCCGTTAACGCGCGTTATCGAACGCCGCAGACTCTGCGAAGACCAGTAACGGCCGCGATCGACCGTTGCAGACTCTGCGAGGACCAGTAACCGCCGCGATCGACCGCTGCAGACTCTGCGAGGACCAGTAACGGCCGCGATCGACCGCTGCAGACTCTACGAGGACCAGTAACGCCCGCGATCGATCGTTGCAGACTCTGCGACGACCAGTAACCGCCGTTATCGACCGTTGCAGACTCCGCGACGACCAGTTACGCGCGTTACAGGTGCGTTGCAGAAACGGTTTCAACATGCACCGGAGACTTGGTGCCATCGCTGGAAAACAGCAGTGACTTCGCGAGGGCATCGGGGATTCCGGCAATCACCCCATTATCGCCAACCGCCACGTCCTTTACTTCGAAGTCAATCAAACACGCTTGGACCTCACCTGATCGCGAGGGAAGACGAAGCCGAGAATAGGTGAATTGTTGATCGGGTAAAACTTTTATCAATTGCCTTGCTGGTGTAGGAATGTTGGTGATGACTCCTACGAAAGTGGCGACCATAAAATTTACTGTAAAGGGGCAGGTGGTGATTCCCAGCTGGCTTCGTAAGGAGTTCGAAATCGAGGATGGAACGCGGGCTACGGTCACTGCTACGCCCGAGGGCATATTGATTAAGCCGATCACCGCAAAACATATCAAAAGCCTGCGCGGTTCCCTGAAAAATACCAAAGCAATGGAAGTGTTTTTGTCGGAACGCAAGACGGAGCGGGAATTAAACCATGGCTACCAAAGTCTTAGGCAGTTGGGCGCTGACGGCATTCTTCAACGATGAACCGGCGGCGGAGGAGGTAGGAAAACTGTTGATCAAAGCTGCTGACGGCAAACATAAGCTGCTCCTGAGTGTCATCAACTGGGGCGAGATTTATTACTTGGTCACCGTGATCAGGCAGGCGGTTCGCAGGACCGCAGCTTAAAATTCACTAGCGAATTATTTGAGGCAACGCTTCGCAGTGCCTGCGGAGATGATGAACTGAATCTTTTCTGCCCATTCCTTCGAGTCCTTAACTGCTTTAAAAGAGTTCGTTCTTCTTCCTTGCTTAAGTTCTGCTCTCTCCTGCAAAAGAAGAAAAAGATTACTGATATCGCGAGGACCCAAAAAACAGCCACTCCCGCTACCGCCCACCCGAAGCTCATGTCTTGATTGCTCATGTGTTTTATACTAATGCCGTGTAAGGCAGCACCGCACAAGCCCACACCTCTCAGCCAAACACTCGCAATCGTGTAGGAATTTGCTCCTCCCGGAAGTTGGCTCCAAAAAGTGAATGAACGCGAGTGCGAAAATTTGGGGATGTTCCGAATTTGGTCGAACCAGGTGTCGAGGAACACGGGAGCTTCTCCGCTGGTTTTCGGAACGGGATGGGATGGTTCAGCCTGTGTAGCAAGGTTTCCAATCCAGCCCTCGATTGTGACTCATAGTCCGTAGACTCTGGTTTGCATCACTGCACCATGGCGGTGGTGAAAACCTACAATCTCAACCTTGGTGCCCGGGACCTTGGCCAGTTGCTCGACAGTTTAGAAATCCGAGCGGAAACATGGGAGAAAACTGCCGTTTACCTCCGCATGGGCAAACTTCCTCACGGCGAATTATTCCTGATCGAAGAATGCAACTGCCCCGACGAAGCTGAACAAATTGCGGAACATTATCGGTCTATCATTCAAAAGATTCGTGAGCAAATGGGGGAGCAGTCGGTATGAGTGCGTATACAAAGAACGTCCGGAAAGGCTTCTGTATTTACGTGGATACGTTCTGCCAAGGTCCCGTACCAGTGGAGCGGGGTGATAGTGGTTTTCCAGTTGTCTATACTGCTTTGAGCGAAGCCCAACGTGAAATCGCGGAATACACGATCGAACGCCTTCAACAATTCCTCGAAGGCGAACGCGATTTCGACGATGCGATCGAAGTTGAGGAATACGTCGTCGAAGTGGATGTGTTTCCGGACGGGGCAATTGTGGATGCGTCAGGGACCTACTTCGGCAAAGCGGAGAATTGATTCGGTTCTAGCGTGCAGGTTCCCGCAGTCAATCGAGCTCATGAGAATATCTTCTCACGATGAAAACATAAAAAATCGGGGCAAGGCTCCGCCAGTTTTTGCGGTAAATGAATCGGCTTGCCTTCGAAAGGTATAAAATTGTGCTCCAGTGCTGGCTGTGGGAAGAATTTTCGCAGTCGATTACTTAAAACCACGGCCAAATTTTCGTCTAGTGTGATCAAGCCACCATCAAAGGCAGCATCATGAAGTGACGATAGACAAAGCCCGTTCTGTGGATTCAACCTATCGTCAGGAAACTGGCCCCAAGGCTTGATGTGGCTCGCCACCAGAAAGCGGGGAACGTTAATGCCGCTAATGCAACAACGCACTTCGTATGCATTTAGGACAGTTTGCCGGAAGAATTGTTGTCCACGCCGAGTTTTAACCATCGAAGTGGTTTCGGTTGGTCCTATTGGTGGAGTGATGCGTATTTTGTCGCGTGCGAGAAAGTCTACTTCCCTTGTTTCATCGCTGGTGAACAAATCATGTAGCATCTGCTCGCTTTGTATCCCGAGCACCGGAAGATTCGCATGAAATTCCTTCCACATGACTTTGTCTTGGGTTGAGGCACCGGCGAGCCCTTTGATTCCTCGCGCTTTCTGCACTGGGTCTAAAGACGCCAGGTTGGAAAGCTTCATTGCCAAACTGTTGGAGGTTCGTCCCATTTTTGCCGCTACCTCTTTCACAATTGCGTTGTCCCGGTCGAAGCTTCCGAAGGGAAGCTTGCAATAAAGATTCAGCGCGACGAGGACATGTTCACGCGTCCACTTTACCGAGGGTGCTTTTGCCATGCCTGGAGAATGCCAGGTAGAATAGACGTTGCAACGAACGCGTATCGCGAGAATTTCTCGCTGATCGTATGGGATTTCCTGAATCTCGATTCAAGACGACAGCAGGTAACGATCTAGGCTAACGGGTTTGCTTCCTTTCTTTGCGAGCAAGATATAGGTCATGGTTCTCGTTGATCGCTGCGTTCGTGTGCGGCATTCGAAACTGTTATGTGGCGGTCACAGAGCGGGGGGATGTGATTAAAAGTGGGTGAGATTGGTGGAACTAAGGCCCGACGGGCCGAAATCCCTCAGCCCAGGCCAGCGGCGCACTGCCGTTTAGTTAAGGGCCAAGGGCCCGTCCTATACCAGCCTGGGGCAGCCGCCCCAGGAAGTCGTTTCACGTGTTGGATTGAGGGCTGAAGGTCCGATCTATCAGTTAATCACGGCGCATAGTGCGCGCTTTCAGCGCTTCGAAAGGTGGTCACGTCCAATCCTTGGCCGATGGCCAAGGCTGGTATAAGGCCGTGCCGTTGGCACTCAAGAATTGCTGTTAACTAAACGGCAGTGGGCCGATGGGCTGAGGAATTCCGGCCCGTTGGGCCTTGGCAAAGAATGCAAACCACGCCGCAACCACGACATACAACCTGTCGTCTCACCACTTTTAATCACACCCAGAGCGGGGCATTTTTTCAGGATTGAAGTATCCTTATGTCAAAGCGACAAATGTCCTGAATCAATCGCTTCGTTCGTCGTAATGCTGAAAAGACAATTTTATGGCAACAAATAATACCAATAATACCGTTCGACTGCACCGCGTGTTCGCCGCGAAGCCGGAGCGGGTCTACCGCGCATTCCTGGATGCAGCCGCGCTCGCAAAGTGGCTTCCACCTTACGGGTTCACGGCCACGGTTCATCACATGGATGCGAAGGTGGGCGGGACGTTCAAGATGTCGTTTACTAATTTCAATACCGGCAGCGGCCATTCGTTCGGCGGGGAGTATCTGGAATTGAAGCCTCATGAACTGATCCGTTACACGGACAGATTCGATGATCCGAACCTGCCGGGCGAAATGCAGGTGACCGTCGTCTTGAAACAGGTCTCGTGTGGAACTGATGTGAATATCACCCAGGAAGGAATTCCGGAGATGATTCCTGTGGAGGCGTGCTATCTCGGTTGGCAGGAATCGCTGATGCAATTGGCCAAATTGGTTGAACCGGAAATTCCTGATCAGGGGTAGTTCCGGTGCGATTCCAAAGGGATTCCGGGTCGCTCGGCACGAGCGATCACACTGTCGTTTAGTTACGGTAAAAATTCCCGCAAAACCTCTGCCGGTCCGGAACCTTTTTCTCTCTTCCATCGCTTGCGATGGAGGAAAGATCAAGAGATGAGGCAACTCTTTGATCAATCGATCCGTCTTGATTTTAGAGAAGAGCGCCTCCTCATCTCGATTTTGAAGCGAAGCGAGTTTTAGTTGTCACCGCAGCGTCCCTTTATTCTTGTGTATCTCTCTTGCAAGGGAGATGGATAAAATCCACTCTCCGAAGTTCTGCTCTCGTCGCCAACGTTCGCAGATCGCTCAGGTCCTTCCCCATGGAACGATTTTGGCCTATTTCCCATACAATAATGAAAAACCTTGTCCTCGCACTTATTCTCTTAACCGTTGCCCGCCCGGCGCACGCGGCCGTATTCCAGGTGCTTAACACCAATGACAGCGGCAGCGGATCGTTGCGCCAGCTGATTGCCACCAGCCCTTCCGGCAGTGTGATTGATTTTGCCCCGAGTTTATCGGGTCAGACCATTCGATTAACCAGCGGCGAACTGCATCTCTCCAATTCAGTCAGCATCACGGCCGCCGGACTTTCTGCCGGTCTCGTCATCTCCGGGAACAACAGCAGCCGGATCCTGACCGTGACCAATACCAGCGCGAGTATCAGCCTGAGTAATCTGACCCTGGTCCAGGGCAATGGGGTGTCGGCCATCACCGCGAGCATTAGCGGTCAGGGTTCGGCCATTTTGAACCAGGGCCTCATGACGTTGGTTGGATGCACGATCGCCAGCAATTTCGGCAGCTTTGGGGCGATCCGCCAACAAGGAGGAGGGACGATGATGATGACCAACTGTACCCTGTCGGGAAATTCCTCTACTGGCGAGGGCGGCGCGTATTTCGGCGCAATATCAACCGCTGTCACAATGGTCCACTGCACCATCTCATCGAACAATGCCGCGGCCAGGGGTGGAGGTATCCGGTTGGCCAGCGGCACGGCCACGGTCAACAATTCTATCGTGGCCGGGAATGCCGTCGCGGGGACCCTGATCCATCTCGAAGCCAATCTCGCGGGTAATTTGTCCGGCACCAACAACCTGGTCACTGCCATTCCAAATCTTGCCGTGCTGGGCAACTACGGCGGCCCCACGCCAACCATGCCGCCACTGCCTGGGTCCGCGGCGATTGACACCGGCAATAACGCCTTTCTCACTTCCGTGACAACCGACCAGCGCGGGTCCAATCGCTTATTTGGAGCGAATGTGGATATCGGCTCCGTGGAACTTTCGTTTGTCACACCGATGGTCGTGACCTTACCTGCCACAGGAGTCTCTAATTCCGTCGCAACGCTTAACGGCACAGTCAACACTTCATGCATTACCTGGTTCGAATGGGGACTATCTCCGTTCACAAACACGACGACTACAACCCGGGTGGCCGTAGCCGGTGGCGTGGTGAACAATCTTGTGTCCGGACTGACGCCTGGACTGATTTACCATTGCCGAATCGTGGCCAGTAATGCACTGGGCGTTGCCCGCGGAAACGATATTTTGTTCGGCTCACCCGCCGTCGTCATCAATACCTCGGCGACCCTGACCAACGAATGTCACGCGGCATTCACAGATCCATTTACCAATCCGGTTACTGCTACCGGGGCACCGCTGGCTATTGCTGGGGGAGGTCAACACAGTCTTGCACTCCGAAGCGACCGCACGGTCGTCGGATGGGGCAACAGTGGTTCCGGCAGAACGACCATTCCCGTGGGCTCGAGTAACGTGGTGGCGATCGCCGCAGGATGGACTCACAGTCTGGCGGCGAAGAGTGATGGAACGGTGGTAGCGTGGGGTGCCAATGGCGATTTACAAACGACGGTCCCGGCAGGTTTGAGCAACGTGGTGTCCGTGGCCGCGGGATATAATCACAGTGTGGCGCTGAAGAGCGACGGCACGGTCTCCGTGTGGGGCGATGGGAACCATCCAGTGACGCTCGGGTTCCCAGCCGGTTTAACCAATGTAGTAGCCATTGCCGCCGGACAATGGGGCAGCATGGCGCTCAGAAGCAACGGGACGGTTGCTGTGTGGGGTTACAATGGAAATGCGCAACTGACAATCCCTGCGGGTGCGAGTAACGCCGTAGCTATTGCCCAGGGAAACTTTCACGATCTGGCGCTCAGGAGCGACGGCACAGTTATCGGATGGGGGCAGAACTCCGCAGGCCAAACAACCATCCCGGCTGCAGCGAGTAACGTTGTCGCCATTGCTGCTGGGGGTTCTCACAGTTTGGCACTGAGAAACGACGGGACCGTGGTCGCGTGGGGAAACAATTCCTTTTCGCAAACGAATGTCCCGGTGACCTTGAGCAATGTGGTGGCGATCGCAGGGGGAGATTTGTTCAGCCTGGCACTTAAGGATGACGGAACGATTGTCGGGTGGGGACGAGATTTCGAAGGTCAGACGACCGCTCCCGCGAACTTGAAAACTCTCACCCTGGCGGTGACCACGGGCGGAACTTTCAATACCAATAATTCACCGGGCAGCTATTTGCTCAGCTACATCGTCACCAACAGCCTCGGCGGCGCGGGCATCGTCTCGCGCACCGTCGTGGTGCGGGACACGATCGCTCCTGTCCTCGCTATTCTCGGGAGCAACCCGTTCACGAACGCATTGAATGTCCCGTTCGTTGATCCCGGCGCGACCGCCGTAGATCTTTGCGGCGGCAGTTCTCCGGTCAGCACCAACAGCACGGTGAATACGAGTGTGCCCGGCAATTACACCGTGACTTACACCTCCGTCGATAATTCTTCCAACAGCGCGAACGTCGTTCGCGCGGTGGTGGTGTCTCCAGGGGCACCTTCCGTAACCACGCTGGCGGTCAGCAGCCTGAACAACACCACCGCCATTCTCAGTTTCACAGTGAATGCCAACGGTGCCCCGACGACCTTGTGGTTCGAGAGGTGGTCTGGTTCCAATACCAACGCCACGACCCCGGAAAACGTGGGAAGTGGTGTAGTGGCCTATACAGCAAACACTCTTTTGTCCGGCCTGACGCCGGGCGTCATCTATCGTTGTCGCGCTGTTGCTTCGAACTCTATGGGCGTGGTCTACGGGAACGATCTCCCGTTCGGCTTTCCAGCCCTGACTCTCCTTGGGGCAGCGACGATGACCAATGAATGTCATGCCGCGTTCAGCGATCCGGGCGCAACGGTCACGGCCGAGCCGCTGATCATTGCTGCGGGAGGTCAACACGGCCTTGCAGTTAAGAGCGGCAGTAAGATCATCGCCTGGGGAAGCAATGTTAATGGACAGACGAACGTTCCGGCAGGCTTGAACAACGTGATAGCCGTTGCCGCGGGAGATGCTCACAGTCTGGCAGTCAAGGGTGACGGAACGGTCGTCGGATGGGGATTAAATACCACTGGCCAGATAAGCATTCCGGGAGGTCTGAACAACGTGGTAGCGGTCGATGCGGAAGGCGCCAACAGTCTGGCGCTCAAGAGCGATGGCAGGGTCGTGCACTGGGGCGCAAACATGTCCGGCGCGTTGGACGTCCCTTCGACCCTGAGCAACGTGGTGGGCATTGCCACAGGATTTATTCATAACACGGCGCTCAAAAGCGACGGGACGGTGACCTGTTGGGGATATGGTGTTTTTGGGCAAACGGCCATCCCTCCCGGATTGAATAGCGTGAAGGCCATTTCGGCTGGAGGTGCTTACAACATGGCCCTCAGGAGCAATGGCACAGTCGTTGCGTGGGGAGACAATGGCAATGGCCAGACAAATGTTCCTGTTAGCTTGAGCAGTGTCGTCGCGATTTCCTCCGGCTATCGTCACAGTCTGGCCCTCAAGAGTGATGGGACAGTTGTCGCATGGGGAGATAATGGCTCGGGCCAAACCAACATCCCTTCGGGCCTGAGCAACGTGGTGGCCATCTCGGCGGGATATGAGTTCAATCTGGCGCTCAAAAGCGACGGGACGATAGTCGGGTGGGGACGTACTAACGAAGGCCAAACGACCATCCCGGCGAGCCTGAGCAAACTGACCGTCTCTGTTGCCGGCAGCGTGAACACCAATGCTCCCGCTACCTACATCCTCAACTACACCGTCACCAACAGCCTTGGAGGCATCACCACCGCTTCTCGCACCGTCGTGGTGCAGGATACGATTGCGCCGGTCCTCACCATGCTGGGCAGTAGCCCAATGACGAACACGTATGATGTTCCGTTCATTGATCCCGGAGCGACCGCGCTCGACGTTTGCGGGGGCAGTATTGCTGTCGTTACCAATAATCCGGTCAACGTCAGCGTTCCTGGCACTTACACGGTCACCTACACTGCCATGGATAGCTCTGGCAACTCCGTGACAACTAATCGCACTGTAATAGTGCCCCCGCCGCCAACGACCTGGATCGTCACTACGACCAATGATTCAGGAGCGGGCTCCTTGCGGCAGGTGGTTGCCGGTTCCATTGATGGAGACATCGTTCGCTTTACCAACACACTCTCTGGTTCAACGATCGTGCTCACCAGCGGAGAGATCACATTGGATAAAACGATCACGATTGACGGATCTACCTTGCCGGGAGGTATTCAACTGAACGGCAATGCCTCATCGCGCATTTTCAATGTCATTGCTGGCAGCGTGCAACTTACCGCATTGACCATTACCAATGGGAGAAACTCAATCGGTGCCGGAATAATGAACGCTGCCACCCTGACGATGGACCGTTGCACGGTGGCAGGAAATGTCAGCACCTCGGGCGGTGGTGGTGTCGCATCCAGTGGATTGGTTGCCAGATTGTATCTGCAGAATTGTACCGTGGCGGGCAATCGGGCTTCGTTCGCCGGTGGAATTTTAAGCCGGGGCAGTAACTCTATTGTGACCCTTGTGCATACGACGATTGCCACAAATGTGACAACTGGAGGCACGGGCGGGTTGGTGGTTGAAACTGGTAGTTTGGCGATTTTGGAAAACACCATCATTGCAGGCAATCAACACCTGGGAAATCCAAGCGGTGCAGATGTAGGAGGAACGGGAGGCACGCTGAATCTTCTGGGAAACAATATCATTGGAGTTAGCGGCAGCTATGGAAGTGTCACCCCGGCAGGCGCGCCGAATATTAACGGCGATTATGTCGGTACTGCGGCCAGTCCGCTGAACCCACGCCTTGCGCCACCTGGCAACTATGGCGGCCCGACGCAAACCATGCAGCCATTGCCCGGTTCACCTGCTTTGGACTTTTGTACCAACGGAACGAGTCTGCTGATCGACCAGCGTGGTTTTATCCGGGTGGTTGGTCTTTTTGCCGACATAGGTGCAGTAGAGGGTGCATTTAGTCCGACCATCTGGCTGACCCACCTGACAGAATCGAATGAAATGCTTGTTTCGTTTCTTTTTCCTTCCACCAACTACGGAGTATCGTTCTCCGTCCTGGCCAGCACCAACATTACAGTGCCGATGAACAGCTGGTTGAACCTTGGCACTGCGATCGAGGTTCCGCCCGGCTCCGGCCAGTTTCAGTTCACCGATTCGCAAGTCACGAATAACCTTCAACGCTTTTACCGCGTGAAGACGCCTTAGCCGGAAAAATTCAGCAGGAAGAATTTCAACCACGGATTAACACGGATAAACACGGATCAGAGATGCTTTTCATCGCCTTTGCCGCGTGAACTATTCGGTGAGCTCAATCAAACAACAGATTGCGAAAAGGGCACTCCATTATCCGTGCAAATCCGTACTGCTATGTTCGCGAATCAAGCAACAATAACAAGATTCTAAAGAATCCCCGACGGGACGGACCGCGGCTGTGTCCGAAGGATCCAGCCGCAGCACGTTGCATCGGTAGCCAGCCTCGATTACTCCTGTCTCCCACCCCGTTTCCATGCGCAGCGGCTGGTGCTTCGCACACAACCGCGGTCCGTCCTTGCGGCTTCGCCGCGCTGGGTTTATCCGTGGTTAAGTCCCTTTCCAAAATGCATCGTTCCGGCTTAGTTTTGAGGGAACGGGTTGGCGGCTATCGCCCATGAGCATCTCGTTATAAACGAAAGCGGCCCGCCGGAGAAATCCCTGCGGGCCGTTTGGTCTTGTTTGGACTTGGCCCTGCAGCGCGGCTCCTTTAACGTCGCGCCACTCTCATGCATCCATTCCTCAGCATTGCTGCGATTTCAGGTCCGTGGCCTTTTGCGATCCTCGCGATCTGCGTCGTCGCCATTGTGGTGTTGATCACGAAGATGCGGGTTCATCCGTTTCTCGCTCTGATCGGTGTCGCCATTCTGGCCGGTGCTCTTACCCCCGTCGGATCTTTGCCGGGTGAACCGGAGAAGAGTCACTGGATCCAGGCGGTGGAGCTGACCTCCCTCGAACTGGGATTTACTTGCGGACGCGTTGCCATTGTCATCGCACTCGCTTCGATCATCGGCGTTTGCATCATGGAGAGCGGTGCGGCAGACAAGGTGGTGCGTCGGTTTATTGCGATCTTTGGGGAGAAACGAGCCGGATTGGCACTGCTGGTCAGTGGATTTCTCCTGGGGTTACCGATCTTCTTCGACACGTTGTTCATGTTATTGATTCCGCTCGCACGCGCGTTACGATTGCGACTGGGCAAAGACTATACCCTGTTGGTCCTGGCCATTTGTTGCGCCGGAGCCGTCACCCATTCTTTGGTGGCGCCGCATCCTGGCCCGCTCGCCATGGCGGAAGCGTTGAAAGTTGATCTCGGCTGGTCTGTGATCATCGGAACGCTGTTCTCGATTCCGCCGGTAATTATCGGTTGGCAACTGACGAAATGGCTCAACCGCCGCAATGACATTCCTTTGCGCGAAACCCCAGGAGTTTCTCTGGCCGAACTGGAAAAAATAACGAGCAAACCAGAATCGGAGTTGCCCTCCTTTTTTGCCTCCATCCTTCCTGTGTTATTGCCGATTCTCCTGATTTCTCTCGCTTCTTTTCTGGCGGCCTTTGGCTACAAGGAATCGCTCGGGGCTGCATACACCGTCCTCGAATTTCTTGGTAACCGGAACGTGGCGCTCTTGATTGGGGCTTTGTTGGCCATGATGCTGGTGGTGCGGCAGGGGATTAAGGTCGGTGACCTTGGCACATTGCTGGGGCCAGCCCTGGAAACGGCCGGTGTTATTATTCTCATTACGGCAGCCGGTGGTGCTTTCGGATTGATGCTGAAACACGCCGGGGTCGGGGATGCGATCAAGCTTTACGCGGCGGGTCGCGAGATCAACCTGATCCTGCTGGCCTGGGGCGTAGCGCTCATGATGAAATTCGCGCAGGGTTCGGCGACAGTCGCGATGCTGACCACTGCGGCCATGATGGTGGGAATCATGGAGGGGACGGAACTCCCGTTTCATCCCATGTATATCTTCATTGCGATTGGCTTTGGCGCCCTTGGCTTCTCCTGGATGAATGATAGCGGATTCTGGGTGATTGGGCGGTTAAGCGGTTTTACAGCCCGGGAAACGTTGCGCACATGGACCGTGCTGGCACTGACGATGTCGTGCGTTGGCCTGCTTGAGACGTTGTTGCTGGCAACGTTCCTTCCCTTCAAATAGAAGGGCCTCTTCCAAAATGTGAGAAACGTCAAAGTCGCCATTGGCAAAGATGCTGAGGAGCCATTGGGTCGACTCTGAATTGCAAACGCTCGTGCCCGCCGATTTCCCTTTTGAACGGCGTTCCCATGTTTTTGTTTGCGCCTGCTCCATTTCTGGCAATCAATAGGACCCATGCAATCACGGTTTAACTCCGCTGTTGGTAAGCGATCTTTTCTTAGCCTTTGTTTCTTGTTGTCACTCACCTTCAATGCGCCGGCCGAACGCATTGTTTTTAACAACGTGCGCGTACATGGAAGCTACGGGGGCGCGAGTCCAATGGATTCGTCGAAGCCCACATCGCTGGTGGTGAACAATGGCAAGATCGAGAGTCTCGGGGGTTCTCCCACGCAGGGTAAGGCGGATCAAACCATTGATCTACAAGGCCTCCATCTCTTCCCTGGAATTATCGCGCTGAACACCTCACTAGGTTTGAGCGAGATCAGCGGAGTGCGTCCCACGCGAGACATGAACGAGGTCGGCGAATTCACTCCGGATGTTCAGTCGTGGATCGCCGTCAACCCCGACTCGGAACTGTTGCCAGTGGCTCGCGCCAATGGCATCGCTTACATCCAGCCCGCACCCCAGGGTGGCGTGGTGGCGGGACAATCCGGATTGGTGGCCCTGGACGGTTGGACCATGGAACAGATGGCCATTCAGAAACCTCTCGCCCTGCATGTTTACTGGCCTGATATGGATCTGGACACCACTCCCAAAGAAAAGGCTGCCGACCAGGCGAAGTGGAAGTCTCTGGAAGATCAAGCTAAAGAGCGCGCGAAGGCGATCAAAGAACTGGACGAATTTTTTTCCGATGCTCGTGCCTACGCAAAGGGCAAGGCCGCGACAAATAAAAACCTCAAGAATCCGGCATGGGAAGCAATGTTGCCGTATATCTCGGGTGAACTCCCCGTAATGGTCCATGCCGACGACGTTCGCCAAATCAAAGCTGCTGCAAAATGGGGAGAGACAAACAAATTGAAAATGATCCTGGCCGGCGGACGGGATGCCTGGATGGTGGCAGAAGATCTCGCGGCAAAAAAGATCCCGGTGTTGTTTGAGCACACCTTTACTCAGCCTGTTCGTGCTTCAGATCCCTACGATGTTCATTACCGGGCGCCCGAAGTGTTGCGCAAAGCCGGTGTGCTCTATGCCATCGGCATGGGCGCGACCGCTTTTGATGCAGCCCTCATCAAGAATGTTCCCTACCAGGCCGCGCAATCGATCGGTTTTGGATTGCCTCGAGAGGAAGCGCTCAAAGCGATCACCCTTTATCCGGCGCAGTTCATCGGCATGGGGGAGCGCATTGGTTCAATCGATATTGGAAAGGACGCTACTTTTTTTGCAGCTGACGGCGACATTCTGGATATCCGCGCCAACGTGAAGAGAATGTGGATTGCGGGTAAAGAGGTGAGCCTGGAAAGTCGCCATACCCGCCTTCATCAGAAATACAATGACCGACCCAAAGCGAAGTGACCGGGTATGAAAATACTTTGCACTCTATTCCTGCTCGGTTGTCTCGCGGTCACAAATTCCTGCTCAACCATGCCGACCGAGAATTACGATGTCATCATTCGCAACGGCACCATCTACGATGGTAGCGGCTCTAAGCCATTTGTGGGCGATGTCGCAGTTCGCAAAGACAAAATTGTCGCCGTCGGAAAACTGGGGCAAGCAACCGCTGATAAGGAAATCGACGCACGAGGTCTGGCAGTTTCCCCCGGTTTCATCAACATGCTGAGCTGGGCAACCGTTCGCCTCATCCATGACGGCCGGTCCCAAAGCGATATTCGTCAGGGAGTGACACTCGAGGTGGTCGGGGAAGGGGAGTCGATGGGGCCGCTCAGTCCAGAAATGAAAGCGCAGATGCTCAAGGACCAGGGAGACATCAAGTATCCAGTGGAATGGAATACGCTGGGTGAGTTTCTTGAGTGGATCGAACGCCGCGGCATTTCGTGCAATCTCGCGAGCTATGTCGGCACTTCAACCATTCGGCAGAATCTGATCGGTGACATGAATCGCGTGCCTACTCCGACAGAATTGGAAAAGATGAAAAGCCTCGTTGCACAAGCGATGGAGGAAGGTGCGCTCGGAACCAGCAGTGCCCTTATTTATGCGCCTGGTGTTTATGCGAATACCCACGAACTGACTGAACTCTGTCGCGTGGCGGCGCGCTACGACGGGATATACACCTCTCATTTACGCAGTGAAGGGAATGCCTTTCTCGAAGCGGTCGATGAGTTTGTCCAGATTTGTCGTGATGCCAAAATTCGTGGAGAAATATTTCACCTGAAAGCCGCCGGGCAACCGAATTGGTCCAAGCTCGATCAAGTCATTGCCAAAGTGGAGAAGGCGCGCGCAGAGGGTCTGCCGATCACCTCCGATATGTATTTATATACAGCCGGCCAAACCGGCCTCGAGGCAATGTTTCCACCGTGGGCTCACGAGGGTGGATTTTCTAATTGGGTGGAACGCATGAAAGCCCCGGAAACCAGGGAACGTTTGCTCAAAGAAGTTTCCACTCCGAGCAAGGAGTGGGAAAATTTCTACCTTGCTGCCGGTTCCCCTGACAAAATCATTCTCATCGGATTCAAAAGCGACAAGCTGAAGCCGCTTACCGGAAAGACCCTCGCTGAGATCGCGAAAATTCGTGGCACCAGCCCGATCGAAACCGCCATGGACCTGATCATCGAAGACGGGAGCCGGATTGAGGCGGTGTATTTCCTGATGAGCGAAGAAAACGTGCGTAAGCAACTGACCCTTCCATGGGTGGCCTTTTGTTCCGATGCCGGTTCGTTTGCTCCGGAAGGTATCTTTCTGAAATCGAGCACACATCCCAGGGCGTATGGGAATTTTGCACGTCTTCTTGGAAAATATGTCCGGGACGAAAAGGTGATCCCACTTGAGGACGCCATTCGCCGTCTCACCTCGTTCCCGGCCGAGAACCTGAAGATCAAAGATCGCGGTTCATTGAAGCCCGGCTTTTTTGCTGATGTCGTGGTGTTTGATCCTGCGACGATCCAGGACCACGCCACCTTCGAAAAACCGCACCAATATTCCACCGGCGTTCAGCACGTCCTGGTAAATGGAACGCAGGTGTTGAAAGACGGAGAGCATACCGGTGCCAAACCGGGACGAATCGTGCGCGGTCCCGGTTGGAAACAGCGGAATTAAAACAGGATTTGTGGTTGCCGGTCCCCTTGGCGATGTTTGAAGAAAAGAGTATCGTCCTTCTGATCCCCTGCCAGAAGAACCACCACTTGGTTAATCTTCATCGGCCCATCGAGTTTCAATCGCTTGCGCTACCATGCAAACGTGAGAAACCGGTAAGGAACCCTGGAAAACGGCTTGTTTGGCTCGGAACCTGCCAAACCGAAGACAAATTGGGGGTAACGGGCCCGGAAGGAGGTCGAATTGAGGCCAATCGGGGTGCTTCCGGGCTTGGAAGGATGTCGAATTGAGACCGATCGGGGTGCTACCGGGCCTGGAAGGGTGTCGAGCTGAGGCCGATCGAGGTGCTTCCGGGTTCGGAAGGGGTGTTGAAATGAAGCGATGAGACGGGTTTCTCGGAACGTGCCTTTGTTGCATTTTGGATAGTGATGAATCAACCTCGGGCGATCGTAACCCACAAGATATGAGAGTCGTCGCATTCTTTGCCCTGTTCTTTGGATTCACGATGCAGCTTATGTTGAACGGGCAGACATTCGCACACGCTTGCTTTGGGGTGTTTTGCGGCGTAGCTGCTCTGACTTGCGGTTTGGCTTCTGCCCGAAAAGATCCAGCGCATCGGTGGTTGGGGAGGATTATGGCTGGCGTTGGTGTAGTGCTCGCGATTTGGTGTGTGGTGTTGATTCCATCGGCCTACCACTATCAGAAGAGATTTAACGACAGGAGGGAGCAGCGGCAGGAAAAGAACTCAGGCAGTTCAGCTCCGAAAAGCGTCGAGTTTAACGACTATGTCCCGACGACAAACTGATTCCTCTGAATGGGTGAGCCACGGTCGGGGTTTTTAATGACGCTTGGACTGCTCGCAGTCGCGTTGCCTCAATTCATTTGGCACAGAGACGGCGATGAGTCTTCAACCTGGCCAGGATACGGTTGGGGAATCTTTTTTTGCATTCTCGCAATGGGGGTGGATCTCCTTTGTGTGGCATTTACTGGTTCCTCCAAAACGGTGGCAAAGTGGGCGGATGCTATATCCATTGACGAGGCTTCAATTTTGGTGATGGTTGTCGCCGCGCCGGTTTATTTTGTGCTCAGATGGTTGAGTAGAAAAAGATAACACCCAATTGATAGTGCTTTTCAATTCGGATAAATAGTTTGCATCGCGCCCATGATTGATCGACTCCGTCAGCTATTTTCAAAGCCGAAGCTCAACGCAGAGGACATGGATTTCTTCACCAAGTTGGCCACCTCCGACATTTGGATCCTGGCAGTAGGCCTTCGGGGGACCCCATCCGTTCCGAACATTGCCAACGAGGAGGCTTTCGAAACTCTCGCGGCGCATAGGATTGATGTATCCGAGATTGGCGACGACGATTCGGTGTTCCCCTTCAATTACGAGCGCGACGGACGCCAGTTCCTGCCCTTCTTCACTTCCGAGGAACGTGCCAGACATTTTGCTCATGATAGCGGCTTTCTGACCGATCTAGCCGTGTTTCAGCCATGCAGCATCCTGGCCGGATTTGTAGCGAGCCCTGAGAATGACTTGTTTGACCTTATCCTTGATCCGCGCACTTCCGCCGAGCGCAAAATTTCCAAAGAGGTGAGATTGTTAATCCGTTCACTCAGCACCGCTTAAACGGCTGGATCGGTCGTGTTGCCCGATGCGCGAGTCTGAAAACTGAATACTGAACACTTCCCTCACGCCCCCTTATCCAGCCAGTTATAAATCGTCCTCCGTGCCACGCCCAATTCTTTAGCCGCTGCTAACTTGTTTCCATTGTGTTTGGACAAAGCTTGCGCCAGTTGAGTGCGCTTAATGCTCGAGGGGTCGCGTTCTTCTCCCGGTGAAATAATCAAATGATCGAAGCTGAACATCTGCCCAAGCCATGACGCGGAAAAGTTTTTTCCTTTGCCAATGATGAAACCGCGTTCGATGACATTGCGCAGTTCGCGGATGTTTCCCGGCCAGGTGTGCGCGATGAGCGCCTGCATGACCGCATCGGGAACACGTGGCACGGGACAGCCATAAATCTGACTGAATTCCTGGGCCAATTCTTCCACAAGTAGCGGGATGTCTTCGGGTCGCTCGCGCAAGGCAGGGAGGCGCAGGATCACGGTGCTTAGCCGATAGTAGAGATCGAGACGAAACTGTTTGGTGGAGATTAACTCTTGAATATCTTTGTTCGTGGCGGCGATGAGCCGAACATCGACCTTGATGGTTTGCTCGCCGCCGACGCGCAGAATTTCTCGCTCCTGAATCACACGCAACAAGCTGGCTTGCACAGAGAGAGGCAGATCAGCGACTTCGTCCATGAAGAGCGTCCCTTTGTAGGCGGACTCGAATTTGCCGATGTGGGTCCGCGCTGCCCCGGTGAACGAACCGCGTTCATGGCCGAACAATTCGGACATTGCCAATCCTTCCGGGATCGCGCCGCAATTCCAGCAAACCATCGGCTTCGTAAAGCGTGGGCTTAGCCGATGAATCTCACGGGCTGCGAGCTCTTTACCCGCGCCGCTTTCCGCCACGATCAGCACCGACGCATTTGAATCAGCCACCTGCCGAATGCTTTCGAAAACGTTCTGCATCGCGTCACTGCGACCAATCATGCTCCCGAGCCGATGCGTCACTTTCCTGGTCCGAGTCATCGCCTTAAATTCAGTCACGGTTTGGGTGATGACTGGTTCGGTAGCGAAGCGTTCCACCGTGCTGCCTCCGATATAGCCCATCGCTTCGGTGCGTTGATAAACCAATGATGTGTCCTGGGGGTAGAGAACGGGGCCGCCGAAAACGACGACGTAAGGATTTTTGTCGACCTTCTTGAGCGCGGCAATCGTGCGGTTGATGAAAAGAATGGCTTCATCCAGCTTCGCCTGGTGTTCCGCCGGATCAGTAGCGCGCCATTCCGCAAATCCCAGGTTCAAACAAAGGATGTCGACAGAGACTCTGGCGAGAGCGATCGCCTCCTCGCTGGAAAAGCAAAAGCCTATTGTCATCAGCCCGGCCGCGCGGGCTTCGGCCAAGAGTTTCACTTCGCATTCAAAGCCGAGCCCGGAAGCCTCCAATTCTGCGCGGAAATTTCCGTCAAAGAAACCAACGCTGGGGAAGTTGGTAATGCCAGCAAAGCCGTGGCGCTTCACTTTCCCTAAAAACGACGACCACTCCATTGCTTCGTCCTGGGCGCAGACGCCGAGAAAGGTGGGAATATTTTTTACTCGAGTGAGCACTTGTTCGGTGGCGATTTTCCAGGCGAGTTCATTGGCATTGGCGTAAGGCAACAAGGCGGCCATCGAACTAAGCCCGTGCATCCGGAAATAACCCGCCGTCAGGACCATCAACAGATCGGCACCGCCTGCTTCGGCCGCTTTCGCACTCAATCCAGAACCCACCGCGGCACCCACGATCTGTTGCCGTTGTTTAACCTGCGCGATGAGGTCATCTGTGGAAAGCATGTGCAAAGAATGCACACGCGACTGCACACGGGTCAAAAGCTTTGTGCGGGGGCAGATTCGACAAGGGCCGAAATCATTGGATTTCCTATACCATCCGTAGAATTATCGTTTGGCATCACTCTTGCACAGTGCGGGCAATATGAAATCGAACAGTCTTCTCACCCGGGAAAGTATTTTGAAGAAACTCCGGGCCAAAATCGCGGAAGGAAAACCGATCGTCGGTGGTGGCGCTGGAACTGGACTTTCAGCCAAATGCGAGGAGGCCGGTGGAATCGATTTGATCGTTATCTATAATTCCGGGCGCTTCCGGATGGCGGGAAGAGGTTCGTTGGCAGGATTAATGCCCTACGGCAACGCGAACCAGATCGTAAAGGAGATGGCCTACGAAGTTTTGACTGCGGTGAAACACACGCCGGTCCTGGCAGGAGTTTGTGCGACCGACCCGTTCATGTTGCGCGAACACTTTCTCCGTGAGTTGAAAGCCCTTGGGTTCGCTGGCATTCAAAACTTTCCGACGGTTGGATTCTACGATGGGAATTTCCGTACCAGCATTGAGGAAACGGGAATGGGATATCAGTTGGAAGTGGATTGTGTTGCCGCGGCGCGGGAAATGGATCTGCTCACCACTCCATATGTTTTCAACAAGGAGGAAGCCAAACTCATGACCGAGGCGGGAGCTGATATCGTGGTAGCGCACATGGGGCTGACGACGAGCGGAAGCATTGGAGCGCGCACCGCGAAGACCTTGGAAAGCTGTGTCGGAGAAGTGCAGGCCATCATCGACACCTGCAAATCGCTGCGCTCGGATGTCCTGGTGATTTGTCATGGTGGTCCCATTGCCAGTCCGGAAGATGCGCAGTTCATGTTGCAACGTTGCCAGGGAGTGGACGGTTTTTACGGCGCGAGTTCAATGGAGCGGTTGCCCACCGAAACTGCGATTACCTGCGAAGTGAAAAAGTTTTCTCAATTACAGCTCCGCAAGTAATAATGGGCGCAGTTCACCCCACTATTAAAAATCAAAAATATGGCTACCATCGCTGTCCTCGGAACGTTCGATACCAAAGGTGAGGAACATTCATATATTGCTGATTTGATTCGGCAGCGCGGCCACCGGGCTTTACTCATCGACGTAGGGATATTGGGCGGATCAAAAGTAACCCCGGACATTTTTGGCGAACAGTTATTGGATTCAGCGGGTTTGGATCTAAAAGGGATCGTTGCTCGACGTGATCGCGGGGAAGCAGTTTCAGCCATGGTGCAGGCTGCGCCTCCGTTCGTGGCAAAATTCGCGAATGCCGGGAAAATCCACGGCATCATCTCTTTGGGTGGATCTGGTGGTACTGCGATCGGTACGGCAGTCATGCGGGCATTGCCGATTGGTTTTCCAAAACTGATGGTATCGACGGTTGCTGCTGCCGGCAACACCAGTCAATACGTCGGGGTGAAAGACATCCTGATGATGCCGAGCATTGTGGATGTCTCTGGATTAAACCGCATCTCTCGACAGGTTTTTGCTCAGGCGGTCGGGGCCATTTGCGGAATGGTGGAAGCGAAGATTCCGGAAACGGAAGATAAACCGATCATTGTTGCGAGCATGTTTGGGAACACCACTCAATGCGTCGAACACGCTCGTAAGCTATTAGAGGAACAAGGGTTTGAGGTTCTTGTTTTTCACGCCACTGGCACTGGGGGGAAGACCATGGAATCATTGATCGAGTCCGGCATGGTCACTGGGGTGTTGGATATCACCACAACCGAATGGGCGGATGAACTCGTGGGAGGAATGCTCGGGGCCGGGCCAACCCGGCTTGAAGCTGCCGCCCGCAATGGTGTTCCCGCTGTCGTCGCTCCCGGTTGTCTCGACATGGTAAATTTCGGCGCTCCTGAGTCGGTGCCTGCAAAGTTTCAAGGACGCAATTTTTACCCACACAATCCACAGGTGACATTGATGCGTACGACCCGGGAAGAATGTGCAAAGCTTGGAGCCATTCTTGCGGAGAAAGTGAACCTATCAACAGGCCCCGTGACGGTCCTCTTCCCCAGACGCGCCATCAGTATCATTAGCGCTGCCGGACAAAAGTTTTGTAATCCGTCTGCGGATGAAGCCCTCTTTTGCGGGATTAAGAACAACCTCAGGCACGACATCGAATTCGTGGAGATGGATTGCGCCATCAACGATGTAGCCTTCGCCGAAGCGTGTGTAAAATCACTCCTTCAAAATATCAGTAGTGCTCACACCTCCAGTTTCCGTTCCCTATGAAAAAACAGTTGTTCCGTTTAGGTCTCCTACTTTGCTTTGCCCCGTTTGTCACCGCCGTCATTGCGCAAATAGAGCCTTGGGCCGATGAAGCCTTGCCGGTGCAGGCTGGCCTCGAGCTCTGGCTGGATGCATCGCGGCAAAATCTCGGTCGCGCTTCCGAGATCAGCCGGAAAGGTCCGAAAAACAAACGGAATATGGCACCGTTGGGTGGCCCCCTCGATGTCTGGCTCGATGCGAGCGGCAACCAACGCGATTTGCGCCAACCTGTTCCCGCGCAACGACCAAAACTAGTGCAAAGCGCGGGAGGCCTGGCCGTTCGCTTCGATGGGGTTGATGATTTTCTCTCCGGGGTAAGCACGAAAACAAACTTCACGTTTGGAACCATTTTCATTCGCGCGCAACCCAAGTCCAACCCCGGCAACTTTCGTGGTTTGTTCTCGATGAACCTTGTTGGCGACAACGACTATCGCACTGGTTTGAACATAGATCTTGGGGCAAAAACTTCGGATCGTTTCTCTTTTCTCAACCTGGAAGGACCGGGATTTATCGGGCTTCAGAACGTTATCTCCAAAGCGGCGAATTTCGAAGCGCCTCACATAATCACTATTTCCATCGAAGATGCAGGCAGCGGCATACAGGTTTGGATGGACGGAGTTCACCAGGGAAAACGTGACCGAAAAGATAACCCGATGGCGATGGAAGAAATCACGGTGGGCGCGCGTTTGTATTCTAATTCCGGCGAGCCTCCATTCGTCCAGGGCTTCCTGGATGGTGAGATATCCGAGGTGCTCGTTTACAGCCGTGTAATGAATCTGGATGAACGCGCCCAGGTGGAGCGGTATCTGGCTAAAAAATATGTGAACCGGGAAACCGGTGACCGTAAGCTGAGTGCTTTAACCCCGGTTACGAATCTTCCACCAGTACAGGTCTTTGTGCCCGGTTTCAGCGTTCGTGAACTGCCCGTCAAGCTAAGCAACATCAACTGCGTCGATTATCGTGAGGACGGAAAGTTGGTCGCGTTGGGTTATGACGGCAAGGTGTGGTTGCTCACGGATACGGACGGCGATGGTGTTGAAGATAAAGCGCAACCGTTTTGGACCAACAGTGTGTTGCGTTCCCCGATCGGGATGGCATTAACACCTCCCAATTATCCGAAAGGCCGCGGTGTGTTCGTCTCCACCAAAGACCGAATCACATTGCTCGTCGACACAGACAATGACGATATCGGCGACAAGGAGATCATTGTGACCAAAGGTTGGGCAGAGAGTTTCCACGGCGTGGATGCGCTCGGATGTGCAGTCGACAAAGACGGCAGTGTTTATTTCGGTTTGGGCACAGCGAATTTCACAGATGGCTATGTGGTTGATAAGGCCACTGATAAATCGACTTACGGAGTGGATCCCGAACGGGGGGCCATCTCGCGAGTGACACCCGATTTCTCAAAGCGTGAAGTGATCGCGAGCGGTATTCGGTTTCCTGTGGCAATGAAGTTCAATGCGGCGGGCGATTTGTTTTGTTCCGACCAGGAAGGTGCCACCTGGTTGCCCAATGGGAATCCTCTGGACGAATTGCTTCATATTCAGCGCGGTAAACACTATGGGTTTCCGCCGCGTCATCCCAAGTATCTCCCGAACGTAATCGATGAACCGAGTGTTTTTGATTACGGGCCGCAACATCAATGCACCTGCGGGTTTGCCTTCAACGAAGGCGCGAACTGGTCCGGGACCCGCACAGCCAGCGCGAAAATCGTCGGTCCCGAATGGTGGCGCGATGATGTGTTCATGACCGGTTATTCACGCGGTAAGATCTGGCGGACCAAGCTCATCAAAACCGGGGCAGGCTATGTGGCGCAGAACCAAATCTTCGCCAGCCTCGACATGTTGCCTGCGGACAACTGCATGTCTCCGCAAGGCGATCTCGTTATTGCGGTCCACAGCGGGCAACCGGATTGGGGAAGCGGCCCGACAGGTGAGGGAAAACTTTACAAGATTTCCTATACTGATCGATCTCTGCCGCAACCAATCCAAATGCGCGCAGCCAGCCCAACAGAAACGCACATTGAATTCGATCGACCTCTGGTTCCCACCCAATTGAAGGAGCTCTCCAGGCGCCTCGTTCTGACACAAGGCCGGTATGTTTCTGCGGGTGATCAATTTGAATATTGGCGACCCGGCTACCAGGTGGTGCAGGATCAAATGTTTGAGCCGCGTTATGAATTGAAAGTCCTGTCGACCGCAGTCGATGCCGATGGACGGACCTTGATCGTTCGGACTGCGGCGCGCACTCTGTCGGTGAATTACGCTGCTTCATTGCGAACAGAGAACGTTTCGAGTTCCAATGGAATTCCTCAGCACAGCACCATCGAACTGGCTCACGACCTTACGGGGATAGAAGCGTCGCACATCGATCAGTCAGGCAAGGCGACAACGACCTGGCTTCCGCATATCGATACCCAGGTGGCACGCGCCTTCACAGGTGCGAGTGCAACACATAAAGATTTTTGGAACAGGACCGCTACTGCCGGAAAGCTAGTTGTTAAGACGCAGCTCAATCTTTGGGAGATGTTGCGTTCGGCGACACAGCCCGGAGCAAAACTGAGCTACCAGTATCCTGATGAAACCGTGACGGTTGTCATTAAGGCTAAACAATCTTTCTCGGTAACTGCGCCGAAGATGAAGGTGCAGAATGTGTCCGATAAAGAGGTGCACCTGACCGTTGTTCCAAAGGCGAATCTATGGTTGCCCCTCGAATTGGTTCTCAACACCGTGGGAGGCCAGGAACCTGGTTTGGAAGTGAGTTGGTTTACGGCCGAGGATAGTCGCACTCGGGCACTCGTTGCCAAACGCATGTTGCTACCCTGGGCCACACCCGAAGATAGCGTCGGCGAACAGAAAAAGGAACGGATCGTTCCCGAAATCGCGGGGGGCAATTGGGTCCGAGGCAAAAAGATCTATTTCGGGGAAGAAGCAAGTTGCTCCAAGTGTCATTCTGTCGGTGGCGAGGGGAACAAGATTGGCCCTGACCTTTCGAATCTCATTCAGCGTGATTACGCCTCTGTCTTAAAAGACATTTTAACTCCGAACGCTGCCATCAACCCGGATCATATTTCTCTCAACGTCGAATTGTCCGATGGTGAAACAGTCACCGGTGTCGCGCTTGGCGGCGGTGAAAAAGAACTGGTGATCGCTGGAGCCAACGGACAGTCCACGACCATCCCTCGAAGCAAAGTGGTCAAGATGACGCCTTCCACGATCTCTTTGATGCCGGAAGGGCTGATCGAGGGACTTTCCGAGCAAGCTCGCAAAGATCTTCTCACGTTCCTGCTCATGCCCTCGCCGCTTGAAGCGGCTCCCCTGGAGATCCCCGGCGAACCAGCACCTCGAAAGAGATCTGAACTCGAATCCATTCAGAAAATGACACGGGCGACTTCGACGAAAGCGAGCGCTCCTAAACCTCTGCGCGTGGTTCTTTGCGCAGGGCCGAAAGATCACGGCCCCGGCGAACACGATTATCCGCTTTGGCAGACGCGTTGGGCAAAGCTTCTGGCCCTTGGAGAAAAGGTCACCGTGGAAACCGCCGACCAATGGCCTAGCTCAGAACAGATGCAAAAGGCGGATGCCATCGTGTTCTATAGCAACAATCCGGGGTGGTCACCGGGTCGTGCCAGCGAACTGGATGCATTTCTCAATCGCGGCGGTGGTCTGACCTACATTCATTTTGCCGTGGATGGTCATGAACATTGTGAGGCTTTGGCGGATCGCATTGGATTGGCCTGGAAAGGAGGGGCTTCGGCGTTCCGCCATGGACCATTGGATTTAAAATTCGAACCTCATCCCATTTCGCAAGGCTTTGAGCATGCTTCGTTTATTGACGAGAGTTACTGGAACCTCTTGGGCAACGAGAAGAACATCAGCCTGCTCGCGAGCGGAATGGAAGGTGATAAAGCACATCCGCTCATGTGGACGCGTGAACAGGGCAAAGGGCGTGTGTTCGTTTCTATTCCGGGTCACTACACCTGGACCTTTGATGATCCCCTTTTCCGGATGCTCATTCTGCGCGGAATCGCCTGGTCGGCCCATCAGCCGATTGATCGCATGGAAGAACTCGTCACAGTGGGTGCGCGGATTGAGTAGCGCAGTGTGTTTGGATGCGGCGTCTCTATGACGCCGCAGATTAAACTTTGCGCTGCGCGACCACCCGATAGAGCCGAAACTCACCGGGGGAATAACGATCGCCGAGTGATTCAATGGCCCCAGTTAAGTTACCAAAACCAAACTGAGCAAATGCCGCTGCGATGTCGTGTTGCGCTTCCTTGCTCAGAATTTTTTCCAGATTGAGCTTTTCTCCCGCTTCGAAAGCAGACGTCAGGTGATTATATATCGTTCCTGGAACGAAACCGCGCATGCGTGCAATCTCCTCCACCGATTTTCCGGCTTTGTGCAATCGGAGTGATTCCACAACCGTGTTCGTGAGTAGCGACCTTTTGGGGGCGGCAACCGGTTGAAAGGAATCGTCCGCGAAGATTTGCCGGGGGTTTTTCGCAAGGTGTTCTCGGATTGCGCCAAGGAACATTTCTCCATACTCGCGCAGCTTCCTTTCGCCGACGCCGCTGATCCTGGCAAATTGCTGCTCGTTCTCGGGATAAAAACGCGCCATTTGCCGAAGAGACACGTCGGAGAAAACAATGTAGGGAGGCACGAGTTGTTCGTCTGCCAGACGCTTACGCAATTCCCGAAGGCTCTCAAAGAGCGCTTCATCACAGCCGATATCTCCAACAACTTTCTTCTTTTCAGGAGTCGCTACTGACCGGGTGAGCGTGATCTTTCGACGCTCCTTTAAAGCAAGGTGCCCGGCGCGTGTCACTTCGAGCACATTGAATTTCTCCGCGTTCTGCTTCAATAACCCCAGTCGCACGAGCTCGCGCCCGATTGCTGACCATTCCGAACGATCGTGTTCCTTGCCTATGTTGTAAGTGGTCAGTTCCTGGTGTCCAAATTTCCGGACCTTTTCGGTGCTCGCACCGGTAAGCACCTCGACGATGTGGTTGATCCCCACACTGAACTGGCTCTTCTGCTGGACGCGATAAACGCAGGAGAGAAACTTTTGCGCTGCGACAGTTCCGTCCCATGTCTGCCTCGGGGAAATGCAGTTATCACACGATCCGCAGTTCACTTCGTCGGAATCCCCCGTGCGAAAACTTTCCCCAAAGTAATTGAGCAAATATTCCCGGCGACACCGCCCCTCTTCAGCGTAGTGAACTATCTGCTCTAACTGGGCACGAGCGAGTTCCCGTTCTTTGGGATCTGGTTTCTCGTCGATGAATTGACTATACTTCACCCGGTCGCCAGCACTGTAGAGAAGGAGGCATTCACTCGGGAGACCGTCACGACCAGCGCGCCCTGTTTCCTGGTAATAGGATTCAACGTTCTTTGGGAGGTCATGGTGAATGACAAAGCGCACGTTCGGCTTATTGATTCCCATCCCGAATGCAATGGTCGCGCAAACGACTCGCACTTCGTCGCGCAAAAAAGCTTCCTGGTTGCGCGCGCGCTCCTTGCCTTCCAACCCCGCATGGTACGACGCTGCCCTGATGCCGTCTTCGTTCAACCTGGCGGCAAGGCTGTCGGCAGTTTTACGCGCCTGACAATAAATGATTCCGCTCTCGCCTTTACGTCCCTGAATAAAGCCGGTGATCTGCTCATACGAACCCGCTTTGGGAGTGATACGGTAGGTGAGGTTCGGGCGATTGAAGCTGGCAACGTAGATCTCCGTGTCGCGCAACTGCAGTTGCTTGACGATGTCTTCGCGCACGCGCTCAGTGGCGGTAGCGGTCAACGCCATCACCGGGATGCCCGGATATTGCGAGCGCACCTTTGCGAGTTGCCGATACTCCGGGCGAAAATCGTGGCCCCACTCGCTAATACAATGGGCTTCATCGATCGCGAATAGATTTACCTTCCATCGGTGCAAATCTTCCAGGAACCCCCCCAGCATCAACCGTTCAGGGGCGACATAAAGCAATCGATACTCCCCACGATTCAGTTTTTGATACCGTTCCCGGGCCTCATCTGTCGTGATTGATGAATTGAGATAAGTTGCCGCCACTCCGCTGGCCTGCAGCGCATCCACTTGATCCTTCATTAGCGCGATCAAGGGAGACACCACCAAGGTCAATCCAGGAAGAAGAAGCGCAGGCAATTGGAAGCAAAGTGATTTACCTCCGCCCGTGGGCAGCAGCGCAAATACATCTTTGCCAGCCAGCGCATCGCCAATGATTTGCTCCTGCAAAGGACGGAACGTGCTGAAACCGAAATATTGTTTCAGCAGTGTATGAAGTTTTGTTGGATCCGTGTTCACCAATGTTCTACTTGTGCTTCAGTTCACCTTAATATTGCGTCAGTTCAACTGCATTCTTCGAACATTAAACACTGGGAAAGCACCTGCCGTTCTTCAAGAAATCGTCCGCTAGATCCCGAGCGTCTTTCGAAGCAGGCTTCTTCAGAATCGCGCCAAGACATTGCACCTGGGTTGGATCGGGTCGTTGCTTCAATGCGGCGATCACTGTGGAGACAATATAGTTATCCATTTCGTGGGGCATTTCGAAGACCAGTCCAGTCGCCATAAATTGAACGCTCCTGCTGGAGTGTTCAATGAACTGCACAATTTCGTGATAAGCCTCCAATGAACCGAGCTTTCCCAGCCACCACAAGGCCAGTTCCAGGTGAACACCATCCAACGCTCCTTTTCTTTCCCGGAAATATTTCAAGAAGTCATCGTTGATATGGAGATGTCGTGCCCGCGTGAGATAGCGATTAAAATCGGGCCCGGTGAGTCGTTCGAATTCCTCTACATCAACCGCGTCTTTCATAGGTTCATTGTAATTCCGGAAAAGTCTTTCCTCATCATTCCCCTGCGACGTCTCACCATTCAACGAAAAAGGACCGCCTTGTGGGCGGTCCTTCGAGATTAATTAATTCAATGGCTTACAGATTCTCGATGAACTTGATGGCACGACCCTTTTCAGAGCGTTTGCGCATATTTTCGTCGAGGATCTTTTTCCGTAAACGCAGGCTCTTAGGCGTTGCTTCCACGTATTCGTCCACGTCGATGTATTCGAGTGCCCGTTCGAGGCTCAGCTTGAGCGGAGCGTTCAATTGGATGCCCTTACCATCGCCCTGTGAGCGCATGTTGGTCAGCTTCTTTTCCTTTACCGGGTTAACCGGGATATCGGCTTCGCGAGCGTTTTCGCCCACGATCATTCCGACGTAAACCTGGTCACCGGGCCCGATCAGCAAACGACCACGTTCCTGGATCATGTTCAAGGCGTAGGAAGTCGCTTCACCGTTGTCCATCGACACGAGCGAACCACTCTTACGAGCCGCGATTTCGCCGCGATCCGTTCCATATTCATGGAACAAATGGCTCATCACACCCATACCCTTGGTGCTGTTGACGAGGTCGGTTTCGAACCCGATTAAACCGCGCATCGGGACGAGAGCTTCGATCGTTACCTGGTCACCGTGATGATTCATGTTGGTGATCTCAGCTTTACGGAAAGCGAGATTCTCCATGATGTTACCCATGTTTTCCTGCGGAATTTCGACGAACAATTTTTCGATCGGTTCCAAAGCATGTCCATCCGGTCCCTTTTTCCAGAGCACTTCCGGGCGGGAAACCAATACTTCGTGACCTTCGCGGCGCATCTGCTCCACGAGAATCGCGATCTGCATTTCGCCACGGCCTGACACTGCAAAAATCTTTGGATCGCTCGTCTGCGCGATACGCAGAGCAACGTTCGTGCGGATTTCCTTGGTCAAACGTTCCCAGAGATGGCGCGCAGTAACCAACTTACCTTCCTGGCCACCGAGAGGTCCGTCGTTGACGGCGAATTCCATCTGAATGGTTGGAGGATCGATCGGGATGTATGGCAACCCGGCGCGCAACTCGGAGTCAGTGATGCTTTCACCGATGAAAACATCTTCAAACCCGGTCACACCGATAATATCGCCAGCGTGTGCTTCCTTCACTTCGATACGCTTCATGCCTTCGAAGTGGTAGAGCATCGTGATCTTGTTCTTGGTGACACGACCATCACCATGACGGCAAATCGCATTGTCACCGACGGCAACTTTGCCGGCATAAATTTTACCGAACGCGATACGTCCAAGGTAATCGGAGTAATCGAGGTTCGCTACCAGGAGCTGGAAACCGTCACATGCAGCAGCGCGTGGCGGCGGGATGTGCTTCACGATCGCTTCAAACAGCGGTTCCATCGTGTCAGTCTTGTCTTCGAGTTCGACCTTGGCGTAACCAGCCTTGGCGGAACAATAGATGTAAGGGAAATCGAGTTGTTCGTCGGTCGCGTTCAACGACATGAACAATTCGAACACGCGATCCAGAACCTTCTTCGGATTGGCGTTTTCGCGGTCGATCTTGTTGATGACAACGATCGGCTTGGCGCCGGCTTCGAGCGCTTTGCGCAACACGAAACGAGTTTGGGCCTGTGGTCCTTCCGAGGAATCCACCACCAGCAACACCCCATCAATCATGTTCATGATACGTTCCACTTCACCGCCGAAGTCGGCGTGTCCTGGGGTATCTACGATATTGATGTGGTAGTTCTTGTATTTGAAAGCGGCATTCTTGGCCCGGATGGTGATCCCTTTTTCTTTTTCAAGATCCATCGAATCCATCAAACGTTCCACCTGGGTCTCAGCCTGGTTAGAGCGATAAGTGCCAGACTGTTTCAACAAGCAATCAACCAGCGTGGTTTTGCCATGATCAACGTGCGCGATAATCGCGATATTCCGAATATGTTCCATAATCAACTACTTCTACGAATAGAGCCGCGTAAACTGCCCTATTACAGCAAAAGGTCAAGGCTGGGAAATAAGTAGTTGTCCATCGCGCATCGTAGCTTTGCGTCGGTATTTGAAATCTCAAATCTCAAATTTGATGGATGCCAGCGCGCCTGGTGACCATGGCAGCCACGCTTTCTCCAGTCCGGTTCACCGCATAAACCGTGACTTCCACATCCTTATCCGCCGGCATTTCTTCGAGAACAAAATCCGGATCACTCGGGCTGCCCACCCATTTGGGCGCTTCATCCACCCCCGCAATCCTGACCCGCACCCGATAGTATTCGGCACGCGGGGTGGGATCCCATTTAACGGCGAATGCCGTGTCACTAATCGCCGTTCCCGCGACATTCGTCGGCGCACCGGGGGTTCGTTTCGCGCCCGGGACACTCAGGCCGAAGAGTTTCCAGCGAGGATCGAGCGGCTCCAGTATGAGTGATAGCTCTTTCACCAGGTTGCGCAGGCGACTCCGCAGCACCCGAAATTTCTCATCCTTGGCTGCCTGCAAGGTTTTCACTCGTGAATCGCTATTCTTGACCGCGTGCTGGGCTGACAATAGCGCAGCGTGCCGAGCTTTCACCTGAACAGCGGTAATTTGAAGCCCTGCCACTTCCAGCGAAGAATTTTCTGCGAAGAACTCTCCCATCGCTTCCAGCAACAGGATCACTTTCTCCGGCGGGTTGGGAATCTGGAGCGAACCGTGAAAACCGGCTGCCGTCCAACGTTGCGAGTAGGCGGCCCCGAAGTGCAGTCGCAGAATATCACGGGTAATCCTGAGAAAAGGGCGTGCGGTATCCACCAATTCATCTCGCAGCATGCGTGCGGTGGCCAAAGCGGCCTTGCCCTCTTCATTCGCCGTGCGGGATGCGATTAAGGCGAGGCGCTCTGCCTCGATCCGTTCCGCCGTATTGCGGGTAATGCCCAGAAGCTCTTCGTTCTCCAGACAGCCATCCACCGCCGCATTGGCAATGATCAACGCAACCGGCACCGATTTGATATTCGTTTGTTCCATAAATTTTCCTTTCCGACGGTTATCTCATGAAACGTGCCGGCGGCGTCAGGGCAAAATTTGATATCAAATTTTGCCCTGCCACCAACCCCTTGATTCTATTGGGGATCGTGCATGAAGGAATCTTTGCGCTTGACGGAAGGTGAGGAAGATACGGAACGGAAAATGAGCGCAATTTGAACGCGCAGCCCTCCTCACCGAGACCGTCCACCAACTATCTGGTTCCTGTTTCGCCCGCTCCGGCCCCGGAAGCCCTTTTAATCGCTTCCATTGCCAGACCACCGACTCCGGAAGCACCCCAATCGGCCTCAAACCGCACCCTTTCCGGGGCTGGAAGGCCCCCGATCGGTCTCGATTCGAGCCGCAGGCAGGTCCGGGGACAGGGCGGGGCGAGCCGTTAAAGGTCCGTCCAAGCCCGGTAGGGGTTCGATCGGAACCAAAAAGCTATGGGGCCAGGCAAACCAGCTTCAGCTTAAACCTGAATGGAGCAAAGTTGACTAGGGGACGGCGAACGGGCATTAACGGGGCACCATGGTTTCAATCAAATTCGGCACTTCCGGCTGGCGCGGTCTCATTGCGCGCGATTTTACTTTCGAAAATGTCCGTATCGCTGCCCAGGGGGTCGCCGATTACCTCAAAGCACAACTGGCTGATAAGAAATCCGAAATCGCCGGGCGTAAGCCGGTCGTCATCATTGGTCATGACACGCGATTCCTCGGTCGCGAGTTTTCGCTGGCTGTAGCGGAGGTGTTGGCTGCCAACGGCTTGATTCCGTTGCTCTGCGATCGCCCTACTCCCACGCCCGTAATTGCCTACACCATTCGCAAGCGGGGCGCGATCGGTGGGATCAACATGACCGCCAGTCATAATCCTCCGGAATACCAGGGATTGAAATTTTCCATGCACAACGGAGCAGGGGCTCCCCAGGAAGTCACCAAAGAGATCGAAGGCACCATTCAGAAATTGCAGAAGCAAAATTGGAGTTTCAAAGCGGCTGTCATCGGGACTTACGCCTGCAAAACGATTAATCCGGAGCCGGATTACGTTAAGCAGATCAAAAAGCTGATCGACTTCGCGGCCATCAAGAAGGCGAAGATGAAGCTCGCCGTGAATCTGATGTATGGCACCGGTCGCGGTTACCTCGACGTCCTTCTTAAGGAAGCGGATGCGAAGGTAACCTTGTTCAATGATGAATTGAATCCCCTCTTCGGCGGTCATCATCCCGAGCCGAACGAAGAAGGAATGGCGGAAGTCAGCGCGTTTGTGCGGAGCGGTAAAGCGCAGATGGGTCTTGGCCTCGACGGCGATGCCGATCGGTTCGGAATCGTCGACAAGGACGGCACCTGGCTGACGCCGAATCAAATTCTCGCGCTCGCGCTGTATCATTTGAAGAAAAACCGCGGCTGGACTGGTGCCGTTGTTCGGACGGTCCCCACAAGTCACCAGGTAGATGCCGTGGCCGAGATGCTGGGAGTGAAAGTGCACGAGACACCCGTTGGTTTTAAATACATCGGCGCGTTGATGGAAAGCGAACCGATCATCGTCGGCGGTGAGGAATCAGGTGGTTTGAGTGTCAAAGGTCATGTTCCGGAGAAGGACGGTATTCTCGCCTGTCTCTTAATGGCGGAGCTGGTTGCGGTGGAAAAAAAATCGCTCGGTCAGATTTTGAAAGCGCTTGAGAAGAAGAGCGGCGAGTTTCACACGGATCGCATCAACGTCGCGATTCAGCCTGAGAAGAAGGAAGCGCTCATGGCGAAGCTCAGCGCGGGGTTGGATAAGATTGGTCCTTTCAAGGTGGAGAAATTTATTACGACGGACGGATTTAAATTTTTGTTGCCCAATGCAGAATGGGTGGCTTTCCGCGCGAGCGGGACGGAGCCGGTGTTTCGTTGTTATATCGAGGCAAAAACGACGGCGCAGTTGGAGAAGTTGCGTAAGGAGTGCAGGAAGTTGTTGCAGGGGTAAGCAAGTGTCTGCTTTGTCCTTTGAATCCCAAGGGGATTCCGCAACGAAGCCCAGGGTTGCGAGTCTGCGAGCTACCCTGGGAACACCGGTCTAAATAAACGAACAACTCCAACGGAGTTGCGAATTTTTTAAACTGCTTTTGCGCAACTCCTTTGGAGTTGTGATCTTCTTTTCTCTTCACCCAGGGTAGCTCGATGCTCGCAACCCTGGGCTTTGTTACGGAATTTCTTTGGGATTCGGAGCGAGAGCGATCATCTAAAAAAACTTCCTAAGAAAACATGATGCTCGTGCGTTATATCATAGAGAGGTGTTCTCGCGAAAAGCGCGAGTGCTGTCGCGCTCTTCCAAATTCCAGTGGAATGTGGATGATCCAGCTCGGGCGACACTCTTGAAAATCAGGTTTGGCACATGATACATCGTCCAACAGGGAACTTTCTTATGAAACGACTTACTTATATCGCGCTACTTCTTGTGGCCGGATTCAACACGGTATTCGGCGCACCGCGTGATGAACAATGGAAGAAGGTGCAGGAAGCGATTGGAAAAGGGCTGCCCAAATCCGCAATCGAAGCGCTGGAACCGATCATCAAAGGCTCCCTGGAGGATAAGAAATACGGAGAAGCCACCAAGGCCATCGCGCGGAAGATCGTCCTGGAAGGGAACATTCAGGGGAACAAACCGGAAGAAAAAATTATTCGGCTCGAGAAAGAGATTGGAACAGGCCCCGCCGAGATCAAGCCGCTGCTCACGACGCTGCTGGCCCATTGGTATTGGCATTACTTTCAACAAAATAAATGGCGGTTCATGCAACGCACTGCGACCGCGGAGGCTCCCGGAAAAGATTTCACCACCTGGGATCTCAAACGCCTGTTTGCAGAGATTGATAAACATTTTACCAATGCCCTTGCCGCGGAGAAGATTCTAAAAGCAACACCAGTGACGGATTTTTCGGATGTGTTGGAGAAAGGCACGTTGCCGGACACTTATCGGCCAACGCTTTATGATTTCATCGCCCACGAAGCTTTGGAGTTCTATAGCTCAGGGGAACAGGCAGGTGCCAAACCGCAGGATGACTTCGAGCTATCCAACGATCTTCTTTTCCCGCCCGCGGAAAAGTTCGTGACGCTCAAACCCAGGGTGAATGCGGATCAGGGCGCGTCCGCAAAATACAAAGCGTTTCGACTCTACCAGGATCTTCTTCGCTTCCACGCAGGCGACAAAGAGAAGGCGGCTTTCATCGATGTCGATATAGGCCGTCTGCTTTACGGAAAGAATGTCGCTTTCGGTGATGACAAAAATAAACTGTTCAGAAGTGCGATGCAGGGGGTGGCGGAGAAATGGAACAAGCATGAACTGGCGGCAATCGCCCTCTACCACGTCGCGAATATTTGGCTTGAGGAAGGAGACCTTGCCAAAGCACACGGAATCGCCAAAGGCGTAGTCAGCGATTACGCGAAAAGCAATGGAGCCCTGCTTTGCCTCAGCCTCATCTCTGAAATGGAGGCCAAATCCGCCACGATCACAACGGAACGGATCTGGAACGCGCCCACTCCCGAAATTCAGGTGCAATACCGCAATGTGGATGCAGTCTATTTTCGTGCGATACCTCATGACTGGAGCGAATCCATCCAGTCGAAGCGCAGAGTCCCCGGGTACCTGGATGATGAGGAACGCAAACATCTCCTTGAAGCCACGCCAGCGCTCGAGTGGTCGCATAAATTGCCTGTGCCTACAGATTTTAAAGACCGCACAGCCTCATTTCCTGCACCGCTGAAACTTAAGCCAGGCTTCTATTACATCATCGCGAGTCACCGGCAGGATTTCGTGCAGGCGGGGAATCAAATCTCTGTCGCAGACGTTTGGGTGAGCGATCTCGCATTCGTCACTCGGACACGGGAGCACATCATCGAAGGATTTGTTCTACAGGCCCAATCCGGTGAACCGATCGCCGGAGCGACGGTCGAGGGATGGGTTCATGATTATCGAAAAAACAAACTCGACCCCATCAAACCGATGACCACGGATACGAACGGGATGTTTCAGTTCACCCCTGAAGTGCAGCGCAATTACATCTTCAAGGCTGCGCATAATGGGCAGGAAATTGGGACTCAAAACGAGTTGGGCGCAAACCACTACCCTCGCGGGAATCCAGGAAACCAAACCGTCTTCTTCACAGACCGATCCATCTATCGTCCGGGACAAACCATCAGCTACAAAGGCATTTGCCTGCAGGTAGATCAGGAGAGAAACAACTACAATGTTCTTCCCGGACAGGACGTAATCGTGAGCTTCCGGGATGCGAACGGACAGGAGATCCTTCGCCAGACACACAAGTGCAACGACTTTGGTTCGTTCACCGGAAATTTCACCGCGCCGCGCGATCGTTTGATGGGGGCCATGCAGATTATCGCTGAGGGTCCGCAAGGGAGCGCTCAGTTTCGGGTTGAAGAATATAAGCGGCCCAAGTTCCAGGTCACACTCGATGCGCCCAAGACAGCGCCGAAGTTGAACGAGAAAGTAGAACTGACCGGGCATGCGATGTCCTACACGGGTGCGGCGGTCGATAACTCGGCCGTGAAGTATCGGGTGGTTCGCGAAGTGCGCTGGCCGATTTGGTGCTACTGGGGTTGGCGCGGGTTTCCAACGGGTGGCGGAGAGAGCCAGGAGATCGCGCACGGAGAGGCCAGGACCGAAGTCGATGGCAGTTTTAAAATTGAGTTCGTTGCCAAGCCGGATGCAAGCATTTCGCCAACGAACGAACCAACCTTCGTTTATCGCGTTTACGCGGACGTTACGGACAGTGCCGGTGAGACCCGCTCGGAAGAACGTACCATCAACGTGGGCTACACGGCGTTGCAGGCGTCGTTAGTTGCGCCGACATGGATCGAGGAAAATAAGTCGTTCGTCATTGATGTGACAACACAAACACTGGACGGGGAACCGCAATCAGCCAGTGGTGTCGTGAAAATCTATAACTTAAAGGCACCAGAGCGGGTGCAACGTCCGGCGTCCGCGGGGTTCGAATCATTTGGTAATCGTTTTGGAAGAGGAAGTCCGGTTGCAAAGGTGGAACCGGAGGAACCCGACTTATCCGATCCGAACAATTGGCCACTCGGAGTGGTAGTTCAGGCGGGAGAGTTCGCCACGGACAAAGAAGGAAAGGCAGCGTTGCCCTTCAAGTTAAAAACCGGGGCTTACCGCGCCGTCCTGGAAACCAAGGATCGTTTTGGCAAAAAAGTAACCGGCATGGTGCCGTTAACCATTTTGCAACCGAACGCCAACAAACTGGAAATCAAGATCCCGAATCTTGTCCTGCAGAAGACGAACACGTTTTCACCCGGGGAAGAATTCTTCGCGTTATGGGGAACCGGCTATGACAAAGGACGTGCTTACATCGAAATCGAACATCATCGGAAGTTGATCAAACGCTACTGGACGAAACCAGGCAGCACGCAGCATGCGATCAAACTGGCGGTGAGCGAAGCGATGCGGGGCGGGTTCACACTGCATGTGACGCAGGTTCGCGAGAATCGTGCATACTTGGTTTCACAAAGGGTCGAAGTGCCCTGGAGCACCAAGGCATTTGATATTCGTTGGGAACATTTCACTTCGAAGCTGGAACCGAATCAAAAGGAGACCTGGACGGCGATCGTTTCGACTCCGACTAACTCGACCAAGGTAACTGCAAAGGGAGGAAAATCCGAAACGTCGCCTACGGAGCAAATTGCAGCGGAAATGGTGGCGACGCTTTACGACAAATCGTTAGACGCGTTTGCGCCTCATCATTGGATGCAGCGGTTTGCGATTTTCCGGCAGGATCAGTCCGGCATGCAGTCGAATTTTGAAAATAGCGCGAAACAGTTTCAGCCTTACTGGCATGACTGGTATTCCCGAGTGGGTGGACCGTCCATGACCTATCGATCTTTTCCAGCGGATCTGACGGAGAACTATAATCAATATAGGTTTGCGAGGAGAGGAGGTATCCAAACCAAATCCGCCCCCATGGCGGGAATAGATTCAAGCGCTATGGTGGCAGAATCAGCCGCTCCAAGTGTCGCGGCTGATGTTTACTTTGATGACGTTGTAAATTCTGCGCGAGGCCAAGCAATCACCGGCGCAGCCCGGCAACTGAAAGACGGAAAAGAAGACGATGCATCACGAGAGGCGCAGCCCGAACCGGCACAAGAACCCGACCTCAACAAGGTCTCTGCTCGGAAGAACCTGAACGAGACCGCGTTCTTCTTTCCGCAGTTAACCAGTGATAGCAACGGCGTGGTGAAGATGACCTTCGCCATGCCGGAGGCATTGACGGAGTGGCGCTTCATGGGTTTTGCGCATGACAAGAATGTCCGCTCTGGATTCATTGAAGGGAAATCTGTTACTGCGAAAGATTTGATGGTGCAGCCGAACCCTCCACGATTCTTGCGCGAAGGCGATGAAGTGGAGTTCACGGTTAAAGTATCGAATCAATCGGATGCTCCGCAGAAAGGGAAAGTGCGGCTCACCTTCGCCAACGGGCTGACCGATAAGAACGCGGACGATCTCGTGGGAAACAAGTCCACCGAACAAACCTTCGACATTCCGAGTAAGGAGTCGCGCAGCTTCAGTTGGCGCATCACGGCTCCCGAAGGACTTTCCGTGCTCACTTACAAAGCGGTGGGCGCTACGAGCAAACTGTCAGACGGGGAAGAAGGGTTTCTTCCAGTTTTATCCCGTCGCATCCTTGTGACCGAATCGTTGCCGCTTCCTATCCGCGGACCGGGCGAGAAGAACTTCAAGTTCACCAAGCTGATTGAATCTGGCAAGTCGGATACTCTAAAGCATGAGAACCTCACCGTGCAGATGGTTTCTAATCCCTCGTGGTATGCCGTCATGGCGCTGCCTTACCTGATGGAGTTCCCGTATGAATGCTCGGAACAAACATTCAATCGCCTGTATGCCAACGCGCTCGCACGGCATATCTCCGGCTCTGACCCGAAAATCCAGCGCGTGTTTGAACAATGGAAAGGAACCACGGCTCTCGAAAGTCCATTGGAGAAGAATCAGGAGCTGAAGAGTGTGGTCCTGGAAGAAACACCCTGGGTTCGACAGGCTCAGAACGAAAGTCAGGCGCGGAAGAATGTTGGAATCCTGTTCGATAACAACCGGCTGAATAGCGAAACGGAAGGGACGCTGCGCAAGCTCGCGGAAATGCAGAACAACGACGGCGCATGGCCATGGTTCCCAGGCGGACCTGGCAACGATTACATCACCCTTTACATCACGACAGGGTTCGGTCGTCTGCGTCACCTGGGGGTAGAAATGGATGTTCAGCCTGCGATCAAGTCTTTAGGCCGGTTGGACCGCTGGATTGCTAAAATCCATCAGGAAATTATCGCGCACGGGAATCCCGAGGCGAATAATATTAATCCTACCATTGCGCTCTATTTGTATGGGCGCAGCTTTTTCCTGAAAGATCAGGGGCTCAAGGGTAAGCCAAAGGAAGCGGTTGAATATTTCCTCGGACAAGCGCGGAAACACTGGCTGGACCTCGACAACCGTCAATCTCAAGGGCACCTCGCGATTGCGTTAAATCGTTTCGATGATCAGAAGACGGCGCGCGGAATCATGGCGTCCATCAAAGAGCGGTCTGTTTCAGATGAAGAACTCGGTATGTTCTGGCGTGACCTGGAACTTTCCTGGTGGTGGTACCGAGCCCCCATCGAGACCCAGGCGTTGATGATCGAAGCGTTTGATGAAGTGATGAACGACAAGGAATCTGTGGAGGATTGCAAGGTGTGGCTCCTGAAGCAGAAGCAAACGCAGGATTGGAAAACCACCAAGGCAACCGCCGATGCCGTTTACGCGCTGCTTTTGCGCGGCACGAGCCAACTGGTGAGCGATGCGCTGGTCGAGGTGAAACTCGGTGGGCAAGAGATCAAACCGGAGAAGGTCGAAGCAGGCACCGGTTTCTTCGAAAAACGTTTTACCGGGCCAGAGGTTAAGCCTGAACTCGGCGAGGTCACTGTGAAGAAGGTGGACGAAGGGGTCGCCTGGGGCAGCGTGCATTGGCAATACATGGAAGACATGACGAAGGTGACGCCACACGAAGGCACTCCTTTGAAATTGAAGAAAGCGTTGTTCAAAAAAGTGACGACGACTCGCGGGCCGGAGCTTCAGCCTATCAAAGGTGCCCTGGAAGTGGGAGATGAACTGGTAGTGCGGATAGAACTCCGCACCGATCGTGACATGGAATACATGCACATGAAGGATCAACGGGGCAGCGGCACGGAACCGGTTAATGTCCTCTCAAAGTACAAATATCAGGATGGGCTCGCGTATTATGAATCGACTCGGGATACGGCAAGCCACTTCTTCATCGATTATCTTCCGAAAGGCGTTTACGTCTTTGAATATTCAACGCGGGTGCAACTCCGTGGGAATTACCAAAGCGGGATTGCGGAAATTCAATGTATGTATGCGCCGGAGTTCAATAGCCACTCGGAGAGCTTTCCGCTGGTGGTGAAATGATGAAGAACAACCTTGGCGGTTGTTACTGACGTTCGCCGTAGTTGATCGTCATGACGCCGCCAAGAAGATTGATAATCCGGACATCGAGGCACCCCAGGTCGCGCATTTTTCTCGCGACGCCATGTTGGGCTGGATAGTTCTTCAATGATTCCAGGATATAGGCGTGCGTGGCGGAGTCGCCGCAGAAGAGCTTGCCGAAAAGAGGCACGAACAAACGCAGGTAAGAGAAATAAAGTCCTCGCCAGAGAGCGTTGTCTGGCTTGCCAAAATCCAGCACGAGCAATCGTGCTCCCGGCTTGGCCACGCGCCACATTTCTTCGAGCCCTAGTTCCCAATTGCTCAGGTTTCGTAGCCCATATCCCACGGTAACGACATCGAATTTGGAATTTCCGAACGGTAAGCGCTCAGCGGTGCCTTGAACAAAGTGAGGAGCCGGCACACATGTGGCAGGAGGGTTCTTCGCACGTCGCTCGTGAGCGACGTTTAGCATGGGCTGACTGAAATCTATACCGGTAACCTCTGCGCCAGCCCTGGAGAGCAAAAAGGCAATGTCTCCGGTGCCGCAACAAACATCGAGAGCTCTGTGCCCGGTTTTCACTTGCGCCAGTTCGACCAGCTTCTTCTTCCAGCTCCGATGTAATCCAAAGCTTTGGAGGTCATTGATCAGGTCGTACTTCGGAGCAATCGCCGCAAACAGGTCGTTCACTTTCGCCGCGCGTTGTTCACCGGGCTGATAGAATTTATTCGCCATCCTCTATACCCCCGGTCACTTCGCTGGATCGACGGTGATTCTTTTTAAATCGGCAACGCCGAGTTCGAGTAAAGCTGCATTGGTGTAGATTTCCGTTTTGAATTCCGTCACAAACTTTCCCGCCAGTTTGCGTTGTTGCTCTAATTCCGAGATGGAAAGCGTATCGAGAGCCACTGGGTCTTTACTGAACCAGAGTTGATTCAAAGCTGAAGAGTAGTGAAGAAGCGTTTTCTGCTCACCCTGGTATTGGCAGATCAATGCGTCGGTGATGTTCAAAACGACGCGATCAAATATTTCGGGAAGGCCCGCGATTTCCGGGACTGCCGTTTCCAAACGGGCGCGGCGGTAATCGAATCGTATTGCGTTATCAACACTGCCTAATGAAAGGCTGTAAAGATGCCCGGTCACCCCGGTTAAATTATGATTCAAAAGGGGAGCTACGCTAATGATCTTCGTGATCTTCTGGGTTATTAGCTTTGCCACATACGATTTCCGCCCGATCTCTTCCCCTTTCTTGCCGAACTCGAGATCTCCCCACACTGGGGTCCCGATGATCGAGGTTTCATAGAAAGCGTTCTCATCCCATCCGAGTTCCCGTGTTTCCATCACCTGCACACCAAACTTGTGCTGGAACCCAGCAAAGCCAGCATTACGGAGGTCGGAATAGTTTTTATCCCAGACGATAATCTGTTTGGGCGGCACTTTGGAGCGGATAAGGCTTTCAATCAGAGCTTCAACCACCGCGGGTCGCGTGCCGCTGTTCGAACCCGGTGAGGCAAAGACTTTGATGCCGATGACGTCATTGGTGGATACAAGTGAAAGCCAGGCGTCAGTCTCATCCTTGCGGTTTGTGAAATGAAGCAGACCTTTCTGGAAGAGTTCCGGAACTACTTCGGGTCTCGGAACGAACATTTCTGTCGCGCCGACTTGTTCGGCGACCACCACGCGAGCGGAGGCAAGGGGACGCTTGGAAAGGTTCGGCTCAGCGGTTGCTGTTCCAAGAAACGCGATGAAAAACAAAGCGTAAATGAAACGATATCGTGAGTTGGCGTTAAAAATTGGGCGGTTCCTTGACACTAAGAGCGGCGGATGCTACTCAGCGTTATCGATGTTGACCACCAAAAAAGGAGCAAGGGCGGTTCACATCCTGTCCCTGGTTTGCACCGCGTTTTTTCTCGTCACTGGTTGTGCTGATCCCGGCCCCAAAGCCCTGCTTCAAGGCAAGCGTCTGATTGAAGAAGGAAAGTATACCGACGCGATCACGCGGTTGCAGGAAGCGACGGAACTTTTGCCTCAGAATGCCCAGACGTGGAATCATCTGGGACTGGCCTATCATTATGGCGGGCAGACGGGTAAAGCGATCGAGAATTACCAGCGTGCCTTGCAGGTAAACCGGAATCTGGCCGCTGCCCGTTACAATTTAGGGCACATCTATTTCAACCAGGGGCATTACGCGAATGCTGCCGGTGAATTTACAATCTATGTCTCATTCGAACCGAAAAATGGAGAGGCCTGGGTGCGGTTGGCTACCTCTCAGTTGCGCTGTGCACTTCAATTAACAGGGGCTGAAAAAGCAAAGTGGCTGGATGCCGCCCGACAAAACTATGAAGCTGCTCTGCAGTTTGGACAGGATCCTCAGATCTATAATGCACTGGGGGTTATCGAAGTTCACCGTGGGAAGGCGCGCGACTCTGTGCGTCTCTTTAATTTGGCTTTGCAGAAGCAGGCGAACTACGCACCGCCTATATTAAACCTGGCAGTGGTCCATCATGGCTACCTGAATGATCGCCGCACGGCCCTTCAACGCTACCGCGAATATCTCGCTTATCAGCCCCGGTCTGGAAATCTGCGGGAGATCGAATCAGCTGCTCGTCAGATTGAATCCGAGTTGAACCCGCCCCAGACGCAGCAGAGACAGGCATACGTCACCAACAGTGTGACCCAGGTTTTAGCTCCGGCCCCTGTCCTTAACCCATTAGCTTCGAGGCCTCCCGCCCAGATCCAAACTAATCGCGAAACGAAATCGCAGAATACCTTTACCGGGAGAACTCCACCGCCCAAAGAAGCCGCCCCTCCTGCGAAGACTCTGCCGCCGATAGTGGTGGCTTTGCCTCCTCCTGAGGTGAGCCCCGTGCCAGAGGAACAGCCGGTTAAGGTCGCCCAGGATCAACCAGCCGTAACTTCCCCGGCTCCGACTGTCGAGCCATCTTCAACTCAGACTCAGGCACGAACCGGCGAAACACAAGCGGCACAGGTCCAACGTGAGGGCAGGGAGAAGCAGGGCATTATGAAGCGACTGAACCCGAAGACCTGGTTCGGCGATAAGACGAATGCAGCCCCTCCGAAATCACAAGCGATCGCACCAAACACTCTCCCGAAGCAAGTGACCACTCTGCCCGCAAAGGTGGAATATCAGAGGTACCGTTATCTCTCCCCAAAGCCTCCGCGTCCCGGGAATCGGGCCGAAGCAGTTCGTGCATTTAATGCGGCTCTCGAGGGCCAGCGGCAGGGAGACTCAGCCAAAGCACTTGAATTATATCGCAGCGCTTCGAAGTTTGACCCTTCCTTTTTTGAATCTCACTATAACCTGGGTCTTCTCGCACTGGAGAGGAGCTCCCTTGGCGAAGCATTGGCGGCATACGAAACTGCGCTGGCAATATTGCCCGACTCGGCAAATGCACGTTACAACCTTGCTTTCGCGTTGCAGAAGGCCAACTACCCCGCGGATGCTGCGACTGAGTTTGAAAAACTTGCTGTTCGCAATCCGCGGGAAGTGCGCGCGCACCTGTCTCTGGGTAACCTCTACTCGCAGCAGTTGGGTCGGCCTGACCGCGCTAAAGCTCATTACCAAAAGGTGCTCGACCTGGAGCCGCAACACCCACAAGCGACCGCCATTCGTTATTGGTTGCGGAACAATCCGTAACCAACTAGTGCGTGACTTTCCGGCACTTTGCCGATATTAAAATCCCACTTAGGACCGTTTTTGAGAACTTTACCCGTATGAAGAAAACTATTCAGCAGTTGCTCGTTTGCATGAGCCTTGGGTGCGCCATTTCTGCATTTGCGCAATCTGATCCGCCGGGAGCGATCGTTGTTGATAATGCAGCTGCGGAATTCGATGGGAATTGGACTCTTAACAAGGCTGCTGCCGATAAGATCGGTCCAGATTACATGTTCGCTTCTTCAATTGCTTCTCCCAAGCCCACTGCGACCGCCACCTATCGTCCAAAGCTTCCGACTTCCGGAAAATATGACGTTCAGATTTATTACGCTGCGGGTGACCGACGACATGTCGAAGCCAAGTGGTTAGTGACCTTTGATGGCGGAAAGGAAGAAGTGAGCATCAATCAAACTAAGGAGGGTGGCAAATGGGTCTCGATCGCCAAAGCAAAACCGTTCGCTGCAGGATCCGCAGGATTCGTAGTTCTAGGGAATCACGGCCCGTCCACGGGAATGGTTGTTATCGCAGATGCCGTCCGGTTTGTGCCGGTAGCCGGGACCGATGGTCCGAAGAGCGGCTTCTCGCTGAACGTTACAGCCGCTTACGGGGGCGCAGTCTCCACCAGTCCGAACCAACCGAGCTATGAACCGAAGTCCCTTGTGAGTTTGCAGGCCAAAGCGAGCGATGGTTATGTTTTTAACGGTTGGTCAGGCGATGCTGATGGCTGGAAAAACCCGCTTCGCGTGACCATGACTACGAACAAAACCATCACTGCTAATTTCATCGCTGCGGGCGTTGGTATAATCATGGACAATCAAGTGGCTGAGAAGCCCGGCAAATGGCAGGCATCCACCACCGCCTGGGCCGGGACCTGGTATGACGATTATGATTTTGCGGTCAGCAAAAAAACTGCTGATTCGACCGCTACATATAAACCGAATGTCCCAAAAGCCGGTAAATACGACGTTTATATTCGTTATGCTCAAGGAAGCAATCGTGCTACGAAGGTGCCTTGGACCGTTTCGCACAAAGGTGGCAAAGTGAATGCAGTGATCGATCAGCAAAAGCAAGGTGGGGAATGGATTCAGATTGCAAATGGCGTCGAGTTCGATGCGGGCAAGAGCGACAAGCAATACGCAGAAGTGAACAACGGGACTGGCAGTGAAGGTGCAGTGGTTGTGGCGGATGCTGTAGCGTTTGTTTATGTCGGGAAATAATTACTAATAAGTGTTTAAAGCCGCCGGAAAGTTCCGGCGGCTTTTTTATTTTCTTGGCCTCCGGCCCGGCTTGCCCATTATTGCGCCAATGAAAATTGTCTTAGCCTATTCGGGTGGTCTTGATACCTCCGTTCTCCTTTCCTGGATTAAAGAAAAGTATGATGCAGAGATGATCGCCTTTTGTGCGAATATCGGTCAGGAGGAAGAGCTGAAGGGCTTGGAAGCCAAGGCGAAGAAGACAGGTGCTTCAAAAATTTACATCGACGATCTCCAGGAGGAGTTCGCACGCGATTTCATCTATCCCATGATTCAGGCGGGCGCGGTTTACGAAAATCAGTATTTCCTCGGCACCAGTATTGCGCGCCCCTTGATTGCCAAGCGCATGATTGAAATTGCCCGCAAGGAAAACGCCCTGGCGATCGGCCACGGGGCCACCGGCAAAGGCAACGATCAGGTTCGGTTCGAATTAACCACCGCCGCCCTCGCTCCCGACCTTCAGATTATCGCCCCCTGGCGCGATGAACGTTTTCGGAATGAATTCCCCGGACGTGCGGAAATGATTGCGTATTGTGCGAACAAGAAGATTCCGGTTCAGGCCAGCGCGAAAAAGCCCTTTTCGATGGATCGTAATCTCCTCCATATCTCTTACGAAGCAGGCATTCTGGAAGATCCATGGATGGATGCGAGCGACAAGAAGTTCAAAGGTGACTTCACCACTCTTTCAGTGTTTCCGGAAGACGCTCCGGACAAACCCGAATTCGTCGAACTCGAGTTCGTTAAGGGCAATTGTGTGGCGGTGAATGGCAAGCCGTTGAACCCGCTGGGTGTGATGCGCGCGTTGAATAAATTAGGGGGCAAGCATGGCGTCGGACGCGTTGACCTGGTCGAAAATCGGTTTGTGGGAATGAAATCACGCGGGGTTTATGAAACTCCAGGTGGTGCAATCCTTCATTTCGGACATCGGCAGGTTGAGTCGCTCACAATGGATCGTGAAGTGATGCACCTTCGGGATTCCTTGATTCCGAAGTATGCAGAATTGGTTTATTACGGTTTCTGGTTTTCACCTGAACGTTATGCTCTGCAGGCGCTGGTGACTGAGTCCCAGAAAGATGTTACCGGCACCGTTCGCTTGAAATTGTATAAAGGGAACATCATCACCGCTGGACGTAAATCTCCCGTCAGCCTCTACAATCCGCATATCGCGACGATGGAAGCGGACCCAACGAAGGCTTACAACCAGGATGACGCAACCGGTTTTATTCGACTGAACGGCCTGCGTTTGCGTGTTGCCGCTCAAGTCCATGGACAGTCTAAGAAGAAGTCCAGGTAAGAAGCCCTGATACGGTTTTGCAAAAAGGAAGATCCTTCTGGATCTTCCTTTTTGCTTCGGTATCAACCCAACCCGCAGACTCGACAGAAGGTATCCCTTCGCTAGGCTAATGAGTGTGAAAGCGACTGCTCATCTTCTTTCAATCGGTTTTTCTCTCTGCCTTTTCGTTAACTCCACAAGCGCTGCTGATTGGCCGGGTTGGCGAGGCCCGACGGGATACGGTTTAACGACAGAGACCAACCTTCCCTTAAAATGGAGTGCCACCGAGAACATCGGTTGGAAAGTGAAGCTGCCGGATCGTGGAAATTCTACTCCCATCGTTTGGAAGGACAAAGTCTTCATCAGCCAGCCAATCGAAGCTGAGAACCGACGCACGTTGATGTGCTTCGATCGTTCCACCGGCAAACAACTGTGGCAAAGTGGAACGGTTTTCAAGGAGACCGAACCATCTCACCGCAGCAATCCGTTCTGTTCACCTTCCCCTGTAACGGAGGGGGAGCGCGTGATCGTTTGGTTCGGCTCTGCAGGCGTTTTTTGTTACGATATGGAAGGTAAACCACTCTGGAATCGTGAGTTGGGCAAACAAAGCCACGAGTGGGGCTACGCCGCCTCGCCGGTTATTCACGGAGACCTCTGTATCCTGAACTTCGGCCCCGGCGAGCGAAGCTTCCTGATCGCGCTCAATAAAAAAAGCGGTAAAACGGTGTGGCAAGTAGATCTGCCGGAGGTGCAACCGAAAGAACGGACTGACGGATTTGCGGGCGATCCCAAAGGGCTGATTGGCTCATGGAGCACCCCTTTTGTCATCAACATCAAGGGCAGGGAAGAGCTCGTCCTGAGCCTTCCCGAATGGTTAAAAGGATTTGATCCTGGGACAGGTAAAGAGCTTTGGAAGGTGGGAGGACTGAATCCTCTCCTTTACAGTTCACAAATTTATGGTGATGGGGTTCTGGTTGCCATGGGTGGCTACCATGGCGCGACCCTTGCGGCAAAGCCGGGTGGTAGTGGCGATGTTACCGCTACCCACCGCCTCTGGCAGAAAGACCGGACGAAGAACCGCCTTAGTTCCGGCATTATTTACGATAAGCATATCTATGTCGCGAATACACCTGGTATTGCAGAATGCATCGAACTCGAAACCGGAAAAACGGTGTGGGAGGAAAGGCTTCCTTCAATTGGAGCCAAGACCGAGTTTTGGTCTTCGATGGTCCTCAGCGGAGATCGAATCTACCTCGTAAACCAATCGGGTGATTGTGTTGTGTTTCGAGCCAGCCCGAAATATGAGGTATTAGGAGTGAACTCCGTTGGCAGCGAGTTGACCAACGGGTCGATAGCGGTTTCGTCGGGCGATCTGTTCATCCGCACCCATGAACATCTCTGGTGTATTCGAGAAGCCGTGAAAAAGACGGCCGCAAGGGAGTAGAAACTCTGGCAAATAACGGCGGCGGGATAAAAACAACTGAATTGGCGATTGTGTACGCTGTCTTCTCACAGAGATGCTTTAGCACGCGATTTTCTATTCCGATCCTACGGAGAAAAGAACATTTTGTCGCTGGGAGATAACTGTTGGTTGTAGATTTAGGCGGCCGACGCTTCCACTTTCATCGCTGTTCGTAGCAGTTCCCCCAACAACCTATGTTAGCGATGAGTAGTAAGAAGCCTGAACAACCTAATAACCGGCCACCATCTCCACCTATGCTTGAGATGGTTCGCGTTCATACGGAAAAGTTCCGTTGTCTGGCCTATCGAGATACAGAGGGACGTTGGTGGGATAAGAACCACAATCCGGTTACCGAAAAAGTAATTTCCTGGGAGAAACTGTAAGTTCCAGTTGCTGGTTGTTCTGATTTCGATTCGAAGCTCATTGCTGCGCCCCTGGAGTCCGGGGCGAGGCTGGTCTGTGCGAGTGAGCCATGAATCAAAAACGACACGAAAGTTTGCACGCATTGGTCAGGGAGGGGAGGGCCGTATCGGATTATCCTCCTGATCCCTTTACCACGGTGTTGGCCCATTTTGAGGCTTTCTCTTGTATGGCTTACCTGGACGACAAGGGTGTTTGGAGAAGCCGCCATGACAACACTCCGGTGGGATCAAAAGTGGTCGCATGGGAAATCGTTTAAGGTCAATGATCGCAATCAGCGGCCAGTTTTCTCTTTGCACACTGAATTGAACTGGTAATTGTCTTCCATGCGTGACGTTCGCAGTTTTCTTTTAATCCTTTTGCTTTCGTTTTTTGCCACCCACGTGGAAGCAGCAGAAGCCCGAATCATCAAAGTGTTGCCGCAGTTTTTGGACAAAAAAGGGATGCACACTGTGGCCCCAAGTTTGTTTGAACGGGATGCCTACCAAATGTTGCTTCGTGATACCCCAGGCCTACGCTCCGGTCTTCGCTTCAGCGTGCAACACAGCAGTCCTGGAAAGAATCAGCCACTCAAGTTGCGCCTTGAACTGCGCAGTGTTGAGGGCCAGAAACTAGTGAATACGACCAAGGAAACCACGGTCACAAAACCCGGTTTCTTTAGAACCTGGTCTACGGTAGAAATTACCGGCAAAGAATACTCAGCCTTCGGAGAATTGACAGCATGGCGCGCCACTCTATGGAAGGGCGATAAGCAGGTGGCCGAACAGAAATCCTTTCTCTGGTAACCTGTTTCTTGCTTTGCCCTGAATACCAGCAATATTCTTCCAGTCTGAATTTGAAATTTATGAAACAGCCTCAGAATCAGCCCACGCGCCGGGATTTCATCAAAACCACAGGAATTGCCATCGGCGGGGCAGCTTTTGCCTCGAACATGATTTTTCCCCAGCGGTCTTTTGCGGAAAACAGTGAAACGATCAAAATCGGTTTGGTGGGTTGCGGTGGTCGCGGTTCTGGTGCCGCCAAGAACGCTCTTGCTGCCGATCCCAACTGCGTGATCGTGGCAATGGGTGATATTTTCCAGGATCAGTTGGATAAGAGCTTGAAAACGCTTCAAGCGCAGACGGATGTCGGCACACGTGTCCTGGTTTCGAAAGAGAACACGTTCGTCGGATTCGATGCCTACAAAAAAGTCGTAGATGCCGGTGTCGATGTGGTGATTCTGGCGACCCCTCCGGGTTTTCGCTCGATCCAGATTAAGTATGCCATTGCCCAGAACAAACATGTGTTCTGCGAAAAGCCCGTCTGCACCGATGCTGTCGGCTACCGCTCATTCATGGAAACGGTTGCTGAAGCAAAGAAGAAAAAGCTCGGGATAGCTTCCGGCTTTTGCTGGCGATCCAACCACGCTGAACGCGCTATTTACGAAAAAATTCATGGCGGCGAAATCGGAGAGGTCCGTTCGCTTTATGGAACCTACAACACCGGTGAACCGCGCCTGAACAAAGTGGATCCCAAGTGGAGCCCCATGGAAGCGCAGTTGCGCAACTGGATGCATTTCGTTTGGCTATCTGGCGATCATTTGGTGGAACAGGCGATCCATAACGTCGATCTCACCAATTGGGCGATGAAGAATAAAATGCCTTTAAAGGCTATCGCGCATGGCGGTCGCCAGATCCGCCCCGAAGGAATGATTGGTCATATCTATGATCATTTCTCCGTTGTTTACGAATTTGAAGCCGGTGTGCGCGGATTCCTTTTCTGCCGTCAACAGTCCGGTTGTGCGAGCGAAAACGCCCAGCGCGTATACGGAACCAAAGGCACAGCCAATGTCATGTTGTTCAACCCGCAGCCGAACAACATCACTGATCTTGAGGGGAAACGCGTTTGGAAGTATGAAGGCCATAACAATACTCCGAACATGTACGAGGTGGAACATGCGGAATTTCTGGAATCGATCCGCAAAGGTAATCCCCGGATGGACGGTGAATGGCTGGCGAACAGCTCCATGATGGGTGTGATGGGCCGCATGGCTGCCTACACCGGTCAGGAAATCACATGGGAAGACGCTATCAATTCAAAGGAAGCGCTGGTTCCTGCGGAAGCAGACATCACCTGGGAGAAGGCGCCGGCAGTTCCGCCGATTGCGATCCCGGGACAAACGAAGTTTATCTAGTGTAGAACTTCAGACCATTTCCACGAAGGCGGCTCAATTGAGCCGCCTTTTTTTGCGTGATGCTGACGAACGATTGGGAACCGTGGCAATCAATCCAGGCTCGCTCCGGGCCGAAACTCTGGCACGTTTCCAGTGCACATGGAAATACCTGGAATCACTTGGCGCGGCAAAGGCATCACAGACACGGAAATTCTCACAAAGATTCCGCCCGCACTCGCCGGTTTACTCAATGAAACCAACGGGTTCATTCTTCATTTCGGAGTGCTCCATGTTCGGGGTGCGGTGGAAGCTCCTGATTGGCATTCTCTCCACGAAGCATGGTTGGGTGAACAGGCCTTTCAAAGCCTGTATGACGATGTTTTGCCGTCGGATATTCCTTTTGCCCAGGATCAATTGGGAGACCAGTTCCTGTTGCGCGATGGGAAGGTGGTGCGGTTGTTTGCAGAGACCGGAGAAATCGAACCGTTCGCCAACAGCCTGGACGCTTTTGTGGCTGGGTTGCGGGGCGACATCGAGGAATTTCTGGATGTGGGGTTCAAGCGTAAAACCGAACCTGGGCAACTTCTGCACGCCTATCCTCCGTTCTGTATGGAGGAAGCGGAGAAGGGAGTAACATTGAGTGCCGGTCCTGCGATTGATGTGATTTTATTCCACGCTGATCTAGCCCAGGATATTCGGGACGTTCCGGAGGGAGGAGCGGTGGATATGGATTCGGATGATTAAGGAGATCGCCAGTCGAAATCCACAGTGTCGCTGAACAAGAAAAAAGCGCGCAGAGCAAATGCTCAACGCGCTTTGAGAAGTATCAGTTGGCTACTAAGCCCGACGCGCTTTGATCGCCGCAAGGATATCTGCAACGACTTCACCCTTCGGCTTGGCGCCTTGCGGGCCTTTGCCGTGGAGACGAACGCTGACGTTGTCGGCATCCATATCCCGACCACCGATGACGAGCATCGTATGGACCTTGGTGGTTTCGGCGTCGGAGATTTTGCCTTTGATGTTGTCCGCAGAGAACTCGGTGGAAACGCGCACTTCATTGCGACGCAGTTCGTCCGAAATTTCTTTGGCGTAGGAGACGAGCTTCTCGTCTTCCCCAATGGTCAGGACGCGCACCTGGTCGGGCGCCAGCCAGAGCGGGAAGTTGCCGGCGTAATGTTCGATCAGAAAACCGATGAAACGTTCGTGTGTTCCGAGCGGTGCGCGATGAATGCAAAGCGGGGTGGCGTCCTTGTTGTCGCGAGTGCGGTAAGTGAGACCGAACTTTGCAGGAACCGCGAAGTCAACCTGGTTGGTGGCGATGGTGAATTCACGACCGATCGCGCTCCAGACCTGCACGTCAATCTTTGGGCCGTAGAATGCAGCTTCGTTGGCAACTTCCACGAAATTGATGCCCGATTCGACCAACACCTTGCGCACCATGTCTTCCGTCTTCTTCCATAGCTCCGGTTCGTTGACGAACTTCTGGCCGAGCTTTGCAGGATCGTGGGTGGAGAAACGCATCTGATATTTTTCCAACCCGAAGATCTTGAAATATTTCAGATACATCTCGTTCACCGCGCGGAACTCATCGGCGAACTGGTCTTCGGTGCAATAGATGTGCGCATCGTTCATGTTGAGCGAGCGGACGCGCATGAGGCCGAAGAGTTCCCCGGATTGTTCGTAGCGATAACAGGTGCCGTACTCCGCGAGGCGCAACGGCAAGTCACGGTAGCTGTGCGGTTCCGCCGCGAAAATGCGATGGTGATGCGGACAGTTCATGGCTTTGAGGTAGTAGCGTTCCGGTTCTTCCTCGCTGTCCACTCCCTTTTCCTTCAGCTCCATTGCTGGAAACATGCTCTCTGCATAATACGGCAGATGCCCGGAGGTCTTGTACATCTTCTCTTTCGCGAGGTGCGGTGTCTTGACCCGCACATAACCCGCTTGAAACTCCGTTTCCTTGGCGAGCTTTTCCAGCTCTTCCAAAATCGCTGTCCCTTTGGGCAACCAAAGCGGCAAACCGGGCCCGACGAAATCGGTATCGATCGCGAACAAACCCATCTCCACACCGATCTTCCGGTGATCGCGCTTCTTCGCCTCTTCAATCATCGTGAAGTAGGCGTCCATCTCCGTCTTATTCTTGAAGGCGGTTCCGTAAATGCGTTGCAGCTGAGGATTCTTTTCGTCGCCCTTGTAGTAAGCGCTCGCGACATGGGTCAGCTTGAAAGCGCCAATGTTGCCCGTGCGCATCACGTGAGGTCCGGCGCAGAGATCGATGAAGTCGCCGTTTTTGTAAAACGAGATCGGCTCGCTCTCAGGAATGTTCTGAACGATATCCAACTTAAATTTGCTCGGAGTGCCACGAGCAACAAGGGCCGCAAGCCGACCTTCGCTGGCATCCTTCAAAGCTTGTTCGCGGGTGACGACAACCTTCTCGAACGTGTTATTCGCCTTCGTCTCCTTCTTCATCTCTTCCTCGATCTTGGGGAAGTCTTCGGGAGTGATGCGGTGCGAAAGTTCGACGTCGTAGTAAAAACCGTTCTCGACTGGAGGACCGGCGGCGAATTGCGCGTCGGGCCAGATCCGGAGAATGGCGGTGGCGAGCACATGGGCGCACGAGTGGCGGATGCGTTCCAGATCCGTCATCTTGTTGCGGTCGTCGAGAGTTTTACGTTCGGGCTGAGAAGCCGGTTGCTGCTGCTGATTTTCGTCTGCCATAAATTTTTTAACCACGGATGGACACGGATAAACACGGATTGGGAAATCCGATGCTTTTCTTCATCCGTGTCTATCCGTGTTCATCCGTGGTTTACTCTGGGTTTGAAAACAAAAACGCCTCGAACGGTCGGTGTCGAGGCGTCGGCGCTTGCGAAAACTGGTTCCGCAAACGCTAAATTGTGGTTGTAGTTCGGACAACGGGCACTTCTGAAAAATAGGAGCGCCTAAAAGGTTTGGCAAACGGAAAGTCGGACTCGCCGAACTTCTAAGGTTGCTGGCATTGGACGAACTAGAATGTCCCCAAACCGCGAAACGAACGCGATCGGAGAGTCAGATTCCGGGCATTCCCGGAAATGAGCACGTTGGTGGTCCGAGATTGTCTGTAACACCAGAAATGGAGGGAATCTGACTCCCAGATTGTCTCCAAAAACGTTTTTGGACCCCTGTAATCCAAATTACACCCCTCCAATTCTGTTGTTGGACCCCTGTC
>JBKJKE010000178.1:0-6236 GCA_046597605.1 Limisphaerales bacterium | reverse complement strand
TGACGCGGAGCCGACCTTACAAAAAGGACGACAATGCGCATGTGGAGCAGAAAAACTGGACGCATATACGGCAATGCTTCGGGTATGAGCGACACGACAATCCGGCGGTGGTGGATTTAATCAACACGCTGGTCAAGGGAGCCTACGGGCAGTTGCTTAACTATTTTCACGCTAGTCTGAAGCTGGAAAAAAAGGAACGCAAAGAAGGACGGATAAAGCGGATTTACGGAGTTGCACAAACGCCATTGGCACGGGTGTTGGCCAGCACTGAGGTGACTCAGCAGACCAAGCGACGGTTGAAACAGGAGAAAAGCCAACTGAATCCGTTTGCGCTGAAGCAAGAGGTGGATCGAAGCCTGAAGAAGATTGCCTCGTTACGCCGCGCCTGTCCTAAATGAGAACGAGAGCGAAGAATGGAGAAGCCTTTCCCGATGGCGATTCCGCTCCGCTGGATCAGACTGCTGCGCAGCCTGATCCAGCTACGCTCCACCGCCATCGGGAAAGGAAGAGTTTGCGGGGATTGACAGCCCCAGTAGGCTGCTAAAAGCAAAGTACAATTAACCAAAAATACATATGCCATCGGGTAACACCCCTTTTGGCACAACGAATCCCTCTCACGGGTAACAGTTACTTTTGGCACACGGCGGAACTCTTCAGGTTTTCAACCGAGTTGATCACAGGCAGCACGCGACGGCGAAGTAGTTCCTCGAAGTAATGCCCGGCCAGAGTCGTATCGGCCAATCGATGAGCTTCTTCTTGAGTTATTCGGCCGAAGGAAAAATCTTCCTGGAGCTGGAGTAGTGGCGCCAAGAACGGAGATGGGGTTGCCGTTTTGCCAAGCCAGACGAAACAGTGAAGTATAGCGGCAGCCAGTAACCCGACCCGCAAGCTTCCGAAGTCGACCAGCTGAAGAGAGGCGCAGGCGACGATGGCCACCACTGTAATACATACCCAGATCACAGCGACCCAAGCTCCAGCTGGAGCTCGGTTAAATAAAGGGCCAGTCGGAAAATCAAAGTCCCATGAGGAGCACACTAGGCCGATCAGGTCGGTAAATACCTGCCACGCAAAATAGATTACCGCGCCCCAAATCGGAAATGAGCATTTCTCGAGGTAAATTGCTGCAAGCAAAAGAAGAGAGTCCTGCACGACGGTTGCTGCAATTTCGGTGCGGTGTGCTGCGAGGATACTTAGCGGAAGAAACCGGACGTCCCGACGAAAGCGCGGGCTAACAGGCTCAAGGAGGCGATGGACAGGATCCTGAAGTTTGAGCAGAAGGCTGCACACTAATAATGCAGCCAATCCTTGCTGCCAATTTGTGTCACCTTCCAGCTGCCCCAAGAGTGCCCAGGTCAGCGAGCCGATGGCCGCAACGAGTATCCATGTTGTGTACCCGGCGTTCTTCTTTTTACTTTCGATGGCAGTGATCGCGGTTTTGATCGCATCAAGAAGTTCTGAACGGGTGAGGTTTTGAAGTGACGGTGGGCCTCCTTTATCGGCTTCTTTTGCGTTGGGAGTGCTCATGGGCGTGAGATTCACAGAAAGGTTGTGATTTTCGAGTCATTTCCCATGTGCGTCGACGGTCTGTTCGTTTACTCTGGTGGCCATAAAAATCCGTGTCTGGGTATGCAACCATCTTCCGCAGTGGAGCGATCGAGGCTGTGGACGCTTCTTGGCTGGCGCCATGGAACGACGAAGCAGACAAGTCGATTCCCTAGCAAAGTCAGACGCTTTCTATACTAACCATCAGAGCCCATGCGAAAGCTGAACGATAACAAGGACGAGCCCACAATTGCCCGCGACGAATGGGAGTTTTCAAAATGCCCGCCTGGCTGGAAACCATATTGTTGGGATATGGAGTTCCAGCGGGAGGAATTGCGCTGGCGGATTGAACACGGAGAAAAATATTCACCTGAAATGGTCGAACGACTTATCGGCGAACCTCATTTGTCTTCGCCTGCCATGCAGGATCTGCACAAAATGACAGACGAGGATTGGGACAACCTCTATGGCGTAGGAGGTCCGCCAAGTGATTCTCGCGCAATCTTTCCATATCCTGCCGAGTTGAAGGCAGACCAGAGATCAACGGAAACGAGGGAACTTGTGATGTTTAGTTTGGATTGGACCTATCCGGATAAACGGATATTAAAAGGTTTCGCCTATTGGTTGAAACAATTGAGAAAATCTCCAGCCAAGGAAAAACGAGGCAACAGGGAAATCAAGGCGGCGACAAAGAATCTGAATCAACTGGGTGCGTATCGATTGATGAAGGCGTCAGGCAGTTTGAAGGCAGCAAGAGCATATTCGGAAAAAATACTAAGTAAGCCAATATACGCGAAGGATTCCGACTGGTATGAGGCGAAATCGTGTATTCAAAGAAAACTTCAAGAGGTGATCGAAGGCGAAAAATTGATCAGGCGACAAGTGACAGCAGATGCCCAGAAGAAAAAATAAACTGGCGGAACACATCCTCCTTTTGCGTGAGGATTGGGACTTCGAAAGGTGTCCGGAAAGAGACCTGTACATTTGTTGGGCGTACGAGTTTGCGAGGGAAAGTCCAACGATCGTGGAAGAGTATAAGGACGCGTTGAACTACACAATTGAACGCCAAGTAATCCATCCGGGTTTCGATGCCCATGGTGTTTACCAGCGGCAGCTCGATCTGCTGGATCATGAAGGCGAGTTTGTCGACGCGGTGTATCTCGAGCTTCCTATTGGCTTTCCTGATACGCCTTACTTACTAACGGGGCATAAGCACGAGGTGCATAACGCCGGAAAATCATTCCATTTCACGAGTGTAAGGAATGCAGAAGACGCGAAAGGTTGGGGGCCCGGTTGGAAAACGCCGGCGCATTTTCGACACCTTCACATTTCGTGGGAACGGCCAGACAAAGTCATCATTCGAGATTTTGGCCAGTGGTTGAAAAAGAATCGTCCATTCCCTTCAATTTCTAAAAGAGGCAAATCGGTTAAGAAAAAGATGTATGCAGACCTGAAGGCACTCGGAGCAGCGCGACTGCTTCGCCGATTCACAGCCAGGGAGGCGCATAATCACACTCAGAAGGACGGACAAAAGCTTTATCAAAAAGTGCCGGATTGGTATGAAGCAAGAACGCGCGCTAAACGGGTATTAAAAATGTGGTTTCGAGGTAGCGATGAATGGGAATAGGTCCAAGGTCGACGCACTATCAAATCGACTCAATTGGGATTTTTCACCGTGTCCTACGCCGTTGTTGTACCAATGCTGGGGGTATGAGTTTGCGCGGGAAAGTGAACAGATAATCAGCGAGTTCCGCAACAGCCGTGGAGAGGGTGCGATGTTTGATCGGAGCGGGAATTGGTATTTTGAATTTCCAATCTACGATCAATGGGGCGAGGTGGATGAAGTAATCAGGCTGAAACTTTCTCGCGACTTTCCGAAATCTCCCTTCTTGGCTCGAAAACATACGCCTCTCGACCCTCTGGAACTCAACGCCACACCTACGATTAGAAATGCTACCGAGCTTAGAAATGCCTTTCCCCAGCCAAGCCAGAAGCAAATTGCAAAACTCTATTTTGCATGGCATGCACCCGATAAACGGTTAATCGAGGACTTTAAAAAGTGGCTGAAGAAGAACCGACCATTTCCGGCAATAACACGTAGGGGTAAATCGGCCAATCGCGAACTGCTTGCGGATTTGAAGGCTCTTGGCGCATGGCGGTTACGAAAGCAAATGAGTGCTCGAGAGGCTCTTGCGTATACTGAAAAAGAAATGAGCCATGCCTTGTATGCTAAATTGCCAGATTGGTACGAGGCCGAGCGTCGGGCCAAAAGTGTTCTCGGCAAATATTTCTAGAATAAGTTTTTGGCGCTATTTCGCAGCGCCGTAAACGTTGCATCTTTCGAATTTGATTGAGCCCCCTAATATAGCCGGAAAAAGAAATCTTTTTGCGGGGGATATTCGGAAGCAGAAGGATCACCTAAAGTGCAATCGTCATGGAACGCTCATCGTTCCTATTCAGTGTGAAACAAAGTATGATTGCCGAACTCGAAAAATTTGGATTTGCGGAAATTATTTCCCAATCCGCGCAGACGACGCTTGGTATCGCGGCTTTAGCAATCATCGCCGTTACTGTTCTCGCCGGCGTTTTTTTTGCCAAGGCTCCGATGAAGGTTCGGCTTAAGGTTTTTTCCGCTTTCCTTTTTGCGTGTTCTTTACTTGTGGGGGTAATCATCCAGAACCGGAATGAGCAGGCGTCAGGAGCAAACGTTCAGAAAGGAATTCAGGGGGAACGATGCACGGGAACCGACGAGTTTCGTAAACCGACCACTGCCTCGCTATTTGATGGGTCCTTTGATGACAATCGAGTGCGGCCCATGTCTTCAAAATAGTCTGTTACGAAAGTTTCGGTGGTAAACAGCCACTGTGCCACTGCTCCGATATGCGCCCGGCCGTTGAGATGCAGCGATATTGTATTTTCTAAAATCGTAACTGGAACCTGGTCGGTGATGTCCGTCACGCGGGTTTCCCCGGGGGTGCCTTTTTCGAAGGGGCTCGCGAAGCGGCCGTGGTGTTCTTTCCAGTTGCAGAGTTTTAACTGAGTCAGGCGGTAAAAAAAGGCGTCGCGAGAGACGTTGAATTGGCGGGCGATGCATTCCATAAGGGTGGCATCGAGGAGCCTTTCGCCGTAGCGGTCTATGATCGTTCTTACATCTTCCAACGGCATCAGGAGTTCGGTGGCGAAGGCGTTGGCTTCTTTTTCCTGTGGATCCGCGTTGTTGCCGATGACGCTGACGCTGCCGGTTTCGTCTTTGTCCCGGCCCAGGTGAAACAGGAGGTGGGCGAGCTCGTGCGCGAGGGTGAAAAGGCGTCGGGTGGGTTGGTGGAGCCGGTTGATGAAGATGGCGGTGATCGCGCCTCGGTAGGCCATGCCGGAAATCTGGTCGGGCAATTCCCATTCGAATACGAAAATTCCCTGTTCCGTTAACGCTTGTTTCAGCTCGGCCAGGGTGACGCGTCGGTTCAGGCCGAGGAGCTGGCGGTATTGTCGGCAGAGTTGGGTGCATTGGGGGAACGTGAATTCGGACCAATGGAGGAAATGGGGCATGGGCTGTTCCGCAAGGCGAAAGACTTCGTCGATGTATTCGATCTGGGCGGAGGCATCGATCTGCATTTTCGTGACGGCGGTGCTTTGATCGGTTTCCACGATCGGTTTGGCGCGGTATTGGAACGCGGGCTGAACCTTGGCTTTGAGGAGATAATCGATTGAAACGCCGAGGTGCCGGGAGATTTCCTGGAGTTGTTCCGGGGAAGGCTTTCGATTGCCGGTTTCCCAGTAATGGATCAACGACGGGGAGAGTTCCATGCGGCGGGCCAGTTCAGTTTGACTGATGCCGGCCATGGTTCGTAGGTCGGTAATGCGCTTTGGAATGTGGTTTTCTATCTCCATTGTCGTGATGCTATAAAAAGTTATTCACAATTCAATAAATCTTTTGACAGTTTTGGCGGAATTTCGGTAGCGTCATCGGACATTTAAAACTACCCGCGACGTTATTTATGAACCATGGACGCTTTACCGAATGTTGTTTTCTCCGCTCAATTGGGCGCGAATTGCTGGCTGAATTTTTCCAACGCTTTGAACCGGAGATGGCGTCCAAGCGGTTGGTTTTGCCTCCGGCGGATACTTCGGATGATTTGTTTTTTGCCGAGTTGGGTCGGTTGTTGTTGTCGCCTGAAGGGTTGCCGGACCGAGTCAACGAGGTTTTGCATGAAATTCAGGAGCTTTCGTCAGAATCCGGGCATGAACGGTTGAGGGCGGCGATTGGGCGTCATGGATTGCAGTTGCCACTTGGGGAGAACGCCACTCCGGAGGAGGTGGCGCTGCGGGTTTGGTTGCATTCCCCCGAACTGCTGGTGAAGCAGTATAGTGAACATCGGTTCTCCAAGTTGACGGCTTTCGTTCATTGCGAACGCGATACCGATTGCCTGGCGCTCCAGCGGGATTCGGAAAAACGGGCGAACGAAGGAGTTTTGGTGGCGCACCTGGATAACTGGTTTGGCGCAAATGACCGTGGAAGTGAAACGGTGCTGGTCGAAAAATTCGAGTTGAACGGAGAGGAATGGTACGTGATCCGGCATGGGGATACTTACGTCCGGTCGTCGCGCATTGAGAAACGGAAGGTGGAAGTGGTGCATTATCGCCCGGCGAAGGATGATCTGGTGGTTTATAACCCCCAGCGCGATGAGCTGCGGATT
>JBKJKE010000050.1:0-57247 GCA_046597605.1 Limisphaerales bacterium | reverse complement strand
CTTCTGGCTCATAGTTTTGTCCATTCAGCCACGGTAACAATCACTTCTGACACAACGTATCCCTTTCCCCTTTCTTACTTCCCGCCACGGGTAACAAAACTTTTGGCGCAATTCGACAATTCCGCTTGGACCCTTTCTCTCTTTTTATCTCCATCGTTTTAGCTACTCTCGCCCCATGAACTTGTTGCGTGCGGTGCTCTTTTGTTTGCTCCCATCCATTTGCCTCCTGGCAGAAAATCAAACGATGGCAAAAGAGAATGAGATGCTGGTTTATTTCGGAACGTTCCCGAAAAGCGGCAGTAAAGGCATCTACCTGTCGCGTCTTAATATGACATCCGGCAAGTTGACCGAACCCGAACTCGCCGCCGCGATCGGCAATTGCGGATTCCTCGCCATTCACCCTAATAAAAAGTTCATGTATGCGGTGGGAGACTTGAACGGTCCTGACGGCAAATCCGCTGGAGCCGTCAACGCATTCTCCATCGATCCCGGGACCGGGCAATTAACTTACATGAACCAGCAATCCGTCAAGGATCGTGGACCGACCCATTTGGTCGTCGATCATTCCGGCAAAGTCGTGCTCGTCGCCAACTACGGCGGTGGCAGCGTGACCGCATTGCCCATCCAGGAGAATGGACAACTCGCCGAAGCCACCGCATTCATTGAACACACCGGTTCCAGCCTCGATCCCAACCGGCAGAAAGAGTCACACGCTCACTCCATCAATCTCAGCCCGGACAACCGCTTCGCCCTTGTTGCCGACCTCGGCATTGATAAAGTGCTGGTTTACAAATTTGACGCCACCAAAGGAACCTTGCGCCTGAGCGATCCTGCCTATGCGCCCTTGAAACCCGGCGCCGGCCCGCGCCACCTTGCCTGGCACCCGAACGGCTACCATTGCTACGTCATCAACGAAATCGATTGCACGGTAACTGCATTCGAGTTTGAGCGGGGGAGCGGCATCCTGGGCGAGATCCAAACCGTTTCGACCCTGCCCGAAGGCCAGAAAGTGGAGAATAATTTCAGCACAGCCGAGATCGTGGTGCATCCGTCCGGAAAGTTCGTCTACGGATCCAATCGCGGCCATGACACCATCGCCGTATTCTCGGTGGAAAAGAAAACGGGTAAATTGAAGTTGATCCAGAACGAGCCGACCCAGGGCAAGATCCCGCGCAATTTCAATGTCGACCCCACCGGCAAGTTCCTGCTCGCCGCCAACATGAACTCCGACACCGTCGTCATCTTCCGCATTGACCAAAAAACCGGCCGACTCAAACCCACCGGCCAATCTTTGAATGTCCTCATGCCCGTCTGCGTGAAGTTCATGGAAGTGGCGGACAAAGCTCCAAAACGGAAGCAAACAGCCGACTTGCAGAACTAAGATTCAAAGGTACGCGGGATCAGCGCCTTTGCTTTTTTCGAGGCAATAGTTCGCCGCTGTTTGTTGGAGAACGACGGTTGGAAAGTTTCAGGTTATTTTATGAAATGAGCGGTGGAACTCAGGGCCGGAAGAATGTTCTTCGCAGACATCAGTTGCTCCAAATTGAGATGGCTTTAGAAAAGTTCGTGAATGTGCCGTGTGCCTGAGCTCACATATCGAGCACCGTTCGGCAACACCTGCTGGAGATCCAGGCCCAGCGCGTGATGGATGGTAGCCATTATCTCGCCTGGGCTGACGGAGCGTTCGGTGGGGTATGCGCCAATCGCATCGCTTTTTCCGATGACGCGTCCGCCTTGGACCCCGCCCCCGGCGAAGTAACTGGTGAAGCAGTGCGTCCAATGGTCGCGTCCGCCGGCGGCGTTGATCCCGGGGGTGCGACCGAATTCAGACAACGCGGCAACTAATGTGGAATCAAGCATCCCGCGCTCCGCCAGGTCTTCGATCAGTGCGCTGTAGGCTTTGTCATACATGGGGGCGACGAGATCCCGCATCCCGCTAAACGTCGTAAAGGGCGTGCACCCATGAATATCCCAACTGGGCTGGTCGAAGACGGATGTGAATGTGTGAAGCGTGATGAAGCGAACACCCCGTTCCACCAGTCGCCGCGCCCGCAGGCAGCTCTCTCCGAAACGAGAATTGCCATAACGTTCTCGCACTTTGAGCGGCTCTTTGGAGATGTCTAATGCCTCGTTCAGCGAGGAGGGCTCGGTCTTTACATCCCTGCCGGGCGAGAACGGTCCGTAGGAGTCGCCAAGGAACCCTGCTTCATTTCCGGGGGCGATGTATCCTCCCGTGTTTCCCATTGCTTTCGGCAAAAAGACGTGACCGGGCATTCCGTTTCGACCACCAAGAAGGTAATTAATCGCGCAACCGACGTGGGGCATGTTTAAACCCTCCGGGAAGAGTCGTCCGGTCTGCATTGTGTAGCGTCCGCTGTCATGATCGGCGGCACTGCCGTGCGTGCAGGTGCGAACGAGCGAGAATTTATCGGCGAGCTTTGCATGCAGTGGAAACAGTTCGGAGATCTGGATTTCCAGGTTGTTCGTGCGGATCGGTTTGAAGGGACCCCGAATCTCTCGAGGGGCATCCGGTTTCATATCGAACGTATCCAGATGAGCGGGAGCGCCGGTGTTGAAGATCAGGATACAAGCGTTGTCGTTCGATGTTTTCGCCGGGCTGACAGCTTGTGCCTGAGCGAAATCTGAGATACCCAGCCCCATCGCTCCAACCGCTCCGACCTGGATGAAGCCTCTTCGGCTAATGCCATTACTACTTGAACCGAAATCTTTGCCAGATGTGTTGCGCATAGGGTCTGGAACGTCTTGCGAAGACTAGTCGCAATGGATACGGATGATCAACTGTGGAAGCTTCTTTCCGGAAACGAAAGCTCCTCTCTGAGAGGGTAATCAGGCGAACGCCGGATGGCTCGGACGTGGCGATCAACTGATATTTCACCCATGAGTGGAATACGGTTGATCGGTATTATTTTGATTGTGGTGGGCGCGCTGGCTTTGGCCTACGAAGGATTTAGTTACAGCAAAAATAAGGAAGTGCTTCGTATCGGGGATGCCAGCATCACCACAACAACCAAGGAACGGGTGCGAATCCCGCCCTGGGCAGGATTCGCTATAATCGGCGGAGGAGTGCTCTTGCTCGTGATCCCGCGCAAGAGCGTCCATTCCTGATCAGCTCTCCCGGATTGCGGCCGCAAGCTGATTCTTGAACTGCTCGACCAACTTGTCATGAGCGGTTGTCACTTCGATATCCGTTAAGGTCTTTTCGGCATGCCGGTAGGTGAAGGCATAAGCCAAACTCTTCTGGCCTTCCGGGATGTTTTTTCCGCGGAAGACGTCGAAGAGTTCTACGTTTTCCAGGTTCGCCGGCTTGGCTTGTTTCACCACATTCAAGACTGCTTCATGGCTGACGTTCTCTGGAACCAGCATTGCCACATCGCGGCGAACCGTTGGGAAGGCCGCGAGTGGTTTGAAGGCCTTGCCGGTATTGCGGCGTGCGATCAACAAATCGAGATTCAACTCTGCCAGAAAGACTGCGTCACGAAGATCGTAGCGTTTTGCGAGGGCAGGGGAGAGTTGCCCCAGTTCGCCGAGTTGCAGTTTACCAAGGTTGATCGTCGCTGATTCCAGGAAGAGGGTCGTGGTTTCAGCACGACGATTGTAACTCACTCCGCGGAGCCCGAAGCTCTCCAGGAATTCTTCCAGCGCACCTTTCAAGTCGTAAATGTCGAATGTCGCGCCACGTTCAGCACCGCTCCAGAACGATTCGGCGCGTTGGCCGGTGATTGCAATGGATAAACGACGTTCTTCCTTCGTCTTGCCGTTGTCATTCAAGAAGACGCGACCCACTTCGAACAGCGCAACTTCCGTATTCTTGCGATTCAGATTATGACGCAATGAATCAAGTAATCCCGGCAACAAACTGGGCCGGAGCACATTCATGTCGCTGCTCAACGGATTTGCCAATGCCACAATCTGCTGCTCGGCACTTGCTAAAATGGCTGACGCACTCGCGATCAACGTTTGGCCCTGAGCTTCGTTCAAGCCAAGACCGGTCAGAATGCGACGCGCTTCTGATATTTCATCATGAACCTTGTCGAATGCATTGGTGCCAATCGCCCCGCGCGGTGCGGTGGATGGCACTTTATCGATCCCATAGAGGCGGACGATCTCTTCAATCAGATCCACTTCACGTTTGATATCGACGCGGAAGGTGGGCACCCGGAATGTGGAGAACTCATCCCCATTGCGAACCAGAACCTCGAGGCCGAGACGCTTTAGCAATTCGGTCTGTTGGCTGGCTCCTACGGGAAGGCTCAGCAATTCGCACGTCTTTGCATGGCGGAGCGAAAGCTCTTTCGGGGCTGCCGGGTTTGGATAAGCATCGATGGCGGTTTCCAAAATCTGGCCACCGGCGGTTTCGACGATGAGTTGAGCAGCTCGTCGGCTCGCCCAATCACAGATGCCCGGATCGGCACCACGTTCAAAGCGATAAGAAGAATCGGTGCGGAGCTCCAGCTTCTTGGAGGTCGCGCGAACATTCTGCGGATTGAAATAGGCACTCTCGATCAAGACATCTGTGGTCGTGTCGTTGATCTCGCTGTTCTGTCCCCCCATCACGCCCGCCAATGCCACGCCTTTGGTTTCATCGGCGATAAGCAGCATCTGGCTCGTCAAAGTGTGCGCCTTGGCATCCAGTGTGGTGAACTTTTCACCCTCGGCAGCGCGGCGGACGACGATTGTCGGCTTCTCGCTGCCACTCGCCTTCAATAGACGATAATCAAAAGCGTGGAGCGGTTGTCCGATTTCAAGCATCACGAAATTCGTGACATCGACAACATTGTTGATGCTGCGCAAACCGACCTTCTCCAGGGAGGATTTCAGCCACGCCGGGCTCGGACCAATCTTCACGCCCCGAACAAGTCTCGCGGTGTAGCGAGGGCAAAGGGTTGTGTCTTCCACCCGCACCTGCACGTAGTTGGAAATGGCTTCCGATGAGGTTTGCGGTAATTGCACCTCCGGGATCTTCAACGGGTTACCGGTCATCGCCGAAATTTCTCTGGCAATGCCGACGACACTATTCCAATCGGGACGATTCGGCGTGATCTCCAGATCATAAACGACATCGCTGCCGCTACGACCGAGGTATTCGGAAAACGGTTGTCCGACCGGTGCATCCGGACGCAGAAGCAGAAGGCCATCCACATCATCGGGCAAGCCGAGTTCCTGGGGTGAACACATCATCCCATGTGATTCGACTCCGCGGATCTTTCCAACTTTGATGGTGAACGGTGCCTCGCCTGCCTTCGGAGGCAGCGAGGCCCCCGGAAGGATCAATGGCACCTTGTCCCCGGCCTGGAAATTCTGCGCACCGCAAACGATCTGACGTTCGCCTTTCCCATCGTTGACGCGACAGAGCGAAAGCTTGTCCGCGTTGGGATGTTTGTCCCTCGTGATCACTTGGGCGACGACCACTCCCTCGAATTCACCCGAAAGCTTTTCGACACCTTCGACCTCCAGGCCGAGCATCGTGAGGCGTTCAGTGAGTTCTTCCGGTGACCAGTCGAAGTCGACGTATTGTTTGAGCCAGTTAAGTGTGACTTTCATCTTACTTGCCTTTGCCTTTTTTTCTTAAACTTTCTTCTCTAACTCGGCGGTACGCGCGTTCCCATTGGTTGAAAACTGCACTAATATAGAAGTTGATCCAAGGAGTTAGATCTTCGTCAGGTTGATACCATCTCTTCTGAGAATTGAAGAGAGCGCTATAATACTCATTACGCCTTTCCAAAATGATGCTGTCTAGATCGTAAAACCGCGCAAAATGGTAGCCAGAGCGCTCAAGTAAGTATGTTGATAGCAGTCGCGCAGTTCGGCCATTCCCATCCTTGAACGGGTGGATAGCTAAGAAGTCCACGATGAATTCTGCACAGGTCAAAAACATGGACGTTTCGGCATGCTTTTGTGCCAAATCCAGTTTGCGGCTGGTTCGTTCACACAACGCCTTTAGAAACTCTTCGGTTTTATCCGGATGAAGTGTCTCAATATCGTAGCCTCCTCCTCGAATTTGGACGGTTTCGGTTTTTAATTTTCCGGCAATGCGACCTCGAGTGCTTTCAAACATTTGGTGGTGAAGTTCCAATATGAAATTCGGGGAAATCCACTCTTTATACGGATTCGAAAGAGCCCAATATTGCGCTTTGCAAATGGATTTAATTGCGTCTTTCCTTCTCTGCAGTTCGTCATTCGCATAACTCCCTTCATTATTGGTCGCCGCGGTTAGAAGTAAATCGAGATGCTCCGCCGCAATTCCTTCGTCCTCTATAGCGCTGCTTGCGTTTACGCTCTGCGCTATTTCTGCTCTAAACTCTTCTTTTGACGGGTCCCATGTTGTCAGGTCCATGTTCTTTTTGAGCGTGCCAATTTCGAACCGTGATCGAGCTAAGCACTCCAGCTTACCGAGGTGTTCTTCGGTAAGGTTGAATCGCAGGCCGGTACGGAGCGGATACGGAGATGGTGGATCAATGACTGTGATTTTCTGCTCCGCATTCTTATCTTGTTCCACAATACCTGCGCTTGCTCGAACAGTCGTGTGCGGTTCGGACAACCAAGGAGCAAATTGGTCAACCTCTTTGCTCTTAATCCTTTTTTTAACTTTTGAGATTTTTTTCATTTAAGCGCTCAAATTAAAATTGTTTCAGGAAGCGCACGTCGTTCTCGTAAAAGAGACGGATGTCATTGATGCCATAGCGAATCATTGCGATACGCTCGATGCCGAATCCGAACGCCCAGCCGGTCCAAACCTCTGGATCGTAGCCGACCGTTTCAAAGACCTGCGGGTGAACCATTCCGCACCCTGCAATCTCAAGCCATTCTTTGCCAAGCTTCTTGACCAGTGCATTTTGGAAATCGATTTCAAAGCTCGGTTCCGTGTAGCTGAAATAATGCGGACGAAAACGGATCTTGGTGTCTTTACCCAGCAATTCACGAAAGACGAACTCAACCGTGCCCTTCAGGTCTCCGACCGTAACGTTCTTATCAACGTAAAGACCTTCGATCTGATGGAAAGTAGGGTTGTGCGTCGCGTCAGCGTTGTCGCGACGATACACGCGACCCGGAACGATGATGCGCACCGGCGGTTGCTGCTTCTTCATCACCCGGATCTGGACCGATGACGTGTGCGTACGAAGCAATTGTTTGTCGGTCGTGTTGAGATAGAAGGTATCCTGGAGATCGCGCGCAGGATGATCGGCCGGAGTGTTCAATGCGTCGAAGCAATGATACTCGTCTTCGATCTCCGGACCATCCGCCACGGCGAAACCAATTTTACGAAAACTGCGGATGATATCCTCGGTCACCTGCGTGAGCGGATGCAATTTGCCCAGGGCGCGTCGCCGACCCGGCAGGGTGAAGTCGGTCGGCTCTTTGGGCAGTGCCGCTTTTAATTCCAGTTCCGAACGACGTTCCGCCAACGCCGTCTCCAATTCGCCTTTCGCCTGGTTAATCAGTTTGCCGGCCGCCGGGCGTTCCTCTTTGGACAACGAACCCAGCTGTTTCATCAGCGCGGTAAATTTTCCATTTGGCCCAACGTAAGCACCCTTGGCCTGATCCAGTGCGGCGAGATCTGCGGCCGCTTTCAGTTCAACAAGCGCGGCTTGTTTCAGCGGTTCAATATCGGTCAACAAAGACATAAACGGGGCAGAGACTTTCAAATAATGTTCAAGGAATCAACTGCGATGGCAAAATCCCTCATGGGGAAGAAACCGAAGGAGTGAGACGAATTTCACGAATTATCCCGAATTGGGAAACAGGAAGGAATGACTTCTTCGTCCCTCTGAATCCGGCCTTAATTTTCGTGAAAAATTCGTGCGATTCGTGTCTTCCAAAGTCGGACAGTTTACTTCCCGATCCCAATCTGCTTGAGAAATGGATTAATCGAACGTTCGCGCCCGAGGAATTTGCGGATTGAGATATTCACGTCGCGGGAATCGCCCGGCTCATAGATCTCTTTGCGCAGGCGCATCCCCACTTCTTTGTCGAAGTAACCATTGGGAGCCTGTTCGAACACCGTGGCCATATCAGCAGCAATGGCATCTGCCCAGGCGTAACCGTAATAGCCAGCGTCGTAGCCGGTGAGGTGACCGAAGTAGGCCACAAACGCGGTCCCTTCCTGCGGGGGAAAGAAAGCATCCGCGGTGACATCGTTCGCGATCTTGACCGTATCCTGGCCTTCTTTGTAGCCCGAATGCAGGGTGAGATCTACCAGGCCGAAACTCAGCTGACGACGATACCGGGTGCCTTCCGTGGCAAGCTTCGCTTCTTCCAGCTTTTCCAGGATCGCTTCCGGAATCTTCTCAGCGGGCTTGTCGTGGCGAGCCGCGAAGGTATCCAAAACTTTCTTGTCCCAGATCCAGTTCTCCAACATCTGCGAAGGTGCTTCCACGAAATCGCGCGGCACACTCGTCCCGGCGAAGCGCGAGAATTTGGCGCGAGTCAGGATGGAATGCATCGCGTGTCCAAATTCATGAAACAACGTTTCCACTTCCGAATGTGAGAGCAGCGACGGCGTCCCCGGTGCGGGAGGCGGGAAATTGCAGATCAATGCCACCGTTGGACGTTGATATTTTCCATCCGGCAGCAACTTGCCTTCGATAATGCCGAATTGTGCGAAGTGATTGTATTTGCCTTCGCGCGGGAACATATCGAGGTAGAAGAAGCCCAGCGGTTCGCCCGTTTTCGCGTCGGTTACTCCATATAGCTTTAAGTCTTCGATCCACTTGTAGGGAGCGTCCATCTCGGTGAAGTTCAGTCCGAAGATGGTCTGGTAAACATTAAACATCCCCTGGAGCGTGCGATCGTAAGGGAAGTAAACACGGAGCAATTCGGCATCGATATTGTACTGCTGTTTCTTCAGCTCGTTGCTGTAATAGCGCCAGTCCCAGATCTCGATCTTCGCGTTTTGATCCCCGGTTTCCTTGGCTTTGAGTTTCTGATACTCCGCGATTTCCGCGCGGAATTTCGGCTCAAGTCCAACCTTCAGGTCGTTGAGGAAATCCAATGCCGCTTTGCCGGTCTTGGCCATCTTCGGCTCGGTCTGGTAGTCCGCCCAGTTCTTATAACCAAGCTTTAGCGCAATGGTTTGGCGCAGGCTCAGGATCTTGTTCAGCAAAGGAAGGTTCTTATCGCGAGCCAGGTTTTCGCGCTCGAAGCTCAATTGCTTACGGGTCTCAGCCACCTTGCAGTTGTCCATCACGGTGATGATGTGGAAGGTGACGTTCGCCATGATGGTGTATTCGTCATCGCCTGTCTTCACCCCTTTGGAATTCAGGAAAGTCTCGGGCACACCGGCCAACTGCGCCTTCGTGAACTTTAAATCCTTTTTGGCATCGGTCACGTTCTTGTCGAAGTCCGTCGTCACACCCGAAAGCTCCTTGCGGAGACGTTCCACTTCATCACGCTGTTCCTTCGGGAGGTCGAGACCGGCGCGGCGGTAATCGCGCATGACTTCCGTGAGGAGTTTGGCTTCTTCGCCTTCCAGCTTTGGCTTCGTCTCCGCGAACGCCTTGATCGCGCGATAAACGTCCTCTCGATAATCCAAACCCACCGCCCAATCCGAGAATACTTTTACCGCCTCGGTTCCAGCATCGCGCACCGCCGCATTCGTGCTGGTCTCTTTGGAGAGATAAATGCGGTTCACCGTCAGGCCAGCTTCGTAGGAGATATCGTCCAGGGCGCCAACCGTATTCTTGAATGTCGCCTCTTCCGGCCGTGTTTTCCCGAGTTGATCCAATCGCGCATCCGCTCGTTTGATCGCGTTCGTGATTGCCAGGGTGACCGCTTCCGGCGTTTGCTCGAATTCAGGCAGGGCGAGCACGGAATTGTATTTGGCGGCAACCGATTGCAGTTGAGAAAAAGTCTTTGGTTTATCCACAGGAGTTGTTGAAAGTGCAGGTTCGGGGGTGGTTTTCTTTGCTGGAGCCGGCTCAGACTGGGAATGAGAGTGCGAATGCGAGTCCGTGTCGCCCTCAGTCTTACAACCTACCAAAGCCGCGCCTGATCCCAGGGTCGCCAGCAGAATATATAATGGAAGTTTCTTCATAGACGCCAAATATGGCTAAAAGAACCATTGAGTCCCTAAATCCGCAACAGGGTTTTGCCTGCTTCGTTAAGCCATCAGCCGGTTTACGTGGATCGCCTTGAAGCGACTGATCCTGGCAAGGACGGGCGTGGTCCCTTCTCTGACGGAGAAGGCCTCAGCCGTTTAGTTAAGGCGAGAATCTGCGCAAAACATCCGCATATCCGAGACAATTTTCTCCCGGCGGCCGCATCAACGTCGCAGAGCGTTTTGCACGGGGTGAAAAGTCCTTGAAAACGTTGCAGAGCGTTTTGCACCGGGTGAAAAGTTCTTGAAAACGTTGCAGAGTGTTTTGCACGCGGTGAAAAGTCCTCGAAAACGTTGCAGAGCGTTTTGCACGGGGTGAAAAGTGCTCGAAAACGTTGCAGAGTGTTTTGCACCGGGTGAAAAGTTCTTGAAAACGTTGCAGAGCGTTTTGCACCGGGTGAAAAGTTCTTGAAAACGTTGCAGAGCGTTTTGCACGGGGTGAAAAGTCCTTGAAAACGTTGCAGAGTGTTTTGCACCGGGTGAAAAGTGCTCGAAAACGTTGCAGAGTGTTTTGCACGGGGTGAAAAGTTCTTGAAAACGTTGCAAAGCGTTTTGCACGGGGTGAAAAAGCCTCTCAAAAGGGGGAAGTGGCTCCAATTGGCCCAGTTTTTGGCGTTGACTGCTCGCAAACTGATTCAAGCGATGAAGCTGAGTAAAAAAGCCCGAAAAGCCGGTTGAGCTTTTGAGTTTCCGCTTGGGTGAGGAACCGGGAGTTCCGGGGTCGCGTCGGTCGTTCTATCTCACCCATCCGCCCCAATTCAAATTGAAGGGCGGCTGCCCCGAGACGCGGAGCCCCAGTTTTATGCGGACATGCCATTGGGGCCTATGCTTCAAAGAATAAGTATGGCGTCAGCCGCCGGGTGTACTTTCTGTTTTAAACTTGAGTTATGGGCTCGTGCTCAGTTTCCTCTGCCGTCTACTTCGTCGTAAATAGTCCGGAGTGGAACATCGCATTATCGGCTGCCCGCCACGCGTTTACAGAGCCATATCATGGATGGTGCGAACGGTCGTATTCACGCATCGCCTCGCAAGAATACTTTTGCGGGGCGAAATAGTTTCCTCTACGGTCGTGAGACCTTCCTGTGAGGTATTATGGAAATCACGAAACAACTGGCCCTCTTTCTGGAAAATCGTCCTGGAACCCTGGCTCGGGTCTGTGAGGCCCTGGCTACTGCCAAAATTAATATTTACGCGGTTTCAACGAGTGACACGGTCGATCACACGGTGGTGCGAATGGTGCTCAGCGATTGGCGGAAGGCGCAGCACGTATTCGAGGAATACGGCACTCTTGTGGTGGAAAACGACGTCCTGATGATCCAGGGGGATAATAAACCGGGATCACTCGCTAAAATGGCTCACGCCCTGGCCAAAGTGAAAGTAAACATTGAGTACGCTTATTGTGCGACGCCACCGGATGCGAAAAAGGGGTTACTGATCTTGCGGGTATCGGATGCAAAAAAGGCGCTGAAGGCGTTGAACACCGAGTGAGGGGAAGTGTTCAGTTTTGAGTATTTAGTATTCAGAACCTGCTAGAAATCCGCTGCATGAGGCGGTCGAAGCGGCGGTGATTTACCGCCGCTCCAGAGAGAGTGTTGCGATCAGGAAACGATGCTCTTCCGATGCGCCCTGATCTCGGCGCTCAGGAAATGGATCAGGTGTTTCAGGCGCGGTTCAACATCCACCGTTTCAAGGATTTGTTGCCGTTCTGCCGCTCCCGGCAGGAGGGTGCACGAAACCAGATCCGCCACTTGATCAGCGTCATCCAGGTTCTTTAGATACTTCACCACATCCTTTACCGTCAGGATGGAAGGTTGCTTCTGACTTTTTTGCTCAGACTTCTTCCAATTCACACCTAGTTGACCTAGTTGAAGCCGTTCGTGGACAAGATCCCGAACTTTTGCCACCAAAGCATCAACAGTAACGTTATCCGCATGGTCCGGCTGCAACGGGCGAATGGCCATGGTGCGATAGGGTTTATAGCGCACGGTGTGGAGCAGTTCCACCCGCACGATTCCCTGGAGAATCACGTGAGAGGTGCCGTCCGGGTTGTCTACCCCGACACGGACGACGCCCATTCCAGCTATCTTGGAGGGGGTTTCGCGGATCCGTCCGGGCTTTTGCATCGCGACAACAAACATGCGCGATCCATTGAGCGAATCGGCCAACATGCGCCGATAACGTGGTTCGAAGATATACAGGGGGAGAAGTGCCTGTGGAAATAACGTCACATTGGGCAACGTCATTACTGCTACCTCGGATGGGATTTCCATGAAGAAAACCTAATCCTAACCGTCCATTTAGCAAGGAGCGCAACTGGCGCTTGCCAAGATGTACTACATGAACCACATTTCACGCTTAATTTATGCAAGGTAAAAACGTACTGTTTGTATTTTTATTATTACTGGCGGCCGGTTTCGGTATCGGACTGATCGTGCTGAACAACAAAGCCAAGGAGCAGAAGCAGATGGATGTGGCGAAGATCGTCAAGTATTCGAACGACGTCGTGCAGGTCCAGGGCAAGCTTCAGGAATCTCAGCAGGTGAACGTCAGCCTCGAAGGCAATCTCACTCAGCTGAAGTCCGAAATTACTGCGGTGCAAAGCAAGCTCGGCTCCACTGAATCCAACCTCAACACCACTAAAGCGACTCTCGCCCAGGTGGAAGCAAACGCGAAGCAAGCGGCGGAAGTCGCTGCCGCCGAGATGGCAAAACGCGATGCGCGGATCAACGAACTCGAAGGACAGAACGATGATTTGACCAAGAGAATGGTCGACCTGAACGTCTCGCTGGGAACTTTGGAAAAACAGATTGCTGATACCCAGGCGAAATTGGCGGCTTCCGAAGGTGATCGTGATTTCCTCGTCAAAGAGCTGACCCGTTTGCAGGCTGAAAAGGCAGAATTGGAACGCCAATTCAATGACCTGGCAGTGCTGCGCGAACAGGTGCGCAAGCTCAAGGAAGAGCTCTCAATCGCACGTCGCCTCGAATGGATTCGCCGCGGAATCTATGGCCAACAGAGCCAAAAGGGTGCAGAAGCTTTGTTCCGGCCCCAGCCCGTTGTCGCTGCTGCCGCTGGAAAAACCAACGAATTAAAAGTCGAGTTGCGCCAGGACGGCACGGCCACGATCGGCACAAACGCTCCAACCCCGGCTCCCGCTGCGAAGTGATAGTTGGAGTTTCACTCAATTACTAATTAAGCTTTGGCGGCGGTCATAGGATCGCCGCCAATTGTATTTTGAACACGAATCACAATAATCTGCTGGCCGATTCGCATGGTCGCGTAATGCGCGACCTGCGGGTGAGTGTGACAGATCGTTGCAATTTTCGTTGTTTGTATTGCCTGCCGGAAACCGAGGCAGCCGAGAATTTCTATCGCGGACGCTGGAATAATCTTCCCGAATCAAAGCCGATTGCCCGTCAATGGCAGCCTCAGCAAAAAATACTCACCTTCGAAGAGATCGAACGACTCGTACGTATCGCGGTGGATCTTGGGATTGAGAAGATTCGGATCACCGGCGGTGAACCACTGATGCGGCAGCAATTGGAGAAGTTGATCGCAAAGATCGCAGCGATTCCCGGGATCAAAGATCTCGCGATGACAACCAATGGTTTTCTCTTTAAACAGAAAGCTCGCGCTCTTCGTGATGCGGGACTCAAGCGGGTGAGCTTCAGCCTCGATTCTTTGCAGAGGGATAATTTTAAAAAGATTACAGGTCGGGAAGGTCTGGCCGAAGTGTTGGAGGGAATCGACCTCGCGCGCGAATTGGGCATGGAACCGGTGAAGGTGAACGCGGTGGTAATACGCGGGATCAACGATCATGAGATCGAGGACCTGGCGAAGTTTGCGGCCGGGAAGAAGATCAGCTTCCGTTTCATCGAATTCATGCCGCTCGATTCCAAGCACGCCTGGCAAAAGGAGTTGGTTGTTCCAGGGAAAGAGATTCTCGCACGCCTCCAGTCTGTATTCGGTCTTACGCAAGTGGTCTCAACCAGTGCTGCGGAAACGGCAAAGCGCTGGGCTTTTCCAGGCGGTGGCGAAATCGGAATCATCGCCCCGGTGAGCGAACCGTTCTGTGGGCATTGCAATCGCCTTCGATTGACGGCGGATGGAAAACTGCGCACCTGTCTTTTTAGTGTGGTGGAACACGATGCACGGGAGTTGTTGCGAAACGGCACCACTGATGTTGATATCCGGCGGTTTATGCAAGCTGTCGTCTGGCAAAAAGAAGATCGCCATCACATTGGAGAACCGGAGTTCAAGCAACCGGAACGGACGATGAGCTGCATCGGTGGCTGATATGAACGCCGCCACTGATGGGTGCCGACGCTGCCGTGGAAGGTCGCGCGGCATTTCCTGAACGAAATCCGCGTTGGCCGGTCAAATAAGCGCATTGCCTCGAAGGCGCTTAACCGTAGAATGAATCTCCTTTTATAAAGCAGTTATGCCAACCTACGAATACGTTTGTACAAAATGCGGTCACCAGTTCGAGAAATTTCAGTCGATGAAAGACAACGCCCTCACCACTTGTTTGCAGGACAACTGCGGACAGAAACGTTGGGGCAAAGGTAAAGTGAATCGTTTGATGGGGGCAGGCGCAGGTCTGATTTTCAAGGGGAGCGGATTCTACATCACTGATTACCGCAGTGAGAATTACAAAGCTGGGGCCAAGAAGGATTCCCCAGGCGGAGGAGGAGAAAGCAAACCAGCCGCTGCCACCACGACTCCTGCCAGCACCGGTGGTGAAAAGAAAGCAACTACCCCGCCCCCGGCGAAGGCAGAAAAGAAACCAAAGGCATCTTAACTGTGTTCTGGCGTCTCCTGTTATTTCTACTGCTGGTTATTCCCTCCATGGGAGTAGCGCAGGTGGAACCATTGATTATCCGGAGCCGTAGTGATCAATTCATTGTCATTGGAATGCCCTCGGCCAATTCCCCGCGGGCCCTTAGCTCGCTGGTGGATGCCAAACCGCTGGGGCAGGGCCACGTATTTTGGCTTCAACCCAATGCTTCCGGATCCGCGCAGAATGCCAAAATATTTCTCGAGCCAGGGCTGGTCGCTGTGACTTGCGAACGAATCAAGACAGCATTGCTGCGGGAACTAAAGCTGAACGATTCATCAGATCATGCGCGGATCTACATCCAGTTGAACAAGAGACTGAAACAGCAGAACACCCGGGTCGTGGCAGATCAGTATGAACGCGGGTGGATGTATGCGGTGGAGTTTCCCGTTGAAGTGGATGAACATTTTTATACCGCGACCGTCCTTCAGGTATTGCTCTACGAACTTGCGAATCGTCATTCACCGCAACAACAGATTGATCTGCCCAGTTGGTTGATCAGCGGTTTCATTTCGTATCTGCAATCGACCAGTCTCCAGACCCTCGCCTTGCAGCCGAACCTGCAGATGTTTCGGGTGCAGGACAAAGTCGATCCTTTGTCCGAGGTGCGAAAAAAGTTTGAGCAAGAGCTGCCGTTATCATTTGAGGAGTTGAGCTGGCCCGGTGCTCTCCCAAAAGACCGAGCGGCTTTGTATCGCGACAGTGCTCATTTCTTTGTGCAACAACTGATGCAACTTCCCGGCGGGCATGAATCGATGAAGCGTTTCATCATGGAGTTGCAGCGCCATCATAACTGGCAATTTGCTTTTCTGGCTGCTTTCAAAAAGAACTTCGGCGAATTGGTTGATGTTGAGAAATGGTGGAGCGTAAACTTTGTGAGTTTCATGGGACGCGATGCCTCTCAGTTGTGGTCTGAAGAAGAAAGCTGGCGTCAATTGAAGGCCTCGTTGGATGTAACCATGAACGTTCATCTCGATGCCGACCGAATGCCCGTCACAGCAGAGTATAATCTTCAGGAAGCGATTTCGAAGTGGGACTACGCACGCCAGGATCTGGCGATTAGCAAAGCATTAAATCAGTTACGCATTCTCCGTTTCAGGGCGCATCCGGAACTACGACCGTTGGTCGATGGATATCGGAAGGTGCTCGATAAGTATGTTGAACAGCGGCTGAAGCTCGGGCGCAATGCCGGTAAGAATGAGCAGGCTTTAACGCCCAACATGCTTAAGAAGACTGCCTGCAAACAGTTGGACGCCCTGGACGACGAGCGGGCTCGGTTACGAAAGGTCTTCCTTTCTACCGAGAATGCCTCAGCCAAGTAGACTAATCGGCGGTTCGCCTCACCGTTGAATCAGGCTCACGCCTCCTTTCACGCCCCTGCGCAATGGAGGAACGTATGAGTAGGAGTATCTATGAAAAATTTATTAAAATCCTTATTAGTGCTACCCGTCGTATTCGCTCTAACCGCCTGCCAACAACTTCCTGGAGAACGCAATACTCAGGGAGCTGTCATTGGTGGTGCCGCAGGCGCCGCGGTCGGAGCTGCGGTTGCTAAAGAAAATCGGTTGCTCGGTGCCGTGCTCGGTGGTGTCCTCGGCGCAGGCGGCGGGTATGTCATTGCTGCCAAGACCGACAAGATTGATCGGGGCGACACAGAATCCGCTGCCCAGGCAGCCCGCAAGGCGCAAGAGAATCCCGCTACGGCGGAAGATGCTCGCCGCGCCATGAACGCCGATTTGAATATGGATGGTTTCGTGACCCTCGATGAAGTAGTTGCGATGAAACAAGCGGGATTCAACGATCAGGAAATGATCAGCCGGCTGCGTCAAACCGATCAAGTATTTGAACTTACCAGCGAACATCAGAATTTTCTCCGTGAGCGCGGGGTGAGTAACAACGTCGTAGCGCAGATGCAATCCATGAACCGCGACCGGGTCACGAACGCGCCCGCCGATGTCGTCGGACGTCCGAATGCGCAATAATCTGCTCGTTTGAACGAGCTTGGATTCATATAAAGGAGTCGTGAAACGATGGTTTCCACGGCTCCTTTTTTTGTTCCTCCTGGGATGCAGCGTCCTTTTGTATTTACGCTATCAGCGCGAGCATCGGTTCGATCCATTCATTATTTCTGCAGCGGAGAAATACAAGACATCACCCGCATTGGTGAAGGCGATCATCTGGCAGGAGAGTCGGTTTCGACCAGATGTCCGCGGAGGAGCAGGGGAAATAGGATTGATGCAGATTCGTAGTGCGGCTGCAGGGGAATGGGCAACAGCCGAAAAGATGGAAGCGTTCGCTCACGAGCAAATTTTCGACCCCGCGCAGAACATCTCGGCGGGGACCTGGTACATCTCGAAGCTCTGCAGACGGTATCCGCACACGGACAATCCCCTGGTTTATGCCCTGGCCGACTACAATGCCGGACGCGGTCATGTCTTGCGTTGGAATTCCGGTGCGGCATCTACGAATAGCGAAGCATTCCTCGAACAAATGACTTTCCCGGCCACCCGCAAATACATCCGCAATGTCTTGAAGAGGAAAGAGCGCTATGACGACCAGTTTAGCAGCGCTCTTTCTGTCAAAAATTGAGCAGACTGGATCCCTCTGATTTCAAGTGCAGAAAAATCCGGGGCGGCTCATAAATGAGCCCGCCAATGAATTTTCTTTTCCGTAGATTCGCAACCGTGACGAGGTATTTCCGTCTTTTTCCATTCGTTGCAGCCTGGATCTTGATGCTCCAAATAATAGGAGCCGTCGAACCGCCCGTGATTCCTGTCGGATTGGACGCCTATCGCCAGTGGGAACGTTGGCCATACCAGAGGATCGGCGCGCGTGCTTATATGCGAAGCACGCATGATCGAACGGGTGGGAATGAATCGGCGGACGCCAGTCATTTTCTTTACCAGGCATCGAATACTTTCAACGTGACCCTGGATATTCAAGGCCCCGGGATTCTTTACTTCGCCCGCTACAATCATTGGCATGGCAGTCCCTGGCACTATGAAGTCGATGGGACGGATCACATCATTCAGGAGAGCAGCTCGGTTGATCCCACAAAGCCGGTGCAAGGCTCAGTCTTCCTGCCCGAAGAACTTTTCCCCAATCCGCTCACATGGACATGGTCGATCACGAAAGGCGCGGACTTGATGTGGGTGCCGATCCCTTTCGAAGATTCGTTTCGCATGGCCTACACACGGACTCGTTACGGGACCGGCTATTACATCTTTCACCAATATGTCCGGGGGGCAAACTTGTCTCAGCCCATCCGTGCTTGGGATAAAACAGTGCCTGATCCCACAGTCCTTGATTTGCTGCGTCGTTCGGGGACAGATATAGCGCCGAAAGGGGGCGATGGTGTGCTGACGCAAAGTGGTCAGCTGAATGTGCCAAAGAATGGAGCCATAACAGTGACGAGCATCACCAATGCCCCGGCCATGATACGTGCGTTGGAGTTTTCGATTTCGACTAACCAGGCTGTTGCCTTCTCGCGGGCGTCTCTTCGCATCACCTGGGACAAGCGTGAACATCCTTCCATTGATGCACCCGTCTCACTCTTCTTTGGCACTGGAACGTTTTACAACCGGGATGGGCGAGAGTACATCGTGAAAGCTTTTCCAGCTCACGTGAGATACAACGGCGAACGCGTGCAGATGGCGTGTTATTTTCCAATGCCGTACTTAAGTGCAGCTAAGATCGAACTGGTTGGATCCGGCGAAGCAGAATTCACCGACATCCAATGGAGTGTTCGTCACCAACCCTTTCGCGATCCCTCGAGTCATGTTGGATACTTTCACGCCACTTACCACGATCATGAAACACCGAAGCTCGGCAAAGATCTGGTTCTTCTCGATACGCGCAAAACCGAGGGAGGAGGAGATTGGTCGGGAAGTTTTGTGGGCACGAGTTTCATCTTCACTCATGAAAATGTCCTGAGCACACTGGAAGGCGATCCCCGGTTCTTTTTCGACGATAGCGAATCTCCCCAGGGCTACGGAACTGGAACAGAGGAGTGGGGCGGGGGCGGCGATTATTGGGGTGGCCAGAACATGACTCTCCCGTTTGCCGGACATCCGGTGGGCGCGCCTGATGCAAAAAAGGCACAAAACGACGAAGATAAAATTCATTCGGCGTATCGTTTTCTTTTGGCCGACCTGATGCCCTTCGGAAAGAACGCGCGCATTCAACTGGAGCACGGCGGGATCAACCAATCGACGCAGCATTATAAAACGGTCACTTACTGGTATGGCGCTCCGGTTGCCTCACTGGTGAAGACCGATTCATTGAAAGTGGGTGATATGGCGAGTGAGAAGGCTCACAAATACATCTCGCCGAACGCATCAAAGCCCTACGAAATCACGTCGCGTTACGAACTCGGGGCGGACACCTACTACACCGGGTTCGATCGTCCCGAGGCGAAACCGGAGAATTACGCCGAGTTCGAATTCGAAGCTGAGGCAAACACCCATTATCACATTTGGGTTCGAGGTAAGCCCCTCGACAAGAACGACGCTCGCGACTCGTTCTGGATGCAGTTTAACGACGATATTGGAACGGTGAACATTGGTGCGGGGTACGGCCATGAGAAAGGTTTTGGCAACTGGTTGGACAAGTTCCCGGCGCAAACCTATTCGTGGTCGAGTGCTCTTCCGCAAGAACCCGCTCGCATCGTTACATTTCCGCAGAAGGGAAAACAAAAACTACGGATTCAACCCAGGCATCCCCGGCATTACATTGATCAAATCGTGCTTAGTACTCTGCAAACGAATCTCCCTTCTGCGGAAACGGTTGCTGTCAGAACCGGGAATGATCTTTCAGAAATTATTCTGAACGCGGACGATGCAGTTCGCCTCCATGGCTCAGTCAAGGTCGTGTCCGACGTGGCTGGTCTTTCGGGTCAGGTTCTCGATATAAACGGAGCGGGAAGACAACTCGTTTACCCCCATGAATTCAAGTCCAGGAGCCAGCCCGATCTTCGGGAAACGCGGGATGCGAATGAAATCCTGGCGGTCCCATCCCACAAGGATACAGGGAGGAAAACAAAGACCTACTCCGAGTTCACATTGAAAATTAAGCCGGAAAATTTCGGCGTGATGCTTCGGCGCAAGCTGGATTACCAATATCCAAATCAGCGTGCGAAAGTCTCTATTGCGGATGTCAGTAAACCTGGTCAGGAGCCTGGAATGGCCGATTGGAAGCCGGCCGGTGTCTGGTATGTGGCGGGAGGAAATACTTACATCTATTCCGACCCGCACGGCGAACTGGGTGAGACGTTGCATAATGTGCAAACCTCCAATCGACGTTTTCGCGATGATGAGTTCCTTGTCCCGCGCGATCTGACGGAAGGGCGTTCGGCGATTCGGGTTCGAGTCGAATTTACCCCGGTTGAACGACCGCTCTTTCCGGGACATCCCATCCCCGAATTGGCCTGGAGCGAGATTCGGTATGATGCCTTCTGTTTCGTGCTACCGGAGTGGCAGGCTGAAAACTAAGCCAGCCATCTGTTTCTTTAGGAGTGGATCGGAACTGACGGTTTCAAAATAGCTGTGCGGTTTTACAACGTCGGCCGGATAATGTTTGGATAGTTCGAGAATAGCAGTTCCGATTAGTTAACCCAGGTTGGAGTTGCTCTGCAGGGTTGGAACAGTGCGTTAACCGTGGTTGGAGTTACTCTGCTGAGTTGGAAAAGTGCGTTAACCGCGGTTGGAGTTACTCTGCTGAGTTGGAAAAGTACGTTAACCGCGGTTGAGCGACCGTGCTGAGTTGGAAAAGTGGATTAACCGCGGTTGGAGTTACTCTGCTGAGTTGGAAAAGTACGTTAACCACGGTTGAACGACCGTGCGGACTCGGAAAAGTGCGTTAACCGCGGGGGCAGCCTTGGGAAAACCCGCTACTATGTGCTGGAATCGGCCGGCCAGTTACTCCGCGGAGTTGGAAAGTGCTAGAATTCGGGCGCGGCACTCTGCTGGTTCAACATTGAGGTGCCCCCAGGCGTTGCAATCTGCGTTATAGGCTCTGGGCGGGGCTTTGAGATGAACGCGGCCATCAGAAATTTGAAATTTCAGATTTTAAAGGATTCGGGCCCTTCTGTCCGTTCGATTGCCTCCTCCCAGCACCTCATCTATCACACATTTACTCTTCGGACCATGCGATATGTAGTATCGTTGTTGACATTGTAGCGTCGTTTCGCTGAGGTGGGCCTGTCCAATAACACTAACCATATCCTGTAAAGGGCCATCGATTATTAAACCTCAATGTTCCGGGCTTCTCATTCGGCTTCCAAAGGGAGTTGCTCCTTCATTCGCTAAGAAGGGGTTGGGCGTGGCAGGCGTCTCGTTCGACATCGAACCTCTTTTTGAGACATCCAAGTCGGGTTCCGGAGGACTGGGTGCGGCTGCTTCGCCGGGCGACGGATGGGCGTGGTATGCTGCTCGACCACGAACCGGGGTGGGAGGTGCCAATCCGTGGGAACTGGCGCATGAGCTGATTGGCGCAACGGGTGGCAGTTTGGGGATGGATGCCACCGCGCCTCTGTTTGTCGAACCTGATTTAATCCAGGATTGGCCTTACGAAGGTCCGGGTGGTGGAGCGGCATTCGCTGCTCATGCTGAGGAATGTAAATTTAACGACCAGATTACAAAACTGCCCTGGGTGAAAGATCGTTTTGCTTGGCATCTGAGTGATGACTTTTCGCAACTGGGAGCAGCGGCAGCCAGTGTTGGGGAGATGCCGATTGGAAAGAGGATTCGTATTGTCCACCTGGATACTGGTTTCGATCCCAAACACAGCACCTGTCCCAGGAACCTGATTCCCGAGTTGCAGCGGAATTTCGTGGATAAGGATCGTCCGAATGACGCGACGGACAAGGGTGTGGATGGCATTCTCAAGAATCCGGGGCACGGCACCGGAACACTGAGCATTCTTGCGGGAAACAAATTTAATTTTTCGCAGAATGGCTATGGATTCGATGGATTTGTCGGCGGAGCACCGTTTGCGGGAATAGTACCGGTCCGCGTTGGCAATTCCGTCACACAGATCTCGACCGGCAGTGTGGCGCGCGGGATTAATTATGCGGCAGACCTCTGTGCCAGCGAGGCGACGCGCATTCATGTGATGTCGATGAGCATGGGCGGCGTTGCTTCCCAGGCGTGGGCTGATGCGGTCAACAAAGCTTACGAACTCGGTATCGTCTATGTGGCAGCGGCGGGTAATAATTTTTCAGCACTCCCCACCCGCTTTATTGTTTATCCGGCACGGTTCCGCAGAGTCATTGCGGCATGTGGGGTGATGGCGAACGGTGCGCCTTATTACGGACTGGGCCTGGGAACGATGCAGGGGAACTGGGGACCTGCGAGCAAGATGGAAACGGCGTTGTCAGCGTTCACACCGAACATGCCGTGGGCGACGATTGATTGTGCGCAAATAGTCGACATGAACGGGCAGGGGACTTCCTCCGCCACCCCACAAGTTGCCGCTGCCGCGGCGTTGTATCTCCAGAGACATGCATCGGTGCTTTTTGACAAAACTAAATATCCAGAGCCGTGGATGCGGGTGGAAGCGGTCCGTAAAGCCCTGTTCTCTAGTGCAAAAGATCCGGGTGTGAATCGCCGGGACATGCTGGGCAAAGGAATTTTGCAGGCAAACAAAGCGCTTGGCGTGGCGCCGGTCGCGAAAGAAGCGTTGCGCAAGACAGCGGAGGACAGTGCGACCTTCTCGTTTCTGCGCGCGATTACCGGGCTAGGCATTGCAGGGGATGATACTCGAACACGAATGTTGGAGTTGGAGGCGACACAGCTCGCGCAGAACTGGAATCGCACGGATATCCCCAATCCGCTGGAAGCTGTGTTGGCAGATCCGGATGCGGTAAAGGCGGGATCGGCCAAAGAGCGGCGTGCCTACATGGAGGCGATTTTAGAACATCCAGGCGCTTCGAAACAATTACGTCAGCACGTGGAGAAGGCTTTGGGTAGAACGTCAGGTAATACCGTGACGCGACCTGCAGAGGCTCCGATGCCGACTTTGCCGCGAGCTCCTTTTGTCGTGCCAGAACCGCCCTTTCGTCGGTTGCGGGGCTATGCGATTGATCCAAGTCTCGATACCAGGCTTGAAACGTCGCCGATCAGTCAGATTACTTTTCGTGTGCCCTGGGAGACTTTGTCAGCGGGGCCTTCAGGAGAATATCTGGAAGTCATCGATGCCGACCCGGCGAGCGGCTGTTTTTATGAACCGGTCAACCTGGATGATCCCAGGCTATTAGCGCAGGACGGAATTCAACCGAGCGAGGGAACTCCACAGTTTCATCAGCAGATGGTTTATGCGGTCGCGAGTTTGACCATTGAGAATTTCGAACGCGGGCTCGGGCGACGAACCTTATGGAGACCGGGACCGTCTCCAGATCCGGAGAATCCGAAGAATGATTCCTACTTCGTGCAGAGGTTGCGGATTTATCCGCACGCTTTGCGAGAGAGAAACGCCTATTACACACCACAGAAGATTGCGCTGCTTTTTGGTTACTTCCGCGCCACGGAAGACCAGCGTAGCGAACACATGCCGGGAAGCATGGTTTTCACCTGTCTCTCCCACGACATCGTTGCGCATGAAACGGCTCATGCGCTTTTGGATGGGATGAACCGGTGTCTCCTGCAACCGACCAATCCGGATGTGCACGCGTTCCACGAAGCCTTCGCGGATATCATCGCGCTGTTTCAACATTTTACTTTTCCTGAAATCGTCCGACACCAGATCACTTCTACTCGTGGAGAAATTCGCTCGCAGGAAAACTTCCTGGGAGAACTGGCGGGGCAGTTTGGTCGCGGAATGGGCCTCCGCGGCGCGTTGCGGTCCGCGATCGGCGAAATTAAAGAGGGAAAGTGGGTTCCGCATCAACCGGATCCGCAGGAATACGAAAAGACCTCCGAGCCCCATGATCGCGGGGCAATATTGGTCGCAGCAGTCTTTGACGCTTTCCTTTCGATTTATGAGCGTCGCACGGCTGACCTGGTCCGACTGGCCAGTGGTGGTACCGGTATTCTTATGCCGGGCGCGATTCATCCCGACCTGGTGAAGCGTCTGGCAAACGAAGCGGCTAAATCAGCCGGTCATGTGTTGAATATCTGCATTCGCGCGCTGGATTATTGCCCTCCGACCGACATCACCTTTGGGGAGTTTTTGCGGGCGTTGATCACCGCGGATTACGACCTGGTGGAAGACGATGATTTGAAATATCGCATCGCTTTTATTGAAGCGTTTCGTCGACGAGGGATTTATCCTGGAGACGTTCGCACGCTCAGTGTGGAAAGTCTCCTCTGGCGTGGTCCGGCCAACGATGAACGGCGGCCATCGGAAAAGTTCCAGAAAGACCTGATCCAATTGCGAAACTACGCTCATGAGAATATTTACTCCGATTCCAGGGAAGCGACTTTCAAGCTTGAACGAAAAATGCGAAGCGCCATTCACGTCGGGTTGAAAAAGCATTTTCGAACGCATGCTGACGGAGCAAGTGATGCGAATTACCTCGGGATTGATCCTTCCCAAAGCTTTGAAGTGCGTTCTGCCCGGTTCGCCAATCGCACAAGTCCCGACGGCGGTATGGTCCCACAGTTAATCCTTGTGGTATTACAGGCAGTGGATGTGCCTCGGGATGCAAATGATCCGGACGGGCCCAGAATGAAGTTTGAAGGCGGCGCGACGCTGGTGGCCGATCTTCGCAAATGTCGTATCCGATACTGTATTCGCAAAAACACCAGGAGCACTGATCGGCTCGCGCGGCAGCAACGGTTTACCAGTGATGAAAGGGCGTCCGCTCGCGGGGTTTATTTCAGCGACTCGGTTGCACAAAAACAGGAACCGTTTGCAGCAATTCATTGCGGTTGTTAAAGGAGGATATTCATGGCAACTCGTAAAACAAAACTGAAGTCTGGCCGGAAAACCTCGCGCGTCGCCGCGGGCAAGGAGAGCGCGCAGCAAAGCGAATCGGCTCCGAAGGTTCGTGTGCGCATGTATCGTCAAGGTCTTGGCGATTGTTTCCTGATCACATTTAACCCGGGTCCGAAAGAAGCACACATGCTGATCGATTGCGGCACGCTCGGATCCAAGGGTGGGGCTTCGATGAAAGATGTCGTCGCCGATATTCGTGCGGTGACCAGGGATCATTTGTCGCTCCTGGTGGCTACTCACGAACACAAGGATCACGTTTCCGGGTTTGGCGATTACGAGGAGGAATTTAAAAAGATAAAGGTGGATCATGTCTGGATGGCGTGGACGGAGAATCCAGAAGACAAGACGGCACAAGCATTAAAGAAGCATGCCGACGACCTGGCGGTGACTGCCCGGGCAGCTGCGTATGCGTTGAGGGCAGTTGGAAATGGGGCTGTTGCCGAGGAGATTGAGGACGTGTTGGGGTTTACAGGATTTGGGGCAGGTAAGTTTGCGCGGACGATTGATGAAGCAATGGATTTCGTGCGCACAGGGCTGGGTGGTAAAACGCGTTATCTCGATCCAGGAACCACTGTAGAAGAAGATTGGCTTCCAGGATTCCGCTTTTACGTATTAGGCCCTCCCAGATCGGAAGATGCGATTCGAGATACGGTCGGGCATGCCGGAGAGAATGATCTCTACCATCTCGCGCCGGGGCTTAAATCGGGTGCGATGAAAGCGGCCGGAATGTCTGAAGGTGGCGATGAAAGTGAGATGCCTTTCGATATTCGGTTTCGAATTGGGGAAACGGATCCGATGCTCGCGAGCTCGCTGAAGAACTATCGGAAACCCGCGGAAGCATGGCGCCGAGTGGACTCAGACTGGTTGCATGGCGCTGCTGATTTTGCTCTGCAACTCGACAGCCTGACGAATAACACCAGTCTTGCTCTGGCCATCGAGCGGATCAGTGACGGCAAGGTTTTGCTCTTTCCAGCGGACGCGCAACACGGTCATTGGCTTTCATGGCATGAAGCTGGAATGAGGTGGGAGGTGAGAGCCGCGGCTGGTTCTTCCGTAGTCGACGCAAAGAATCTTCTTCAACGGACGGTTTTCTATAAGGTAGGGCATCATGGCAGTCACAACGCGACTGCGCGGGAAAAAGGCCTGGAGTTGATGACCTGCAAAGACGAACTCGTCGCCTTCATTCCGGTTGACCGAGAAGTCGCGCTGGATCGAAACCCGAAAGGCTCCTGGAAGATGCCTGCCCGGGAACTTTACCGGGCACTGCTGGCGAAATGCGAAGGTCGGGTAGTACGCTCTGACCTTGGGTGGGCGGAGGATGCTGCCAATGCAAAGAACAAAGTAGTAGAGAAGGAGTTTCTGGACGTTGCCGGCAAATCCGATTGGGCCGGCTGGAAATCACAGCGAGAGAAGGCAAACGTGGAGATTAAAGAGCTCTACGTCGATTTTCATATGGATTAGACCTCGGAAGGCCCAACCATCGGCCTCCGGTACCTTCTCTGGGGAAAAGTGGAGGCGAAACTCGTGCGTCCGCCATAAGAACCGATATTGACTTTGACAGGTTCGGTTCGACATTCCCCTAGCTTAGGAATTCCGTAAAAAAGAATCGCCGGGATGATAATCGTTGCGCATAACAGAGGTTATGGGTTTATTGCCTGCCGATTTATTCGGAACGGTTAAGCAATTGCCGGGCAAACATGAAACGCGAACGGATGCAGAATTTATACTCGGGACGTGTCCAGGGTGTGGGGTTTCGGTATAGTGTAAAGACAGTGGTGGCTGGTTTCGAGGTAAGTGGGACAGTTCGAAATTTGCCGGACGGTCGGGTTGAGTTGATTGCCGAAGGGGAAAAGAACGAAATGGTGGAGTTTCTGCAGGCGATTCGTGATTCCGATGTAGGCGGATTGATCCGTGGGGAAGAGACCAGGTGGTCTGAAGCAAAAAATGACTTTCGCGGATTCGAAATAATCCGATAACGTAGCGGCGACCTAAACAATGAAATACGCGATCATAGCCGACATCCACGGCAATCTCGAAGCATTCCAGACTGTGCTTGATGATATCAAGGAACAGGGCTGTACCCATATCGCGTGTTTGGGAGATGTGGTCGGCTACGGTGCAAATCCCAAGGAATGCCTGGATGCGGTCCGCGCCATGAACATTCCGGTGGTGAAGGGGAACCACGACGAAATGTGCTCGGTGGAAGATGAGATGGAAGGATTCAATCCTGCCGCAGCGGAAGCCGTTCTCTGGACCCGCCAGCAATTGACCGCGGACGATAAGCAATGGCTGCGAGACCTTCGTTACATGCGTCCGGTGGCAAGCTTTACGATTGTTCATGCCACGCTTGATGTCCCGGAACGTTGGGGTTACGTGTTCGACAAACTGGCAGCCGCTGCCAGCTTTACCTACCAAAACACCGCTGTTTGTTTCTTTGGTCACACCCATGTTCCTGTGGCGTTCATTCGTGACAGCGTCGTGCGCGGCGGGACCTACTCCAAATTTAAAGTGGAACCGGGTCGCAAGTATTTCGTAAACGTGGGAAGTATCGGACAACCGCGGGACAACAATCCCAAGGCGGCTTATGTCGTTTATGACATGATCGAATCGACCATTGAACTGCGCCGTTTGGACTACGATATCGCCACAGCTCAGGCCAAAATCCGTGCTGCTGGTTTACCGGAGCGTTTGGCGGAGCGGTTGGCGTATGGTAAGTAAGCTTCGTTCGAAGGTGAGTCGGAGTTGAAAATTCTTATCCTCAAACCCAGTTCCCTGGGGGATGTGATTCAGGCCTTGCCGGTATTGCGCTTGCTCAAGCTGCATTATCCCACGAGCGAGATCTATTGGTGGATCGAGACGAGCTTGAGTCCTATCTTAAAAAAAGATCCTGACCTTGCAGGGCTTTTTGTCTTCGAGCGGAAACGTTGGTCTTCTCCTCTTTACTGGAACGAATTGCTCGGAAGCATTCGGCAAATGCGCTCCAAGAAATTCGATCTAGTCATCGATCTACAGGGGTTGGCTCGAAGTGGAACTTTCGCCTGGTTGGCAAATGGCCGAACTTTGATCGGAGTCGATGATTCACGGGAAGGAGCGTCTGCCTACTACGACATTCGCGTTCCGAGGCCCTCGTCTCAAGGGCATGCGGTGGATTGGTATCTGGAAGTAGTAAAACGCCTTGGTGTCCCCGTGGATCGCCCATTTACCTGGCTCCCGGCTGACAACTACGTCAAAGCGATTGTAGACCAGCAAAGAAAACGGATCGGGAAATACGTGGTGTTGAATCCAGGAGCCCGGTGGGCGAACAAAAGGTGGCCGACCGGATATTTTGCCAAATTGGCCCAATCGTTGTCTTCGGATTTCCCGGACCTGAACTTTGTGATCACCGGCGGTAAAAGTGAAAGCGCCCTGGCGACCGCGATTTCAGCTGAACTGCCCAACAGGTGCGTCGACATCGTGGGGAGGACCACCCTGGTGGAGATGATCGAGTGGATTCGCGGGTGTGAGTTGATTGTCACAAACGATACGGGACCAATGCACATCGCGGCGGCGCTGGGCAAGCAGGTCTTGGCAGTGTTTGGTCCAACGAACCCCGCACGGACAGGGCCGTATGGCCCGGGGAATCAGGTTCTTCGAGCTGAGTTGCCCTGTGCCCCCTGCATGAAAGCGCGCTGTGCCAATCCCAATTACCTGGAGTGCCTCACACGGGTGACACCAGAGATGGTGCATACCGCTGCCCATGGAATCCTGAAGGGATCCTCTCGGGTTTATGCCACGGCAGAGTAGTTCGTCTAGTTTCGGCAGAGTTATCTTCCGTTGAACGTTCTCTTTTGCAGCTTGTCACTCCTTCATGCGTCTTTACACTGATTCGATGAAAAAATGGCTGGCGACACTGCTGGTATATCTCACTGCGGTTTGCATGGTGCAGGCCCAGCCGAGCAGTGTAACGGTGGAGTTGTCGGTCGATCAGGACCAGTATCTTCCGGGCGAAGATATTCGGGTCGCCGTTAAAATCACCAATCTTTCAGGGCAGGAACTGGAACTCGGCACCAACAATTCATGGCTGTCTTTCACCGTTGAGGCGTTTAACAAACGAATCGTGGAAAAAACCGGAAATCCCGAGGTCGCTGGCAAATTTAAGCTGCAATCCTCAACTTCGGGAACCAAGCGGGTAAACATCACACCTCATTTCAGCCTACAGATGCCCGGGCGCTACCAGGTTTCAGCGCTAATCAGAGTTCCGCAATGGAACATTGAAGTGTCGAGTCGCCCCGCGACTTTTGACGTGGTACGCGGATCCAAAATCCGTGAGATCGAGTTCGGAGTGCCCACGTCCGAGGGTGAAACGGTCAGCGCGCCCGAAGTTCGAAAGTACATCCTGCAGCAGGCTGAATATCGCAAAGAGATGAAGCTTTATCTACGTTTGACGGATGGTTACGAAGGCAAAACTTTTAAGCTCTATCCGGTCGCGAGAATGCTTTCGTTCAGCAGGCCGGAAATGCATCTGGACAGGTACAGCAATGTGCATGTCCTGAATAGAAGTGGTCAAAATTCGTTCGCCTATTGCACCATGAATCCTTATGGGCAGATTTTGAATTTACAGCGCTACGACTACGTCGGAAATTCGGGTCCACGACTGGCGTTGGACGACCAGGGAAAAGTCTCTGTCACTGGCGGAGCGCGGGTAGTGACAGCGAATGACTTGCCACCTTCAGAACAACCAGCAGCAGTTTCGAATGCGCAACATCCCTGACAACTTTACCGGACTAATTGGTATCTGCCTTCTACTTGCTCTGGCTACTGTTAACAACGCCAGCGCCGAGAACCTAATTCTTTTGCTCAAGAACGGCGATCGTATTTCTGGAAAACTCTTATCCGAGAATACGAACCAGGTGGTTGTCAGTACGTCGTGGGCAAAAGAACTTGTTCTTCCTGTAACGGAAATACAATCGCGCCAAACCGTCGTTACATCGAATGCAGCCCCAGCGTCGATCGCCGGTTCAGCCGCCGTCCCTCCAGTCGCGGCTGTCGTTGCGGTGGTTCCGACACCTAAACCTGCGCCGAAGAGGTCGTGGCATGGGAAGGTGGACATCGGTGCAGACCTGGGGTTCAGCGAGCAAAACTGGCAACTCTATTATGCTAAAGCAAAGGTGACTTACGTCCCTGAGATGTTGCCGGGGGAAATTAAGCGTTGGAGCGATCGATTGAAGAACACCTTCGATTTCCAGTCCACCTATGGTCGCAGCGACGGTGTCCTGACGGCGAACCGGATGGATGGATCGTCCAAGACCGACTTTGATATTGGTAGACGGGTGTTCGTCTATAACCTGATTGGTGGTGGGTATGATGAGATCCGCAAAATTGACTGGCAGTACGAAATCGGGCCCGGTGTTGGTTATCACCTGATTACTCGAAGTAACTTCACCATGAACATCGAGGCTGGTCTTAACTATCTTGTGCAACGTTTGGATCAACCTACGGGAGATCGAACTGTGGAGCGTTTTTCCCTGCGTCTTGCAGAAGATGCCACATGGACCATATCCAAGAAGCTGAGTCTCGATGAAAAATTCGAATTTTTCCCAGCGGTGACCGATGCGGGACAATTCAGATTGCGATTCGAAAGTAACCTTCGTTACTCGCTCTGGCAGAGTGGAGCAGGGCAGAGTCTCTACCTTGCGCTGAGCCTCCTGGACATATATGAAAGCCAGACCGCCACTGGCGTTGAGAACAACGATTTGCAGATACGGTCTTCCATTGGTGTTAGTTTCTAGAGCCTGCGTCAAATAACTGAAATAAAGACGTCTGCTGAAACGTCTCTCCTTCCGAGAATGAATCGAACGCTCTCACATCTATTGATGTTAGTCTTCCTGCTGGCAGCAGCAGGGGTATGGGGAGCCCCTTCTAAAAAAAGCAAACCAGCTTCCGTTAAAGCATCAAAGTTTGATTCGGAAATCAAACCGCTGCTCTCACAATATTGCTACGAGTGTCATAACGATAAGCGGGCGAAGGCGGACCTTTCCCTTGAAATGTTTAAAACGGTGGGGGATGCCCAAAAGAACCCGGTCGTGTGGGAGAAGGTTCTACACAATGTTCGTTCCGGAGAGATGCCACCGTCCAAGAAGCCGCAGCCATCCCTGGCGGAGCGGGATAAAGTCATGCAATGGATCGAAACGGAATTGTTGCAGGCGGATTGTTCCAAACCGGACCCGGGCCGCGTCACGATTCGTCGCCTCAACCGTAGCGAATACAACAACACGATTCGTGATTTAATCGGAGTGAATTTTAAGCCGGCGGATGATTTTCCGGCAGATGACACGGGCTACGGCTTCGATAACATCGGCGATGTTCTGTCCCTTCCACCCGTGCTGTTTGAGCGCTACATGACAGCGGCCGAAAAGATTCTGAATGTCGCAATGGTGGCAGATCCGAATGAAGATGGTCCCACCGTTAGGCTCCCTGCAACCACAATGCGCAACACCGGTGTTGGCCAGCGCGTGCGTTCGGGAGCTTTCAAGATGGATAAGGAAGGGGAGATGTTTACTGAATTCAATTTTCCGTTTGATGGCAGTTACATCATCCGGGTGCGCGCCTGGGGAGAGTTCGGCGGAGATGAATTGCCGAAGTTGGAGCTGAAGGTGAACGGAAATTCCATTAAGACCTTCGAGATTGCCGCTTCAGAAAAGGAGCCCGCGGAGTACGAACATCGGTTTCATGTTACGGCCGGAGATCAGCGGGTGAGCCTTGGATACATCAATAACTACAGAGATGAGAAACAGGATCGGAATCTGGGGGTGGAATGGTTGGAAGTAACTGGTCCAAATGCTCCCTCGGTCTATCCTGAGAGCCATACTCGAATTTTTCCGCGCGAGATCACCCCTAAAACAGACAAGACGGCCTACGCGCAGGAGATCATCGGCAACTTCGCCAAGAGAGCTTTCCGTCGACCTCTACAGAAAGATGAACTGAAACGATTGATGCGTTTTTATGAATTGGCGCAGACGAACGGGGAAAGGTTCGAGGGCAGCGTAAAACTTGCCCTCCAGGCCATCCTTGTTTCACCCCACTTTCTTTTTCGAGGGGAAACACAACCTGATCCAAACAGTCCGGAATCCATCCACGCTATCGACGAATTTGCCCTGGCTTCCCGGCTTTCCTATTTCCTGTGGAGCAGCACGCCCGATGAGGAATTATTTGCCCTCGCCGAGAAAAAGAAACTCCGCAAGAACCTGCATAAGCAGGTGACACGAATGCTGCGCGACCCGAAATCAGAGGCGTTCGTCCAGAACTTCGTGGGGCAGTGGTTGCAAATTCGTAACCTGAGTTTCGTGCAACCTGATGCCAAGGAATTTCCTGATTTTGATGATGAACTCCGTCAGGCTATGCGCAAAGAAACGGAATTGCTCTTTGCCGAAGTTTTGAAACAGGATCGGCCAGTCCTGGAGTTGATTACGGCGGATTACAGTTTCTTGAATGAAAGGCTGGCTCGTCACTATGGCGTCAGTGGTGTGAAGGGCAGGGAATTTCAGAAAATCGCATTCAGCAATAAGGCTCGCGGGGGAATTCTGACACACGGCAGTGTCTTGACGCTGACTTCGAATCCAACGCGCACATCACCGGTGAAACGCGGTAAGTATGTCCTTGAAAATATCCTTGGCACGCCTCCACCACCGCCACCGCCGGAAGTGCCGGAGTTGAAGGAAGCGAATAAAGAAGCTGGAAGCGGAACGTTGCGTCAACGCATGGAGCAACATCGCGTCGATCCAGGGTGTGCTTCCTGTCATGCGCGCATGGATCCCATCGGCTTCGGCCTGGAAAATTTTAATGCCGTTGGTGCATGGCGGGAGAAAGAGGGCGAGTTTAACATCGACGCTTCCGGTAAATTGGTTTCCGGCCAGAGCTTTAACGGGGCTGCGGAGTTAAAGAACATTTTGGCAGAAGAGAAGAAGGATGAATTCGCAAGATGCCTCACCGAGAAGATGCTTACCTACGCGCTCGGGCGCGGCATGGAATATTATGACAAATGCGCCGTGGATCAGATTTCAACCAGGCTGAGGAAGTCAGGCTACAAGTTTTCTGAATTGATTGAAGCCATTGTCGACAGCACCCCTTTCCAAAAACGACGCGGCGAAACTCCGGCAGATTAGGCAATTACTGAAACGACTTGCAGTCGCGCTTGCATCGCGTAAGACAAGATCATGTTGATGTTGCGCGAGAAGGTCTCCCCAGACTGGGCCACGATGGTTTTAAATAATCTCCCGGCGGTGTTGGTGGACCATGCGCATTTGGAGAGGAAGGCTGCGACGACTGCGATGAGCCTGGAGAAATATCACTCCTTGTTTCACAAAGTCCGCGAACTGAATGCGATTGCCATTGAGGAACTCCAGCATTTCGAGTTGGTTTTGGATCTGTTGGCAAAGCGCGGCATTCCTTTTGGTCAACCTCATCCGAGTCCATGGGTCACGGGGTTAATGCGCTCGGTTCGTAATGGAGCCCGTTACCAGGTGATCGATCACCTTCTTTGCTGTGCATTGATAGAAGGCCGGAGTTGCGAAAAGTTTCAGATCCTCGCGAAAGCATTGCAGCCGGTGGACCGGGAATTGGCTGACTTCTATGCCAGCCTTGTAGAATCCGAAGGCAATCATTACGCCACCTATTTGATTATGTCTCGGGAACTTGATTTGGAGGAGACCGAGCGCCGTCTCGATTTTTACCTGAATCTGGACGCCGAACTAATCCGGATTCCAAACAGAGTGCCGATGCTTCACTAACGTTGTGTTTAGTTAAGACGAAAAAGGGCCAGAAACTCGAGAACACCGGCGACAGACCCCCTCTTCTCGTTGAGCGAGGGTTTTTGACCTTTCCCGAGAACTTTTCCCTTTAAGGCGAAAGATCCAAAAGAAACGTAGAGAAACCAGAAGTGAACCTCTTCTCCATGAAAATGGAGAAGATCGAGATGAGGAGGCGCTCTTCTCGTAAATAAAGCCGGATCGATTGATCAAATAGGTGCCTCCTCTCTTGGTCTCTTCCATCGCCGGTGGAAGAGAGAAATTGCCCCAGATATGCGTAAACCGCGGTTGGAGTTACTCTGCTGGGTTGGAAAAGTGCGATAACCGTGGTTGGAGTTACTCTGCTGAGTTGGAAAAGTGCGTAAACCGCGGTTGGAGTTACTCGGTTGAGTTGGAAAAGTACGTTAACCGCGGTTGGAGTACTCTGCTGAGTTGGAAAAGTGCGTTAACCGCGGTTGGAGTTACTCGGCTGAGTTGGAAAAGTACGTAAACCGCGGTTGGAGTTACTCGGTTGAGTTGGAAAAGTGCGTTAACCGCGGTTGAGCGACCGTGCTGAGTTGGAAAAGTGCGTCAGCAGCGGTTGGAGTTACTCTGCCGGTTCAACATTAGGGCGGATTTGGGGCTGAAAAGCGGTGCCAGAGGCTTGGTATCAGCAGGTTTCGTGTTGATCCTCACTCCCGGAGCCTTGGGAGAGGGCGCCATGAGTGGTGCAGTGACCAGCGGTGGAAGTTGGGCCGGGTGGTATAGCTTCGGCGGAACGGCGGCACCTTAGGATCTGACGGCCCTCCGAATCGCAGGCTCGTTGGTGCGTCCTAAGCTCCTTTCTCCCCGAATTTGCGACCAAACAAACGAGCACTTTTTTTGTTCTCCTTTCCTCTAGGCGACCGCTGGGAATGGGATTACATTCCGCTTCAAACGAATGGATCAGAAACGGATTAAGGTTCTCCTGTTCGAAGATAATCAGGACGATATCTTCCTCTTGCGGAAGATGTTGCAGAAAGCGACCACCGTTCAGTTCGATGTCGAAGTTGCGGAAACTTTGGCTAAAGGACTGGAGCGGGTGAGAGTCGGCGATATTGACGTAGTCTTGCTCGATTTATCCCTCCCCGACAGTCGCGGTCTCGATACTTTTTACAGAGCCCATAAGGAAGCGTTGGACATTCCTATCATTGTGCTGAGCGGCCTGGATGATGAGCGGGTGGCTTTGGAAGCGGTGCATGCGGGCGCACAGGACTATTTGGTAAAGGGGCAGGGAGGGAGCCAACTATTGATTCGTGCGATGGTCTATGCCATCGAACGTACTCAAGCGCGGGCCGCCGTCACTGTCGCCGAGGAGAAATTTCGCAGCATTTTCGAGAATGCGGTGGAAGGAATTTTTCAAACCACACCTGATGGTCGCTATTTGAGTGCTAATCCTGCGCTCACCCGAATTTACGGCTACTCCTCACCGGAAGAGTTGATGGAGAAGATGACTGATATTCAGCATCAACTCTACATTGACCCAAACCGCCGCACTGAGTTCGTTCGCCACATGCAGGATCAGGGATTAGTGACGGAGTTTGAATCGCAGGTGCATCGCAGGGATGGAAGCGTCATTTGGATCTCCGAAAATGCTCGTGCCGTCCGGGATAATCATGGTCGTATTCTCTATTTCGAGGGAATGGTTGAAGATGTCACCCATCGCAAGTTGGGTGAGGAACGTCTTCGTTTCTCCGAAATGCGCTTTCGTTCGGTTTGGGAAAGTGCGTCGGACGGCATGAGATTGACCGACAGTGCCGGGATCATCGTCGCGGTGAATTCGTCGTATTGCCGGATCGTAGGACTTCCTCAGGAGGAGATGATTGGGAAATCATTCTCATCGCTTTATTCCGAGTCGGAAGAAGATTTGGTAGAGATGGAGCAGAAGTACAAGGACCGTTTCGCCGAACGCAAGTTCGAGGTGCAGATCGAGCGGCACATGGTTTTTCGCTCGGGCAAAGAGGTGGACCTGGAGCTTTCGAATTCGTTCGTCGAGGTGGAAAAGAATCCGATGCTGCTCAGCGTCTTTCATGACATCACCGTTCGCAAACAGGCGGAGGAACGCGAACGACACGCCATGGCGGAACTGGCGAAAAGCCAGGCAGAGCTTCGCAAGAAGAACGAAATGATGGAAGACGACTTGCGCATGGCGCACGAAGTTCAGCAGGCGATCCTTCCACAGCAGTATCCCACGTTCCCCAAGGGGGTTGATGCCTCGGAGAGTGTTATTCAGTTTGCCCATCGGTATCAGCCTTCCGGCGAGGTGGGGGGAGACTTTTTCAATGTGCTGCCACTCTCCTCTACCAAAGCGGGACTGTTCATCTGCGATGTCATGGGCCACGGGGTTCGTTCCGCGCTGGTGACAGCAATGGTTCGCGGACTGGTCGAAGAATTACGACCGATCGCGGGCGACCCGGGTTTGCTCCTGACGAGGATTAACCATGATCTTCGCGCGATTTTGCAACAAACCGGCACACCGCTTTTCACCACCGCCTTCTACCTGGTGGCCGACCTGGAAGCCCGCAAGTTTTCGTTTGCGACCGCCGGTCATCCGAAGCCGATTCTTATTCATCGCAACGAAGGAACGACGGAACCGATGCACCCGACGGATGGCAAACCGCACCCGGCGCTGGGTTTGTTTCAGGAGTCGAATTACATCGCGACCGACCTGCCGCTGAGGGAAGGGGATCGTGTGCTGCTTTACACGGACGGTCTCTATGAGGTCGAAGGCCCCGAAGGCCAGCAGTACGACCAGGAGATGCTATTTAGCGCGATCAAGAAGCACGCTAATTTGCCGTGCTCAGAGATGCTGGACCGTTTGCTCCGTGAAATTACAGACTTCGCAGACAGCAAGAAGTTCATGGACGATGTTTGCCTCGTCGCCATGGACATTGGAGATCTAAACAGCCTGACTAAGAAGTCTGTTAATTAGCCACTTCGTCGTATTTTTCCAACGATGCCGAGGCTGCTTCCCATTGACTCATCACTTTGGGGATCTCTGCCGACAATTCGGCCAGGCGGCGGTTGATCTCAGCAGCACGTCCCGGTTTGCTGTAGTAGGTATCCGGATCTTCAATTTCAGCGATAAGCGCAGCCTGTTCTTTTTCGAGAGCAGCCATCTTCACTTCGGCGTCTTTCACTTTTTGGAAGTGCGGCTTCCGCTCGTTGGAGCGTGCATTTCGTGCCTCTGCTTCGAGTCGCTTCTGCTCTTTGCGATCCGCGCCGCTCAATGCCGGGACTTTTACTTTCGGGGCAGATCCGGTGCCGTTGCCGCCCGCTACGAGAGCTCCACGTGCGGATTCTGCTTTGGTCTTATCCAGGTAGTATTGGTAGTTGCCAGCATAGTGAGTGAGGGCACCACTGTTCACATGGACGACCTTGTTCGCAATTTCGCGGATGAAGTAAACGTCATGGCTGATGAAGATGACGGTGCCTTCGAACTGTTCGAGCGCACCGATCAAGGCCTCGATACTTGCCATATCAAGGTGAGTAGTCGGTTCATCCATTAACAACAGGTTCGGCGGATCGAGTAATAATTTGACCAGCGCGAGCCGACTCTTTTCACCACCGCTCAGGACGGAAATTTTTTTGAAGACATCATCGCCGCGGAAAAGGAAGGCCCCAAGAATAGTGCGAATGAATTCTTCCGTGACTCGTTGGGGAGTCTCTAGCGCTTCTTCCAACACCGTGCGGGTGGGATCCAACACTTCCACGCGATACTGCGAGAAGTAACCCGCCTTCACGTTATGGCCCAGGGTGCGGGTGCCTTGTTGCGGTTCCAACACGCCCGCCAGCAGTTTGAGCAGGGTTGATTTACCGGCTCCATTCGGGCCCACCAACACAATCCGTTGACTGCGTTCGCTTTCGAAATCGATTCCGCGGTAAATGGAATTCTGCCCGTAAGCGAAGTGGAGGTTTTCCAGCTTTACCACGCGCAGGCCGCTTCGCTGAGGTTGCGGGAAACGAAAGTTGATCGTCTTATCGTCGGCGCTCGGCGCCTCGATTTTTTCCATGCGATCGATTTGCTTCAGCTTGCTCTGCGCCTGAGTGGCCTTGCTGGCTTTAGCGCGGAAACGACTGACGAAATCCATCAGGCGATCGATTTCGCGCTTCTGGTTTTTGAATGCTGCGAGTTGCTGGATTTCGGCCGCTTCCTTCTGCACCAGGAATTCTTCGAAATTTCCGCGATAACGGAAAATCTGGCTCTGGCGAATCTCCCAGATACTGCCGACGAGTTGATTAATAAATTCGCGGTCATGGGAAATCATCAGGATGCCCCCCGGATAGTTTCGGAGGTATTCCTGGAACCATTGGAGCGATTCCAGATCGAGGTGGTTCGTCGGTTCGTCGAGGATCAACAGGTCGGGTTCCTGAGTCAGGAGCCGCGCCAAATGCGCACGCATCACCCATCCACCGCTCATTTCACGGGCGGGTCGATCGAAATCTGAATCGCGGAAACTAAGGCCCTTGAGGATACGCTTGGCCCGCGGTTCCAATTGGTAACCACCGAGTTCACCGAAGCGGGCGTGAACGTCATCGTCGTGATCTACGATTTCATCGGGATGCGCCCGGTCCCACGCTTTTAGCTTCCGTTGGAGTTCGACCATTTCCGGCGTAATCGCCATGGCTAGTTCGAGCACCGTTTCGTCTCCGGCGGGGGCGCTTTCCTGCGGAAGAAAGCCAACCGTGATGTTGCGCTCGAAGTTAATCGTGCCGGAATCGGGTTGCTCGGTGCCAAGGATCAATGAAAGTAAGGTGGATTTTCCCGCGCCGTTGGGGCCAACGAGTCCGATTCGATCCTCCCTGTTTACCTGGAGAGAGACGTGTTCAAACAAGGTCTTTGGACCGTATGATTTGCTGATGTCAGAAACCGTAAGCATTAAAGGCTAAAATATTGTAGGCATGCTGCATTGGGCGCAAGAGCTTAAAAGAAGAATAAGCCTTTTATTCTCTGGAAGTGCGCGATTAACTTCCTCCTCAATTTAGACCATGCGAATTGCCATCATTTCCGATATTCATGCGAACCTCGAAGCTCTCGAGGCGGTGATGCTGGATATTTCAGGGAAGAAATGTGATCGCATCATCTGCCTGGGTGATATTGTCGGCTACGGTCCCAATCCGGGAGACTGTATACGTCTGCTGAGCGAAGCTGGAATTCCCTGCATCAAAGGCAACCACGATGAAGCGTGTGCAAGTGATGTCTTTCCTTACCGGATGAATGCCATGGCATCATCGGCGGTTGTCTGGACTCAAAGCAAGTTGAGCAAGATTGAGAAGCTTTGGTTGAGCAATCTTCCGTTCACAATGGAACTCCCGGAGATGTTTTTCGTGCATGCTTCACCCCACGATCCCGATCACTGGGCTTACATATTGGATACTTACGAGGCGAGGCGCGCATTTGGTGCGTTCAATGGAATCATCTGTTTTGTTGGACACACTCACGAACCAGTTGCCTGGACTCAAACGGGTGAAGTAATCGATCCTGAAAGATACGATCGGCTCCATTTGGAGCAGGGGAAGCGTTACCTGGTGAATGTCGGCAGCGTCGGGCAACCGCGTGACCGCGATCCCCGGGCTGCCTATGTCATCTACGATACCGAAGAGGCTTTCGTTGAATTGCAGCGCCTCCCCTACAATATCGAGACAACGCAAGACAAGATCCTCGAAGCCGGTCTGCCGCTCGCGCTGGCTCAACGGTTGGAATTGGGGCGTTAGACTGAAGCTCCAGCAATAGTCGCCGCCTCTTCCAGCTACCGTTGGACGATAAACCTATCAAGAATCGGCGTTTAGCTCTTCATTCCCGACATGTCACAAAAAGGATTCGATATTCACATGCACGTGGCTCATTCCGCCCTAAAACCATCCAAAATGCAGCGTCCCTGAGAATCGCGGCATGTGACGCGGTCCCGCTCGGTTCAAAATCTTCTTTTACAGGCGTTTTGTTCGTTTTCAGCGTTTCCTGAATAGTTCGCACAGTGGTGCAATCACGTAGATGCGAATGGTACAGTTTCTGCGTTCCGCCGAGTGTCTCCTTTGAATTTGATTTATTTTGAATGCTGTAACATGCCAATCTTTTGATTTGAAACGCGCCGCGACTGGGCAGGTGTTGCTTGGTCTTTTACTCCTGGCATTCGGATTTACAACCTTCCCTGGCATTGCTCTACAGCCGGAAATTTTCTTTTACATGCACCAGGAGACCGTCCGAAAAGGCTGTTTTTATAAGCCAGAAGGCAACGGCCCCTTTCCAGTGATGATCTATAACCAGGCGACTCCCAGGCCATCGATCGATCTTGGAACCCCGGCTCCATTTCTCAGCCTTGCGAAGTTTTATGTTTCCAACGGATATATTTTGTTTCTACCGGGTCGTCCGAATTTGGGAGAAGCGACCGGCGCGCCTCCCAGCGAGACAAAGAAGGAAGTCGACGCCTTAACTGATGAGCAGCTTCTCGCCGCCCTTGCGAAGCAAAGTGACCATATTGCTTGCGCGGTCGAAGGTTTGAAAATGCAGGCTGTTGTAGATGCCAATCGGATGTATATGTCCGGACATTCCATCGGGGGGGTTCAAACGGTCCTTCTGGTCGAGCGGGATCTTGGCATGCGTGGCTATGTAGCTTTTTCTCCCGGGGCAAAATTGTGGGATTCTAATCCAAAACTGCAGTCGGCGATGATAAAGGCCGTTGAGAATCAGAAGGCACCTTTATTCCTGATTCAACCTCAAAACGATTTTGGATTTGGCCCCTCCATTACGCTTGCGCCGATGCTCAAGCTCCAGCGCGATGAAAATCGTTCCCGGATTTATTCTCCATACGGTAAAAGCCAGGCAGAGGGCCATAGCTTTGCCATCAATGCGCCGGAGGTATGGGGAAATGACGTGCTTGAATTCATGACCTTATGCAACTCCACCGCCCAATAATAATCGCTTTCCTGATTTTCGTGGGCTTCCTGCTCCCCGCAGCCGGGCAGGGAACGTCCGAGCCGAAGATTGTTTCGTTTCCAAGTGGGAACGAACTGCTCAAAGGTTATCTATGGGTCCCGCCGGGAGAGGGTCCTTTCGCTGCGGTGGTCTGGAATTATGGACATAAGCAACGACTGCTAAAACAGGGTGCTCCCTCCCAATTTGCCGCTTTAGCCAAGCTCTACCTGGATCGAAATTATGTTTTCTTCATTCCTGACCGAGCCGGGAATAGTGAAGAGGATGGAAAACAAAAGAAAAACGTGCCTTTCGCCGAGGACCTTCGGGCAAAGAATCACGATCTCATTTCTGCGCTATCATGGCTTCGGCAGCAGTCCTTTGTTATCGCCACGAAAGTAGCAGTCTCGGGAACTCTGGCCGGAGGTGTGCAAGCATTGTTGGCCGCTGAACGCGATTCCACTTTGCGCGCTGTGGTGATTTTTAGTCCAGGAGCTGGTTCATGGACCGAAAATGCTGAGCTGAGATCAGTCATCCAGAGGGCCGCTCACAGCGTGCAGGTGCCTATCTTTATCATTCAGCCGCAAAACGATCCCAGTCTGGGTCCTATCCAGGCACTCGGGCTCGTGCTCTCTGCCAAAGGAGGACTGAACCGCACAAAAGTCTATCTTCCTTATGGAAACGATCCTCAGTCTTTCGCGAAAACCGGAATGAAGGTGTGGGGAGAAGATGTCCTCGCATTTCTCGATGCCGCCATGAGGTAAGGTCGGACAGTCGCTGTGTTTGGGAGTTCTTTGTAGGATTGCTCCTACAGAAGGTGTGCTGTCATTCCTACAGGTCTTCACGCACTCCGCTGATATCTTCACTAGGGAATTCCTTGTTTACTTGGGTGAAGTAAAACCTGATGGCATCAGGACTAAAACCCAAACATGAAATCACCTAATCGATTCCTTCCCTGGCTCTGGCTTGTCCTGCTTTGCGCCTTCGTTAATCACGCCTCAGCTTTGGTGGTGACGCGAACATCTGCGACGAACGTTTTTTACATCGACAGTTCAAACGCGCCGCAGCTTACCTCTGCTTATGCCTCTTACCTGATCAACAATAATCTCGGAGTGAACTACTCCAACGTTTGGGTAAAGATTGATTCTTTCACCGGGGGCGTCGTGCAAAAGGCTGCCAATGAAGACGGAGAGTATAACCTTGGCACCTTGCTCGCGGGCCAAACCAAACCTGCCTTTTTCTATCTGAGTGCCAGTGGCGAAACCGCTGGCGCGCAGGGGCACTCCATTAAAGTTTACCAGGGGCATCCCAGCGTGGGGACGTTGTTGATGAACCAAACGTTTTCTTTCCGTTCGGTCGCTAGCACCATTTCTGCGAACGCCAACAAGGTGAATACCATTGTCTATGGTCCTGAACCGCCGACGCTGGGTGGTATCGTAACGATTGTCGTGGATGGAGATTCAGGGACGATTGGCTCTGGCAAAGTCTTGTCATTTTCACCCGCCAGCTTTTCGGATTGGCGTGCTGATTCTTATGAGATGGTGGGTTCGGAGATCACTTTGTCAGTCGGGAATACTGGCTCGTTTACAAACACATTATTGATTCCGGCCAGCGCATTGGCGTCTACCGCAAACACGCACTACCAGGCAGTTTACAAATTCCGTGCGGTTGGCGTCACCCAGGCACCTACGGTCGTGAGCCCTGTCGGCTACATCAGTAGCGGTACTCAAATCAAACATACGAGCACTGGGAATTTCGGAGGATTCGCGCCGATCGTGCCTGCGGTCAACACGACGCTTCTCAGCATGCTGGGCAATACGAATCAATTGTATGCTGCCGATACGATTACTTACACGGTCCGGCTCACAAATAGCGGAACCAACGCTGCATTTTTCGACAGGTTCGTAAACACACTCCCCGCGGGCGTCTCGTATGTTGCAGGCAGCGCCGCCTACAACGGAATTTCGGTCGGTGTCCCAGCTGTTAGTGGACAAGCTTTGACCTGGTACGGCTACTTTGATGTTCCTGCCAGTTCCAGCCGGGATCTGGTACTGCAAGCTACATTTTCCGGAACTCCGGGAAGGTACACAAATGCAGCTGTGGCCTTCACGCAGAGCGCCCAGATAGATACCACTCTTGATACGACAGATAATGCGCCGGCTACATATGTGGTGCGGGTGTTTGGGCCGAATATCGCTCCGGTCGCCAATAACGATGCGGACACCACCCTCGAAGATGTTGCGGTCGTTGTTGATGTGGTTGCCAACGATGTGGACGAAAATCTGGATCTTTCCAGTGTCGATCTCGACACGGTCACAGCGGGACAACAAACCAGCATCAGTACGGCTCAAGGGAATTGGTTGGTGGATGCGAATGGCCTGGTAACCTTTACCCCTGCGGCGGGTGTTAATGGGGTTACAGCACGCAATTACACGGTAAAAGATCTGGCCGGTCTGCAATCTGGAGTTGCAACCATCACCATCACTGTCACCGCCGTGAACGATGCGCCGACATTGAATGCGCTTTCTGCTCTCAACATCAACGAAGATGCTACTCTGCAGACTGTAAATCTCAGCGGGATTTCCCGTGGTGGCGGCACAGATGAAGCCACGCAAACGGTGGTCGTTACGGCTGCTTCGAGCGATACGAGTTTGATTCCCAATCCAGCTGTTTCTTACACCAGCGGCAATCCGACGGGCAGTCTGACCTTCACTCCGGTTGCAAACGCATTTGGCAGCGCCACGGTCACGGTCGTTGTTCAAGATAGCGGTGGAATCTCCAATGGCGGACAGAACGCTGTGACCAACACGTTTCTCGTTGTGGTTAATCCGGTGAACGATGTTCCGAGTTTTACCAAAGGGGCGGACGTTACCCGAAACGTAACCGGTGGAGCCCAGACTCTTTTCGCATGGGCAACCAGCATCAGTCCCGGGCCCGCGAACGAAGTGAATGATGTTGTTTCTTTTGTTGTGACCAACAGCAACAACGGGTTGTTCTCTGTTCAGCCAGCGATCAATACTCTCGGGACTCTAACTTTCACGCCAAGCGGAACCGTTGGCACTGCAACTGTCACTGTTCGTCTGCAGGACAACGGGGGAACCTTGAACGGCGGGGTTAACCTCAGTGCGGCCCAAACATTTGTTATCACAATGTCTTCCGCCGGTGTGATCCCTGCAACAGGGGGAGGCGCAATTTCCGCAACGACGGCAGCGCCAAGTACCGCCTGGACTGTCTTGACGGGACCAATTTATCGCGAAAGCACCAGCAGTGATGTCGGAGTGGGCACGGTAATCCTAAACGCCCCCGCTGGTTTCGAATTTGACACTACGACCACCGCGGGTCCGCTTCCGACAGTTGTCATCACACGTCTTGCGGGCAGTGGGCCGAATGAACGAAATATCAACGGTGTGGCCAGTGGAACCGTAGTCGCACTGACGTCGATTACGACCACGACCATGACTTTAACCATTTCAAAGATTAGCGAACTTCAAGGTGGCGTTCCCAACTATTGCTCTTTGACCTGGCAGAACGTGCGGGTCCGCCCCACGGCGGGAAGTCCCCTCGCGAATGGCAAGATCACCAAATCGGGGACCTCAACGATGAATCAAGTGACAGCAGGGGTAACCAGTTTTGGCGATCTTGTGGAGATTGCTGGACCGGCAGCAGGGCTCCAGATTTTTGCGCAACCTTCCTCGACTGCAACCGCAGGACAACAGTTCCTGATTCAACCCATCATCCGCATCGTTGATGCTTCGGGTAACTGGTTGTTCACCAACAACACAGCTCAAGTTACCGTGGCACGCTTCTCCGGCAGCGGCACGCTTCAAGGGACACTTACTTTGACCGCAGTCAACGGCGAAGTGAGATATACGAATCTGTTCCATCTCATTCCCGGAACGATCAATCTTCAGTTTACGAGCCCTGGCCTGTCTTCCGTCACTTCCGGAAACATTGTGATCGGTGCAGGAGCTGCGGCGAAACTTGGCATCGCGACACAACCATCTCCGACCGCGGTCGCGGGTGTGAATTTTGGGCAGCAGCCGGTTATTCGAATCGAAGATGCCAGTGGAAATCTGGTCACTTCCAGCACTGCTGCCGTGACCGTCGTGCGCAACAGCGGTTCGGGAACTTTGCAGGGGACGACGACCGTGAACGCGGTGGCTGGTATCGCTACTTTCACCAATCTCAACCATCGCGTTTCGGGAACTATAAATCTTCAGTTCAGCAGCCCGACTCTTAACTCAACGAATTCCCAGAACATCGTTATTTCAGCAGGTCCCGCGACGCAGATGGTTTTAGTGACGCAGCCGTCTACGACAGCCACTGCAGGAGTCGCTTTTGTGCAACAGCCTGTGATCCAGATTAAAGACCAATATGGCAATCTTGTAACTTCTGATAACACCACCCAGATCACCGTTGCTCGCAACTTTGGACCCGGCACCTTGCAGGGTACTACTACCGTTACAGCCGTGGGCGGTATTGTGACGTTCAGCGGATTGAACCATCGCGTCGCGGGCATCATCGATCTGATTTTCACCAGCAACACAGGACTGCCTGCAGTGATCTCGAATGATATCACGATCCAGGCATCGACCCCCGCTGCTCTTGCGATCGAAGCCCAGCCTTCGAGTCGGGCCACAGTAAATACCGCCTTCCAGGATCAGCCCGTCATCATCATTGTGGACGCATATGGGAACTGGGTTAGCACCGACAACTCTTCACAAATCACCGTAATTCGCAGTGCCGGCTCCGGGACTCTGCAGGGAACAACCACTCTGACGGCCTCGGGCGGCATTGTGTCTTACGGAAATCTTTCTCATCCGACCCTTGGAACCATCAATCTTCTGTTTTCCAGCCCGGGCCTGACCTCCGTCACATCCCAGAACGTCGTCATCACTCCATTCGTTTCGCAGTTGCTCTTCACCACCCAGCCTTCCAACGCTCAGGTGAATCAAAGCATTGGAAATGTGGTGGTGCAGTTAGCGGATGCCGGTGGTGTATCGGTGGCTGCTTCAGGGGTTCCGATCACATTGGCAATGAGTAGCGGTGACGGCTTGTTGAACGGCACCCTGGTTCTTTTCACCGATGCCTCGGGAAAAGTTACCTATAACAATCTGAGTGTCACTGCTCGTGGAACCAAAAGGCTTGAAGCCAGCAGTGATACACTGATTGCGACCAGTGCTTCCTTTATCATCACCGGTGTTGCTCCGACCTTGACCAGTGTTAACACGTTGAGCGGTGGCACCGAGGATCTGCCTCTGACCATCACCTATGCGAGCCTTGTTGCTTCAGGAAACGAATTTGATTCCGACGGTGATACTTTATCCTTCCGCATTGAAGCGATCACGTCTGGCACTCTCACGAAGAACGGTGTCCCCGTGATCCCTGGAGTGACGTTGATTGGGCCTGGAGATGAGCTGGTCTGGACCCCTGCATCCAACGCGAATGGTCCTGCCGTAAATGCTTTCACGGTAAAAGCTTATGACGGAGAGCAATATTCTTCCAGTGCGGTCCAGGTTTCCGCAGCAGTGGCGGCAGTTAACGACGCCCCGACTTTGACCACAGTCAATCAAGTGACAGGCGGGCCGGAAGGCACGGCCGTTACGATCACTTATGCAATGCTGGCGGGTCTGGCAAATGAAGCCGATGTGGATGGAGATACGGTTTCTTTCCGATTCGATGGATTGACCACTGGCACCTTGACCAAGAATGGAGTTCCCGTGGTACCAGAAGATACTCTTCTGGGAGTTGGAGAGCAGTGGATCTGGACCCCGGCACCGAATCAGAGCGGGAGCTTGAATGCATTCACGGTGAAAGCATTTGATGGCATTCTTGCTTCGGCCGCCGCCGTCCAGGTGCAGGTAAGTGTAACGGCAGTTGATGATCCCCCACAAATCTCATTCGTCACAACGCTGGCCGGTGCATACGAAGACACGCCGTTTACAATCACTTATGTTGCGTTGGCTGCCGCCGCCGATGAAAGTGATCCAGAAGGGGATGTCATTTCATTTCGAGTTGAGAGTATCAATGGAGGCACTCTTACGAAGAACGGTGTAGCGGTGCAGAACGGAATCACTTTACTCCAACCAGGTGATACCTGGGTTTGGACACCACCAGCGAATGCGAATGGCGCTCTGGAAGCGTTTACGATCAAAGCTCACGACGGAGATTCTGCTTCCACCAATGCCGTGCAGGTAACGGTGGCAGTATCGCCCGTAAATGATGTTCCAGCTTTTACTAAAGGCTCGGATATAGCAGTGAATCAGGGGGCCAGTCTACAGACTTATGCAGGATGGGTGAGCAACATCACGACGGGTCCGGCGGATGAATCTGACCAGACCGTCACGTTTATTGTGAGTAACAATAACAATGCCATCTTCGGCACGCAGCCCGCGATTAGTCGAACCGGCAAGTTAATCTTTGCTCCCAACGGGACTTCCGGGTCCGCCACTGTCACAGTGCAGATTCAAGACAACGGTGGAACCGCGAACGGTGGCCAAAACACATCCGGTTCGCAGACCTTCCAAATCATCTTTTCGGAAGCAGGGTTGTCCCCTGCCTCTGGAGGAGCGGCTATTTCTGCTGATACGACCGGTGGTAGTTGGACCAGTCTGAATGGCCCGACCTATGAGGAAAACACTCCAGGGGACGTGGGAGTGGGCACCTTCATCGTGAATGTTCCAGGAGGGTTTGAATTCGACACGAGCGGTGTCGCACCGAGGGTTTTAATTACCCGTGATGAAGGGACTGGAGCAGATTCGAGAAACATCAATGGAGTTCCCAGTGGCACATCGCTGGCCATGACGGCGGTATCTTCGACCCAGCTTACCTTTACGATCACTAGCGCAAGCACGGGTGATGTTGAGTGTCTTTTGACCTGGCAAAACATCCGGGTTCGTCCAACCGCTGGCAGTCCCCTCGCGGCTGGTAATATGGTGAAGACGGGAACGTCGCTGACTTACCAGGTCACTGACAACGTCACGAGCCTCGGCGGATTGGAGATGGTCACCGGCGCTGCGACCAGGCTCCAGATCGCAACACAGCCCTCGCCAACTGCAACAGCAGGGGTCAGCTTTTTCCAACAGCCTGTTGTTTGGGTAGTGGATCAGTTCGGCAATGTCATAACCGATAACAATACGACCAGTGTGACCGTCGCCAGAAAAGATGGCGCCGGAACGTTGCTCGGGACAACGACTTTGACGGTGACAGGTGGCATTGTTGATTTCACCAACCTGTCTCACACGGTTGCTGGAACGATCACTCTGGAATTCACGGCCGCAGGATTAACCCCTGCCACCTCTGGTAACGTGGTCATCGCGGCTGCCGCCGCCGATCACATCGCGATCGGCACCCAACCATCCCCAAGTGCTATCGCAGGAGCTGCTTTCGCGCAACAGCCAGTGATTCGTGTTGAAGACGTATTTGGTAATCTCGTTACCTCGGACAACATTACGGAGATTACTGTGGCCAGGAACTCCGGGTCGGGGACCTTGCAGGGCACGAAGATCATTACCGTGGTTGGAGGCGTGGCCACTTATACTGATCTCAATCATACCGTTGCGGGAACCATTGACCTTCTCTTCACCGGCCCGGGTTTCACTTCTGTGACTTCGCAGAACGTGGTTATTGGCCATGGTGCTGCCGTAGCAGTTGTAATCGATACCCAGCCATCTCCTGCTGCCACAGCAGGGGTTGCTTTCGTGCAGCAGCCAGTCCTCCGTCTGATCGATGCTTTCGGGAATACGGTCACGAGTGACAACAGCACCCAGGTGACTGCAAGTCGTAACGCAGGCTCCGGTACGCTCCTTGGAACGACGACTGTCACCGTCATCGCTGGGGTGGCGACGTATGCCAACCTCCAACACAACGTAAGCGGCACGATCGACCTGGACTTCAATACCAGCACCGCGTTGCCCACGGTCACCTCGGATGACATCGTGATCAGTCCGTCCTCCGCCAATAAGCTGGCCCTACAGACCCAACCTTCTGCGAATGCAACTGCCGGGATTGATTTTACTCAGCAACCGGTCATTCGAATTGAAGATGCGTTTGGCAACCTGATCACAACCGATAACACGTCTGTGATCACCGTGTCCGTGTTCAGTGGAAACGGGACATTGCAAGGGACTTTGACGGGCACGGCGGTGAACGGAATTGTTACCTTCACGGATCTGCATCACTTGGTCGCAGGTCAAATCACCCTCAGATTTACCACCCCCGGGCTGACCTCGGTGGTATCCAATCCAATTGACATTGCAGCTGGTGCTGCGGCTGCCATCGAGATAGTTACTCAACCTTCTCCTGCGGCAGACGCAGGGGTCGCTTTTGCGCAGCAACCAGTGGTTCGCCTTGTCGATGCCTACGGTAACCCGGTCACCACGGACAATAGTACCCAGATCACCGTGGCCAGAGATGCCGGTTTTGGCACATTGCAGGGCACAAAAACTATGACGGTTGTGGCCGGTGTCGCTACCTTTACGAATTTGTATCATTTGGTTCCCGGAACGATAGATCTCGGATTCAGCAGTGCCGGATTGAACAGCGTTGTCTCTGAGGAGATTGTTGTCACAGGTGCCTTGGCGAGTCGCCTCACTATCCAAACACAACCGTCTCCCACCGCCACGGCTGGGGTCGCATTTGCAGCCCAGCCCGTTATTCGGATCGAAGACGAGTTTGGCAACCTGGTGATCAGTGATAGCACCACACAGGTGACAGTGACGCGAAACGCCGGCTCTGGAACCTTGCTGGGAACGCTCACTATTACCGCAGTCAACGGCATCGCAACCTTCACAAATCTATATCACACGGTGTCGGGAACGATTGATCTTACCTTCACCAGTAATCCTGTTCTTACGCCCGCAACCTCAACCTCCATTGTAATTAGCCCGGCGACCGCAAACCGTTTAGCCATCCAGACACAACCTGCTCCGAGTGCGACAGCGGGGGCGCCATTCGCCCAGCAGCCTGTCATTCGTATCGAGGATCAATACGGCAATTTGGTCGCTGGAGACAACACCACCCAAATTACCGTCAGTCGGAACAACGGCGCAGGGACGTTGCAGGGAACGCTCACAGTGTCTGTGGTAAATGGCATTGCAGCCTTTGCTGACCTTTATCACACGGTGACAGGCACTATTGATTTAGGATTCACCAGTATTCCGAGTCTTCTCCCGGTGGACTCCGAAGATGTGGTGATCGCAGCAGGTGCGGCCCATCATATGGCGATTCAGGCGCAGCCCTCGGCGACCGCTGACGCTGGACAGGTGTTTGCACAGCAACCTGTTGTCCGTATCGAAGACCAATTCGGCAATCTCCGAGCCAGCGACAATACAACCCAGGTCACTGGGGCACGCCTGAGTGGTTCAGGAACCTTGCAAGGAACACTCACGAAGACCGTTGTGAACGGTGTTGCAACCTTCACCGGCCTTTATCACAACCAACTCGGTGTAATCACACTCAGTTTTAACTCGAACCCCGCCTTGCCTCAGGTGGAATCGAGTAGCATTACAATCCGGCCAGGTGTTGCGGTCCGGTTAACATTTGCGGACCAACCTGCCCTCGAAACGACCGGCGTCGTTTTCGTCGATCAACCGGTGATACGAGCAGTCGATTCGCTGGGAAATTACACGACCAATGTCGGAAATCTCACCGTCGGAAACACCAGCGTGATGCTTACTTTGGTCGGCGGGTCGGGGATACTATCTGGAACTGTGGCACATGATATTACTTCGGTCCCTGGCATCGTCACCGGACTTGATCTGCAGGCGAATATGCCTGGGACAAATTGGCAATTGGTTGCCACGAACAACATCCTTGGTGCGGCAACCTCTGCGGTCTTCACTGTGGTGAGTCCTTCAACGGTGCCGGCCCCATTTGGAACTAACGGTGCTCCCCATGCGCTCCTCACGGGCGATGCAGGTCCCATCGGGTTATGGCTGGCGAATCTACGTGGAAATAAATTCCCTTGGTACACCTCCGGCATCGGTCTGATCTGGCGCGATCTGGTTGTCGCCAATTACGACGCCAACATTATCACCGTTCGTTTGTGCAACGATAATGGGACCTTCCAGCCGCCCATAACATACCCGACGGGACCAAATCCGTTCGCGGTTCGTTCGGCATTTATTTCTCACCACGTTTTTGAAGATGTGGCTGTGGCGAATTTCGGAACCAACACCGTTAGTATCTTCCAGAGTCTCCGCGATGGTAGCGGAACCTTGTTGCCAAAAGTCGATTATGTAATTGGATCCACTCCGAATCCCGGACCGATCTCAGTGGCGAGCGGTCACTTCTCCGGTTCCGGTTTCGCCGATCTATTCATCGCAAACTCGAACGAATGCACCGTCAGCGTTTTACGCAACATGGGCGGCACGTTCGTTCTGCACACCAATTTGCCAGTCGGACTGAATCCGATGTCCGTTCATGCCGCTGATTTTGATGGAGACAAAGTCACGGATATTGTGACAGCCAACAAAGGTGACGGAACTTTGAGCCTGTTCCGTGGTCAAACCAATCTTACGTTCGTCCTTTGGAAGACAATTACGCTCGCCCCTGGTGGCAATCCGATGCCGAGCAGTGCCATGGCCAACGACATCAATGGCGATGGTCGCCCGGATATCGCGGTAGCCAATGCCAATTCCAATACGGTCAGTATTGTTTTGCAGGATGCCAGCAATAACTTCTCCGTGTTCGCCAGCTATGCTGTGGGCAGTCACCCGCGCAGTGTTCTGTTGCGCGACCTGAACCGGGATGGCTTCGCCGATGTTACGGTTGCGAACTATGAGGGTGCCAGTGTGGATGTGCTCCTTGGTAAGGGTGATGGAACCTTTATTTCCGGTGGCAGAATCCCAGTGGGACGGAACCCAATGTGCATCGTAGGTTCGAACTTCAACGGTGACAGTGCTACGGATCTCGCTGTCTCGAACTTTGGCGATGACACCATTTCGCTCTTCCTTTACTCGGGACCGCTTGCGCGAAACATGGTGGTAAGCACTCTTCAAAATCAGGCAGTGAATATAACGTTACGCGGTGAACTGCTGGACGGTGCAAGTATTGCCTATACCCTGCTGACTCAACCGCTTAACGGGACATTGAGTGGCACACCACCGAACCTCGTCTATACCCCGGATACGAATTTCTCTGGTGTGGATTCATTCGAGTATTCGACCCTCAACACCAATTACAACGGGCCGGATCGTTTCCAATACGAGACCAACACGGGTGTTTTTAGCGGAAGTATTCCGTCTATCCCGGCGACCGTAACTATCACGATCAAGCCAGCAAACCAGGCCCCAAGCTTTGTCTTGAGCACGAACCGAATTATTGTGCCTTCTTCGGCCCCCATCCAAACCAATGCAAATATGGCGATCAACATCTCCACTGGAGGCGAATCAGATCAGACGTTGAGCTTCCTGGTCGCAGTGACCAACGCATCGTTCTATTCCGTCAATCCAACTCTATCTGCAAACGGTACGCTGATCTTCAGGCCATCTCATCTTGCGGTCGGCACAAACACGCTCAGCATCCGCCTCCAGGATAGCGGTTCCACGGCGAATGGCGGTGTGAATGTCACTCCCATGGTGCAGTTGCAGATCGTGGTTCTTCCGAACAACGCTCCCTCGTTCAATCTTGCGAGCAACCTCGTCCAGGGCACTACCTTCGCTCCGATGCAAAACGTCCCGAACTTTGCCACCGCGATTTCAGCGGGTCTGAACGAGGCTGGACAAACGCTTACGTTCCTTTTGAGCAATACGAATAGTGCGTTCTTCGCGATCCCGCCTTCCATCACGGCAAACGGTAATTTGACATTCGCGCCTGCCTGGACAGCGACCGGCACGAATTACGTGTCCGTTCTCGTGCGCGATAGTGGGTCGACTAACGGGGGTGGAATCAACCTTTCCGCCACCCGTACATTCGCCATCGCAGCGGATGGACCTATCAATCCCTTCATCACTTCGAAGAGCGGCACCTATAACGGTTTATTCAGCGAGAGCACTGGGGTTACCCACCAGACAGCGGGTTATCTCACCATGAAGGTTTCACCAAGCAGGGGTTTTTCGGGTAAGTTATTCGTGGATGGCAATCCAGTGTCGTTCAGCGGCAAGTTCAATGTCGATGGCACGGGGATTGCCGCAACCAAGGGACGGGCGCTCTATGACAAGAATGAGTTGCTTCTCACTTTCGCGCTCAATATTACCAACGATACCATGACTGGGGCGGTTTCGGATCTGGCATGGACCGCACAAATTGTCGCTGATCGGTTGATCTGGACGACGAATCTTACAGAGCAAGCAACGCAGTTTACGAACAGTTATACCATGGTCCTGCCTGGCTTCACGAACAGGAACGATGGCCCTGTTGGTAATGGTTACGCCACGGTTGCGCTGGACAAATTGGGACGGATTCGTGCGAGCGGGGCCACTGCCGATGGCCAGCCGATGAAGCAGACATCTTACGTCTCCAAGAACGGCGATTGGCCGATGTATTCGCCGGGCTACAAGATCTCTCGCTTGAATAGTTCTGGAGTGCTCGTCTATGAGAATAAGGGATTCGTCCTGGGCTGGCTCACTTTCAGCACCAACGCATACGGGTATCTTGCACCTTCGGGTGACCTCAGTTGGATCAAGACCGGTTGGACGAACGCTACCTACAGCTCCGGTTTCACAAACAATGGAATCGAAATTGTCGGATCACGTTGGCTGGCACCTGCACTCGGGTCTGCCACGCCAGCAGTCGCAATCACGAACGCTTTGCTCAGCTTCACCGATGGCGACCTTGGCGCAAATCTGTTCAATGCGAGTTTCAGGATGACCACCAACACCACACTCGTGTTACCTGCGGGAGTGACGAATCTCAACACCACGAGGGTCACACTTACGCCGAAGACGGGCTTGTTCAAAGGCTACTTTGTGCATCCGTCCGGTTCCATCCTGACTCGGTATGCAGGAGTGCTGCTGCAGGACTATCATCACGGTCGGGGCTATTTCATGGGCAGCACTGAAGGTGGAACCGTGGAACTCGAATCCGCCGATTAAACGCACCTCGCGCTTGCTCGCTAAGTGCGTTTAGAACGCATCGATCGGTAACGCTCCATCAGGGGCGTTACCGAGATCCCGTGAATCACGATCGAGGCTGCGATGGTCCAGAGCGTGATCGAGATCAGTTGTTGTGAAACAGCCGTCGGAAGGCCTGCGCTGATGGCGTAGGTCAGGTAGTAAACGGAGCCAATCCCTCGAATTCCAAACCAGGAGATTAACCACATCTGGGGTCGTGACACCTTTCTTCCAAGCAGTCCCAGAACCACGGCAATGGGACGAATCACGAACAGTAACAATGGGACAAACCAGAGGTCGTGTAACTTGAGAAATTTAGGAGTGAGCATGATGCCAATGATCAGCACGAGGGCCACTTCAAGAATACGTTCCAGTTGTTCGTTGAAATTCAGGACTGATTCGGTCAGATGTCCGGTAGGAGTCACAGGCCGTTCAGCTTCCGTTTTCGCCTCCGCGTCCTGGCTTGCCGCCTGTTCGATATCACTCTCATTTCGTTCGATAGTGCGCAAGGCCAGGCCCGCGGCGAAGACTGCTAAAAATCCGTAAGTGTGAGTGATCAACGCTGCACCGTAAGAGAGTCCAATCAGCCCCAGCGCCAAAAATTCTTCCCGGCCAATGGCCGATTTATGTTGGCGCCGAACCCACACCACAGTTCGTCCAACGAAAATACCAAGCACTGTCCCGATTCCCAAGCCACCCAGCACGGCCCAAAGAACATCGAGGGCAAACCAGCGCCACCCCAGGTGCCCGATATCGTGCAAGCCAAGCAACCCCAGCCCGAGCATTACAAATGGAAACGCTGTTCCATCGTTTAGTCCCGCTTCTCCCGTAAGGCCGAAGCGGAGATTGTCGCGGTCGCTTGCACTCTCCAGTTGCACTTCGGAGGCGAGCACTGGATCAGTGGGAGCGAGGACTGCCCCTAACAAAACGGCTGCGCCCCAGGAAAGACCGAAGCCGTAGACGCCGAGCAGCGTCACCAGGCCTACGGTTACCGTCATGGAAACAGAAGCGAGGCGGACGGGAAGACGCCATTTGGCATGTCGAAAAGGAGCCCGCAGTTTCAATCCGGCCGTGAAAAGAGAAACGATTACAGCAAACTCTGTCGCCCGCTCCAGCAAGGCTACATGGAGGATCGGATCGATGGATACCACATTGAGCACCATCGGGCTGAGCAAGACGCCAATCCCCAGATAGAACATCGTCACCGTCAACGGCAAACGTTTCAGAAACGATTCCGTCAATGCGGCAAATATCAACAGGCCACCAAATGTTAAATACCAATAATCCAGTTTCATAGCCGATTGACTGCGCGGCAAAGCAGTCTAGCTCATCTGGGCGGTTTCGGGTAGGAGGAGGGGCAGGGCAAGGTCCGCCAGGGTGTGATTTTTTTTCCGGGTCAGACAGGCCAGTCGGTGGGGTTTTGCGTAACCGCTGTGCGGTTCGTCGACCAATTTGTTCTGTTTTGTCAAAACCCTAATTTCTGCCTTCACAATTAGTCATGAATTGGTGCGTGCGCGTTGGTGGTTAGCACTCTCTGGTTGGAACGGGTGCGGGCCAGCCCGAATGGCCGCGGGTTCACATGGAGAAAAGGCGCATGCGGTGCATCGGCGGAAATTTTAAGTCAAAGCGACACCGCAGAAGTATCACATCCTTTTGAAACTTCTGTTGGATCGTTTGCGATGACTCCGGACTACCGGGCCTGCGCTCCGTTATTAAGGTTTCGTCGTGCCATTGCCTGGCTGGACGGAGCGCACCACTTCATTCAAAAGTTGCGCGTCCATTTCCACCAGGTGACTTCGCTCCGGGAAACGGTCTTCTTTTACGTCCGCAATGTATTCGCGGAAGGCGGCAATGCGCTCCTGTTGCAGGCGACGGTTTTCCGCGAGAAAATTGCGGTATGCCTTGGCGTGCCGCGGCAGGCGCTCTTCGTAATCGCCCAGGATGTCGCAGGAGAAAAGAAACTGGGTATCGCAGCCGTTCCCGGAGCCAAGCGACATCAGGAGCAACTTCGTTTGTCCTGTCAACCAGCGCGCGAGATTGTGCGGGACCACTTCGAGTTCCGCGGCGTAGGCACCTGCGTTCTCCAATTCCTTCATCTGGGTGTAAAGTTCTCGCGCCTCTTCCACCGTCTTGCCGATCGCACGGTAGCCGGTCCATGTGACATGACGCGGGACTAATCCCAGATGTCCGACCACCGGAATTCCTTCGCGAGCCATGGCCTCGATGATCAATGGGCTGGCGCTGCAATAAACGGAACTGGCACCGAGCTCCAGCGCGCGAAATGCAATGCGGATGGCCTCTTCGGTCGACGCCATCCCGTGCGGCGTGGCACACGAGAGAAAGCTGTTTGGCGCTGCCGCAACGAGCAATGGGAGACGTGCCTGCGCCTCGGGTGAATCGAAGCTGCAACTCATAAGGTCCACTCCCGCCTGTTCGGCCGCCGCTGCCTCCTCGGGCGACTTCACATGAATGTGCGTCAGGCAGCGTTTTCCCTTGAGCTGCTGGAGATCGTAGATGGTGTATTTCTTTTGCGGTCTGAGCATGGGAAGGAATTACTACAAAGCCCTGTTGCGAACTCAACCATTAAGGTGGACGGAGTGGGAGGAGGGAGCGGCCCCAACCCAAAAAAGGATTACGTCACAAAGCACACCGGTCGCGTGCCATGAGCTATCCTGGTACATGGGCAATTAGGCGGGCCAACCTCAAAGTCGGAGACACCTCAGGACTTTCGAACCCAAAGCACGGCTTCGAAATGACCATGTCTCACTCCATCGCAAGCGATGGAAGAGAGAAATGAATCGCGTGCGTATGTCTTTTGCTTAACTAAGCTTTGAATGGGGTGAACGGGATCATGACAGATCCAGAAACTATTTTTGGCAATCAGTATAACCGCATGGTCCCAGTATAAGTTGCGGGTCCCAGGCGCGCGCAATCAACACAAAAGCCGCCCGTTGCCGGGCGGCCTGTGATTTATCTGCATAATTTATCGTGAGGGTTACACGATCGTGACCGGCACCAATTCACTGACCGCACTTTCACCCCCGTTGTTGATCGCCGAGACACCGATTTCGACCACCGCATTCAACGGCAACCCTTCAATGGTGAAATCGATATCCGACGGACTTCCCACCACACGCAGATCCTGGTCGACACCATTCACCTTGATCCAAACGCGATAATACTCCGCCCGCGCCGCTGCCTTCCATTTCACCGCCACCGCATTATTCCCCAGCAGAATGGCCGTTATCTTTCCCGGCCGATCCGGCGTCTCCCGCAAGCCGGGAATCTGAAACCCATAATCGAGCCAACGACTATCGAGCGGGGGCAGCACCTGCGACAACTCTTTCACCATCCCCGTAAGCCGGCGGTAGACGGCGTCGAACTTCGCGATCCGGTTCCCATAGAGCGTGCGATTGTTTGCTTCCTGGGCGACCACGGCGGTGCGGGCGTTGAACAACGCGTTGTACAGCTCGTCTGCCCGGTTCGCCGTGATATCGGAACTGGCTGATTCTTTCTCGGGATGAGCGGTGAAGAACTGCTTCATCGATTCCATCAAAGGCTCGAGTTCATCGGCTTTACGTGGAATCTCAAGAGAGCCAT
>JBKJKE010000048.1:0-15380 GCA_046597605.1 Limisphaerales bacterium | reverse complement strand
AGACGTCCAATCCCTCGAAAAGTTTCATCTTCATCTCCAACATTCACTCCCCTCAATCCTCACCCCAATCAATGCCAGTCAACTTCAAATTAGTTTCCGGCCAGACACTAACTAAACTGCGACCCGTGCTTTTCATTCTGTTTCTGTTCTTGCTCGACGGGATACTGTAGTTAACGGCAAATCTTTGGGTCTATGAAGCATTGGCCTCGCAATCCTATGCGGCCTTCCTTTTAGTGGCTGATGCGGAGATCGTCCTACCAAAAAATACTGGGCGTACCGATATTCAACGAATCATTGACTGATTCGTTCATAGTTCACCCATTTTGCTGATTCTTGTCTTGAAGGCTGAAACTCCGACACGGGCTAGCCCCTCACTATCACATGTCGGACTTTCAGTCATGGGGAAGGGGAACTCGTCCGTCCCGAAATCTGAGAAACATGCTCCTCGCGTGTGGCTGTGATGCGTGGGGTTCTGCTTTTAGGATGTGGCACCCCAGGGCTGACGCATCCAAAAAGCAACCAAAAGGGGTCTAACCCGAACTGGGGCCGGAGAAAGTTATGAATGGTGTGCATTGCTCTATTCGCGTCGAAAATCCCTCTTTTGGCTTGTTGATTTATGCGTCAGCCCTGTGTGTCACCGTTTCGGGTGTGGAGAATATTGTACGTTCGTTCCCGGTGGTTTCGCTTTGCTCAACCACCGGCTACAGGCTGACACCCCTGCGGGATTGGGCCCTGCTCGTCGTAATTGCTGCAACCGGGCTATCAATGACGGACTTTTAGTCTGGGAGGAGCGGGGGACAGCTTGTCCCTCGTAGCTTGGCTTTCGTCAGGCAAATAAAACTTCAAAAACGCAGCGACGTTGGGCAATTCCTATTGCGGATATGTCGTGTCATTCTGGGGACGGGCCGTCCCCAGCTCCTGGGAATATTTCCGGACCCAATACCGCCGCCTGCTGTAAATCGGATATCATCTCGGGGGTCGGTTCCGAGAAATGGCCTCTATTCTGGTCCTGCATCAGGGTATGTTGCCGGAAACGCTCTATGGTGCAGAAACTACAGTGGGGTATGTAGCTAAAAACTATCCCGTTGTTGAGATTGCAGAATGCCATGTAGCCGAAAACTGCCTTAATATGGTTGCCGAAGATGGGCATGTTCCTGAAAACCCACCATGAAACGGAGACCGCAGGATAGCATGTAACTGGAAACCGCGATGTAGCAGAAGCTACGGTAATCAGGGAGTTAGAAACAGCATATGGCGCTGGTTCTAAACTGGGCAAGAACCTGAAAACATTCCACCCTGTGGTTATGGTGTAGCGGGGAATTTTACGAAATTCTTGAAAGAAGGGCTATCGGAAGGATGGTTTTGCCTTTTTCCTCCTCTCTTGATGTCAAAAACAACTTTTTTTCGCGTTTGTAACCCATTCGTATGCAGCGACATGCGAGGACGGAGGGGGGAGGCCAGCGATTGATACCAATGATTGGCCTATGCGGCCCTTCCTCGAATGTGTCATAAACGTGGTGTCGAATTTGGGAGCGGTAGACGCGGGGGGGGTGTTCCATGAATAACACGCCTCGGTTGCCTGATTGTGCGACGTCTTTTTCGACATCAATTTAAGAACTTTATGAAACAGAAAGCTTTGCGGACGGTGGCAGCATTGATCTCGGGTGCGGCGAAGATTCGGGCAGGCGCGGCGGTGCATGGGGAGTCTCTTGGGTTGGTGGTGGGGTCCAAAGCGTTGATGGACGCTGATTTGGAGCCGTTGAAGCTTGCGGTGAATGCGCACTTGTCAGCCGTTATTGAATTGCGCAAACGACGGACGGGGATGAGGAACAAAGTGGAGGCGATGGATGCTCTTCTTTATGCCATCCGCGATTCGTTGAAGCGCTCGCTGGGGCGTCAATATTCGTCGGAATGGGCGGGAACCGGGTTCGAGCGGTCGTTGCAGATCCCTCGTTCGGTGGCGGATTTGCTCATGCTGGCGCTGCATCTGAAGAATTTTCTGACTAAACACCCGGAAAAAGGAATCGAAGATGTGGCCACGGCGGCCCTCGCGGGGGTGGCGCATGCCGAATTGCTGGCGGCTCATGGTGCGGTGACGGTGCAGATCGGCGAGGTGGGAACGTTGCTTACCGCACGGAAACGTCGTGAGAAAACGCTGCGCTTGCGGATGCGCGGGGTGGCGGAGGAACTGAACCGTGTGATCGGGCCGTTGGATGGTCGGTGGGAGTCGTTTGGGTTGAATCAACCGGGGATCAAGCAAGCGCCAGAAGCTCCGAAGGGTGTGACGGTGGAGCCATTTAACGAAGTGGAATCGCAAGTGAACTGGGAACGGTCACCGCGGGCTGAGTATTATCGAGTCTGGCTGAAGGTTCGAGGCGTGGACCTGGAGCCGGTTGCGGTGGGAACGCCAGGCGATCTGGACTTCATGTTGGAGCAATTGCCACCTGATTCGGAGGGCGAGGTGTCAGTTTCGGCGGTGAACAGTGGCGGGGAAAGTGCGCGGAGCGAGGTGGTGGTTGTGAAGACAAAAGCTGCTCCGTCAGGGGATGCTGGAGTGTAGTTGATCTGAAATTTAAGAATCAGAAATTTTCAGCGGCTGACGAGGGTCGTCCTGATGAAGGCGAATTCCTGCTTGGAAGCAGAGATAGAGAAGAGCTGGTATCCCATTTTCCGGATTTGCTTGATGGTGGCGATGGTTTTTGGAAGTCCAACTCCTGGGAACCGGTGATGAAACTCAATTAAGATTTGCTGCGGCCTGATGTCTGACCGGCTCAAATCATCGATCACATCATACTCAGCACCTTCGATATCCATCTTGAGGATATCGATGGCGTCGTGGCCGAGTTCTCTCATGACCGTTCTCAACGTTTTAAGCGGTACCGTGATGGCGTTCGACTTCGTTGCAGGCCTTTCAAGTAGAGTGTGCGAGACATGTTCCGGATTGACCGGCGGATTAAACGAAGCCTCGCCATCAAAGGCGGCCAGACCATATTCGTGCATCACGAATCGGTCCGAAAATCCTTGTCGCTGGACCCATTCGATGGACTTTGGGGTAGGGTCAAACGCGTGAACCGTCAGATTGAACTTCGCCATCAATGCAATGTCGAAAGAGGCATCTTCTCCAACCCCGAAGGAATAGACAATGGATTCGGAATTGAGGTTTGTCGTCGCAACATCCCATCCGCCGTAGATGGTCCCAAACCTTTCCGTCTCGCAGGTGATATCGGGCTGCGATGGAAGCTCCTCGCTGATGGCAGGAGCTGGGGGGAGTTCTTCCTTCCGCTCAGCAGGAATGAATAAGTCCTTTAGTTTTCCAACGATACTTTTCATGTTTGTCTTAACGCCCGGTCATCTTGAAACACCAGATTCACCCGTAGGCGTTTGCGAATCTGTCCACAAAGTGCCGTCGTGATGTTTGCCCTTGTGTAGCAGGCTTATAGCCACTGCCAAACCGGAAGTCCAGAAAGCCTGAACGGCATCTCAACGCGGGGGGATGCAGGAAGGGAATGCTTCATCACGGGAAGAGCGACTCCACATCTTCCTACGAGAGTTGCGCGGGAGATCACCAGGCTTGGATGTAAGATGCCGAAGCCTGAGGCTAATCGTTTTCTCCGGCGCCAATTTTGTAGGCGGAACCGACGCCGATGACGGTGGAGACAAGATTGAAAACGCCGAGCGCGAAGACCCAGAAGATAATCTGGCCGACCATGCTGTTGGAGAATTCTGAGTCTTCTTCTTCTAATTCCTGACGGACATCTTTTTCGGTCCTTTTGCCCGAGACCAGGTCCTTAGCCGGTTCCAATCTGTCGGTTCGAAACTCCGCGATCTCTTCTGGCTCGATTGGAATGTCTCCCAGGGCGGGGGGAGTTTGGCCAGCTTCCTTATAGTATTGCGCTGTCTCTGCGTAACCCTCGGCATATTCTTTCTTTAGAAAGGCCTTAATTTCTTCGTCGGTTCCGTTGGGGACGGCTGCCACTAGAGTTTTGGCGTCGGCGAGTTCTTCATTAAAGCTTTCAGTCACCTCCTCGTCCTGAACCGCGAGCTCCGCTTTGGTTTGGATGTAATGCGATCCGACGATGCAGAACAGTGCAATAATTCCACTGATGACCCCGAGATTGACTCCATGGGATTTGCCGAGCAAGCGAGCTCCGTAACCGGTTAGAACGCCGACCCCGATACCGAGCAGACCAATTCGCCAGCCACCGGTCACTTTATAGATCAGATACCAGATGACCATTCCGAGGATGCCGCCTAACACAGCGCCCAAAATCCCGAGGGCAAGATTTGGTTCGCGTTCGGTGGGGGACGGGGGCGGTGCCTGATAAATCGGGACGCCTTGAACCGGTGCGCCCGGGGTATACGGCTGCGCAACCGGATAAGCTGACGGCGCGGGTTGGTGCGCCGGTTGAGTCATCCGCAGTCCCGGGCGAGCAGGGGCGGCAACCGTCGCCATGGGGGCTTGTGCAACCCCGGGAAGTGAGCCGAGGATCTCATCGGCTTTCAGCGTGCAATCGGCATTGCACAATGGGCAGTTGAGGATATACGGCATCCGTCCGTTAACCGGGGATACATCCAATTTGAAGCGTTGTCCGCAGTCACATTCCACTTTGATCTCGGGCATGAGCGTTAGCCTCCTGACTCTTCGGAAAAAAGCCAGATTATAGATATTACTGTTTTGGATGAATCCACTTGATGAGCCCCGAAAGCTGCTGCACATTCTGCCTCGCCAGGGCCCATGGAGTGTGGACTTACGAACCCCGCCAGGGCAGGAATGCAGCAACGGTAGTTTGCTCCGCATCAGCCGTGGTCACCCTGGTATTTTTCTGAGTTTCAAGTTGTGAAAGGCAGTTGAGATGCGCAATGCATTCGCACTTTGAAATTCGCAGCTCGCAATTTCATGTCTTACCAAGTCATAGCTCGCAAATACCGCCCGCAACGCTTCGCTGATGTTGTCGGCCAGGAACATGTCACACAAACGCTCGCCAATGCGGTGAACCAGAACCGAATTGCGCATGCTTACTTGTTCTGCGGTCCACGCGGCACAGGGAAGACCACGATCGCCCGTATTTTCGCGAAAGCTTTGAATTGCACCGCTGGTCCCAAAGCGGAGTTTGATGACAACGATACCCGCGTCCAGGAGATTACCGAAGGGCGGGCACTGGACGTAATTGAAATAGACGGTGCCAGTAACAACGGGGTGGAACAGGTTCGCGAACTGCGAGAGACCTGCAAATACGCACCGGCGACGTCGAAGTTCAAGATCTACATCATCGACGAAGTACACATGCTCTCCACGGCAGCGTTTAATGCGTTGCTTAAGACGCTGGAAGAGCCACCGGCTCATGTGAAGTTTTTGTTCGCCACAACCGATCCCGAGAAAGTTCTCCCGACGATTTTGTCTCGTTGCCAGAGGTTTGATCTGCGTCGTATTCCGACGGCACTGATTGTCGAGCATCTGAGACATATCGCCAAACAGGAGGGTGTGACGATTGAAGATGCCGCGCTTTATGCCATCGCTCGAGGGGCAGAAGGTGGGATGCGCGATGCCGAATCGACGCTGGATCAGTTAATCAGCTTTTGCGGCAATGAGATTAAGGAGCCCGACGTCCTTTCGATGTTCGGCTTGACTGCTCAAAGCCAGATTCTCGCGCTCACCGAAGCTGTCTTCAACGGAAATCCCGAACGTGCCTTGCGCGAGTTGAACGATCTCGCGAAGAACGGCAAAGACCTCGGTCGATTGCTGTCGGACCTGCTGTCGCATTTTCGAAACGTCCTTTTGTTTCAGGTGTCAAAAGGTGATTTGAAGTTGCTGGAGGTTTCGGAAACGGAAGTTGCTGTCATCGCAAAACAAGCGCCGCTGGCCAGCCCGGAAACGCTCACCCGTATCATGGATGTGCTGACCGATGCAGAAAGCCGCCTGCGGGATACTGCATCCAAGAAAATTTTGGTGGAGGTGAGTTTGCTGAAAGCGATCGAAGCGCGGAATGCCGTCAGTATCGATGCTGTGTTGAAGCAGTTGCAGCAGTTGCGCTCGGAAGGGGGCGGGAGCGGTGGTTCCGCGCCTGCAGCAAAGTCGGCAACTGCCGCAGCTCCGAAGCCGCAGGTCACCTCCGCAGTAACTCAAGCCCAGGTGCTGAGAGAACAACCGGTTGCGCTGGCCCCGGCTCCCAAGGCTCCGGAACCAGTTGCCGCCTCAGCACCCGCACCTGTATTGAGGACAGGGGAGGTGGACCTGGTGCAGCTCTGGCGACAACTTTTGGAAGGTGTGGCGAAGGCCAGCACATTCATGAAAACTTACTTGGACAATGCGCACCCCGTTGCATTTAGTAAAAATCTGTTAACCATTGGTTTTGATCCGCAATATTCGGGTCAACTCGATCAGGTCGATAATTCGAAAACTCATGCGATCATTCACGGCAAGTTGCACGAACTAGGCTACGGAAATTGCCAGGTGAAATTTATCCAGTCGACCGCTCCGCAGAGTTGGGTGCCGCTGAACGACACCGATGTTGCTCCCACCCCGGCAGCACCCGTTGCTCCGACTGCCGCCACAGCATTTAACCCGCCTCCCTGGAAAACGGCGGAATCAGCACCGGCCAAGCCGAAAGCCCCCGCCGCTCCTCCGCCGTTCAACAAGGATGAGTTCAAGAATGATCCTTTGATCAAAGCGGCTCTCGACGCCTTCCGTGGAACGATTGTTGAAATCCGTTCCTGATTAGATTTGCATTTTACGTCTGCCAATTTGAAATTTCACCTATGTCCAGCATTGGAAAATTAATGAAACAAGCTGCTCGAATGCAGCAGCAAATGGAAACCATCCAGGCCGAACTCGCCGCTCGCACGGTGGAAGCGACCAGTGGTGGTGGCGCAGTTAAAGTGGTGGCACGATGCGACGGCACGATTGCTTCCATCAAAATCGATCCACAAGCCTTGACCCCGGGCGACGCCCAAATCGTTGAAGACATGATCTTGACGGCGACAAACCAGGCTTTGAACCAGGCTAAAGAAATCAACACTGCCGAAATGGGGAAAGTGACCCAGGGCTTTAGCTTGCCGGGGATGATGTAATCTTTTTGCGAAAGGCACAGAATCTTTACCGATTCTGTGCCTCTCTTTATTTAAAGGAGCCTCGCTTCACCATGGCTTCACTTCCAGAACCGATCATTGCGCTGGTTTCCTCATTGAGCAGGCTGCCCGGGATTGGTCCGCGATCGGCAGAGCGTATTGCGCTTTACATCGTGCAAAACGAAAGCGGTGCTGTTCATCAATTGGCACAGGCAATCGTCGCTGCCCGGGAACGCATCCGACTGTGTTCGGTCTGTGGTGGCCTTACGGAAAAAGATCCGTGTGGGATCTGTTCGGATCACGCACGCGATCCTTCCCTTATTTGCCTCGTGGAACGTCCCACGGATATCCTGAGTATTGAAAAATCGGGAAGCTTTCGCGGAAAATTCCACGTGCTCGGTGGAAAAATATCTCCCCTGAATGGTGTGCAACCGGAAGATTTGCGCATCGCCGAACTCGAGAAGCGCCTGACGGAGGAGCCGATTCGAGAAATTATCGTGGCACTCGGGACCGATGTAGAAGGGGACGCCACCAGTTTTTACCTGGCCAAACGTCTTGCGGCCCGAGGGGCAAAGATTTCGCGGATTGCACACGGACTCCCAGCAGGCAGCGGACTTGAGTTTGCTGATGAGGTTACGTTGAGTCACGCCCTCGAAGGCCGTCGTGAAATGTAAATGAAAACTCCTGAAGTTGTTGTTTTTGATTTGGGCAAGGTCCTCGTGGATTTCGATTACGGCGATGCCGCCCGGGGTATTGCTTCCCGTTGTGACGGGCGAAAATGCGATGTGCGGGCGTTGATCGACCAATCTCCGCTGTTGATCAGATTTGAAACCGGGCTCGTTGATACCCACGGTTTTTATTCTGCGGTACGGGATGCTGCCGGATTTCTGGGGGGTGTGGAGGAGTTTGGTCCCTTGTTCGGTGATATCTTTCGGCCGATCGATTCAATGGTTGCTTTCAACGAAGCTTTGAGGGCTCGCAACATTCCCACCTACATCTTTTCCAACACGAACCCTCTTGCAGTGGAAACGATCCGGTCGCGCCTGCCATTCTTTCGGAACTTCACCGATTTTATTTTGTCCTACGAACACGGTTCGATGAAGCCGGATACCAAAATCTACGAAGTCGTGGAACAGGTCACCGCAAAAAAAGGTGACTCCATTCTTTATATCGATGATCGATTGGAAAACATCGATGCGGGTGCCAAACGAGGTTGGCAAACCATTCATCATATCTCTGAGCCAGACACGCTTGCACGCGCGGCTTCGCTGGGACTGCCAAAAAGTTAGTTAGGCCCCATCGTTTTTTGCAAAATACGTTCAATCGATTGATCGTGATCGGTGAACGTAAAGATGCGCTCTGCCAGGCCATTCAATGCGCGTCGGGCCGGTTCGAATCGATCCGATAGAATGTCGAATACTTCGGCCAATTCGTATTTTTGCGCCAGTTGATGATCCCGGGCGACCCGGAAGTTGGCTTGCCCCAGTGCGGCGTAATAGCTGAGGTCCGGGAATCCGCGGCGTTCCGCGCGATGACGGATGTGCTCCGGGAAGACGCCCGAGAAGAAGAGCGATTGGTTTCCGATATGCGTTCGGATGTAGAAGCTGGTTCGGGCATCTGCATTCTGCAGTGCGGCCAACATCTCGAAGAAGTAATCCAGCGGATGCGGCTTGCCCGGTATCACACAACGCACATTTTCGGCCTGAGAAAATTCCGCCAGTACTTCGGCCACGTAATCAGCCACGGAACGATCTTCAATCCCAGCGCCTCGCAAAACATTCCGAACGAGGATGTAAAAATAAAAATGGTGTGAAACTCCCAGGTAGCCAGGGTGTTCCAAGAGAGAGCGGAAGAGAGCTTTATCGTCCAGGATCAGATCGCGCGTCTCCGTGTCGGCAAGAAGTTTTGTGAGAGTTCCAGGATCACCCGGGCTGTGACCGAGAACGGCGATGATGAAGTCGATATCTTCTGCGGTGAACTGTAACCGACAATTTGGCTGAATCAGTTTCATAGTTGTTTTCGGAGCTTAGGGTTTCGGAATTTCCCTCCTGCTGGGAAGCGCAGGTGCCATGAGGAATGTTGAATGAAACGTTTTGGATCAACGTTGCGCCGGATGCTCGGGAGCATCTCAAGGCATTTACAAATGTAGCTTTGCACCACATGCTGTTCTTGCGCTGACGCCCACAATTTACCGGTTTAGATGCAAACAGACAACCCAGAACCATCCATAAGGCGTATCCCTGCCAGATCGAAGAAACAGGTCATGGATTGGAGCCTGGTCCTCGCCAGTCAGGGCATTGAAGCGGAGATCCTTAACGAGGAAGATTCGTGGCAGTTAGGCGTCGCCGAAAGCGAGCACGATCGAGCGCTCCACAGCATTAAATTGTATCGGGCTGAGAACCGGGGATGGAAATGGCAACAGAAATTGCCGGGGTCGGATCTCTTATTTCATTGGGGTAGTCTCTTCTGGGTCATTGGCATTATCTGGCTCTACTCCTGGAGTTCCGGGGCGAGAGAACCGCTTGGACTAATGAACAACAAAGCCGTTGCCGAGGGCGAGTGGTGGCGTTTGTTCACGGCCGTTACCATGCATGGTGATCTGGGGCATCTTGCCGCCAACGTGACCACCGGCGTCGTTCTGTTGGGATTAGCGATGGCTCGATACGGGGCTGGTTTCGCCCTGTTCACCGCCTACCTCGCAGGCGCAGGAGGAAATCTCGCTGGTTATATTTTCTACGATCATACCCATCGCGGACTTGGAGCGTCAGGAATGGTGATGGGCGCTCTTGGTCTACTCGCCGTCCAACCATTTGTATTTCAGACTCGAAAGTTCATTGCCGCACAAATCATTTTCCGGAGCTTCCTGGCTGGGGCATTCATGCTCATGTTGCTGGGAACTGCCCCTGGGACAGATATCCTTGCGCATTTTGGAGGATTTGTCTTCGGAGCCCTCTTTGGGGTCCTACTCAATTTCCTTCCTGCCCGACGTGAACCCTCTATTACCGATAAAATTTGTCTGGCGGCCGTTCCCATTGCGGTGATTCTCACCTGGGCATCAGCCCTTCGGTAGGTCGATTACTGGTTCTGCTTTTCAGTAGCCGCAGCTTGTAAACTTCTTGTCGTTTAGTGTTGGTTCGTTAAATTCCCTCCGCTTATGGCGAAAAAAGCTTTGATTACGGGCATCACTGGCCAGGACGGTTCTTATCTTGCCGAGTTGTTGCTTTCAAAAGGGTATGAAGTGCATGGCATCATTCGACGCGCCAGTACCTTTAACACCGGTCGACTCGACTCCATCTATTCCGATCCGCATGCCAGCCATACTCGACTCTTTTTGCATTACGGTGATCTGAGCGACGGCAGCGGTTTGGCGCGGTTGCTCGAGAAAATTAAACCCGAGGAAATTTACAATCTCGCGGCGCAAAGCCATGTCCGTGTCAGCTTCGATTGTCCGGAATACACCACCGACATCACAGCCACCGGAACGATCCGTTTGCTGGAAGCCATCCGCGAAAGCGGAATGAAGCCCCGCTTCTACCAGGCCTCCTCCAGCGAAATGTACGGGTTGGTGCAGGAAGTTCCACAAAAGGAAACGACTCCGTTCTATCCCCGCAGTCCATACGGTTGCGCCAAAGTTTATTCCTACTGGGTCACGGTGAATTATCGTGAGTCCTACGGCCTGCACGCCAGCAACGGTATTCTTTTCAATCACGAATCCCCTCGTCGCGGCGAAACATTCGTCACTCGCAAAATCACCCGGGCTCTCGCCCATATCAAAGCAGGTCTCCAGGACAAACTATACCTCGGTAACCTCGACGCAAAACGCGACTGGGGTTATGCCAAGGAATATGTCGATGCCATGTGGTTGATGTTGCAGCAGGACAAGCCGGACGATTACGTCATTGCCACGAACGAAACCCATTCCATCCGTGAGTTCCTGGATGTTGCGTTCGCCCACGCCGGACTGGATTGGAATAAGTATGTGGAAATCGATCCGCGCTACTATCGTCCGGCCGAAGTCGAACTATTGATTGGTGATTACTCCAAGGCAAAGAAGCAACTTGGATGGGAGCCAGCCACCAAGTTTGTCGATCTCGTCAAACTAATGGTCGATGCGGATATCAAACTCCTGCAGGACCATCGCGAAGGCCGGATCAAAATGGTGGGTTGAGAATGGGCGGTCGGCGGAACCCGACCCTTGACCACGCGGTAATAGACCCCGATTCCATGGCATACGAAGTGATACCCGAATCGGGAGAGGAGGTGGTTGCGGACCTCGAGTTGCACCTTTCCAAGAAGGCACAACCCTTCTTCTTTGCGGTCAGCAATCAAGCTCTCTACATCCCTCGCATCAAGCTTTTCGCGGTCTCCGACCCTTTCTACTTCGAGCGGGTGCCGCTGAATCAAATTCGGCATGTATCCGTGAAGCGACTGCGGCCCTACGGGCTCTGGGTGCTCGCGGTTCTGATGGTAGTGGCTGGAGTGTTTTCTACCTTCGCCTTATGGGATCAAATGTGGAGCAAGAAACCGGCAGCTCAATCCGTTTCCGGTTGGCCCATTGCGATTATTGTCGGCGGCTTCCTTATCCCGATGGCGGCGCGCGGACGCAAGGGACTGGAGATCTGGTATAGTGGAGGAAAATTCTCGTGGAAACCGCCTCTTGTGGTCGACAAGGCGTCCAAAGAGAAGATTTCTGAAACATTTCAAGACATCATCGATTCGTGCGAGGAAGTCGGCGTTCCTGTCTCAATGACGGCGTGATCCCCTCCAGTTTACTCTGCCTGTTTGCCGGACTTATAACCCGGATTCGGCAGCATCATTTGTGCTCCCACCGTCCGACGCCATAGGTCGAGTTTGTTTACGAGTTCCAATGCTTTCTCAGGATTCGTTTCCGCCAGGTTTTTTGTTTCACCGATGTCTTCACTGAGATTGTAAAGTTCGATTCGACCTTCCTCAAACATCTGCACGAGTTTGAAGTCACCCTCGCGAATGGCTCCTCCGGGTTCGCCTCCCTGGGGACTGTAATGCGGATAATGCCAAAACAATTCTCTTGGTTGCAGAGATCCCGCTCCAGTCAGGAGAGGAACCAGGCTGACTCCATCGATCGGTTCAGTCGTTGGAAGCTTCATCCCGGCAAATTCAAGAAAAGTAGGAAAGAAGTCAGCTGTTGAAACAGGCGCATCCGTAATTGACGATTTTATTTTTCCCGGCCAGCGCACAATTAGCGGCACACGGATTCCTCCTTCATAAACGTTTCCTTTGCCCGTGCGTAGCGGTTGATTCGATGTCACTGGGGGAGAAACTAAACCTCCGTTGTCAGAGGTGAAAATCACCAGGGTATTCTCCGCGAGTTTGAGCTCATCCAGCTTCGCCAGAATGCGCCCCACGCTCTCATCCAAGCTTTCCATCATCGCCGCGTAAGTTGCGTTGGTTTGCGTATTCCCTGGTTTGATCCGCTTCTCATATTTTTCCACGAGATTTGTCTTACCTTGAATCGGTGTGTGGACGGCGTAATGGGGTAGAAAGAGGAAGAACGGCACACTCCTGTTTTGTTCGATGAACTTGAGCGCCTCGTCGGTGAGACGATCGGTCAGATATTCGTCAGCCAGCCCCGGCGTCAGCGGGACCGCGCGATTCTTGCCTTTGTAAGGTGAGAAGAAACTGCCAGCGGTTCCTTCGGCATTGGCGCCGATGACCACATCGAATCCATGTTTCTCCGCCTCAAATCCTTTGCCTCCCAAATGCCATTTCCCAACGAGCGCTGTTTTGTAGCCAGCCGCTTTCAACAATTCGGGCAGCGTGACGATTTCAAGCGGGAGCTCTGTATCTTGTTCCACCCGAAGCAGCTTATTCGCGGGAACATTCGGTTTGCCGGGGATGTAATCGGTCAGGCCAAGTCGGGCAGGGGCTTGCCCGGTCAAAAAGGCGGCACGAGTCGGTGAACAAACGGGAGCCGCTGCATAGGCGTCCGTAAACTTCATCCCACTTTGTGCCATGCGATCGAGGTTAGGTGTCTCGTGGAACTTGTTCCCGTAACAAGCAAGGTCGCTCCAGCCTAGGTCATCCGCCAAAATGAATACGATGTTCGGTTTGGATTGCGCATGCCCGATGCAAGTCGCTCCGATGAACAAGACCAAAAGTAAGCGCTGCAGTCCGTTCATGCTTTCTTGCGGTTATTGCCATCTTTCGCGGCATCAAAATCTGGATTGGGCAGTGGCGATTGCGCGCCGGTTTGTTTGCGCCAGAGCTCCAGCTTCTGATTCAACTCCTGCACCTTCGCCGGCATGCTTTTGACGAGATTTGAAGTTTCGAATGGATCGTTTTTCAAATCGTAGAGTTCGAAAGCGCCGTCCTCGTAGAATTGGATCAATTTAAAATCCCCGTCACGAATCGCGCTGTAGGGTGTCGCGCCGCCGGGATGATAATGCGGGTAGTGCCAATATAAATTCGTGCGATTCAGTTTTCCATCAGAGACCAGCAACGGCTGAAGGCTTACTCCTTCGAGCACGTGATCCGGTTCGGGTTTCAGTCCCGCAAGTCCGAGCAGAGTAGGGTAGTGATCCGCCGTGATGACCGGTGTGTTGTTTGTCGTGTCAGGTTTAATGTTCGGGCCACGGACAATCAGCGGAACCCGCACGCCCGCTTCGTAGGCGGAACCTTTTCCGGCGCGCAATGGTTTGTTCGAAGTCTGGTTCACGAGTCCGCCGTTATCGGAGGTGAAGATGATGTAGGTGCGCCCCGTGAGTTTTAGTTTCTCCAACGCCTTCATCAAATTACCGACGCTATCATCGACGCTTTCCACCAGTGCCGCATATTCCGGGTTGATCTTCTTTCCCGTCGGTTGCGCTTTAGCGGCATATTTTTTTGTGACCTCTGGCTTGGCCTGAATAGGCGTGTGGACGGCGAAATGAGGCAAGTAAATGAAGAACGGTTTCTTCTGGTTCTCCTCCATAAAACGAATCGCCTCCGCCGTCAGCCGATCCGTGAGGAACTCTCCCGCCGGACCATCTTTGAGCGTTGGGTTCTGGTAGGGGGCAGAATAGCTGGCGGGAGATCCTTTATGGAAACCAGCGATGTTGGTATCGAATCCAAATTTTTCAGGATTGAACTCCGTTCCGCCCAAGTGCCACTTGCCGATACTCGCCGTCGCATAGCCGACAGACTGTAAACGTTTGGCGATCGTGACCTCGCCTGCCGGCAGATGCATCGTCCAATCCGGCGGCAGAAGTTTGGCGTGAGGTCGCTGATGTCCAGCGATCCAATCGGTGACCTTCAAAGTCGCAGGGGATTTACCGGTGAGAAACGAAGCGCGGGTAGGGGAGCAAACGGTGCAGGCCGAATAGGCCTGGGTAAACTTCATTCCTTGTTTGGCGAGAGCGTCGATGTTCGGCGTTTCAAAATAGGTTTCGCCCATGCAAGCGACATCGGCCCACCCCATGTCGTCGACCAGGATAAAGATGAAATTCGGCTTGTCGCTCGGTTGTGCTTCGAGGGACTGCAATGAACCGAGGACGATCAGAATCCAGAAGATACGAAAACAGGACTGTCTCATGTGATGGAAAGGAGGTTAAGCAACGCCTCTCCCGACGCAAACGAAAATCGCCCGGGCGAGGATCTCCGTCATTAGGATTTAACCACGGATTCGGGAGTGATGGAGTGCAAACAGCGCCACTCCAACACTCCACTACTCCAAACACCCGTTCCGCGCCGCCGTTACACGATCGTGACCGGCACCAATTCGCTCACCGCACTTTCACCCCCGTTATTGATCGCTGACACGCCGATCTCCACCACCGCATTCAACGGCAACCCTTCGATGGTGAAATCGATATCCGACGGACTTCCCACCACTCGCAGATCCTGGTCGACACCATTCACCTTGATCCAGACGCGATAATACTCCGCCCGCGGTGCCGCTTTCCACTTCACCGCCACCGCATTATTCCCCAGCAGAATGGCCGTTATCTTTCCCGGGCGATCCGGCGTCTCCTGCAAGCCGGGAATCTGAAACCCATAATCGAGCCAACGACTGTCCAGCGGCGGCAGCACCTGCGACAACTCTTTGACCATCCCCGTAAGCCGGCGGTAGACGGCGTCGAACTTCGCGATCCGGTTCCCATAGAGCGTGCGATTATTCGCTTCCTGCGCGACCACGGCGGTGCGTGCGTTGAACAACGCGTTGTACAGCTCGTCTGCCCGGGTCGCCGTGATATCGGAACTGGCTGATTCTTTCTCGGGATGAGCGGTGAAGAACTGCTTCATCGATTCCATCAAAGGCTCGAGTTCATCGGCTTTACGTGGAATCTCAAGAGAGCCAT
>JBKJKE010000177.1:0-48490 GCA_046597605.1 Limisphaerales bacterium | reverse complement strand
GTCACGGCGATTACACCCCTCCAAACTGCGGAATGGACCCCTGTAATGCCGCTGACAGGGGTCCATTTCTGTGTTTGGAGAGAATCTGGCTCCAAGATTCCCACCATTTCCGTGTTTTGACCCCTGTAATCCTAATTACACCCCTCCAAATTTGTGTTTGGACCCCTGTAATTTGGATTACACCCCTCCATTTCCGTGTTTGGACCCCTGTAATTGCGATTACAGGGGTCCAAACACGGATTTTTCGCCTCTGATGGCGGTTTTACCCTCCCATTCTCCGTTTGGAGGCATTTTGCGTCGGAGCGCGTGTCTGCCTGCTTGTTTTTCCAGCTTCTGGAGCCGGGGACGCCTCTCTCTTTCGGCGGTTGCGCCCTCAGTTCGTTCTATACCCGGAAGTTGGAGGAAGCCGAAAAAAGGGTTCACCCTCATAGCATCTCAGGAAAAGTGTGCTTCACCCCGAGACTCACGCTGATACTCCAAATGGCATCAAGACCCGTTGAGCAAAGTAGGAGATCCCCTCCAAACTCATTACATATGAAAAACACATTGTTCGCATTGTTCGCAGCACTCGCACTTGTAGGCTGTAGTGATGAAAAACGCGCCGTTGATAACAACGCCGAGGCTCAGAAGGAGGCACTCGATCGACGCCAGGAAGCTGTCGATGATGCTGCCGGTGCTGCCAAGAAACAGGCGGAAATCGACGCAAAAGTAGAGAAAGCCAACATCGAAGCGCAGAAGGAAAGTGAAAAGGCCCAGCTCGAGGCTGACAAAAAGAAAGTCGACGCTCAAGCTGAAGCCGACAAAGCAACAATCGACGCAACAAAGCCATAATCAGGGCTCTTATGGCTGCTAAGGCACAGCGGCGTATGCATACTGCAACGCCGCTTTTCGCTCAGGAGCACGGATTCTGCCTGGGCGATCGAAAGGGTTTCAGGACCTGCATACCCTTGAGTCGCCGACCCTTCTGAGTTTTGCAGCTGTCTCCAAAAGGTTGCCACGACCTTCGTCCGACTCGAGCCCCACACGCTGCAATTCGCCCGCCCACCTTGTTACCAAGGCGGCTACGGGGTCTTAGGGTCCCAAACCCAGTCCGGCTCGCTGGCATTAGAAGATGGTTTGGCAACTCCGCCGTCGTCTTTTTCGTTCCATCCCAATGAGTAGAGCAGAAATCGACCCTCTATGGTGCGTCGATACTTCAGGGATTGACCGCCCACAATGTCTTTGGGAACTGCTTCGAGAAATTGAGGAACAAGGGCATCAAGGGTTTCGGGATAAACGCGGTGCGCGAGACGATACCTCTCCAGTGCGGCCACCACGACAGACTGATTCGCCATGGTTTGATTGCACGCGGCGGTTTCTATTGCTCTGTTCATATTAGGGATTGCGAATCGGGCAATGAAGTTGAACGGATTACGATCCCTGTGAATACGTTCATGCGCGGCCTGCACCGCAGTCCATTTTTTCGGTGCGATGAGATCATTCGACTCAGCAACTCTGTCCACGTAGTCCTGGAAAAGAAGTGAGGTCGAAACCATGTTTTGATAGATCCAACCGCGCGGGGCGAGGTGGAATAATAGCCAGCCCGGATTCAAAAACTTCCGAGAGAATACGTCCTGGGCCCCATACTTGCTCGCGTAATAAAGGTCGTCAGAGTGATAAGTTGTTTCAAGAAGCGATTCCAAAAGGGCTGCCTGCTGCGCCTGAGTCGCAGCCAACACCGGAGCGATATAGTTGTCACTACGTTGACCGAGGGCCATCATTTGAGGTTCTTTCCATGCCTGCAATCGAAAGCCATCGGCGACCACGTTTTGTTGGAGTCCCACGACCGCCACGTTGATCATGGCTGAGACAAGGGTCATTGGCTGCCCGGTAGGTTTCGCCAGCAACAGAGCACGAACACCGTCCATAAACTCCAGGTCACGCAACGCCGCCTCCGGTTGCTTGAGCAGGAGGTGACATTGCGCTCGTTGAGCGAGAATTTGCGCCACAACCCGAACGGCCAGGAAATCAGGTATCGGCTGCGCAAAGGGGTGCTCATAATCACCGTCCATCCGGGCGTAGGGCCGCTTCAGCGCCTCTCGAATCGTTGCAAACACCTCTTTATGCTGGTCACACCAGTCAAGGTAGTCGGCTGCGAGAACCGTTGGATCGGCGGACACACCCTCCCTTGAGATTTTGAAGGAGTTGGTCCCGATTTTCCGGACCCTCACTGGCTCTCCCATATAATCCGAAAAAGTTTTTTGGAACTCGGTTGCCAGTGGAGCTTTGTTAGCTCGAACAAAGATCTGGAGTGGAGAGATCTGTGGATAGTCAGTGACGAAGTTAAGGTTTTGCGCACCGAAAAGCATGGTTTTCGATCCTGCCCCCCCTGTTCTCATTTGTTGCTCCAGCAACTTTCTCAACTTTTCTTTAAACAGCGGCTCGCCCGGTCCATCCGAAACGTAGCTAAGCCTGGAATCGGTGTATTGAAGAACGGCGTCAGCCTGGACAGGTCGCGTATCGGAAGACGATATCACTGTGACCAGGGCAACCGTGCTGAGGTCGGGCTTCGCGGAATCATAAAATTTGTGCTGCAGCAGATCTACCAGAACCCTGCGCCTGGTCGATGCGGTGCCATCCGGGTCGAGTGGAGCCTTCACGAACCACTCGGTCATGTTCGGTGCTTTATAGATGTTTTGTTCGTCAGGAACTGTTGGAGGGATGTAGGCGGCCCAGTCGAGCACGGCACCTTTGGATTCCAGCTGTTTCCTGCAATTCTCCCAGGCACGTTTCCCCCGCCAGTTTTCGAACGCGTATATTCCGGCGATAACGGTCGCAAGACATGCGAATCCAAAAAAATATCTCTGAAGCATTTCACGACGAAACAAACGCTGGAAGGTGGCGGGGAACAAGCAGGCCAGTATCCAGAGGAGGAGTCCGCCAATACCCAAAAGGATCGCAAAACCTTGCAAGGAGTCTTGCAGGTCCTGCGCACCCCGGGAATGTGCCTTCCATAGATACGGCAGGGCGCAGCCAATCAACAAAATCAGAATCACGCCATATGCGGCCAATCGAAATAAGGAGCGTTTAGGGACGATGGAGGGATTATTGTTCATACGAGGGCAAATTCTTCCTCTCTGCGACGTTCACTGCGCGGGGTGGGTAATGCGGGCCTTTGTGCTTGAACCTCCACCCGATCGGTTTGATTGGTGAGTTGGGTGAGTATCCGTTGTTGTTCCTGGAGAGCGGCCATAAAATCGGGCGCGGGAGAATGGTTCGAACCACCTGGGCGTTTGTCACCCGAGGCAACATTTACGGCAAGGATAGCCAACCACACCGCCGCCAAGGCGCTCCAGGCCCGCGGATTTGGCCAAACCAAGCTGCGAACAGCCTCTTGAATCATCGTGAAGAAACTCCGGTCCTCGGCCGGAAGTGGCCGGGAGGCGGTGGATAGAATCTCCTTCCGCCATTCCGCCGGGAGTTCGCGCATCGGCTGTTGCGCGAGTTTTTTTTCAAAATCAGATTCCATAAATTCTTTTGTAAACACCCTAGCGAATCTCGTCATAGAGAGGACGGAGCCGGGTGCGAAGTTTGTCTAAGCCGTAGCGATAGCGGCTGGCGGCAGTGTTCGAAGTGATTTCCAGGATCTCGGCAATCTTCTCGAAAGTAAGTCCTTCCCAAAGTTTCAGGTGAACGACAGTGCGCTGTTCCTCAGGCAATTCCGCCATGGCTTGAGTCAGTTCGCTGCGGAACGAATGCTCATCGGGATCGGTGCTCCTTGCGAAAATGGAGAGGTCTGCTCCAAATTGCTCGTGGTTCCGGTCGCGCGATCCGCGTCCACGCAGGGAGTCGATCGCCAGGTTCTGGGAAAGCCGGATCAGGAAGGCGCGTGGGTCCCGGACGTTTTCGAGGAGAGTTGGATTGTTCGCTAGCTTAACAAAGACCTGCTGAAGCAAATCGCGAGTGTCGGCTTCATTCCTGGTAAACTGTAGAAGAAATGCAAACAACGCCTGAGCATGCTCGTCATAGAGTTGTTCAAGGTGGACAGAAGGCATTCTTACAGTGATGACGAGGTCGACTCACTTATTTGTCTATAAAAAGTTAACACCTGGAATGGCAAAGAGTTCTCCAAATGCTTCGTGAGCTGGTTCTGATCAGATCCCGCGTTGTGACCAACGCGGCTACGGGTTGAAATACCGGTTGACCGGGATTAGAGGGATTGTTACTGTCCGCCCCGCAATGAAACATTTCGCCAGTGCTCCCAGTGTAGTTCGCGTAGTCGTAGTAGGCTAACGCGACCTGAGGCATTGGTAAACGCTCGCAGGTCGCCCGCAATTCCAAAACGGAATGCGGGTTTTTGATTTTGCGGGTGGTTTCGGCACTCGCAAGTGGGCGAGCACAATTCCGGAACCAACATTTAATTATGCGACATACAATATCGGTCCTGGTGGAAAATAAGTTCGGCGTCCTGACCCGCGTGGCTGGGCTCTTCAGCGGTCGTGGTTATAACATTGATACGCTCAATGTCGCGCCGACGCACGATCCCAAAACATCCCGCATGACGATTGTCACCCGCGGTGATGAAGCAACGATTGACCAGATCATCAAGCAATTGAACAAATTGATCGATGTGCTGGAAGTGACCGATTTCTGCGAAGGCGAGTATGTCGACCGCGAACTGGTGCTGGTGAAGGTGGGCGTCGATTCCAAGTCGCGTGCTGAGATCATGCAGATTTCCGATATTTTCCGTGCAAAGATTGTCGATGTGCAACCGAAGTCGTTGACCATCGAAATCACCGGTGACGAAAGCAAGATCGAGAAATTTATCGATCTGATGAAGAATTTCGGCATTCAGCAACTGACCCGCACCGGAAGAATTGCATTGCCCCGCAAATAATTTTCTCTCTTACTCACACCTCAATTACGAAAACAAATGCCTGCTAAAGTATATACAGATAAAGACGCGGACCTCAGCTTTTTCAAAGGTAAAACGCTGGCCGTGCTCGGGTTCGGCTCACAAGGCCATGCACATGCGCTCAATCTCAAAGAGAGCGGTTGCAAAGTAATCATCGGACTCTATGACGGCAGCAAGTCGATCGCTGTCGCCAAGGAAAAAGGTTTCGAAGTGTTCAACACTGCTGAAGCAGTGAAGCGCGCTGACGTCATCTTCGTCGGTCTCCCGGACACCAAACAACCGGCGGCCTACAAGAAGGACATCGAACCGAACCTGACCAAGGGCAAGACCCTGCTCTTCTCCCATGGTTTCTCCATCCATTTCAAGACGATCGTTCCGCCGAAAGATGTGGACGTCATCCTCGTCGCTCCGAAAGGACCTGGTCACATCGTTCGCCGTCAGTTCACTGAAGGCAAAGGTGTTCCGGCCCTGATCGCGATTTATCAGAATGCGAGCAAGCAAGCCAAGAAGACGGCTTTGACCTGGGCCAAGGGTGTTGGCGGGACTCGTGCCGGCGTGCTCGAAACCACTTTCAAAGAAGAAACCGAAACCGATTTGTTCGGCGAACAGGTTGTTCTCTGCGGCGGTGCCAGTGCGCTCGTCCAGGCTGGTTACGAAGTGTTGGTCGAAGCTGGTTATCAACCGGAGATGGCTTACTTCGAATGCTTGCATGAATTGAAGCTGATCGTTGATTTGATGAACGAAGCTGGCATCAGCGGCATGCGCTTCTCGATCTCCGAAACCGCGAAGTGGGGCGATGTGAGCGTCGGACCGAAGATCATCGACGCAAGCGTGAAGAAACGCATGGTCGCTGCCTTGAAGGACATTCAGTCTGGCAAGTTCGCAAAAGCCTGGGTCAAGGAATACGAAACCGGCTACAAGAACTACAATGCATTGCTCAAAAAGGGCGAACAGCACTCGATCGAAAAGGTCGGCGCTCGTCTTCGCAGCATGATGCCGTGGATGCAGAAGCGTTCCATCAAAGGTTCGCAAGCTTCCTACTAATAGTTAGTTACTCTCACGAAAAAGCCGCCTTCGGGCGGCTTTTTTGCATTTTGAACCCCTAGCCACGCCCTTATCCGTGAAAACCCCTAAATTTCGGGCAACTTCCATTTTGCAATGGTGTTAATAGGCCGGAAGCATATATTCGAACAAATGAACTGGATTGCGAAAACGCTAACAATTGTCGGGGTCAGCCTTGTGACTGCAGGCAATTTGTCAGCGGTCATTCCAGATAAGTACCAGACAATTCTGGACCGCAACGCGTTTGGTTTGTTGCCTCCCCCTCCGCCGCCAGCTGAAACGAACACCGTGGCTCCTCCAGCTAATCTCAAGCTCACTGGCTTTGCTACTATTGGCGGTGAACGTCGTGTTTTCTTTACCATTCCGCCCAAGGACGCCAAGGAGGTTCAGCAGTATATCAATTTGTCTGAAGGCGAGAGAGAAGGAACTTTGGAGATCGTTTCCATTGCAGAGAGCGATGGCGAGGTTCGCATCCGCAACGCCGGTATTGATACGGTATTGTCTCTGGATAAAGATGGATTTAAACCGGCCAAACTGGCACCTGGGATGATGCCAGCTCCAATGCCAATGGCGCAACCGGGAGGACAGGTTTCTCCCGTTTATAATCCAGGAACTGGTAGCAGCGCGGTGATGCCTCAGCTCCCGGCTCCCCCTCAATTTCAGCCGCCGCCTTCGCCGCCTGGTCTGCCCGGCTTACCCGGGGCACAACCCGGACAGCCAGGCCAGCCTAACATGCAGCAGCCCAATGTGCAGCAGACCGGTCAACCTAATGGAACCGACACAGGCGAACGAACTATCCCCACTCGCACGATGCGAACTTTGAGAGTACCTCCGGTGCAACAGGGACAACCTGGTGGTGAATTGCAGGCACCGATGCCTCAGTAACGTTCGGTCAGACCCGAAGGAACAGTTCCGCAGCCCAATCGGCGTAGCGAATTCCAGTGGAGGTCAGGTGGAATCGGTCATTGGTAATCTCGGCGTAATCCAACTTCTGTAGTCTCTCCATTTCTGGTGACCATTCTTTGCGTAGATCCAGTCCAGTAAGATTTGTGAAATCGGCAAAAGGCCAGCCAGCATTCATGCGCAAACCGAATGCAGCAATTTCACTGGCGCGCGCCAGAGAAGGCAGTTCTTCCTTTGATTCCGTAGCACGAACCCCTTTCTCCAACTGCTCGCAATACATCACTGTATTGGAGAAGTTTTTGCACCGGGCACCGCGGATGTATTCGCTCGCGCTGGGCCCTAACCCGTAGAACTGTCCACCCCGCCAGTAATTTACATTGTGACGGCAAGCATGAGAGGGGATTTCTGAAGTTCCGCCGCTGGTGTCACGAGCAAAATTAGCAACTTCGTATTGACGGAATCCATTTTTCCCTGCGAAGGAACAAAGTTCCTCATACATTGCGGCGGCCAGTTCTTCATCGACGGAAAATTTTCCAGCTTTGAGCTGGTAGAAGAGAGGCGTGTCTTCCTCGTAGATCACTTCATAGCACGAAAGATGTTCGCTGCCGAAAGCGTTGATTTCCCGCAAAGTTTCCTGCCACACCTCCATGGTCTGGGTCGGAATGGCGAACATCAGATCAAGATTGATATTCTCGAACCCCGCGGCACGCAGGATGTCGAAAGATTTAAAGACCATTTCCCGCGAGTGGATTCGCCCGAGTCGATCGAGCAGATCCTCATTCAAGGATTGAACGCCCATCGAAATACGATTTACGCCATAGGACCGCAGGAGCTTTGCTTTGTCGGCCGAGACGGTGGAGGGATTGCATTCGACGGTCCATTCTTCGGCACCGAGCAGGCCGAGTCTTTCCATGGCTTGCAGGACGGTTTCCCATTGTTTGAGAGTAAGCAATGAAGGGGTGCCCCCGCCGAAGAAGACAGTGCGTGGTTTGAGATCGTGTGCGACGAGCTCCATTTCGCGCACGAGTGCATTTACGTAGCGGTTGACCGTGTCGCCATTCGGCAGTTGGGAAAAGAAAGCGCAGTATTCACATTTATGGGCGCAAAACGGCACATGAACGTAAAGACTTCGAACGGGCGACTCGTAATGCATCGACCAGAAGATACCGCGCGGGACTGCTTTCGCTAAGAAATATTAATGCGCTCGTTGGACGTTGTGCGCCTTGAGCCCTTTGTCTCCCTGCATCACCTCATATTTTACCATTTCCCCTTCCTGCAACACCTTAAAGCCGTCCCCCATGATGGAAGTGTGATGAACAAAAATATCGGGCCCTGCCTCCTGGACGATGAACCCGAACCCCTTTTGGATGTTAAACCATTTTACTTTCCCGCTCGCCATAGGGGCCGACCATAAAAAATAGTACATCACCCGTCAACATCAAGATTCCCTCCGATGCGTTTCTCGGGAAATTTTATTTTCAATCAAGACTTCACTGCTAGCATCCGCCGCATGGTTTTGTCCGAATCTGCTTCTATTATTACTCCAATTCGCGCCGACGGTCGTGCTCTTAATCAGCTCCGTCCTATCCGCTTTCAAAATGATATCGCCCCCTATGCAACGGGTTCCACGTTGATTGAATGGGGCAACACCCGAGTTATTTGCGGTGTAAATGTCGAGGAAACAGTGCCGCGTTGGATGAAAGAACAAGGTGTGACGGGCGGTTGGATCACGGCTGAGTATTCGATGCTCCCCTACTCTACTCTCACGCGGAAGCCGCGTGATATTACGAAGGGCAAGATAGATGGGCGTTCGCAAGAGATTCAGCGTTTGATTGGCCGCTCCATGCGTGCTGCGATCGATCTGGAAAAGATTGGGCCGCGCACGATTTGGGTCGATTGCGACGTGCTCCAGGCCGATGGCGGGACGCGCACTGCCGCGATCACTGGCGCGATTGTGGCATTGAACCTGGCGGTTCGAAAACTGATGGCGCAGGGAAAGCTGACGGTGAACCCCATTCTAAGCGGGGTTGCGGCCGTGAGCGTGGGAATTGTCAACGGTAGTCCAATGTTGGATTTGTGTTACACCGAAGATGTCGCGGCGGCGGTTGACTTGAACCTGGTGATCAATGAAGCGGGCCAGTTTATTGAACTTCAAGGGACAGGAGAAGAGACCACCTTTTCACCGGAACAACTCACTTCCATGCTGGAAGTCGGGAAGTCGGGGATCAAGCAACTCATCGAGTTGCAAAAACGAGCTGTGGGCCAGTAATTGGATCGTCGCACGTTGTTTTGTCGGTTTGTCCCATACTATTGAACATGTCCCCTACTCGTCTTTATTTGTTGCGTCATGGTGAGGTCGAAGAGCGTTATCACCGGACGTTTGGTGGTCGGCTCGATATGAATCTCTCGCCTGAAGGTCATCGCCAGGCACAAGCGCTCGGGCATTATCTTCGGAAGGTGGAGTTCGATGCCATTTACGTAAGCCCGATGAAGCGGGCGCAGCAGACTCTGGAGCCTATCCTCCTCGAACGCACTGCCAAGCCAAACACGATCGAACACTTGAGCGAAGTTCACTTCGGTGATTGGACTGGGCTCACGTGGCAGGAAGTGCACGACAAATATCAGGTCTCCGCGTTTCATTGGCTGGAAATGATGGAAGCAGCGAAAGTTCCAGGAGGGGAATGTAGTCGCACTTTTCGTTCAAGGATCGAACCACCTGTACGAGAGATCTTGAAGAGTCATCCCGGCCAGAAGGTGGCAATCGTTTGCCATGGTGGCGTGATTCGCATGATTCTTTCCATTCTACTGGATCTACCTCTGCCCAAGACGGCTCACTTCGAGATTGAATATGCCAGCCTCACGGAGGTGGTTTATACTCCCGATCGCGTCGTGCTCGAGCTCATGAACTTCACTCCATGGCGGGATCTGCCTTGAAAAACGAACCTTTGGTTGAAATCTCCTGCGTCGTCTCTTCTGAGATTGAAGAAGCGCTCAGTGCCTCATTCGAAACCATTTTTGGCAATGCTCCTTCGTTCTATGTGGACGAAAAAACGAAACGGGTGACGGCAAAGATCTTCGTTACAAAGAAACAATGGACACGCGCTCTTGAGAACAAAGCGAACGCCGGCCTCGCACATCTTCGGGAATGCGGATTCGAATGCGGAAAGCTGAAGACACGGTTATTGCCCGCGGAGAATTGGGCCGAATCCTGGAAGAAGCATTTCAAACCAATCCAAATCGGTGACGCTCTCCTGATCAAGCCGAGTTGGAGCAAGTTGAAGCCAAAGAAGAATCAGCACGTGGTTATATTGGATCCGGGACTGAGCTTCGGCACTGGTCAACATGCCACGACTTCGTTTTGCCTCTCGCAGATTGTGAAATGCCGTCAGTCTGAGAAGAAACAATCGTTTCTCGATATCGGCACTGGTTCCGGGATCCTTGCCATCGCCGCAGCCAAAGTTGGCTATTCGCCACTCAACGCCTTTGATTTCGATCCGGAATCCATTCGGGTTAGCAAGGAAAACGTCCTGGTGAACGGCGTGGGAAAGGCTGTGCGTCCGACTCAGCAGGACCTCACTAAGGCCTCTGTCAAAAGCAAAACGCAATTTGACCTGGTGTGCGCGAACCTTATCTTCGACCTACTGATTCAGGAAGTTCAACGGATCACGAATCGCGTTAAGCCAGGCGGAACTCTCGTATTGGCCGGGATTTTAAAAACGCAGTTCCCTGCCGTGCAAAAAACCTTTGAAAAAGCGGGGTTCCAACTGATTCGAACGAAGCAGGAGAAAGAGTGGCGATCCGGGATGTTTCGATTATCGCAACAGAAAATCCCCTAGGGGGCGGTACTTGTTTACACATTTTCACTATTCTGGCAGTCTCATTTTCAGACGACCCGACTGCCACACAGCAAAGGGCGTGGCGAGCGTCGAGCCGTTCAACTGAAATAAGGACAGGCTATGATAAAATCGTTAGACCAAATCAGTGAAGCAATTCACAGTTCTAAACTCCTCCTCCATCAAGTTGACGATCGTCCCAACAAACCCCAAAAACACAGATACGAACGCCGGAAAATAAAGGAATACATCAAAATAAGCGATTGGACCTCTGACCAATCTCCTTAAACCAACCAAATCTAAATCTTAACGAAGCCACGCACTTTGTGCGTGGCTTTTTTGCGTTTACGACTGGCACTGTGGACAAATTCCGAAAAACTCCAGTTTGTGGGTCACAAACTTAAACCCGCGCTCTGCCCCGATCTTTTTCTCCAACTCGGCCGGAAAACATTCTTCTATCTCAACCACCCCCGCACATTGCGTGCAGATGAGGTGATGGTGATGGCCATCGTCGCCTTCAGAGAGTAACTCGTACCGTGCCGTCCCATCTCCGAAATCAAATCGCTTCACCATCCCCATGCTCTCCAACATATGCATGGACCGATAGATCGTGGCTAGATCACATTGGCCGGCAGGCAGGGCTGCGAAAATTTCCTTGTTGGTGAGGGGGTGTGGATGTTTTCGGAGGACATCGAGAATGGCTTGTCTCGCTCCGGTTACTTTCCGCGAACTTTGCCGAAGTTTTTCGTTGAGATCAATCAACCGCTCGCGAGGCTGGTCATGGTGATGATGCCCACACGCCTTCATTGCTCAATGTACCACAACGCTCAAAATCCCCAATGCGGTTCCGATGCAAATCGCGATCATCTTACGCATATTGATTCGATGCTCATCCCCCGTTTCGAACAGGATGGTCGTGGACATATGCATAAAGATCCCAATGACGACAGCCATCAACTCCCGGGAATGTTCCGCCAATGTCGAATGTGCGCTAACAAACATTCCAAGTGGCGCCATGAGCGCAAACACTCCCAGCCAACCCAGGCACCTGGCTTTCGATAGCCCGGCATGCAGAAGCATACCCAGCAGCGCAATTGACACCGGGTAATTGTGCAAAACAATGCTCCACAACAAAAGCTTTCGCCCTTCCCCATCGTGATGCGAATGCGAGTCTCCCAGTGCCGTTGCCTCCAGGAAAGCGTGAAGACAAAGGCCCGCCAGTACTCCCACAGGAAACTTCCCATGAATGTGGTGGGAATGACCGTGCTCCACGCCCATGGAGAAGTAATCCAACGCTAATTGGATGAAAAAACCGGTCAGAATCAGCAACCCCAGCCGTAAACCCAGGTTATCGTCATGCGCGGAGTGATCATGCTGATACAACTCGGGCAAAAGATGGAGCAACATCAAACTAAGCAGGTAAGCGCCCGTGAAAGCATTCAGCAGCTTGATGTGCCGAGGCTGATTCAGTTTGAAAGCAAAAACACTGATAGCACCGAGAACGATGCTGGAAAGAAGGATTACGTATTCCGATCCCATAAAAAGGAACAGTAGCAACTAAATGCAAATCGTTTGCAACTGATTGCAAAACGAAACCCGTGAACAGATGTTCACGGGTTTGATTTGCGAAATTATTTCATCAACAACATCTGACGCGCACGCTTGATAGCGTTGTTCAGACGGCGCTGATAATGTGCCGGGAGACCAGTATACTTGCGAGGAAGGATACGTCCCTGGTCGGTCACGAAGGTGCGGAGCAAAGTCGTGTTCTTGTAATCCAAGGCGTCGACTGTGAAATCGATTTTTGGCTTCGGACGCGGCGTACGAGCTTCTGTCGAACGTGACTTGTTATTCTTATCCAGATGTGTTTTGCGAGGCATAACTTACTTGATTTCGCGATGAACAGTGTGGCGACGGAGCGCGGGATTGAACTTTTTAATTTCCAACTTTTCCGTCTGCAACTTCTTGTTGCGGGTAGTCGTATAACGGGAAGGTGACTTCCCTTCCTTGCGCGCTTCCGTGCATTCGATGGTGATAATCTCTCGAGGCATAAAAATTATTCTTTTTCTTTGATTGGCTTCTCGTCAGCTTCGTCATCGTCGTCAACTTCAACGCCGCCGCTGGCATCCACACTGCCCAACTGACCTAAACGACGCTGACGCAAAGCGCCATCGCGTTCCAATTGAGCCTGGGCTTCCACCGTGAAACGAGTCCAGGGAATCGCTTCGAGACGAGCTTTAGGAATGGCTTTACCGGTTAATTCGCAAACCCCGTACGTATTCTTTTCGATACGTTTCAAAGCTTCCTCAATCTCGTAAACAGCGTCCTGATCCGAGGAAAGCAGACTTAATGCGAAATCACGGTCAAAATTATCAGTGCCAGAATCAGCCATGTGCAGGCTGTAGCTGGACATCTCTTCAGCAGATTCCTTGGCCAATCCACTCATCTGGTGCATCAAACGTTCACGCAGATCGAGCAACGTTTTGTAGTACTTCTGCCATTCCGGCTTAATATTGGCCGGCATCCCGTTCTTATGGGTCGTTGAAGGCTTGCCGAGAATGGAGGCAGCTGTCGCTGTTCCCACGGGCTTTCCCTTGGGGATTGGCTTACTCACAGCAGGTGCGGCAGGCGCAGCAACCGCTTTGGTCTTGCCGTTTGTATTTTTCTTCGTTGTCACAGCTTATTTCCGAACAAAATTTCTTGTTTTCACCCAGCCAATTAACCTACCCCGGCTAATCAAGAGTGCGGGAATGTATCAAAGGACTTTCAATATGCCACAAAAATCTTCCTGAAAGATCGCTAAAAATCAGTTTATCCGAGTCAGCCTTTTTCGATGCAGGCATAAGCATTGTGATTGTGGATGCTTTCGTAGTTCTCGGCCTCCACTTTATACCATGTCACATTCCGGTGCGCATTGAGCTTCTCGGCCACATTTCGCACCAGGTCTTCCACAAAGACCGGATTCTCATACGCCCGCTCTGTTACCGCCTTTTCATCCAACCGTTTGAGCAATGAATAAAGCTCCGAACTCGCCGAACTCTCCACAATTGCAATCAAATCTTCGATCCAGATCGCTTTATTCGACCTGATCTGGACAGTAACACTCCCCCGTTGATTGTGCGCCCCATATTTACTGATCGCTTTCGAGCACGGACAAAGTGTGGTCACCGGAACGATCGTAGTCAGCACAAAATCGATTTCTTTGCCGTGCGCAGTCGCATCAAAGCGAGCGGTGTAATCCATCAGGCTCTCCCCACCCGTCACAGGAGCCCGTTTGGTCATGAAATAGGGAAACTCCATCTCCAGGTGAGCCGATGCTGCATGCAACTTCTTTTGCATGGCGAAGAGAATGTCGTTAATGTTCTCGACGTGAACCATGTTGCCGTGAGCGTTCAACACTTCGATAAAGCGGCTCATGTGTGTCCCCTTAAACTCCTGGGGCAGATCCACAAACATCCCGATTGTGGCGATCGTATTTTGGACCGCCTTCTCTTTATCCCGGACCTGCACCGGAAAGCGCAACCCACGCACCCCGACCTTATCGATTCGTAGCTTGCGATGATCCGTTTTGCTCTGTTCGTCGTGCAACGCTGCTTTGGATTTCTGACTCATCTTTTCTTTGAAACTATCCGGCAAACCTACCAGTGAACCCCTGATTTGCAACGGCGAGTTTCTTTGACTTACCCGGCCTGCCGCTTCTATAAAGTCGAATGCGTTTTCGTTCCAGCCTCGCCCTTTCCCTTTTGTTCGTCAGCTCCCTGCTCCAGGCCCAGACCACCGTTCGGGTCGGAGCTTACAATGTTGAAAATTACCTGGATGTCGCTGCCAGCGGTCGTCCCGCCAAACCCGCGGAATCCAAAGCGAAAGTGCGAGAGATGATTAAACTGCTCAATGCTGACGTTCTCGCTCTCGAGGAAATGGGCAACACCAACGCCCTGCTCGAGCTCCGCGCCTCCCTGAAGAAAGACGGGTTGGACTACCCGCATTGGGAACATGTCTCCGGTTACGACACCAACATCTTCGTGGCTGTGCTCAGCAAGTATCCATTTACCGCCCGCAACTCTCACACCAATTTAAACTTCCTCCTGCAAGGTCGCCGTCTCCAGGTCGGTCGCGGTTTTGCCGAACTCGACGTAAAAGTGAACGACAATTACACCTTTACCCTTTTCGCGGCTCACTTGAAATCCAAACGGACGGTCGGTTACGGCGATGAAGCGGAGATCCGCCTCGAAGAAGCCAAGTTGCTCCGCGAAAAGGTCGACGCCCGCCTCGCCCAGAATCCAAACGCCAACATCGTTGTCGTCGGCGATTTCAACGACACCAAGGACACCCCCTCCACCAAAGCCATCATCGGAAAAGGGAAGATGGCATTGGTCGATACCCGTCCCTCCGAGAAGAACGGCGACAACGCCCCGCCGGAACGTCCGACCTACGATCCCGCCACCATCACCTGGACCCATTTTTACGGCAAAGAAGATTCCTATTCCCGCCTCGATTACATCCTCATCTCACAAGGAATGGCCAAGGAATGGGTGAAAGAAGAGACTTATATTGCAACTGCCGCTAACTGGGGTGTAGCGAGTGACCACCGACCCATTGTGGCTGAGTTCACAGCTCAAGATAAATAAACGTTCAGAAACAATCCTACGCAAAAAGAAACCCCTTGGAGGAACTCCAAGGGGTCTTTTCGTTTTAAAGGTCAGTTCCGCCAGTCATCTCAGGTTCGTCTATATGCGTGTTTAATTCCTTTTCCCTCCGTTGATGGTCAAACGATGTAAAGGTTACACGTTCTCGAACGTAACACCGTGAGCGAATTCATAAAGAACGCAACAATTGCAAAAATATGTGTTGCATTCGCCAGTCTTTAGACCAGTCAACTAACCATGCGTAACTTATCACTGTTTAAGAGAGAAGAAGTGACGAATGCTAAATCAATCGCAAAGGCACTGAGGAAAGTGCATAAGGCCTTTCAGTATCACAAATACCCAAGACTTCGCGCGTGTGGTTTATCAGAACAAATGGCAGAACATCTATTTCGCGAGGGTTACATCCAACTGGACGGCCTGCAATTCAGGGGGGACACAATTCTGGATATACACCGAGTCGAACAAATAACACCAAAGGGGCAATCTATTCTAGTTCAAGCAGACGTGGAAAACGAACCATTCCAACTGAGGATTGTTAAATGGGTCTTTGAGCGTGTGGATAGAATCATCCTCGCTTTGTTGTGTGCTTATTTGATTTATCTATTTCGATGGAACTGACCTATTTACAAACCGGCAGAGCCTTCCCGAGATTAGTGTGGGTCCATCATCCACCGAGGAATCAATTTATTTTTATCAACTGGAATAAATTGTTCGATGTTCTCCGGTTTAATTTGCACACCATTGTCTGTTGCTATGCATGAGTCCATAATTCTGAGACCAATCTTTCCCTTGGATAGCTCATTCTCAAAGTAACGGGTCACAATCTCCCGAAAGGTGCATTCACTGAATCCGGTTTCAATGTCTTTCAACGGTACTTTGCATTGAACGATATAAGGCTCTCCTTGGTTAGCTAAGATACCTCTACAGTGAGCTTTCAAATCTATCGACAATCCTTGCAATGCTTCACTGCCGCTTAAAAGATAATGATTTTGGTTATCCTCCAAAGGAGATTTAAGGTCTGTAAAAAAGAAGATTCTGCCTTCTCTGTATTTCAAATCGTAGGCGGCGACAGCATTCCTTATTTCTACCTCTGTAGCGTGCTCGTTAAAAATTCTTAACGCCTCTTCCAAAAGGAAATCTCTATTCAACGGCTTGATTCCTTCTTTCCGATAACGTTCTAAAGAGTTGGGTCTGCATGCATGAAAACCACGGACGTGCGTGAAGGTATTCGTAAATGCCTCTTCAAGAACGCCATTGATGTAATGGATGCTGGCTGGTTCACCCGCTTTTTGATGCGCCTCTATTCCGTAAGAAAACGTATCGTAATACAAATCATCGTAATGGCATTTGCGAATCTCCTTCAGCACCGATTCTGGGAAAACTGCATCGATGATTTCCTTAACTCGGTTCTTCCAAGTTCTAGCGTTGCCAAGGTCTAGGATAACTTCAGTGCCCATAGCCGGAGACTAGCAGACCGTGGCAAAGTGGCTAGGGCACGTCTTCAAAATCATAAAGGTGAATAAATAATGTTGAACTTATATCAGCTGGCATCACTAAAAAAGTGATGCTCCACAACGGGTCGTCGCCATTATCATCCACCCCCAGCAGGCTGTCATGAGTTCCAAGAGCCCCCTATCAGGATGTTTTCAATTAAGACTCAACAACTGGGGACGAGCCGTCCCCAGCTCCCAGGTGCGAAGGACAGCTTGCCCCCCTTCAACTTTCGGTGACCAACTGGCCGCGTCTCGGTTCTCGTCAGCGCATTACTAAAGCAGGTTCATTTCAATGACATGTACGGCCGTACATGCCTTTAATTCCATCTGCATCACATCACTGTCCGATCGTACATATGTATTATCTGAATGCATCCATTGATGTGTACAAGCGTACAACTCACTTGCTTGCTTTCAATTACTATGCTGAACCGATGTATACTCTATTCTTTTGTAACGTTCCGCCAGATGTACGGTCGTACCACTCATATCTTTGACTTGCTGTGGCTAGGTGTACGACCGTACACCCCACAAATTCGAGTCTGCCGGAGCCGAAAACACGCAAAATTCGATCGTTTTTAATCAAAACCAAGGGCAAAAAGGCAGAAATCTCACGTTTACAAGTCGTTGATTATCAATGGTCAGGGGCGGTACAACAATGACGTCAAAACTTTACATTACCCAAGGTCTGTCGAATGTGAGACAACAGGGTTGTCCGAATGACGGGCGAATAAACGCGGGTGTTTTTGACCAGTAAAACACCTGGTGGGATTTGGAATAAGCCAAAGCCACCCGTTTTATCGAACAGGTCAAACGGGAACATTATGGAACAGCCTCGTATCAGAAATCTTGCGAACCTCTTCGCCGCCGGCACAAAAGCCAGCGCCGGAGCCGGTCAGCATGGTGTCGCGCTTAGCATGACGATCTGCACGAAGGCTGTGATCGATAGTGAACTGAATTCGTTTGAACTCCTGTTTGACGAGCATCAAGCCGCGACCGCTGATTTGAGCACGCTGATCAAAGCCTTGGGAGTGCAACGCAAAGCGGCATCAGAGTTCGTATTCGCTGCGCGGGATTCCATGAAGCGCAAGCTGGGGCGGAAGTATTCCACCGCCTGGGAAGGCACGGGTTTCAATCGAACGTTGCAAGTGCCCACGACAGTGGCGCGATTGCAGCTTGTCATGCGATCGCTGCAATCCTACCTGGAAGATCATCCCGCTTTCGAGGTGGAGGATGCTGTCACGGCGGACATTGCTGAAACGACCTTGACGGCCCTGACAGATGCTCAAACCGCCGTGGATCTTCAGGAATCAGTCGTCGGCACCCTGCTCACAAAACGGCGCAAGGCGGAGAAACAGTTGCGTCTGCGCGTGCGCTGGTTGGTCGACGAATTATCCCGCTTGTTGGATCCGATGGATGATCGTTGGACCGCCTTTGGACTGAACAAACCGGGCCAGCAAAAGACGCCGAATCGTCCGGCTAACGTGATCGTGAAGATGAGTAGCCCGACCGCCATGACGGTGGAATGGGATAAGTCGCCCCGCGCCAGGTATTATCGTATCTGGTTGAAGGTGATCGGTGTGGATGCTGAACCAGTCCCGGTGGGTAGTCCGGCGGATCTTCATTTTCTTCTCGAGGATCTGCCCTCTGGCTCAGAGGTCGAGGTGTCTGTGTCCGCGGTGAATGATGGGGGCGAAAGTGCGAGGAGCGAGGTGGTCAGAGTCCCTGTCGCAGTGCCTTGATGAAGGCAAAGATCAGGGACGTTTTGGCAAAACGTCCGCCAAGGTAGCAACATCTTGCCACGAGCGTTTAAACCGGAACAATTTAGTAGAGAAACCACAGATGCACTCAGATGGGGGCCGGAGGAATAAACATCAAGAGAGAAGACCTCATCCAAACAGTGAGAGCTCAACAACCAGGCTTTCGACGGTCGCATCGGGTATATCGACGTGCTGCCGACGGTTCTGGCCGCCGCCAAGGTGAATGCGCCAAAAAATCTGGACGGAATAAACTTTCTACCCGCCCTGCGCCGTGAAGACAAATTGCCTGAACGCCCCTGGTTTACCTATATGCACCAAAATCCCGAAGCGCACGCCTCGGTGCATTTGGGAAAATGGAAATTGGTGGCCCATGGCGATTTCTTCCCCAGGAAACCGGCCACCCTGCCAAAACTGGAGCTTTACGATCTGGCAGCAGATCCGGCAGAGAAAAACGATGTCGCGCAAAAGAATCCAAAACTGGTCGGGCAACTGCATAAACGACTGCGCGAATTCGGCACATGGCAAAAACCGGGCGTGGGCGGGTATGACGAAGGCCGCGCCGGTTTCAAAGCGCCGAAGGACTGGATTATCAGCCAATAACTGGACAAGATCGCTCAATCGCTATGGTTAAAAATGTTCTCATGAGATTCACGTTTGTATATTTGTTCGCGTTGTTCGTGTCCCTTAGCTCGGCGGTGGAGCCTCTTACGGCTGCAGAAAAGAAGAGCCGGCCTGACATGGTTATTTTCCTCACGGACGATCATAGCCAGTTGGATCTGTCTCCCTACGGTGGGCGCGAATTTCATACCCCAAACATGGAACGGCTCGCAAAGAATGGAATGACTTTTACCCAGGCTTTCGTGGCCTCCCCCAGTTGCGCACCGAGCCGCGCCGCGTTGTTGACTGGTTTGATGCCTGCGCGCAACGGGGCTGAGCCAAATCACGCCAGGACGCGTCCGGAGGTAAAGAAATGGCCGGCGTATTTTTATGACCTGGGTTACGAGGTCGTCGCGTTTGGAAAGGTGTCCCATTACAAACACACGGGGGATTTTGGCTTTGATTATTTTGCCCATGACACCTTCCATGATCACGCGGGCATTCCGGCGGCGGTGGAATTTTTAAAACAACGCAGTCGCACGAACGCCAAGCCCCTTTGCATTTTCGTTGGCAGCAACTGGCCTCACGTTCCCTGGCCGGAAAAGCCCTCCGGCTACGATCCCAAAACGATTTCTTTACCAGCCGGATCGGTAGACACCCCAGCCACCCGCCAGTGGCGTGCTCGTTACGCGACCGCAGTGACGAAAGCCGACGATGACCTCGGCACAATTTACGATGCCGCACAGAAGACGCTTGGCGGGGATACCCTCTTCTTGTTCAGCAGCGATCACGGCGCGCAATGGCCGTTCGGCAAATGGAATCTATACGACGCAGGAATCCGAGTGCCCCTGATCGTCGCGTGGCCCGGAGTGGTAAAGCCGGGAAGCCGCTCTGGCGCGATGGCGAGCTGGATTGATTTTCTACCTACCCTGTTGGAGGCGGCGGGAGGTAATGCGCCGAACGGGATTGATGGACTCTCCTTTCTCCCCGTATTGCGCGGCGAGAAAGAAGAACATCGCGATAAAATTTTCACAACGCACAGCGCCGATGGTCATTTCAACATCTATCCCTCACGCAGCGTGCGCACGGAGCGTTGGAAATATATTCTCAATCTGCATCCCGAATTCGCTTTCACCACGCATATTGATTTACCAGTGGATCTCGGCCAGCGCGCTTACTTTTCGACCTGGGAAACTGCGGGCAAGACCAACGAGCAAGCAGCGGCAATTGTGAAGCGTTACCATCAACGTCCGCCGGAAGAGCTTTACGATTTGCAAGCTGATCCATACGAACAAGAGAATCTTGCTGGCAATCCAAACCATGCGTCACGTGTTAAAAAAATGCGCAAGGAACTGAAGGCATGGATGAGCGAGCAGGGAGACCAACGCACGGTGTTTGGTAAGCCGAGGTTGTTAAGCGATAAATCCAGTTATGGCCCGGAACGGCGCTGAAGAGCATGTTCCACATTCAGTAAGCGTCGTTGCAGAGAAAATCTGCGTGAATGAACTGCGCCGTCGTGCTAATTCACTAGCCTTATTGAAGCATCGGCGCCTTTGCACCGTCTGGTTCTATTCAGCGAATTGATTTGCGAATGCCATGAAAAACAAGATTGCTCAATCAACCGTGACGTCCCGGCAAACGCTGGAACTCAATCGCCGACAATTCTTGCGCGTAACCGGGTTGTTGGGCGGAGCAACGCTGCTCGGCTCAGGTTTGTCGACGACAGCTGGGGAAACCATCACACTCCCTTTTGAAAACGGCGAGCGCGAGCTTGTCGCCTATCCGCAAAAACGCCCACTGATTGTCCTGACGAGCCGGCCTCCCCAACTCGAAACGCCTTTCTCTGTTTTTAACGAAGGCATCATCACTCCGAACGACGCTTTCTTCGTTCGCTATCACCTGACCAATTCTCCGCCGCCCGGTCTCGACCTTGAAACTTTTCGACTCAACATCAAAGGTAAGGTCAACTCGCCACTTTCGCTGTCCGTTGCAGATTTGAAGACGCAGTTTGAGCCTGTAGAGATCGTGGCTGTGAACCAATGCTCCGGCAATAGTCGCGGCTTTTCGAAACCGCGGGTTCCAGGTGGGCAAATGGGGCACGGCGCGATGGGCAATGCGCGATGGAAAGGGGTTCCGCTGAAAAAGGTCTTGGAAAAAGCGGGCGTGGCGTCCGGAGCAAAGCAGGTCAGCTTTAATGGTCTTGATACCGGAGCAATTCCAGCCACACCGGATTTCGTTAAAGCCCTCGATATCGACCAGGCCCTTGATGGTGAAGTGATGCTGGCGTATGAAATGAACGGTGAGCCTCTCCCGATTTTGAATGGGTTCCCGCTCCGACTCGTTGTGCCAGGACATTTTGGGACTTACTGGGTAAAGCATCTGCATGAGATCACGGTGCTTGATGACGAGTTCAAAGGCTTCTGGATGGCACCGGGTTATCGCATACCGGCTGGCGATTGCGCCTTTATCGAACCCGGCACGACCCCGACGAAAACAATCCCGATCAATCGATTCAATGTCCGCTCGTTTATCACGAGTGTTGCGGAGGGGAGTGAAGTGAAGAAAAACCAGGCGAGCGTCGTGCGGGGAATTGCATTCGACGGCGGCTATGGAATCCAGGAAGTGTTGTTTTCTGAAGATGGTGGACGCAATTGGCGGGCTGCTGAACTCGGCAAGGATCTTGGGAAATATTCCTTTCGCGAGTGGACCATTCAATTCAAGCCTGGAAACAGCGGAAGCTTTGCCCTGCGATCCAAGGCAACCAACCGAATAGGCCAGTCGCAACCGCTTCAACCATTGTGGAATCCAGCGGGATACATGCGCAACGTGGTGGAAACCGTCAACGTGAAGAGTGTCTAAGCCTATGAAATCTGTATCCAGACTTACCTGCGCTTTGGCTGCCACTGCCCTCTTTGTCCTGATCTCTGTCGTAATTACAAAAGCAGCTCCGGTTGTTTACACAAAACCACCGGAAACGGCTCGCTTAAAGCCAGGACCCAACTCAGCCAAAGCGGTCGGCCACTGCAGCCTATGTCACTCTGCTGAATATATCAGCACCCAGCCGACCCTTCCGCGGACCGCATGGAAAGCTATTGTGGTGAAGATGCAGAAAGTCCACGGCGCACCGATCCCGGAAGCGGACGTGGAACCAATCGTTGAGTATCTCGCGAAAGTTTACGGAGCGGAGAAAATGGAAGAGCCGAAGGCTGCCAGGTAATTCAATCCTTCGGTTTTACGGCGAACGAAAGCAACCGGATCCACGTTGAGGTTACGTGCTCTCCCACCGTCCAAGGGTGAATCAATGCTATTGATTCACCCCGTTAGCAACTCAAGCCATCGGACGCTTCGAGTCATTCTGGCGGAAATCTTTTAGATCACGATAACCGATCAACCTTTTGCCAGCCTCATCCCAGAGTCGGAAATTAAGAGACTTCAAACTCGAACGCAAAGTAACGGGTTTGACTCCCTGAAACATGAGATGCGCCTCGTGGCAGCGTTCTAGGTTGTAATTGGGGATCTTGGCACTCAAATGGTGGATATGATGGTAGCCAATGTTGCCAGTGAACCACTGGAGAATTTTGGGCAATTTGTAAAAGGAACTGCCTTGCAGTGCGGCGGTAGCGTAGTCCCAATCTTCCTCCCGCTCCCAATAAACTCCTTCAAATTGATGCTGCACGTAGAAAAGCCAGAATCCAGCTCCTCCGGCCACGGCCATGGCGGTCAACTGGATCAGCATATAAGTACCAAAACCAAACACGGCACTCAAGGCGATTGCCTGGATAACGATGGCAAGGTTCATCAGGTGGACCGATACACGTTCCCTTTTGTTAGCGCCTGGCGAAGGAAATCGCTGTTTGAACATTAATACCGCGACCGGCGCAATCACGAACAACACGAAGGGATTGCGGGCCAATCTGTAGGCAAATCGTTTCCCTTTGGAGGATTCCAAATATTCCTGCACCGTCATAGTCCAGACGTCACCAGTCCCGCGTTTGTCCAGATGACCAGAGGTAGCATGGTGGATGGCATGATCCCAGCGCCACTGATAGAACGGCGTAAAAGTGAGCAAGCCAGTGATGAATCCCACAATTTCATTGGCGCGATGCGATTTAAAGAACGAGCCGTGGCCACAATCGTGAAAAATGATGAACGCCCGGATGAGGAACGCACCCGAAAATGCCGCAAGCGCCACTACCAGCCAAAGGGAGGTCGGCAGCGCCAGATACATGAAATACCAAATCAGTGCCAATGGCCCAAGTGTGTTGCAAACCTGCCAGACTGCCCGCGCCGTCGAGGGTTTCTGGTATTCAACAACGATTTTCTTCCAATCTGTATTTGTATTAGACATCTGAGTGTTAGCTGTGCAAAACGCGAATATGCGTCAGGATCAAAAAATCTACAGCACGATGGACCACGCTGCAATGATGACTGACGTGTCTATTGAATTCTTATTCGTCGCAGCGACGAGAGTAAATCCTGAAATTGCGGATCGCGCAGGCAAAGGTGGAGGAAAAAAAGCCACGCCGATTGCCTCGGAAAGGCAATCCCACAGGATCTGAGGGTTCAACACGGAGCAAAAAGCAGGTAAACTGCGTCGGCAAGCCGCTACGCCACTCTGCAACGAAATTCCCCATAAAAAATACGCCATGAGGGGAAAACCAACCGGCAAAACACGATTGTAATTTTCGGCTATTTCCATCAGTCTCAACACGTACCCAACAGAACCCATCGTCCCAACCCGTCTAAACCCATGAAAAAACTCCTGTACAGATGCAGAAGCCAGCTCAAGCTCCTCATCGCCACCGTTCTCACAGTCAGCTCCCTTTCAACTGCCCAGGCGGATGAATTCCGCGGCATTTGGGTGGATGCATGGGGCTCTGGCTTCTTAAACGCGTCCGAAGTAACCACATTGGTAAGTCGTTGCCGCACTTATAACTTCAACGCGGTCATTGTGCAGATGCGCCGTCGCGGCGATGCGTTTTACATCCCGCAGGCGCCGAACGGTGATCCTCGCACGACGGCTCTCGCGGCCAACTACGACGCCCTCCAGGAGCTGATCAATCAATGTCACTCCGGCACCCCGCGAATCGAAGTACACTGCTGGGTTCCCACCCATTTGATCTGGGCAGATTCGGCCAACCCCCCTTCCCAAACCGGGCACGTATACAATTTGCACCCCGAATATCTGATGCAGAATTTCGCAGGAAGCACTTTCATGGCTGAAGGTTACTACCTGGATCCGGGCAATCCCGCTGCAGCGCAGTGGAACTACAATCTGGCAAAGGATGTGGTAAGTCGTTACGACGTGGATGGGTTTCATTGGGATTACATTCGTTATCCGCAACAGGACTCCGGATACAACCCGACCGCCATTGCACGTTATAACGCGGAATTTGGTCTGAGTGGAAATCCAGCTGTTTCGAGCACTCAGTTCTCCACCTGGCGTCGTCGGCAGGTCACCGATTTCCTCCGCTGGGTGAACGCTGATCTATTAGAGATCAAGCCGAACCTGGTCATCTCCGCATCGGTCTTCGCAAGCCGTTCGGATGCTTTCAATGCCCGGTTTCAAGATTGGGCGGCCTGGAACAATGAAGGTCTGATGGATATCTGCTTCCCGATGAACTACACAGCAGACAATTCCATTTTCAATACCCGGACCGACGACGCATTTGCAAACCAAGGCGTTCGTCGCGTTTACATGGGACCCGGTGCTTATCTGAACACAAAAGAAAACACGGTGATTCAACTGAACTACGCCCGCAACAAACCGCTTCTCGGAACCTCTTTTTATAGTTATCGCACCCCAAACAGCGGCACGGTGGCCCAAACGACCACATTCTCTTACGTCGAAGCCAACTATCAGCGGACCTGGGAAAATGTTCCTCCCCTCCCCTGGAAAACCTCTCCAACCAAAGGTCTCGTAAAAGGAACGGTCACTCGTCCGGACACGGGTGCAGCTGTTTACAATGCCACCATCTCCATCAACACCAGCCCCGTTCGCACCCAGAAGACTGAAGCGCATGGAAAATACGCTCTATTCGAAACAACTCCGGGCACTTACACGGTGACCGCAACCGCGAGCGGACTTGGAACTGCCACTGGCAACGTCACCGTCACCGCCGGCGGTATCGTGACTCTTGACCTTGTGTTCGTCGGCACTGATACGACTGCTCCCGTGATCTCAAGCGTTGGCTCGAGCCTGATCACAGATTCTTCCGCCCGCATCACCTGGACCACTGATGAAACCTCGGACAGCGCCGTCGACTACGGTTTGACGACCACCTACGGCACCATCGCTTCTGATGCAACGGGTGTTGTGAGCCACACCATCAACTTGAGCGCATTGAACCCGGCTACAACCTACAACTTCCGCGTTCGCTCTAAAGATATCGCAGGCAACGAAGCCATTTCCGGCAATTTTACCTTCACAACACTCCCGGCAGGCACCGTTGCCGACATCATTATCGACAATCCAGCTGCAACGATTGTTGGCAGTTGGTCCACCGGGTCCGGTGCTCTGGATAAATTCGGAGCTGACTACAAGTACAAATCTGCAGGGACGGGTGCGGCTTACCTGCAATACACTCCGACCATCATCACAGCAGGTAACTACGAGGTCTATGAATGGCATCCAGCGGGGAGCAATCGTACTATAGGCGCTCCGCATGTGATCAACTACAATGGTGGAAGTGCCACAGTAAGTGTCAATCAACAGGCCAATGGTGGAACGTGGAATCTCCTTGGCACCTACAATTTTGCTGCTGGCACCACCGGTAACATTCGCATCCAGGACAACTTCACCGATACAACCCAGGTCGTCATGGCAGATGCCATCAAGTTTGTCAGTGTCGGTGTAACAATCCCAACTGCTCCTTCAGGTTTGTCCGCAAGCTCGATCAGCAGCTCGCAGATCAACCTTTCATGGACTGACAACTCCAGCAACGAAGATAACTTCATCGTCGCTCGCAGCACCACTTCCGGCGGACCTTACACCGACATCGCGACGCTCGCTGCGAATGTGACCTCGTATAACAATACCGGTCTGGCCGCCAACACCACCTATCACTACGTGGTGCGCGCCAGCAACACTGCCGGAGCCTCCGCGAACTCGAGCCAGGCAAGTGCCACCACACCACTGAATGCGCCAGCAGCTCCGAGTGGTTTGACGGCCGCGCCGATCAGCCAGAGCCAAATCAACCTTTCGTGGGCAGATAACTCGAGCAACGAAGCAAACTTCATCGTCGCACGCAGCACCACCTCCGGTGGTCCTTACACGGACATCGCGACGCTCGGTGCAAACGTCACCTCCTACAACAACACCGGACTAGCCGCGAACACGACCTATCACTACGTCGTGAGGGCCAGCAATACGGGAGGTTCTTCAGCCAATTCTGCGCAAGCGAGTGCCACCACTCTCGTAAGCGCCCCGGCGGCACCAAGCGGATTGATCGCAACCCCGGTGAGCGGAACGCAGATCGACTTGAGCTGGACTGACAATTCCAATAATGAAGCAAACTTCATCGTTGCTCGCAGCACTACCTCTGGAAGCGGTTACGTCGACATCGCCACGCTCGGAGCAAACGTGGTCGGTTACAGCGACACAGCAGTAAGCTCAGGAATAACCTACTTCTACGTGGTCCGTGCAAGTAATGCAGGTGGAACTTCAGCGAACTCCGCCCAAGCTAGCGCTACTCCCTCCAGCGCCCCGGCTGCACCAGGAGGCCTCACTGCCATTGCGGCTCGCGCTACGCGGATCGATCTCGCCTGGGTCGACAATTCTGCAAATGAAACTGGTTTCGCCATCGCTCGCAGCACGACACCGGGCGGACCTTACACCACGGTGGCGTCGGTTGGGGCAAACGTCACGAGCTACAACAACACGGGCCTGACCGCGAACACCACCTATTACTATGTGGTCCACGCCACCAACTCGGTGGGCGCTTCCGCGAATTCGGCAGAAGCCAGTGCCACGACTTACGAAACTGATCTGCTGGTCGATAACAAATCCGCAGTAGTTGTTGGTTCATGGTTTACGGCTTCGAGTTCCCTGGACAAATACAGCACCGACTACGTCTTCGCCAGCCAGGGCACAGGCGCGGCTTACGTGCAATTCACTCCTTACATCGTGACTGCTGGTTCCTACCAGGTCTACACATGGCATCCGCAAGGAAGCAACCGGACAACGAATGCTCCTCATGAGATCGCCTATGATGGTGGTTCGACCACGGTGTATGTGAATCAAAAGGTGAATGGAGGAACCTGGAACCTGCTCGGAACCTTCCCGTTTGCCACTGGCCAAGCTGGAACCGTCCGCATCACGGACGCGTCTCCAGATGCAGGACAAGTCGTCCTCGCGGACGCTATTCGTTTGGTTTTCGTTGCGCCCCCGGCAGCTCCTTCCGCGCTCGCCGCTACGGTGGTGAATGCGAACAGGATCGACCTCACATGGGCCGACAACTCCACCGATGAAGACAACTTCGTGGTCGCTCGCAGCACAGTGACAGGTGGGCCTTACACGGATGTTGCGGTTGTTTCCGCCAACTCCACAGGATTCAGCGACACCGGGTTGACTCAAAACACCACCTACTACTATGTGGTCAGGTCCAGGAACGCCAGTGGCTCATCGGCGAACACCGCCCAGGTGACCGCAAAGACAAAGCGCGCCGTCCGGGTCCAAAGCATTACGATGAGCTTTGTTCTGTCGGGCAGCCGTTACAAAAGCCGGGCGACAGTGAACGTCACTGACACCGCCGGAGTTTCGGTCGCTTCTGCCACCGTGACCGGCAACTTCACCGGAGCGTATTCAAACACCGGCCTGTCCGGCGTAACCACTACCTCGGGAGTCGCCACAGTTACCTCCACCTCTACTATCAATCGTGGAACGGTGACCTTCTCAGTGACTAACATCGCTGGAACAAACATGCATTACGCCCAGGCGTCGAACGTGCAGACTTCCGCAACGCACACTCGCTAATTCAGATCTCAGTACACAAAGGGCCGGTCTTTTTAGACCGGCCCTTTTTTTTAAGATCCAAACCTTTCGGGACGCCTTACCCTTTCTTGCGCCACCAGAACATTCGTTCCAAACCAGTGCGGTTGTCATACGAACGAGGCACCCAATCTTCAATCAAATCAAAGTGCGGAGAGAAGCGGGCCATGATTTCCTCTCGGCCTGTCCCAAAAGGTGGACCGTCTGTGTCAGGAATGAAGTAGTGTACTGCCAGCAATTGACCTTCAGGCCGGAGCCATCGAACCGCAGCTTTGACATAGCTATCACGACAGTCTGGCTGGATCGCGCAAAAGAGGGTGTGTTCAAATAACCAATCAAAAGTTTGCGGGGGCGTATCTTCGAGGAAATTACCCACCTGAAAATTCGCTTCAAGCCCAGCTGCCCTGGTCTTGTCCTGCGCGATCCGCACTGCCGAGGGCGCGAGATCGAAGCCGGTTGCGGCAAAACCGGCCTTCGCGAAAGCACGAACATCGTGACCTGTTCCGCACCCCGGCACAGCCACGGTGCCTCGTTCTATTTTGGAATGCGTCTGAAGAAAATCCACCAATCCGGGAGAAGGCTCCCCCTTTTCCCATGGCATGTCCCCGGTTTGGTAACGTTCTTCCCAATTCGTTTCACTCATACGCGCATCCCCAATTTGCCTCGATTCTTCCAAAGTTCTTTCGGTTTAAAAATTCCAGCGGGGGTGATAATACCGGTGATTAGTTCGGCAGGGGTCACGTCAAACCCGGGGTTACGTGCTCCGCTCAAAGGATTTGCCACTCGGACATAGGCGCGTTTTCCTCCCTTGCCACTCTTACCATCAGGGTCACCCGGGATCCCCCACGCTCCGAGCACCTCGCTCTCGTGTCGTTCTTCGATGGGAATGTCGAAACCCGATTTCATATTCCAATCAATGGTGGAAAGCGGAATCGCCACATAGAAAGGAATCTTGTGACGAGCTGCCAGAACTGCCTTCGTGTAGGTGCCGATTTTATTGGCTACTTCCCCGGTACGCCCCAGCGTCCGATCACTCCCTACAATCACCATATCAATTTCACCCCGTTGCATCAGGTGACCGGCCGCATTGTCCGCGATGATTTGGTGGGAGATTTTTTGCTGCGCGAGTTCCCATGCGGTCAAGGTTGCCCCCTGGCAACGCGGTCGTGTCTCATCGCAAAATACATGAAACTTCTTCCCCTGCTCTTGCGCGGCATACATCGGGGCAGTCGCACTTCCGAAATCCACGAAGGCCAGCCACCCGGCGTTACAGTGGGTAAGGATGCGCATGTCATTGCGGATTAACAGTGCCCCGTGCTCTCCCAATTCCCGGCAATGCATGACATCTTCGTTCGCAAATTCCTCCGCCGCAGCGAGGGCCAGGGACTGTTGTTCCGCAACCGTTTCGCCGCTCACCATGATGCGCCGGACATCCAGCATGGCGTTGACCGGATCTACGGCGGTGGGTCGCGCCTCCTTCAAAACAGTAAACACCGTTTCAACATGCGCGGCGAATTTCTTCAGATCTTTGCCCCGGAACGCCCGGACGCCCTGAGCCAATCCATAAGCGGCCGTCGCGCCAATCGCTCCCGCCCCCCGCACGACCATATCCGTAATGGCGGCAGCGGTTTCCTTGAAGTTCTTTGTGCTCACGATTTTGAACTCGTGAGGCAGAAGACGTTGCTCTATCAACAAAACCTCGTTGGCGACGGCGTCAAAAGAAACCGTTCGATACGGGCGGCTCTTGCCGCCGACATTCACGTTCATAACGCCAATGTAATGTGAAGCAAATCAACCCCAAGAGAAATGTCGCCGGTTGTTCGAGTTTCGATCCTTTGGGAAGAAGCGCTGTGGAAGTGGCGGCAGGATTCGCATCACACCCGGTACCCACGGCGATCCAGCGTTGAGTTGTGAGACGAGCCAGTATGTAAATCCTGTTCTTAGATGCCCCCGAGGAAGAAAACCGACCTTTTTCGGTTCGGGAAACTACCTAAGACCTTTTCCACGAGGTCGATGTAAGAATGGAGCGAGAACATCTCAAACCATTCCCATTCAGCCACTTACATTGGCTGGAACGCCAGAATTACGCTCATTTCGGATCGTGCGACGACGTGAATTCTAGAATTACGATCGATTCAGGAGTGGAAACGCTTGGAAATCTAGATTTACGTCCATTTCCCGGTCTGAAACGGGGATAAACCGGAATTACGTCCGTTTCAGATCGTGCAACGAGCGTAAATCTAGAATTACGCACGTTGCACGACGTGAAATGACGATAAATCTAGAATTATCCTCGTTGCACGATCTGCGACGACCGTAAATCTAGATTTACGTACTATTCCCCGAGGAAAGGTCCCGAAAAGCCAGATTTACGACCGTTGCACGTTCGGAAATGACGATAAATCTAGAATTACGCTCATCGCACGATCTGAAACGTCGGTAATTCTGGGTCCCGTTTTGATTCCAAAATCGTTCCCGGCGATTACGTGAAATCCCATCCGAATCCGGTTAGAGATTCCCTCCGGGAAATGGAATCCGCCCCACCGAAAACAGCGAAGAACCGCAAAAAAGTTTCTAAAAGGCCCAGTTGCGCGTGACATAGAATTTCAGATCCTAAAACGACCCTGTCCAGCGTGACATAGACAATTTCAGATCCTAAAATGAGTCCGTAAATTGGTTCTCGTGGTCCACGGCTTAGATTTGTCACTTTCAGCGGAACAGGGGCCAGTGAGGGACCCGCCAAGAGTGTTGACAGGTTGTTCTAACTGGCCAGGATCGGCCCTGCTCCCTCTCAGGCGTATAGAGCATCTAGATCCTGACTGCGTAAAGTTGACCGCGACTTCCACCTGCCGTGGCTCCGAATAAGAGCGTAAATGTTCAGGCGCGGGAATTAACACTAAACCGCAATACCATCTTTTCGCGGAGCACGTCGCTTTTACTTGCGCTTACTCTTAAAGGGACCCGCTTGCCTTACATTATGGCCGCCGCGCGTCATACGAGGAGAGATTCCAACCGGATCAATTCTCAGAATCTATTTTGTGAACCGTTCCCGTGATTGGATTCGAGCTTCCTTCGGATAGTCTCTTAGATTTTCTTACTCTGCCATTCAGGAATTCTTTACGATTAACCACAGTGGTTTGGGCTTAAAAACTTGTTCTCACTTTGCATAGCTGAGATAAAAACTGCGATCTCACGTAAACTATGACGCCGACACAGACTCAGCCCAGCACGGTACCGAAGGGAAAAGGTTCTTCAAACTTTGGAAAATGGATGGCGCTGATTGCCGCACTGCTTGGCTGGATGTTTGATGGTTTTGAAATGGGATTGTTTCCTTTGATCGGAGGACCGGCGTTGAAGGACCTTCTCGGACCGGCGGCGGCGGCAGATTCCACGAAATGGTTTGGAGCGATCATTGCGGTATTCCTCGTGGGCGCAGCGAGCGGCGGCGTTTTCTTCGGTTGGCTCGGAGATAAGATCGGTCGTGTTCGAGCGATGGCTCTAAGTATCTTTACATACGCCATTTTCACTGGGCTCTGCGGCTTTGCCACCGAAGCCTGGCACATTGCAGCCATGCGTTTCATTGCTTCTCTGGGCATGGGAGGTGAATGGTCGCTTGGTGTGGCTCTTGTGAATGAACTTTGGCCGGGTAAGTCTCGCGCTTTAGTCGCTGGATTAATCGGGGCAGCGGCGAACGTTGGATTTTTGGCCGTGGGTCTTTTAAGCCTCGGGATGAACAGTTTCATAACGAACATTCATTCTTTCTTAATGGCGGTGGGCCTGAAGGAAGTGTGGGTCGATTCCTTGCTCCAAAATTCCGGTTGGCGCTTCCTCATGATCAGCGGAGCGCTTCCTGCACTCCTCATTTTCTTCATCCGACTGTTTGTGCCTGAATCGGCAAAATGGGAGGAAGAGAAAGAAAAGGGTGGGACATCGCATTGGGCGAAAGCGGACCTTATTGGGGTCCTGATCGGTTGTATCGCTGCCCTCGGTATCATTGCGACCTGGTCACCGGACGGCGCTGCTTATCTCAAAACTTTGATGTCACCTTCAATGACCGCTATGGTTTCAATAATCATCACGCTCATTGGCCTTGCCATCGCTTTGTGGGGATTCCTCTTCCCTGTTAAAAAATACCTCGAACGCGCGAAGGCCGGAGGGGGCTTGTCCCCGGACAAGGAAGGAACGGTTGTCCGCTATATGTTACTGGGCGCAGCTCTGGCCGGTATCGCGATGCTCGGCACCTGGGGATCCATCCAATGGGCGGCCAAGTGGGCCTTTGAACTTGCGCCAGAACCCGCTCGTCACGCGAAAGAGTATACGCAGATTACATTGGCCCTGGGCGCCATTGTCGGAACCATTCTTGCGGCGTTGTGCGCGGGGCGTTTCGGCCGACGGATCACTTTTGCCGGCATGTGTATTGGTTCCATTGCCAGTTGCCTTCTTCTTTATCAGGGCAACGATTCGTTCGGGCCGAAGTTCCTGGCCTGCTACTTTCTGGCTGGCGCCATGACGGCATCATTTTACGGATGGTTTCCTTTGTATCTGCCGGAACTATTTCCGACGTCCGTGCGTGCGACGGGACAAGGGTTTGCTTTCAACTTCGGTCGTATCATTGCAGCGATCGGCGGCTTGCAGACAGCGGCGTTGATCGGCTTTTTCGACGGCAATTTCGCGAAGGCTGGTTCTGTGCTGACGATTATCTATGTTATCGGCATTTTCATCATCTGGATCGGGCCGGAAACGAGGGGTAAAGCGCTCCCGGAATAACCATTTGTTCAAACTCAAAATTTGCCATCCGCTAAGTTTACGCTTGGCGGATTTCGCTTTTTCACCGTAACTCTCGCGCAGATGAAACAGAAAGCTTACGCCGCCGCTGGTGTGGACATCGATCTCGGTAACAAAGTTAAATCCACCCTGCCACAACTGTTGGCCTCAACCCATCGTCGTGAAGTGTTGGGTAAAGTCGGTGGATTCGGTGGTCTCTTTGCGCTGGACGTTAAGAAGTACAAGCAACCGGTGCTGGTCTCCAGCGTCGATGGCGTGGGTACGAAGCTGAAGCTCGCCTTCGCGATGGATCAGCACGACACGATCGGCGAAGACCTCGTCAATCATTGTGTCGATGATATCGCGGTGCTCGGCGCGGAGCCTTTATTTTTCCTGGATTACCTCGGGACAGGAAAATTGGAACCCCACGTTTTCAAAGACATCATCAAAGGTTTCGTTCGTGGTTGCGCCAAAAACAATTGTGCGTTGATCGGCGGAGAAACGGCGCAGATGCCGGGCTTCTATCAAGCGGGCGAATACGATGTGAGCGGCACGGTGGTGGGCGTCGTCGAGAAATCGAAGATGCTGGATGGGAAATCGATCAAGCCCGGCGATGCGGTGATTGGGATTCAATCGAGCGGACTCCACACCAATGGTTATTCCCTCGCGCGCAAAATTTTCTTTGATCAGATGAAACTCAAGCCGACGAGCCACGTCGCGGAGTTGAAGAATACGATCGGGGCGGAAATGCTCAAGGTGCATGTGACCTACGGCATGCTCGTCCAGGCGTTGCTCAAGCAATACAACCGGGATGACAAAAAGCGCGGAATCAAAGGGCTCGCCCACATTACCGGTGGCGGTTTCATCGACAACATTCCCCGCGTGCTGCCCAAGGGTTGCGATGTGGTGATTCGCAAAGGTTCCTGGGACATGCTGCCGATCTTCAAGATGATCGAAGCCAATGGCGGTGTGCCTGAAGAAGAATTGTATCAGGTATTCAACATGGGTATCGGAATGGTGGCGATTGTGGCGGGCGATAAGGCGGATGCGGTTTTGAAGTCTATCAAAGCGGATAAGAAGAAGGCCTGGATTATTGGCGATGTGGTTAAGGGCAAAGGTATTAGCCGGGTGGTTTGATTTTCCGGCGTGATGATCTAATCGTGAGGAATTTTGAGGGGAGACTTAACCTTCCTCCCGCTCCATTCGGGTCAAGGTATTGAAATAGGAAAAACTTGAAGAGATTCGGCGACGAAACCCCCTCTCCTCGCTCAACGAGGAGAGGGCACGGGGAGAGGAGCACGTTTGTTCGGTCTCAGCGACCAGCATTCGAAATTTCTGATCGGACTCCTCTCCCCCAGCCCTCTCCTCGTCAGCGAGGAGAGGGGGTTTTGTCGTTGGTTTCCGTAAGTTCTGGAGGTCGTCTTGCCTTAACTGAATCCAACAGAGTCTGCGAGAGTGCATGATGGCAGAAGCTCAAGCACAACGTATCTTCTATCATTCATGAACCTCACTCTCTGGCTTGCACAAGGATTTGGCTCAGGCCGGGTTCCATTCGGTCCCGGCACGTGGGGGTCGTTGGTGGGGTTGCTCTGGTTCGCTGTGCTGTTGAACTTCAGGTCGCCCGTGGTCTTCATCATTGGTGTAATTCTTTCCTTTCCGCTTTCGGTTTGGGCCTGTGGGGAAGCAGAAAAGATTTTGCGGGAAACCGACCCCGGGTCCGTGGTGATCGACGAAATTATCGCCATACCTATCTGTTTCGGCGTATGGCTTGGATATGTTTTCTTCAAAACCGGAGTTTGGCCTGGGCCGGAATATTTCTTCAGCGAACAAAAGTGGGGGATGACGGCTGCCGTGTTTGTTTTGTTTCGGATCGCAGACATCTCAAAGCCCTGGCCGGTGCGACAAAGCCAGGCATTGCCTCGCGGTTGGGGAGTGACTGTTGATGACGTCCTCGCCGCATTGTACGTGAATCTTGTTTTAGGAACCGCGCTGTTTCTTAAGCCAAATTGGTTTTCGTGATACACTTCAGATCGCAGCGGCTTCCAGAAAGGTTGCCTTTCCCGCGCAGTTTCTGAGATATTCGAGCCGATGTCGTCTCTCAGAAGTCGTAACGCAGCCTTGATTCTACTCATCCTTTCCTTCTTTCGAGGTGCCATTTCGGCGCAGGAACCTGAGATCAGCCAGGATTTAACACAGAAAGAAGTCGATCACGTTAAACCCTTTGCCTATAGCCTGAGCCTGATGGCGGTTGGTTTTCCGGCATTGCTTGGAATTGGGGCCTTTCCGGAAGACCCCAGCTTCGACACCTTCAGTGAGGCATTTAAATCCAGCCCGGTCTGGGACAACGATCCGGCCATCTACAACCTTGTCCTTCATCCATTGTGGGGTTCTGAAACCTACCTGCGCGCGCGCGAAGGAAACTGGGGCATTGCAGGCAGCATCGGTTTCAGCATGGGGATGTCGGTTACCTGGGAATATCTGGTGGAATCGTGGGCCGAGCATCCCAGCGCACAGGATTTGATTTTAACCACCGGCATCGGTTGGGTGATCGGCGAAGGTCGCTACAAAATCAAACAACGAGCCAGCGAGCATTGGGATTGGGCGGTTGATCCGATCAATACTACCCTGGACCGTTTTCACGTACGATTGCTGCGGCACGGACCGGAAGAAGTCGCCACCGTCTACGCTTTGAAGTGGAATTTCTAAAAAAGAGCGCAAAGCATCGGCTCTGCGCTCTCTTCGTTTCAGAGGCTTATAAAATATTGGCCGCCAACTCCGCCAGTTCCGAGCGCTCGCCCTTTTGCAGTTCTATGTGCGCCGCAATCGGATGCCCGCGGAACTTGCTCACGATATAGTTGAATCCGTTGGAGGATGAATCCACATAAGGATTGTCGATCTGCCAGGGATCGCCGGTGAAGATGATCTTCGTGCCGTTGCCGACGCGTGTAATGATTGTCTTGGCTTCCAGGGGGGTAAGATTCTGTGCTTCGTCGATCACCATGAATTGATGGGCGATGCTGCGTCCGCGGATGTAGCTGAGCGCTTCCACCACGATACTGCCGCTGCGCATGAGATCGTTACTGCGTCGATGTTCCTGGCCCATGTTCAAGTCGCTGAGAAGTTCGAGCGCGTCGTGAATCGGTTGCATCCAGGGCGCTAATTTCTCATCGAGAGATCCTGGGAGAAATCCGAGTTCTTTGCCCATCGAGATCGTAGGACGTGCCACAATCACACGGCGATACTCGCGATCCAACACCGTTCGTTTCAATCCGGCCGCCATGGCCAGCAAGGTCTTTCCCGTGCCTGCTTTGCCCATGAGGGTGACCAACTTTACCTTTTCATCGAGCAAGGCATCGAAGGCAAAGTGTTGTTGCTTGTTCTTCGGTTTTATCCCCCAAACCCCTTCGCGCACGTCTATGATCGGCACCAGCCTTTTGCCACTCGCGTCCACTTTGGCGAGAGCGGTTCGCTTTGGGTTGCCTTCTTCGGTGAGAGTGCAGAATTCGTTCGGGAAGTAGGTCGTAGTACCGTTTATTTCCAGCTCCCCTTCGCTGCGGAACTTAATCATTTTGTCAGCCGGAACGGAGAGTTCCATCATCCCGCTGTAAAGATCGTTGAGGAGGACGCGATCGTTCTCGTAATCTTCTGCTTCCAACCCGAGCGCGTTCGCTTTAATGCGGAGGTTGATGTCTTTTGAGACGAGGACTGTTTTGACCCGGGGATTCGCTTTTTGAACGGTTTGGGCGAGAGCGACGATCCGGCTATCGACTGTATTATTCCCAAAGACGAGCGTGCTCGTTTCGTCTTTGTGATGGAACAGGATTTTGAGTTTGCCGCCGTTGTCGAGTTTGACTCCCTTGTTCAGCGAACCCTGTCCGCGCAAGGCATCCAGCGTTCGCGACACTGTTCGAGCGTTTCGCCCGAGCTCGCTGGACTCCCGTTTGAAGCGGTCGATCTCTTCGAGAACCTCAATTGGAATCAGGACAGTATTGTCGTCGAATTTATGGAGGCAATTGGGGTCGTGAAGAAGGACATTAGTATCAAGAACGTAATTTTTCACTGGTTTGGGTGTGTTTTATTTTGTTCATGCGCTCATACCATTGTTCGATTCCGGTATGAACATGCGGAAGTTTATAGTGCCCGGTGTATAGCAAGTTCCCCAACATGCCATAGAGATCGAAATCGATAAAACGCGGACGCATATCGAGCAGGAAAGGGCGGGTCACCAGCATCTGTTCGAAGTGCACCAGCTTTTCTTCCAGCTGTTTTAACATAGCGCCTTCTTGCTCAGCCCACTTCTCGATGCAACCGCGACCAAACTTGCGTTCTTTGTGGCGGAGAAAAGTAAGTTGATCGCGTTTCGGAACGAATTCTTTCCAATGGATATCGTTCAACTTGAAGGTCAATCCTTCAATCTCGTTTTCAATATAGCCCCAGAGAATAGCCTGGATGCCGCGCAATTCCTGTGGGAACAGTCCGAGCGAATACTTCTCGTTGATATACTTGGCGATGACTTGTGAGTCTTCGTTAATTTCGAAGATCACCTGCTTGCCGTCCTTGATGATGGGCACGGCATAGTAACGTTCCTTGCTCAGCTTCCAGACGAGGGATCGGTCCGCGTTGGGAACGTTAATGATTTTGAAGGGGGCTTTGGAGAACTCTAAAATGCGCCGTTGCACGATGCAAAACGGGCTCCAGGGAAATTGAATCAATTCAATCATTTTCGGGTAATGGGATCCAGACGAAGGGGAGAAGGAGAAACACCGGGACTGTGAAAGCCATGTTCTTCCGCACGCGTGGAAGTTAGTTTCCATGTAGGGCGAAAACAAGTGCGGAGTTTAGGAATGCGTCGCAATTTGAAATTTCAGATCTCAGATCTCAGATCTCAGGCCGCAAGGGGCCGGGACCTCGGGCGCGGCACTCTGCGCAGTCTGCACGGGGGTGGGCCCCACGCCGGGGAGGCGCATTATTGATAGGGAAAAACAGTCTTGTTGAAGTTGATCCAGACCATTCTTTACAGGGTTATTTTCAGCGACTAAGCTTTCGCCCGTATGCCTTCGCAATACGACTCATCGGACTTTGTAGACAACGATCTCGAGACATCTCGCCGATCGCCCTACGCCAGCAGTTCTTCTGCTGGGATGGCTGAGTCCACCAGACCGCCCAGCCGCGAGGAGATCGATTCCAAAATGAGTGATGCACACGTCAAATTGGCGGAGTTGAAGCGCGCCCAGGAGGAGTTGGAACGCGAACGCACCGCTCTTGAGGAAATGCGGCGTCGCCAGATCGAGTTTCAAACCGGCCGCGAGGAAATGCTTCAGTCGCTTACTCGTGGCCTCGGAATACTGGAAGAAGCAGAATTTGCGAGCCGTCGCGATGCCGAGCAAATGTCAAAAGCCCTCGGCGATATGAAAGAGGCGTTGCTCAAAGTGCAGGCGATCAGCCAGGAAGGCTGGACCAGGGACAATTACGGCATGGAACTGACTCGTGCGTTAACCACCATCGAGAATGCCCGGATGGAATGGAATTCGGCCCGCCTGAAATTTCAGGTGCTTTCTGGAACACGTCCAAGCGAAGCCGTCCCCAGTGAAAAGAGCAACATCGCTGATCTCGCTTCCCTCAATTTTCTGCAACTCTGCAAGCTCGGACTTGCCTTGACCTGGCCGGTTCTGGCAATTGGCTTTGCCATCTTCCTGGCCCTGATTCTGAAAAAATAAGGTAGTCGCATGGGAATGTTCAAAAGAAAAGCAGATCCCATTTCCGAGCGCTCCCAGGCGTTGAAGCAGGAGATTGCTGCCTTGGAGGCGCAGATCCGACAATTGAGCGTCGTCCCCGAGTCTATCTCCCGCAGCCCCGAGCCCTTGGGTGGAAGCAGTCATCGTCCGACCGCGACACAAACCCGACCTGCGCAGCCAAAACCGGGTCGGGTGTTGAAACAACTTTCCCCCGCCGACTTTAAACTGGAGGCAGACCCAGTAATTGGACCCGGGCTGGAAGGGACGGCCGGGACGCGCCCGGGTTTTCTCAGTCGGTTGGTGGATGAATTGCGCGGTAAACCGACCAGCAATCCGAAGCTCGTCACATTCCTTGCGGCTGGCAGTATTCAGGGATTACGTCCCTTGCGTTACGAAAAGCGTATCGCGCGGAATCGTCTGCTTCTGCTCTGTATTGTTTTGCTGTTCTTCATTTGGGGAATTCTGGCCATAGTATTACGGCGTTAAGATGGATCATCCAGAGCAAAACCTGATCGCCCTCAGTATCGAGACGCGGTATGGGATTTTCACTGCTCACTTCTCGGATGTTGGCCTGGCTGGATTAGATTTTCCCAACAAATCATCGAAAACCACCATTCCAGAGAACCCGTCGCCAGAGCTTGAAGTCTGGCGTAAACAAACAGAAGAAGCGCTCCAGCGTGCAATGGAAGATGGGCGAATCGGACCGCTCCCTCCCCTGGATTTAAGAAAGGGAAGTAATTTTCAAAAAAGGGTTTGGGAGGCACTTCAGGCCATCGCCCCCGGACAGACACTTACTTACGGTGAATTAGCTGCTGCCATCTATCAGCCGAAGGCAATGCGAGCAGTGGGCCGCGCTTGCGGTGCCAATCCCATCCCGGTGCTTATTCCATGTCATCGTATTCTCGCCGCCAACCGTAAGTTGGGTGGTTTCTCGGGAGGATTGAAGTGGAAAGAGCTCCTGCTTACTTTGGAAGGGCATACCGATTTTGCAGCTCTCACCGCAGAAATGAGCTTGTTTGGACAACAACGTTCCTCCAATAAGACGAAATGACATTCCCGCGCACCACTATTGCTCTCGCACTCTTTGCCGGGCTGTCCCTAAGCCATCTCTCTGTCGCGCAGGGTCTTTCGGGGCCCGATCGATTGTCCATTGCCCTCGAAGCGCTGAGTCGTGTCGAAGGCGATCCTTCGACTAATGCGGCATTGAAGGGTGCTATTTACGGTGTGCTCGAACAGGTCAGAAACAAGCCTGAGTTCGTCGAGATTGTGAAGAAATTCAAGATCACTGATCAAAACGCTGGCTTGCTTGCGTTCGCCCAGGCGAATCCCGCCAGTGAACCTGGGGTCGAAGCCATTCGAATGATTCTCGCAGCGGACGATTTTAAGATGTTGGAAACTGCAATCCAAACGGGAGATTCTGGTGGGAACGCGAAGGTGATCGAGGCTCTTGGAAACGCAAAGGATAAGAAAGCAGTGGCAGTTCTGTTGCCGGTGATCACCGATTTGAAGCACGGGTTTCTCACACGCAAGATGACGGTTCGCTCACTGGTGCAAACTCAGGAAGGAGCGACAGAACTGATAAAGTTGGCCAGGGAGGAAAAATTGCCAGCTGATCTGCGTCTCGCTGCAACGGAACAGTTGAATGCCGTGAGATGGCCCAAAATCAAAGCGGAGGCAGAAAAAATTCTACCATTGCCGAGATCAAACAATGCCGGGTCACTACCTCCGATTGCGGAGTTGTTGAAGCTGAAAGGAAACGCAACGGAAGGTGAAAAAATATTCTTCACTGAAGCAGTAGCATGCTCCGGTTGTCATCAAGTGCGGAAACAAGGCATCGAGATCGGACCGAATCTGTCGGAGATCGGAACCAAGCTCGCGCGGGAAGCTCTATTTGAAGCGATTCTCGATCCGAGTGCTGGGATTTCCTTTGGCTTCGAAGCGCATCAGGTCGAATTGAAGTCGGGCGATGAAGCTTACGGCTTACTTGCCAGCGAGACTGAGGATGAGATTTCGATTAAAGATTTGAAAGGCATTGTGACGAAGCTCAAGAAAGCGGACATCGCAAAGCGCAAGCAACTCACTACTTCCATCATGCCTGCGGGATTGGTCGAAGGCTTAACTGCACAGCAGTTGGTCGATCTGGTGGAGTACCTTTCCAGCCTGAAGAAGGCAGGAGAGTAAACCTCTGGTTTTGCAATACCCGCATTTGCGGAGCAAAACCCGTTTGACTAGCGGCCTCTTTTCAACAGAATGCGCCCATGAAATCACTACACCTACTGTTAGCTTCTGTAGCGTTAGCGTTTTGCGCCTGTAATAACGGGAGCAAACCTGCCGAAAACCCCAATGCACCCGCTGGCGGAACGAACGCTGAGGCCACTGCTGATGCTCCTGCTGCCAAGGGTTCCTACGTCGTCGGCTTCTCCCAGATCGGCGCCGAAAGCGGATGGCGCAGTGCTGAGACGCAATCCATCCGCGACGAAGCGACGGCTCGCAGTATCAATTTGAAGTTCTCTGATGCGCAGCAGAAACAGGAAAACCAGATCAAAGCCATTCGTTCTTTCGCTGCCCAGGGGGTAAAGGCAATCATCCTCGCACCCGTGGTTGAAACAGGTTGGGAACCCGTTTTGCGTGAAGTGAAGCAGGCCAAGATCCCCGTTATCCTGGTGGATCGCGGTATCAAAGTTTCTGATGAATCCCTCTACACCACGTTGATCGCCTCCGATTTCGTGGAAGAAGGTCGCATGGCCGGAGATTGGCTCGCGAAGAAGATGGACGGCAAAGCAAACATCGTTGAACTGCAAGGCAGCCCGGGAGCAGCTCCCGCAATCGATCGCAAGAAAGGTTTTGAAGAAGCCATCGCCAAACATGCCGGGATGAAGATTGTTAAATCGCAGACGGGTGAATTTACCCGTTCCAAAGGCAAGGAAGTGATGGAAGCCTTCTTGAAATCCGGCGTCAAGAACATCAATGCGGTTTACGCTCACAACGACGACATGGCCCTTGGAGCAATCCAGGCGATCGAAGAAGCGGGTTTGAAGCCGGGCAAGGACATCATCATCGTTTCGATTGATGGAGTGAAGCCGGCTTTCGAAGCGATTGCCGCTGGTAATTTAAACTGCACGGTCGAATGCAATCCGCTCCTCGGGCCCATGGTGTTTGATGTGCTCGATTCCATCCGCGGTGGGCAGCAGATCCCGAAAAAGATCACCGTAAAGGACCAGATCTTCGACGAAGCCAACGCCAAAGAAGCGTTGCCGACCCGCAAATATTAATAGCTGGTTCGATTTGATTGACCCAAAGCAACCTTGAGTTGCTTTGGGTTTTTCTTTTCAATGCATCTTGTGAAGCCCAAGGGTACAAAACTGATCCCGTTGTTTATAGCGCTGGGCGTCATCACACTGTTTTCCCTACTGGAGGTTCTTCCAAAGGTTTCCTCCAATTTCGAATTCTTCCAGCGACTGGAGTGGATGTCTTACGACTGGAGAATGCGCGCGGTGGCTCGCCAGACGCAACCTGCTGCGCCCAATCTCGCTGCCGTTTTCATCGATGACGACAACATCCGCTACTTCAATACCAATGAGAACTACGGCTACTCCTTCCCTTGGCCGCGCCAGGTGCATGGTTGGCTGGTGGAAGAATTAAACCGGGCAGGGGCGAAGGCGGTAGCATTCGATATCCTCTTTGCGGAGAGGCATCCCAAGGATCCGAAAACCAATGTTCGGATCGCAGGTGGAAAAGTTTATTCGTCCGATGAGTTTTTTGCGGCACAGTTAAAAGAATCTCCGGGAGCTATCCTGGCCTGCGCGGGCGAGACCATCGATGGTAAATGGAAAGCGATTCCTCCGGCGGATTTGTTCCGCACCAACGCTCCCTTCCTCGGCCACATTGCCAGTGAGGCGGATTCGGACGGGGTCTTGCGCCGTGCCATTCCCTACCGGGATGATCCTGAGCTGGGACGCATCTGGCACATGGGAATCCTACTCGCCGCCCGGGCCATGAACCTGGACCTGAGCCTGGCAAAGGTGGAATCAAATCGCATCCTGCTGAATGGAAAAAATGGAGCAACCGAACGAATCATCCCCCTTAACTCCGACGGAACATTTCTCATTGATTGGTCTCTGGCCTGGAATGATACGCAAATGGCGCAGGCAAGCTACGAACAGGTAATCGAAGGGAGTAGTGATGTGGATTGGCGGGATAAGCTGGTGGTGGTCGGCAGCATTGGCGCCGGCAATAACATCAGCGACGTTGGCCCCACCCCCGTGTCCAAAACGACCTACCTCGTCAGTAAACATTGGAACATCGCGAACTCCGTGATCATGGGGACATTCATTGAGCGAAGCGCCGTTGGAACCACCCTCCTTCTGATCATTCTTCTGGGATTACTGGGCGCGGTTTTGACTTTAGAAGAACGGGTTCTGACTTCGGCTGGCGTGGTGCTCGCAATCATCGTCGTGTATATCACGGCCGCCTGGTATTTGTTTGTCGATTGCCGCTATTGGTTGCCCATTATCCTGCCGATGGGAGCTTTAGTTTCCTCACACGTTTGCCTGGTCACCCATCGGTTGGTGTTCGAACAAACAGAGCGGCGTCGAGTACGCGCCGTCTTTTCCCGAATTGTTTCACCGGATGTTGTGAACGAACTGCTCAGTGCCGAAAAGTTGGCGCTTGGCGGATCGCGCCGAGAGATTACCATTTTCTTTGCCGATATTCGCGGTTTTACGGAGATGACCGATAGTGTGCAGGCAAGGGCCGAAGAGTTCGTGAAGAAGAATCAGCTTTCGACGACCGATGCGGATGCTTATTACAACGAGGTCGCCCGTGACACCCTGGAGACGGTTAATCTCTATCTTGCAACCATTGCCGACGTCATCAAGAAGTACAGCGGTACCCTGGATAAATACATTGGCGATTGTGTCATGGCGTTTTGGGGTGCTCCCACCGCCAACAAGCAACATGCCCTTTGCGGGGTTCGGGCAGCGATCGAAGCACAACGTGGCATATACCGGCTGAACCAGGAGCGGTTTGCCCAGAATGAACTTCGCAAAAAAGAAAACGAAGCATTGTTGGCTGCAGGCAAAGAACCGCGCGAACTGCTCCCGTTGTTAACATTGGGAACCGGGATCAATTCCGGAACGGCGATCGTGGGATTGATGGGATCCGATGCACACGTGTTGAATTACACGGTATTCGGCCGGGAAGTGAATTTAGCGAGTCGACTGGAAACCCTTTCGGGGAGGGGGCGCATCATCATCGGAGAATCGACCTTCCATGATCTTCAAAGGGATGATCCACAACTGGCTGCAACCTGTGTTCTGCAACCCGCCGTCACTGTGAAAGGAATTCGCGGCAATCTGAACGTCTACGAAGTCCCCTGGAAAGTTGCTGCGCCTTCGAAGCCAACTCATCCTTCGGCCGCCAGCAATGTCTCCGAAGCTGTGAGTGCCTAGTCGGCCGCTAAACCCGTAACGTGTCGCGACCTGCTTTCGTCCACGGCACTGAGCCATTTTTTAACCTGATCGAGGTCTACTGAAAATTTATAATCATAGGGGCATGGAATCACGAGGGGATGCCAGCTGAAACCCACCATCTCAGAAATCCAATCCAGGAAGCCATCCAGTCCGCATGCATCCGGCATGATGGAATACACCTGGCACCCGGATTTGCAAAAGATGCTATTGGTGAAACCACTTCCGAACATCCCCGCAATCGCGTCGGCTTCGTGGAACAATTGAACTTGTTGCGCAAAAGTGAGCTTAACCACGTTGATCGGGGTCCAGCCGTTCGCCTCGAAAAACTCTTCCAGTTGAACGGCGTTCATGGGTTCGCGAGAAAGGCCTACCCGTTTGATAAAAAAACGCTTGGGACCGGTGAATTGCTGGTCTCTTTTGGGCAAATAGGAATTGCGTAAAAACTCAATGCCGTATGGATTATATCCCTGAAGCATTGTCGTGGGAGAGCTAAAGAAATAGTGTTCGATCTTTAGGTGATGCTCCCGAGTCGGACGGCAGCGATCCAGCAACCCCAGCATGGCGAGGCTTTCCTTTTGATTTGGATGCAGATCAGCCGGGATTATAATTTTCGTGTCAGCTGGCAATCGTCCAAGCAAGGCGAGGCGCGGCAGCGCATCCAACAACCAATGGGTGTAATTGGGCATGGACATCAGCCAATGTTTGCTGTCCGTCGGCACCCAACGTGAAACGATGCTGGTCCAATTTCCTGAAAGAAGGATCGGTTCGGGTAATCGAAAAAAACAATAGGCAGGGTCATCCCTCATCCGTCGGCCGTAAACCGATTCCACGCAGATCGTTTTTCCCGCAGCCACCAGCGCCAGGCTCTTCGTCAGCAGCCTGACTTCATGGTGTTCGCTCCAAAAAATTGGCCATGGCTGTTCCTTGTGTTGGAAGTATCCGCCGGTGACCATGATCGAGTCGAGTCTAACGGTCGGGCAGCCTTGATCATGCATTAGGATTTCCCCATTGGTTTTTGGGTCCCCGGTTCGAAGTGCCTGGTAGGCGGAAAAGTATTTCCGGGGAGGCCCGAACGTCTCGCAATCGCCCCAGATCCAGCGGCTGAACTCCAGCACTCCTTCATGGATCGCTCTCAGGAATGTCGTGCCAAACCATTTGAAAAGCCGGTGCACTAGCGGCACCCGCCGCAGCCTCAGAGCTCCTTGTGCAATAATCTTCCTAAGTCCCATGCTACTATTCTGTTCCGAGAAGGTTTCTTGTCGAGTTTTGCTAAAGCGCATTATTGCCGGAACCCAATTTATCTCAAGTGATCAGTTGCGGGCTCTCGCCCTTTCCCCGTACAAAAAAGCGGCTGAAGATTGCTCCTCAGCCGCAGTGGGTTTTCGGTCAGGATAAAGTTACTGCCATTGGATAGCGTCAGCGACGACGACGAATCCGGTGGAGGTCCAGCAGGAGAGTTTTACCTGGTTGGCTCCGGCAGCGAGATTGAATGATCCCAGCGAGTTCCATTGCCCACCGGCGGTTTGCTGGTTCTTGTTCACAGTGGTTGTGCCGCCTGTGTGATAGACGATGTAAGGAGCCGTCGTGGAACGATTCGCTCCTTGCGGCCACCATGCAGACACCGTGTAGGCTTTGGTGGAGCCGAGGCTTGCGCTCCAGGTTGCCGGTTCGCTCGTTGGTGAGGTCGACTTGTAACGGTAATCAGCGCCGTACTTATCAGTAGAACCAGTGCTCGAGGCCCAGGTTCCAACCACACTGAAACCACCGCTGCTGTTATCAACGATGACGGTACCGGTCGTGATACAACCGCCAGCTGAACTGGCTGAGGTTCCTGAAGGCCAGGCATTATGAACGTGAGTGGAGTGACCGGTATCACCAGGCCCGAGGCTTTCAACTGCACCTGCGTTGCGGCAGCGTTGATTGAATGTACTCCAGTAAGGATTGCTCGAGCTGACACCAGATCCGTTGATCGTGCCCACGTCAAAAGCGGTTCCTCGATAGTGGTAGGAAGTGGAGCTGTGGTCACCGCCCGCGATTTCGGTGACGCGATAGGTGTATCCATAGGTGTTGGCCAGATTGCGCATACAGGTGAGCAGACCGGTATGAAGCCAGACGCTGGTCACGCCGACATCCGAGTAGGCGCTGGTTTTGGAGGCTAGGCAGGCGGCAGCATCCACAATGTTCTGGCGTGCGGTCGAGGCGGTATCGGTGATACCGGATGGGTGCGAGGTTCCGAGGGTGATCCGTGTGTCGTCGCGGATATAGATGGCGGTTTGTTGTCTGCCGGCCTGGGCCTGCACAGAGGTGGTGCTGGCCGCGGCGCTCAACAGGAGGGCGGCTGCCAACGAGGTGCGTGTTAGTGTGTTCATGTTTTTTGTTTCTATGTCTGTACGTGGACAGACGAGCACGTGTTTGGAGAGCTGGGTAGTGTTGGGAACGAACGGATTAAATCATTTTTGCCGCGTTCGCTTCAACGAATATTTTCCGCGACACTTTATGCGGGAGTTGCTGATGGGAAGTAAGGGAGAGCGAAGACCAGCACTGCCATATTGTGAAGCCAGAAAAGCCCACGACTCACTGCTTCTGCTTCTGAATCCCAATAGGGATTCCGTCACAAAGCCCAGCGGTTGCCGAAGGCTACCCTGGGTAAAAGCGTTTTGATTTCCTTCCATTTACCGGCTCGCCGGTGCGAGCGGAGCGAGATTCTCCCCTCACATCGGATCGCTGGTTATAGAGATGAATTTGCGGAACCAACGGAACCTCTTCCCGATAATCAGCCCGCGCGAATGTTGCTGCCATCGCAGGCGATCCGAGGATTTCCATATCTAAACGGCAGTAGAGTGATCTCTCAGCACGAACGGAAACTAATGTTTACAACCTTCGCCATGCACGTGATTGGGATCCACGATCGCGGGAATGTTTGCCAGGGTCGGAAGCTTGCCCATGTTCATGGTCTGCAGGTAATCGAGCGCATCCCTTGCAATCTCCGAATCACCCTTCCCGATCTGCTCAAGCCGGGCAGGCATTACGCCGGGATTCAAAATCACCAACCGCGCCAGGAGCAGGCGACGTTCTGTCTCATCGGTTTCGGCAGTAAACAAGTTATCCAGATAGCGAAACACAGGATCCCGTATTTCTGGAGCCGCGGCGGAAAGAGCGCTGCAAATAAGATTTTGCCCGGCCGGGTACGGCTCAACTTTCAGGCGTTCTGCCAGGGCAATTTGAACGTCGCGGGGCAGATTTTCTTTGTGCAGGGCAAGCAATTGCACACTCAAGGCGCGCACGCTGTCATCGTTTGTTTCCTTCAGGGAACGACCCAACTCATCGATAATCATTTTAGATTTCTCGGGAAATTTAGCCATCCAATCTGCGTAAACAGCAATGGCGCTCGCGCGCACCTCGGAGGGTTGGTCTGCCGCTTCGGACATTTGCTTCATCGCGTCAAAGAGCTCGGGCTTGATCAAGGCAGCCTGGGCCAGCGTGTCCAACATGATATGTTGCCGTTGCTCAAACCCTTGTTGTTTGGCGATTTCCACAATGCTTTTGATGAACTCATCGCTCGCCATGAGCGCTTCGCTCCGTTGCATGGCTTTGGCGAGTCCGCGCAACAGCTGCTCTTCAGGTTCCGTGCGCAGGGCGGCGAGGTACTCTTCGGCTAACTCCGGATGTGCCTGGATAAATGCGACCAATTCTTCAAAAGCCTTCTCGATAAGTGCCTGATCCTGGGTAGCAAGGGCCGCGCGCAGGTTGGCGACCAGGTCACTCTGTAAAAATGTTTTCTCTTCTCCCATCACCCGGCGATCACGGGGTAATTCGGGTCTCCGCCCCTGCGCTTCTGCCGAGACTTCGGTTTCTTGTTTGTTCGCGTCGGAACGCGATTTCCACAGCATTCCTCCCGCTACGATGGCAACAGCTAAAATGACGACAGCAGCAGATTTGTTCATAAAGGCAGTTGTTCAGATACGGACTCAAATTCCGTTTCGGGGGATGGGCAAACGTTAAAAGTGGGAGGAAAGCCTGTCGAGCCCATTCGTCATAGAGCGGAATTCGGGGGGCGCATCCAGACATAGTATGTGATGAGCGAGTGCTGGAAGGCGAAGCGATGTAAAGCCGGTGGGGTTTTGCGAAACCGCCCAGCGGTTCGTCGCGGAATCTATCCAAAACCCCTGTAAATCGAGGTATTTACTACGACTGAAACCCCAGAACAGAGGTGAATATTAGGCTTAAAACGGGGCCTGTTCTGGAACAGAGACCGAAAAAAGTCTTAAATCCGTCTCTGTTCTGGAACAGGGACCGAAAAAAGTCTTAAATCCGCCTCTGTTCTGGAACAAGGACCGAAAAAA
>JBKJKE010000227.1:0-3002 GCA_046597605.1 Limisphaerales bacterium | reverse complement strand
TCTCCGCACGATGGGAAAAGTACTCAAATAATTATTTGGCGTCTCCGCCGATCCGTTTTTCACGACAAATAATTATCTGAGTAACCCGGAATGGTGGCTTTTGAAGGATTTTGGCATTTTTGGAGGGAAAAATGGGCGGCGGTGAACGAGCGGAGCCACTGGGAACGCTCGATTACGTTAACGATAACAGTCTGGGTTAGTTACATGGTGGAATCGTTGCATGGTTGCATAGTGGGGAGGTCGTTGGCTTGTCGCGGGGCTGATCCTTCTCCCACTACCATTTGGATGAAAGTCGCCATAAACATGATAGTGAACCCCTTCCTCCATGAAAATGGAGGTCATCTCGCGTTCCTGATGTAGAATTTTCGCGCATTCGCTGAAAAACACGAGTTTCCGGCCAGACACTAAATAAACGGCAGTGGGGAGAAGGCAGGATGAGGGCGAGCTTATCATCCATAGTATCTAATTTCGACCCAAGTAGGGTTCCCATTCCATTGAATACAGCAAGGAACCTTTTCTTCCTCTTCGTCATTATCGCCTCTTCATCGTCCATCAGACTGCGATCTTTAGATTAGCGGGTGAATTAAAAGACAACGCGCGTGCTCCTGCCGCCACCGCGGTGGTAAAATGATCGGAAATGGATTGTGGGTGTGCAGCGCGGGCAACGGTCGATTGGCTTAGTTGATCCAGAACGAGCGTAAGATTGGCAATGAGTTCTGGCTCCCTCGGATTGCGACGTGAGCCGAATTGGCCAAATTCGCCGATTTGGAGCCATGGCTCCCTGTTGCAGTTGAGGCACAAACCTTCCTTGTGTGCGTTTACGAAATTGACGTACTGCTCGTAGTAGGGCGCGAGTCCGTAGAACAATAGAAATGGTTTTTTAGCAGAGGTCATCTCACACAGAGTTGAATAACCCGGCTGGGTGATGACCAGGTCCGCGTTTTCCAACAACTGCAGGTGACGCTGGTGGTCTATAGAGCCGAGGATCTCAATTTCGCCCGCCTGAAATAGTTGGTTGGGGGAAAGCCGCGATTCAAAGTAGGCCCTCTTTGTTTCTGTCACTCTTCCTGCCAACTGAATTTTCAGCTTTCCTGGCGAAATCTGCGCGGTGGCACTGTTCAGAATCCGCAGAAGGCGTTCCATTCCAGAACTCAACTCATGATCAATTCCTCCGAAAGTTAAAAGAATCACTTTTGGACCCTTTCTCTCGGCAACGTGCTCTTGCGATGGTATGGAATCCGCAAACAGCAAGGGTCGGTTTCCCATCGAACGACGGTGAGAATTCAGCAACTCCACCGCATCCCTTTGAGGGCGAAAGATCGAGTGAACAATCAGTTCATCGCAGAGCAACTGGCTCAAGTAAGTGGTGGCAACAGCGCTACCGTAGCGGTGTACGAGTTCCATCCGGACCCGCGTTCGGGGCATCGGAGAGACGGTTCTCCTCAGTTTTCGAACAGCACGAACCAAAGGTGATGCGCTTTGCAGCTTACAGAACCTGGCCAGGAGACCACGCAGTGCAGAAGGATCTTTGCGTAGCGCCTGGGGCAAATCGCGCAGGTTCCCGGGTAAAGCGACTGAGCAGTTGAGAGCCTTGCGCAGCATCCATGAACTACTGGTGACAATGCCGCGGTCGATCAAGTGGGTAAGTTGAATCACCGGTCGGGAGGCAAGGAACCCCGCTAATGCAAAGGTGGCTTCGTTCAAGGCAACCACCACGTCGGGCTCATGGCTGGTAATTTCGGATGCCAGGCAGCGAATCTGGACCTCATAGCCTGCCGAATGATCCGGATGAGAACCGGGAGAAAACAAGACGTGCTCTCCAGGAATCTCCTGTAGGAGCGGGGAGTTTTTGTTTTGCTCGAAGTAAGCAGTGGCGAGCTTGAACTCGCCGCTTAACGCCACCCCCAGAGCACTTGCTACAGCAAGATCACCCTGCCCGGTGCTAGACGGAAGAATAAGGATTTTCTTCATACGACTTAGATAAAGATTGCGGGTGCAGAAGCCGGGAACAGGTTTCATCATCTTCGATAACGTCCACGAAGGCGAAGGCCTCTTTATGATCTTCACCATAATCCCGGACGTGAAAACCGATTTGATTCAGGTAGCTGGCGACCTTGCCCATGGGAAGATCGGAACAAATTGCGCAACCAGGCCTGGAACAAGCGCGGTGGCGAATGGACAATTCCAAAGCAGATAGACGACTCATACTAATATTTCTCCTTTAGATGCGGCGTTCAGGCGCATCCAGCCCGTGGTTATTTTGTTAGGAAACGTTTTACGACCGACAAACCTGCACAACGCAGGACGAGGTGAGTTCCGATCGAAGAAATCGATCAGATCAGGAAGGCGGGAGGGGGAGCGTGATTTTGATTTGCCACGCCAAGAGACAATGCTGGCGCAAGAGGCGGAGAATCGGGAGGTCGGGGGCGGGAGACAAGTGCGGCGCCCTGCTCCTGGCAAAAATCTGTGAGGCTCGCGAAATGTTGTGGGATTACGGGGGCAGTGATTGTTGCAAATCTAAATTCGGGAAACGAAACATAAGCGGTCTGTGCAGAATCACAGAACGTATCCGAGCAGCCACCGGAATCGGAATCTGCGGGATGACCTTCACAGCCCTCGTGCGTGTATTCCATCGACGGCTTTTGATTTCCAGGTGCGCAATTGAGACAAACGACGGAACAGCAGGCCAAGGCAGCCAGCCAGAGGAAAAGGCTTAAGCAAGCCACCCTTCTCACGAAACTTTGCCTCTTTATCCTGACGCTCATTTGCTGGTCTAAGATTAGCCGCCCGTCCAGCAGCAACAATCGGCTGACAGGCGTAAGCGGCGGGCGGGGTTTCCTGTAATGGCCAGGACCACCGGCAAAGGTTTAAAGTGCAAAAAAATGCAGTTGTGTTCGGCAGGGATTCTGTTGTGAAAGAAGATAATGATTTTGGCGATTTGGAGTCGGGTTTAAGCGAGGATTTGGGTGGGCGATCGTGGGAGAAGGGTAGGATTGGGAAAG
>JBKJKE010000139.1:0-3089 GCA_046597605.1 Limisphaerales bacterium | reverse complement strand
CCGTCCTTCGAAATATAGCCGCGAAAGGTGAGAAAGCGTCATCACGCGAGATTCGAACAGTCCGCGCAAAATTTCAAAATCGCGGGGTTGAAACTCAATCCCTGGGTAAGACATGCGAAAAGTATATCATGGGCCTTTTAGCTTCCGCTTCGCCGTGGCGGGTTCGGTCGCCACGCTTTGCTTCAACAGCATTTCGGAAAAATTCGCTTTCCGATCCTTCAATCGCTTCTGCGCTTCGATGCCGGACAGAGCAAACGGAATCTTTTCCATGAGCGCGGCGATATATCCATCAACCATGGCCTTGCTCGTCGGCTTCTTACTGATAGTCGGCGTGTGCAGAGAAACAGGAGCACTCATTCCAACAAGCCGAGCGACGCCTTGCCGCTGCTGCTGGTCAAAAAGAACGGCCATGGCCCGAAAAAGCTGCTCTTCCAGCGAGCGAAACTGCACGTGCGACAGCTCTTTGCCGATGACTGGAATGAGCATGGGACTGCTGGTCTCGCTTTCCGATTCGCTTTCAGAATATGATTCGCCCGAATTTGATGAGCCTGACAGGAATGCGTGCTGTGATAGCGAAATGGAAGATGGATCGCCGCCGCTTTCGAAATCCTCGTATGAATAGGATTCTGTCCCCCCTTCGCCTTCGCCGCTGGCTCGGCCACTATTCTCGGACCGTCCAGATCCTCTGCTTGCGCTCCGGCCATATGACGTTCGATATTCCTCCCGATAATCTAGAACCTTGGTGCTGTAGAGCTCATGCTTGATTTCGTCGGGATTCATGACTCCGGTAAAAAGCCATTCGGCCATCGGTTCCAGATTTTCGCGATGCGAAAGCCGGAATACAACCTTGGAACTGGCGTTCTCCATAATCGAGTTATAGACCCGCTTGCCAGAATCGCCCCGGTCGAGCAATTGGTTCGGGAATTGATGAGCCATGGTGAGGTGCAATCCGTAGCCTCGGGCCTCGTCGAGATTTTCTGCAATAGTCGGTGTGACGAAGCGTTGAAATTCATCGAGATAGACATAGAACGGCTTTATGTTTTCCCGCTTACCCCGCTCCTGCGCTGCCGTCCACAAATCGCTCAAAAGAATCGTGGCGAACAGTTCCGCGTTCTCTTTGGAAACTTTGGCTTGTTCTGTCGCGAGAGAGACTAGGATTATAGACCCATCTTCAAGGGCTTTGCCAAGATCAAGCGACACTTCCGGCTGGCCGAAGATGGAGCGCATGGCTTGGTTCTTTATGAACCGTTGCAGACGGTTCACGGTGCTTCCGATTTGGGCTTCAAAATCTTTCGGAGTTAGAGTATTCACGAAGTCCCAATCATCCTGAACGGCCTTGTCTTCCATGTTGGCAGTCATGGCCTGACGGGGGTGTTTGGCAAGGCGGTCAATCAGATATGCGGCTTCAAGCAGGGTGTATCCCTTTTCGTAGAGCGTGCCGATAACATTTCCCGCCCAACGCGCAAACAATGGCGTCTGATTGGTAGTGCCTTGGCCCCACACGTAAGCCATTGCTTCGACAAAATTGTCTACAACAACGGCGGGGTCAGCCGTCTTGCGTTGCCGAAGCATATTGTATGAAATCACCCACTCGTCTTGGCGCAGATCAATGGGAATGACGGGGCGATCAATCCTGTGCCACGCCATCCATTGCATCAAGTTGTTGTAAAGTTCTCCGTGGTAATCGAGGAGAATCAAGCCGCATTTGCTAGTCCGCCAGTTGAGGATGTCCTGACGGATGCAATTTTCCAGAAACTTGGACTTTCCGGTGCCGGTGCTGCCGCAAACATAGAGATGCTTGTCTCGCAGCTCGCGTGGGAAAATGAGCGGTTTTCCTCGGCCAGCAATGTCGCCTAGATTCAGGTCGTTCCCAGGAGGTCTTCGCATCCGCCGATTTTAATTTTCCGCAGCGGTATTACAATTCTAATTGTCCCTCGATTCTCCTCGTTCGAACCGCTGCATGAAAATTTTTGCGTCGGGAACTTTCATGCCCTTGCCTTCCCACCAATAGCGCTGCTGCGGAACGAAATCGGTCGCCAGATTGAACGTTTGGCCCCGGATCGCCGTTCGATTGCGTTTTGCGCGGACACTGTATCCGCCTCCGGTCATTCTTCTGCCGTTTCCGGAATGTCAGGTTTTCTACGGTCGTCAGACTTGCCTCGAACTGGTAGCTCACGACATTCAATCCGCCCGCGTGATGGCTGCCAGCGCCTCTCCCGCCCCCGCATACATAGAGGTGCTTGTCTCGCAATTCTCGTGGAGATAGAAGCGGTTTTCCTCGACCAGAGATTTGGCCAAAATCTAAGTCGTTTCCGGGTGGTCTTCGCATTCAATTCTCCCCTCGCATCATCTATTGTTTTGTCACCTCCCCATTTGCTGGTAGGTAGTCGTAACGGTGCCTGGTCCATAGGCAGTTTTATCGACAACAATTTGACCATTCCTAATAACAACAGTGCGGAATTCAGTGCGATAATCATTTACGGTCTTAATCATTGGAAGATTCTCGCTGACTTGGGCTTCTGGATTGACGATCTGGCCTTCTTCGTTCGCCTCTATGTTTTCAGATATTGAGGAACTCTCCTCACTACTGCTTGTATCAAATGATTCGTGCTCGGATCTAACTAACTCCCGTTCGCCTGAAGAATTACCTCGCTGCTTCGTAGAAGTAAAATGAACAACGCCCGCGATTATGCTCCCTAAAATTAATACTGAGATGAGGCCTGTGAGGCAGTCACCTGCAAAATGGGCCAGTCGTGTAAAATTACGCTCCGTCACGCAAAATACCCTGACCTTCTTTTGCGATCGAGGCAATCACATTTGGACAACGGAAAATTTTTCGGCTAGGATACGAAAAGCTCGGCGGGATGTGGCGTCCCGACGAGCAATGAAGGTAAAAGAAAGATAAACCATACTTACCTCCATGTGTCTCATTATAGGACACTTGCGCGCAAAAAGCAAGTCCTCCTTGAGTCGCATAGGGGTAAAGAAAGACCTCTATATGCACCGATTCGAAGACTTCGTTCAACTGGCAGCAAACCGGACCATCACCAATTGTTTCAACATTTTCAAAGCCGCTGCAACGCCCGTCA
>JBKJKE010000083.1:0-12747 GCA_046597605.1 Limisphaerales bacterium | reverse complement strand
AACGGGCGAAAGCGTGGCCGCAGTGGTTAAATACACAGCGCCAGTTCCCATTCACCACAACCTGTGAAGGCAGAAGTCAGGGACGTTTTGGCAAAACGTCCTAACAAGGGAGGCATTTTGCCATCAGTTCAAATCTGAAATTCCAAATTAAAAGATTTGAGATCTTCGATTTTCCATGATCCGCGCCGTAGATGGTGACTCTATCCCATCTCTATCCCCATCTTACCTGAAAATGTGGTGACATTGGATTGCTCGACCTTTAATTCTAAGGAACTCATGGAAACCGCTTCGACTAATTCCACTGCTGATTCGAAGACAGCAAAAAGCAACCGCAGCCCGTGGTTCTGGATTCCCAGTCTCTATTTCGCCCAAGGCATTCCTTACGTGGTGGTGATGACGATGTCGGTCGTAATGTACAAGCGACTCGGCATTTCGAATACGGATATCGCGCTTTACACCAGTCTTCTGAACTGGCCATGGGTCTTAAAACCGCTCTGGAGCCCACTGGTTGACATCGTTAAAACAAAACGGGCATGGATCGTTGCGATGCAATTGCTGATCGCTGGATTGTTATTTGGCGCGGGGGCTTCCATTCAAACAACGTCGTTCTTCATGATCTCATTGGCAGTGTTCTGGGCGATGGCGTTCAGTTCGGCAACCCACGATATCGCGGCGGACGGATTCTACATGCTGGGCTTGAGTAAGCATGATCAAACCTGGTGGGTAGGTATTCGAAGCACGTTTTACCGCGTAGCCATGATTGTTGGGAGCGGGTTACTCATAGTCCTTGCGGGCGTGCTGGAAAATAAGAATGGACTGCCGTCACAGGAGATCGAGTTTAGCGCGAAACCAGGTTCAGAAGTGGTCCAGAACTTCGATCCGGCATCCATTCCAGTGGTCGCACAAGAAGGAGAGCTGCGGCTGATCGCTCAACCCACCGCCCTCAACCTCGCCATTACGAACGTTTCAGCTGAGAATGCGAAGACCGTGATTGACCAGGCGAAGGCGTGGAACAAGGAACACGGGTTCTTCCAGGAAGTGGTGATCGCCAAGCCAAAGGAAAAAAGTGATTCCTTTTGGTCGCGCTATATATCCGGCCCACTGGGCGCGGCATGGAGTGCGGGGATTTCGAAACCGCTCGAAAGCTTCCTTAAGACAAACTTTCCGAAAGTCCTGAAGGAGCGCGCTCCCACGGCAGGTAACGTGGGATTGGTCTATTTCACTCTCTCCAAGGAACCGCCGCCAGATAAGAATATCGTCGTCAATTTTTCTAAAAAGCCGCGCGGCATCGAATACATTGGGTTTGGCTCAGGTGATAAAGGCTTCAAGCTGTTGGAGGGGGAACGATTCGTTTTCAATACGAAAAACTGGAACAAGCCTTTCGCCGCTGTGATCCAACTGGATCCCAAGCTGCAAACGGATTCAGCGGTCACCTTTCGGACACGGGCCGGAAATATTCCGCTCGCCTGGACGATCACGCTATTGATCCTCGCCGGTCTATTCCTCAGCTTCTGCATCTATCACACCTTTGCGCTGCCGCGTCCGCCCAACGATGTTCCCAACACCTCGGGCAACAGTTTCCTGACCGAATTCTTTGGAACGCTTGGTTCCTATTTCAAGAAGCCGGGCATTGGTGTGGCTCTCCTGTTTATTTTGCTCTATCGCTTTCCGGAAGCTCAAGCCATCAAAATGATCGCTCCGTTCCTGCTGGATGCACGCGAAGCGGGAGGTCTCGGTTTGACCACCAGTCAATTGGGCATGGTTTATGGAACGTTCGGGATTCTCGCTTTAACCTGCGGCGGGCTTTTCGGTGGGTTCCTCGCGGCAAAACTCGGTTTAAAAACAATGCTGCCGATCATGGTCTGCGCGATTCATTTGCCGAATGCTGCATTCCTTTATCTCGCTTATTTCCAACCAGAGAGCCTTGCCGCCATCAGTGGTTGTATCGCCATCGAGCAATTCGGATACGGGTTCGGCTTCACCGCCTACATGCTTTACATGCTTTATTTTGCGGACGGCCAGCACAAGACAGCGCATTATGCCATTTGTACTGGTTTCATGGCGCTGGGAATGATGTTGCCGGGGATGTGGAGTGGCTGGCTTCAGGAAATCATCGGATACAAAAACTTTTTCATATGGGTTATGATCGCAACCGTTCCGAGCTTCGCGGTGGCGTTTCTGATCAAGGTTGATCCGCAGTTTGGAAAAAAGACGGTGAAAGAATAGGACCTATACTATGCCCAACTTACAATTCCCCTGCCCTTCCTGCACCCAAACGATCGAATGCGAGGAGCAGTATGCCGGTCTGGAACTGACCTGTCCGATGTGCCAGGCCGCCGTTGTGGCACCAGCAGCACCAGAGCCGGTGGCAGCGCCCACCGTTTCTACTGCAACCGCCCCCAAGAAGAACCGGCTCTCAGTCAGCGCTTCCGCAGCTCATACCGCACACGCGGCTGCGCCCCAAACGCAGAGCCACCAGGTGTATGTTCCACCGCCAAAGAAACCGTTCAACAAAGGGCCTATCATCAAGGTGGCCGTAGCGCTCGTGGTTATTTGCGCAGGCGGATATTTTGGATGGCCTTACATTAAAAAGGCGCAAGCAAAGTTCAGCTCGAAGGTGGATGAAGCGGGGGCAGGCTCAGGCGGCGGGGAATTGGGCCACCTCGCTGACCTGAACGCAACCTTGGATGCGACCGAACCGAGTAAGCATGAAACGCTTTCAGGCTCCTACGGTTCAGCAGTAGGCCAGGCACAACAAGTTGCATCCGCCGGGCAACCAAAGCCGTCGGTCAATCTTCCTTCGATTCCTCCCACCTACACTTTGAGTGCGGATGAAACGGAGATTCCCAGCAGCAAATTGAACGGAAGCGTGGCGGGGCATGAATTTATCCCGGATCTCGTCCGATTTGATCGCGTCGGCCAAAACTACGTACTCACTCTTCGGCAGGGAACCAATGGAGTGCCCGACCGCGAATTGTTCATTTACCTGCGAAACACGAGCAAAGGCTACGAGACAAACACGCTCCTGGTGGCGAAAGAATTTAAAGTGGGCAACCCGCAGATTGTTAAAAAGTGGAAGACCGGTCCCCTCCTGTTTGGACAAAAAACTTTCTCCGCAGGGTATGTAATGAAGCTGGAGTTCGACAAAGTATCGAACGGCTCATTGCCCGGTAAAATCTACGTCGCACTGCCTGATCCGGAAAAAACAGTGGTGGCCGGGCATTTCACCGCAGAAACAACGATTGGCGGTCCCACGCCATAGTGCGTTTCCCGCACTAGGTTCAGACCCGACGGTCGAATCAGGTGCTCAGACGGGTTTGTTAAAGCGCATGGGGGGCGCACATTGCTATAGCGGGATATTTTTCCTGCTAAAGGAGTGTTTTATGAAAATCCCCATTTGTTTGCTTATCATTCTTAGCGCAGCTCCACTGTTTGGTCAGACTGGTTCACCTGGTTCCACTGGCAGCACCAGTGCTGGAGGAAATACCTCGGGCAGCCAGCGCTCTGCTGGATTCCAACAAGGGACCTCTAGCGGCAATACCACCGGCACGGCGATCACTCCTGGAACAGCAACTGGACAATCCCCGAGCGGCACTGTCTCTGGAGAAATCCCCGCATCGGGCGCACCCTCTATTGGAGTCACCTCTCCGTCCTCCGTAACCGGCACGACTGGTTTGCAACCGGCTGCCCCGATCGTTCCCCCAATCTCAGCGACCCCGGGAGGCACAATCACGAATTTACTTCCTCAGAATATCAGGCAGGACCAGGTCGTTGATCCTGCGGGCGCCAATGCTGTTCAAGGTGTGCAAGGTGTCCCCGGCACTCCGACCACAGGCTCTCCGGTTACCCAGGCGAGTGGGCGTCTCCTCACGACGGATGAGGGATCTTTCGGGAATCAATTCCGCCAATCCATCGGACAAAATGGAGCTACACAGCTATCGTTTCCGGACCAGAATGCTGTCGTCACAATAGTTTCGACGGACGGGAGTTTAGTTCTGCAGGGAGCGGTCACAACGCAACAACAGAAACAAGATATCGAGGATGCCATTAGTGGGATAGCCGCTGGCACTTTCATTGATAATCAGATCCAGGTTAACTCGAATTTGGGTTCGAGCCCCTCGAATACGAGCGGGACCCCGTCTCCCTAATACGAAGTTGCCCCTTGCGGAAATTGCGCTGAGTTGGCTTAGTTCTGCTCGGTTACGAATCGCAGTAATTGGGCAGAATGAATAAAACGCTAATCATTGTTCCGACCTACAATGAGCGGGAGAATCTCCCTCCATTGGCGGAGCGCCTTTTGAAATTGCCGGTCGCCGTAGATCTCCTGGTAGTTGATGACAATTCACCGGATGGCACTGGAAAAATCGCAGACGAGCTCTGTGCAAAGCACCCTTCCATTCACGTCCTGCATCGCGCCGTTAAGAACGGGCTAGGCCGTGCTTATTGCGATGGTTTCAAGTGGGCTCTGGATCGTGGCTACGAATTCATCTTCGAAATGGATGGTGACTTCTCCCACAATCCCGATGACATCCCTCGGTTTCTCGAAGCGGTAGAAAAAGACAACGCTGACCTCGCCTTGGGTTCTCGCTATGCAAACGGTATCCGGGTGATCAACTGGCCCCTGGGAAGATTACTCTTGAGCATGGGAGCCGCCCGTTACGTTCAGCTCATTACCGGCATGCCCATTTCGGATCCCACTGGCGGATATAAATGTTTTCGAAGACGGGCGTTGCAGTCGATTGATTTGGATAAAGTGCGTTCGAATGGCTACAGCTTTCAGATCGAGATGACGCATAAGATCTGGGGTAGTGGATTGAAGGTCATCGAAGTGCCAATCGTCTTTACCGACCGCTTCCAAGGGAGCTCAAAGATGTCCCGGAAGATCGTTTACGAAGCCCTTTTCATGGTCTGGCGGCTTTGGTTTCAGAACGGTCTCCGCCGGTCTCCTCGGCGTGTGCAGTAGTGCTCATCACTAGAGGTCCCCCTCATTGAAATGAACACAGGGAAAAGCTAGAGTGGCTGATCATGTTGCATGATCGCCACTATATGCGGGAGCCGGATTTCCGCACAGGCAAGCCCATTTGGTCCATTCTGATCGTCATTAATGTAGTGGTGTTTCTGCTGCAGATGGTCATCGGCCATTACGGCAAAGGGGAGTTCCTGGTAGATTATGCTTACCTGAGTCCAACCGGGATCAGCAAAGGCTATATCTGGCAGCTTCTCACTTTCCAGTTTCTGCACGGGAGCCCTTTGCATCTCATCCTAAACATGTTTTTTGGAATTTGGATGTTTGGACGAACTGTGGAAGACCGCCTCGGCCGTTCTGCGTTTCTAAAGCTCTATTTACTTTCTGGTTTTGCTGGTGGCCTCTTGCAGGTGGTGCTGGGCTTTATTTTTCCAAACCAATTCGGAGGGGCAACCGTTGGCGCTTCTGCGGGGACGGCCGGTCTCTTCGCCGCTTTCTGCCTGTTTGAACCCTATGCGGAAATTCGGTTGATGATGATATTTCCTATCCGAGCCATCCACCTGCTTTACGCTCAAATCGCGATAGCGCTTATTTATACCATCCTGCCAGACAAAGGCGGCAATATTGCCAACGCCGCGCATTTGGGAGGCATCTTGTTCGCTATCGCTTTCATGCGTTCAAACATCTTTTCCAAAATGCCCTCATTGGATTTCTTAAAGTCGCTCCGCCGCCAACCCCGCAAACAATACGTCAGCACCGCTCCGGCAAAAGCTGTCGCCCGGAAAAAGCCTCAACCAGCTGGCCCGAAAGATTTGCCGCCTGAAGAATTTATCACCCAGGAAGTAGATCCCATTTTGGATAAGATTTCATCGCAAGGCATCCATAGCCTGACCGATCGGGAACGCCAGATCCTGGAAGCTGCGCGCAAGAAAATGAGCAAAAAGTGACCGACAAAAAAACAGAGATGACCCGAGAGTCATCTCTGTTTTGAAAGATTGGATCAGGATTACGGGAGATCCGTTGCACCCATCAGAAAACGATCGCACTCGCGAGCCGCTCCCCGGCCTTCATTGAAGGCCCAAACCACGAGGCTCTGACCACGACGACAATCGCCTGCAGAAAACACCTTGGGAATGGATGTCGTGAACTTGCCATGCTCCGCTTTCACGTTGGAACGGGCATCGCGCTCGAGCCCGAGTGATTCGAGCAACGGCTGTTCCGGCCCGAGGAAACCCATCGCGAGCAGCACGACCTGCACCGGACGAATCTTTTCGGTTCCAGGAACTTCCGTAGGAACAAACTGACCCTTGTCGTTTTTACCCCACGTGATCTGCACGGTGAGCGCTTCCTTCACATTGCCGCATTCGTCGCCGATGAATTTCTTCACGGTGGTCAAATAAACACGAGGATCCGCGCCGAACACTGCCGCAGCTTCTTCCTGGCCGTAATCCATCTTGTAAACCTTCGGCCATTCGGGCCATGGATTGTCAGCCTGCCGTTCCATCGGAGGCTGGGGCAATATTTCAACTTGAACAATGCTGTTGCAACCATGACGCATCGAAGTGCCCACGCAATCCGTTCCAGTGTCGCCACCACCAATCACCATGACGTCTTTGCCAGCGGCTGAGATGTAGCCACCGTTCGTGTGACCATCGAGAACGGACCGGGTGTTCGCAGTGAGGAACTCCATCGCGAAATGAATGCCCTTCAATGTGCGGCCTTCGATTGGTAAATCGCGGGGTTTCGTCGCGCCCGTGCAAATTACGATCGCATCGAAATCATCCATCAACTGCTGTGACGAAATGTCTTTTCCAATTTCCGTGTTGCAGACGAACTTGATTCCTTCGGCCGTCATCTGATCCAGACGACGTTGCACAACCGCCTTCTTATCGAGCTTCATGTTGGGAATGCCATACATGAGCAACCCGCCTGGACGATCGGCGCGTTCGAAGACAGTCACGAGGTGACCGGCTTTGTTTAATTGTGCAGCGGCGGAAAGCCCGGCAGGACCGGACCCAACGACGGCGACTTTCTTCCCGGTACGAACCTTCGGAGGTTCTGGAATGATCCAGCCTTCTTCCCAGCCATGATCTGCAATCGAGCATTCGATGTTCTTGATCGTGACGGGTGGCTTGTTGATTCCCAGGACGCAGGAGCCTTCGCAAGGAGCAGGACAAACGCGTCCGGTAAATTCCGGGAAGTTATTTGTCTTATGCAGACGATCGAGAGCGTCTTTCCAGAGCCCGCGATAAACGAGATCATTCCATTCCGGAATGAGGTTGTTGATGGGACATCCGCTGGCCATGCCGCCGAAGAGTGTTCCGGTGTGACAGAATGGAACCCCGCAATCCATGCAACGTGCCCCCTGGTCGCGCAGTTTCTTTTCATCCATGTGGAGATGAAATTCGTTCCAGTCCTTGATGCGGTCGGCTGCTTTGCGATCTACCGGAAGTTCGCGCAGATACTCAATGAATCCTGTGGGTTTTCCCATCTTAGTGTCTTTTAAATGAAATGTTTGGGTTTGGAACGCTCGGGTCTAGCCGCCGCCGACGCGCGACGCGTCTTTGGAGTTCTCGAGGAAGGCAGCCATGATGGCTTCTTCACCGCTCAAGCCGAGTGACTGAACCTTCTTCAAGGATTCCAATACTCGTTGGTAATCTTTTGGAATAACCCGAACAAACTTAGGTAAATACTCACTCCAGTTTGCCAGGATCTTCGCCCCACGTTGGCTATTCGTGAATTCAACATGGCGCTCGATCATCTTGCGGACCTCTGCGATCTCCTCAGGATCCTCAATCTTCTGAAGGGCCACCATCTGTTGATTGCACTGCTTATCAAAGGAACCAGTCTCATCCATGACGTAGGCGATGCCCCCGGACATACCGGCTGCGAAATTGCGTCCGGTCGGTCCCAGCACAACAACGCGTCCACCGGTCATGTATTCACAACCATGGTCGCCGATGGCTTCGACAACAGCAGTCACGCCGGAGTTACGAACACCGAAGCGTTCCCCTGCCATGCCGCAGATGTAGACTTCGCCACTGGTTGCGCCATAGAGACCAACGTTTCCAGCAATGCTGTTTTCTTCCGGGACGAAGCTCGACCCTTTCGGCGGGAACACGATGATCTTGCCGCCGGACAAACCTTTGCCGATGTAATCGTTCGTATCGCCTTCCAGGATCCAGGTCATGCCTTTCGGCATGAACGCACCGAAGCTCTGTCCGGCTGAACCGTTAAACTTGATTTGAATCGTATCTTCGGGAAGACCTTCGACCCCGTGTTTACGAGTCACTTCGTTTCCGACTATCGTACCAACCACACGGTTGATGTTCTTAATCGGAAGTTCCGCACGAACTTTTTCTTTCCGTTCGATTGCCGGTTCAGCGAGTCCGAGCAGCGTGGTAATGTCGAGAGACTTGTCGAGACCGTGATCCTGTTCCATCTGGGCGTAGCGACCAACTTCCGGGCCCATCTTCGGCGCATACAGGATGTTGCTGAGATCGAGGCCCTTCGCCTTCCAATGCTCGATTGCCTTCTTCGGTTCAAGACGATCCACACGACCAACCATTTCGTTCAATGTCCGGAAACCAAGTTCCGCCATGATCTCGCGGACTTCTTCGGCGACAAACTTCACAAAATTAACAGCATGCGCTGGATCGCCCGTGAAATTCTTGCGAAGTTCAGGATCCTGCGTCGCGACACCGACCGGGCAGGTATTCAGATGGCAAACGCGCATCATGATACAACCGAGCGTCACCAGCGGAGCCGTGGCAAAACCGAACTCTTCAGCACCCAGAAGCGCAGCAACCACAACGTCGCGGCCTGTTTTCAGCTGTCCGTCCGTTTCCACCACGATACGGCTACGCAAATTGTTCAGAACGAGCGTCTGATGCGTTTCCGCCAAACCAAGTTCCCACGGGATACCGGCGTGCTTGATGGAGGTCTGCGGTGAAGCACCTGTTCCGCCGTCATATCCAGAGATCAGAACGACGTCCGCATGCGCCTTTGCGACACCAGCGGCCACCGTTCCAACGCCGACTTCAGAAACCAGCTTCACGCTGATACGAGCGCGACGATTGGAATTCTTCAGGTCATGAATCAATTCCGCCAAATCTTCGATGGAATAGATGTCATGATGCGGTGGCGGCGAAATCAAACCGACACCAGGAGTGGAATGACGCGTCTTGGCGATCCATGGATAAACCTTGGTTCCGGGCAACTGACCGCCCTCACCCGGCTTGGCACCTTGGGCCATCTTGATCTGCAACTCTTTAGCGTTCGTCAGATAGAGACTCGTCACACCGAAACGACCGGAAGCGACCTGCTTGATCGCAGAATTCTTGGAATCTCCCAACTCGTTGGTCCAACCATAACGTTCGGGATCTTCACCACCTTCACCGGTGTTCGATTTTCCACCCACCCGGTTCATCGCGATCGCAAGGGCTTCGTGAGCTTCTTTGCTGATCGAACCGTACGACATCGCGCCCGTCTTGAAACGTTTCAGGATGCTTTCGACAGATTCCACTTCTTCGATCGGCACTGGTGTCCCGGCTTTAAACGCGAGCAAGCCGCGCAAGGTGAAATGCTTCTTCAGCTGATCATTGACCAATGCAGAATATTCTTTGAACGTCTTGTAGTTCGCCGTGCGACAGGCCTGTTGCAACTTGTGGACAGTCTGTGGGCTGAACAAATGAACTTCTCCCTCAGCACGCCATTGATATTGGCCGCCGACTTCAAGCGTGTGACCGTTCACTTGGCGATCCGGGAAGGCGTGGCGATGACGAATCAATACTTCCTCGGCAATTTCCTTCATGCCGATGCCTTCAATGCGAGTCGACGTCCAGGTGAAATACTTTGCGACGACTTCCTGCTTGATGCCAACCGCTTCAAAGATCTGAGCGCCACGATAACTTTGAATCGTGGAGATACCCATCTTCGAGATGACTTTGACAACCCCTTTGACACCTGCTTTGGCGAAATTCTTGCAAGCTTCCTTGTGCTTGATGTCGCGGAGCAATCCCTGGCGGATCATGTCATCCAAGGTTTCGAACGCGAGATACGGGTTGATCGCACCGCAACCAAAACCAATCAACAGCGAGAAATGATGCACTTCGCGTGGCTCACCCGATTCCAGAACCAATCCGACACGGGTCCGGGTGCCTTCGCGAATCAAATGATGGTGCAGGCCGGCAACAGCCAGCAACGCAGGAATGGGAGCATTCGCCTTATCAACCCCACGGTCTGAAAGGATGATGATGTTCGTGCCGTCTTTGATCGCCTGCGTCGCAGTGGTAAAGATTCCTTCGAGTGCCTTCTCCAAACCAGCAGCGCCTTCGCCGGGGTTGAAGAGCGTCGGGATAGTGATCGACTTGAAACCACGATGATCAACGTGCTTCAGCTTCGCGAATTCTTCGTTCGTCAGAATCGGCGACTTGAGCTCAATCAAATGCGCGCTTTCAGGAACTGGCTGGAGCAAGTTGTGCTCGGAACCAATCGTCGTTTCGGCGGAAGTAACGATTTCTTCACGGATACAATCGATCGGAGGATTCGTGACCTGTGCGAACAGCTGTTTAAAATAGCTGTAAAGTAATTGCGGCTTATCGGACAGAACAGCGAGCGGCGTATCCGTGCCCATCGATCCGATTGCTTCCACACCATCCCGCGCCATGGGCGTCATCAGGATGCGCAGATCTTCAAAGGTATAACCAAACGCCTGCTGACGTTGCAGCACGGTATCATGATCCGGTTCCGGCAAATGAGGAGCCTCCGGCACGTGGGCCAGTTCGACCATGTTCTTATTGAGCCATTCGCGGTAGGGATGTTCTTTCGCGATCTTCTCTTTGATCTCAGTGTCAGCAACGATGCGGCCTTCCGCAGTGTTGATGAAGAACATGCGACCAGGCTGCAAACGACCTTTCAAAGCCACCCGTTCGGGTTCGATTTCGAGCACGCCAACTTCCGAAGCCATGATCACGAGATCATCCTTCGTCACATAGTAACGCGAGGGACGCAAACCGTTGCGGTCGAGACAGGCTCCGATTTGGAATCCATCGGTGAACGCCACCGAGGCAGGTCCATCCCATGGTTCCATCAGGCAGGAATGATATTCGTAGAACGCCTTCTTTTCGTCGCTCATCGTCTCGTGGTTGGTCCACGGTTCCGGAATCATCATCATCATTGCGTGAGGCAACGAGCGTCCGGACAGAACGAGCAATTCGAGGCAGTTATCAAACATCGCCGAGTCACTGCCATCCGTGTTGATGCTCGGAAGAACCTTCTTGATGTCATCACCAAACAAATCGGATTCAAACATCGCCTGGCGCGCATGCATCCAGTTGATGTTACCGCGCAGGGTATTGATTTCGCCATTGTGCGCGATGTAGCGATACGGATGGGAACGATCCCATGTCGGAAAAGTATTGGTGCTGAAACGAGAATGAACCAGCGCCAACGCGCTTTCCATGTCGCTATCGCGGAGGTCAGGATAATATTGATCCACCTGGACGGGCATGAGCAGCCCTTTGTAGATCATCGTCTTGTAGGAAAGACTCGGGATGTAGAAAAACTTCCCGCCCGCGGACTTCGAATAACGAATGGCATTTTCTGCCCGTTTCCGAATGACATAAAGCTTTCGTTCGAAAGCGAGATCGTCTTTCACCGAGGCGCTTCGCCCGATGAAAATCTGGCGCATGATCGGCTCGCTCGCTTTGGCTCCATCGCCCAGGCTGGAGTTGTCGGTCGGGACCGTGCGCCATCCAAGGAGCGTTTGCCCTTCTTCGCCAACAATCTTCTCAAGAGTCTTCTCTGCGGCAGCACGTTCGTCTGCTTTTTGCGGCAGATAAATCACGCCCGTGCCGTAATGACCAAAAGCGGGAAGCTTGATTTCGGTGTTGGCGGTAACCTTGCGGAAAAACTTGTCCGGCATCTGAATCAGGATACCTGCGCCGTCGCCAGTGTTGGCTTCGCAACCGCAGGCGCCACGATGATCGAGGTTCAGAAGAATCTGCAGGCCGTCTTTGATGATCTGGTGTGTCTTCTTGCCCTTCAAATGAGCAATAAAACCGACACCGCAAGCATCATGCTCAAACTGCGGATCATATAGGCCCTGCTTAGGAGGGAGGCCTGGCTGTTGGTGGCCACTTTGTTGGACGGATTCTGCGCTCATCGGTTCTGTCAAACTTACCTTTTTATCGTTTTCTGACGAAAAATTTTGTTATGTTTTACTGAAAGTGGGGCGCGCTGCAACTGGCATTTGTAATTTTTTTATACTAAACTACTACAGGTTGCGTTGGGTGAAGCCCCAAGGTGGGTTTCTGTTGGGCCATGATGAAGCGCCTGACTTGTCTTTTCGGGACGGAATCACCGTGGCCCAAGCACTTTTCCGTTCTGTTTTAGAGCCGAGCCGTACGGCTGCACCACTTTTCCGTTCTGTTTTGGAGCCGAGCCGTACGGCTGCACCACTTTTCCGTTCCGTTTTGGAGCCGAGCCGCACGGCTGCACCACTTTTCCGTTCCGTTTTGGAGCCAAGTCACGTGGCCCGACCACTTTTCCCTTCTCGGAAGGTGCATCCGACCAGGATTATTAATTTGACGGAACGTTGGTCCGGCGGGAGAAGGGAGCCATGTGGATATGCCCCTCAAAAATGTCTCTAATCCGTACTACTATGTTCGCGAATCAAGCAACAATAACAAGATTCTAAAGAATCCCCGACGGGACGGACCGCGGCTGTGTCCGAAGGATCCAGCCGCAGCACGTTGCATCGGTAGTCAGCCTCGATCACT
>JBKJKE010000040.1:0-2506 GCA_046597605.1 Limisphaerales bacterium | reverse complement strand
TACCACGCCACACACGGCGGCATCAAGGTAGATTAACCAGACCTCGATCTTGGTAATGAATCGGTAGATGTCTTCGGGGAACGGCTGGATCGAGTGCATCCAGTGCAGCATGCCGCCAACAATCCAAGCCAACGCGAAAAAAGTCACAAAGATAACGGCGGCGCCCACAAGGTGGCCCATCAGCGCAACAACCGCCTCGGCAAAGCCCTTTTTGCGGTCGATGTAGAGGTTGTCAAGCGTGTTGCGCATGATTGTCCTTGGGGTGTAGTTTTGAGCACAAGCGCCGCTCTTCGGCGTCCTTTAGCTTGCCGTCGTCCACTGTTTGCCACTGAATGTTTGTCGGGGAGTCCGGCCCGCCGGCGCAAAGCGGAATGATGTGATCGATAACGTAGCCAGGGCAGGGGCCACGCGTCGATTGATCGGCAGGGCAGGGGTTGAGGCGGTGGAATTCAGCCTTAACGACGGCGGAGCGCGGCAGCGCTATAACGAGGGGAGAGGCAACTATGCCAAGGCTTACCAATAAAGTCAGCCTGACAAGTTGCCTCATGTTGCCTGCATTAATGGCAGTGATAGCCGCCGTTTTTGTGGTCGGTGTGACAACCATATTTGTCCAGGCCGCCGCCGTGACCGATGGCGTACCCGCCCACCGCTGTCAGAATCACCGCCACCAGGACTAACGCCGCTTTTTTCATATCTTCCTTCTTTGCTGTGCCTCGGTCGTCGCGCCGAAGCTCGCGTACTTCATTCCTGAATGATTTCGTTAGCTAGCTTTGCGTTTCGTACGCCCAAACGGGGGGTATTACCCCCACTTGAGTGGGCAATACTTCACATTCCGACAGCTTTTCAGTTCACGCAGTTGTTGCCGCGGGAAGCCCATCGACGCATGATTCCTTCACTGTCAATAGTGAAGTTGACGGTGCATGAAAGTTCTATGTTGTAGACGGGCGTCTGTACCGCTCTCAGGCCGTTGGATTGGGCCGTGTAGGGGGTGTTACCGATCATCCCGGTGGTTGTCGTCTGATCAGGTACGTACTGCGTGTAGCCACCGGTCTGGATGTTGCGTGCGTGGGTGTAGGTCATAACCTTCCCGCCGCCTGGTAGCTTGTATTCAGAGTCCGGTGGGCCAAGCTGGGAAACGATGCTCTCAACGCTCGATCCGACATGGGCGTTCATGGAGTCAACGAACGCCCGCTCCGTAGCGCAACCAGCAACCACAAGCGTAATGATGAAAGCGATTTTTTTCATGGGGCTCTTCATTCCTCGATGATTCCATTGGCGAGCTTTGCCGATACAGCCTGAAGCATGCCAACGCTCCACATCGGGTTTAAATGCGCCTCGCCGCAGGACCGGTAGCCCCACTCTCGGTGCTTGTACATTGACACCAGGACGGCGCCTATCAATTGACCGTTTTCCGCCTCTTCCAGCCCAGATTTGAGGCAGTCGATGGTGTCGTGTGAGACGTGTTCTATAGATGCAAGCAGAAAGACGCTTACCCCTTCTTGCGTGGCGCAGCCTTCTTCGTCGTTTGCGGCGAGCCGCTTTGTTTTCTGTACTTCCACCCTGAATCCTTAACTGCATGGGGCGGTAAGTTTTGCCTGATATGTGTAGGTTGTACACCCTTATTTGGGGGTAAACCCTGGGTTTGTGGTTGTTCGCCTACATCGCCAGTAGTGGCGCCGCTCAGTGAAGCAATAACCTGGCCCAAATCTCTAACGGCCGCAGAGATCTTTGTGGCCTGCGGGTGTTCCTCATTGCCGAAAAGAAGATAGGCGGGGTCGGCCTCATAAAGCTTGCACAGCGCACGCAGGCGCATAGCGTCAGGCGAACCGCCGCCAGTTTCCCAGGCTGAAACTGTCGCCTTGTTCACGCCAAACTTCTCTGCAATCGCGGCTTGAGAAAACCCAGCGTCTTCTCTCGCCTGCTGTAAGCGAGCGCCGAACGCTGCCCGCAGCGGGTCCGTGACCTTGGTGGATTTCTTGGCTGTCGCGGTTGTGGTTTTCCCCATCCATCGACGGTACAGGGCGGGTTGATACGGGGTCGAATATGGTTTGACGCGATAGTCTAATGAGATTAGACTATCGTCCATGACATGGGACCATCTGCCACCAGAAAAGCAAGCCTTGCACGAGGCTGCCCAGGTGCTTGGCGGCCAAGCCGCGGTAGCGAAAGTGCTTGGATATACCGACCGGCGCAACGTTTCGGCGTGGTTCGCCACCTCGCGCCAACTCCCGGAAAGGCACTGTCCGACCATTGAGCAGGCCACCCGAGAAATGGGGAAGGTTGTTCTTTGTGAACGCTTGAGGCCTGATGTGTCTTGGGACGTGCTGAGAAAGAACGCAACACGCAGGAACGACCGAGCAACCGCCAGCGACGCCAAGGCCGCCTGATATGGCCTGGCACCTACTCAACGAACTAATAAGCCGCGTAGTGCGGCTCGTGAAGGGCAGGGCGCGCAAGCCCACCACGGAAGGAGCGAGGGTGCAATGGGTGCACATCTTTGAGGCCA
>JBKJKE010000232.1:0-2599 GCA_046597605.1 Limisphaerales bacterium | reverse complement strand
CCCAGAGATGGTGTTTTCCGAAACATTGTTGGATGCGGAAACTCTCGCAGAAGCCAATAAAGACGGGATGAAATCGTAATTTGCAGCAACAGAAAACGATACGGTTTTGCGCGAAATGGAATTCTTATAGTTGTACGCTTCGTGAAACTTCGCTACACTGAACAGACATTTTCGCTCGCATCGCAGGATGGAGCGTTTACAAAAAATCACATGGCAAAAAGCACGGGGAAGAAACAACCGGTTAAAAAGAAGAATGAAGCCGCCGTGACGCTCGGAAAGCTCGGAGGCTTAAAAGGTGGCAAAGCCAGAGCTGCGAAGTTGACTCCAGAGCAGCGCTCCGCAATTGCGCGACTTGGCGGGCAGAATAGGTGGAAAAACAAATCCTAATCCTAATTCTTATGCATTTCGTCGAGCTCGGTCGCATTTGTCGATTAGAAATGCCATTTCGCCTGGCATCGCCAATCGGTGCAGCTTAACAGGAGCATCATAGCCTTCGATCTCGACGCTGCCTGCATCTTCGAAAACGCACTGCTTCGCATAAACGCTAGGGAACGCTAGCTTGTGAGCGATATCTGTCAGCACTAGATCGCCTCCCTTCACTGCCTTCTCCATTTTGAACGTCTGATTGACAGCCGCAGCGCATGGGTCGCCCCCCTTCATCGAATTCGACCTCTCCCACATGCACGCAGACGCGACCCCAACTCTTCATTTTTGACGCTGTTCAAATAGAGTGCTCCGTCGAATTCCACCCGCCATTGAATAACATCCGGAAAATGTCTGAAGATCATCAGCACTCCATCTCCGCTGGTCTTCAATACCCGTCCGGTATTGTGGCTCATCTTGGCATTCGTTAATGCTAGATTGACTGCCGCAACGAATTGCTTCGTGCGAGCCATCAATACAGCGTTCCCTCGTGTTACCCCGGACTTTGTCGAGCCAACGAGATCGACGAGGACGATGTAATATAGTCCGCTCTCTAATTTGGGGATTCGTCGTCTTGACATACACCTGATCCTAATTGTTAAGGCCAATTTTACGAGTCTTTTTTGAGGATAGACAGCTTGACCGCTCAAGCTAAAATATTTATAATTGCTCAATGAAATCTACTTCCGTTAAATATTTCCTCTACGTCCGCAAAAGCACCGACGACAAGAAGCATCAAGTTCTCAGCTTGCCCGCGCAGGTGAGTGAATGGAGCGAACTTTCCAAGCGGGACGGGTTCGATATCTTTGAAATCATTGAGGAGAGCAAAAGTGCGAAGGAGCCGGGGCGACCGCTTTTCAACAAGATGCTTGATCGAATCGAATCCGGAGAAGCCAATGGCATTCTGATCTGGGACATTGACCGCCTGTATCGCAATCCAGTGGATGAAGGTCGGACCCGGTGGCTCTTGCAGCGCGGCATCATTGCCTCGATCCGCACACCAGGTCGCAATTATCTTCCGCAAGATGCTGGATTGCTCATGGCGGTCGAAGGCGGACGCGCTACCGACCACATTCTAAAATGGGCGGTCAATCTGAAGCGAACATATCAGGAAAAGCTCAGGCTCGGGAAATTTCCGGGAACGCGAATTTTGGGCTATGACTGGAACGAAAAGGTTAGAGATTTCGTTCCAAATCCCGAGAAGGCAAAAGCCGTCCGGACGCTCTTTGAGGAATTCGCTGAAGGACGACTCGGATTTGAAGCCGGAGGACAGCGGCTTGCATCGCTTGGAATCTTAACTAGCAAGGGAAAGCCTTTTCCGCGGTCCTATGTTCAGAAGCTTCTTACGAATCGTCTTTACATGGGAGTCATCACTTGGAAAGGAGAGGTCTACCAAGGCAAATACACTCCGCTTGTATCCCCCGAACTCTTCGAGAAAACGCAGAAAATGCTTTCCAAGCGAAGCAGGCCGCGAAAGGTCAAGCGAACGCACAATTTTCCGTTCTGCGGCATTTTTCGTTGCTCTTGCGGAGCGATGATTTCGGCGCAATGGGCAAAGGGCCACGGTGGCCTCTACCGTTATTATCGCTGCACGCGAAGGGCACACCGGCCATGCAGCGAGCCATATATTCGCGAGGAGCATGTTGTTTCGCAATGCAAGGCAGCCCTTCGCCCCTTCGCGCTGTCGCCAAAGGAAGCCGCAGATCTTCGCGATACCGTCGAGCGCGAAGGTAAAAAAGAGCTTCAGACCCTCGTCACGAGTATTCAAGAGATCGACGAAAAGCTTGAGCCGCTGGAAGAGCAGCACCGCAATTTGCGGCGCTTGGCCCTCACGGGAGCATTTAATGAGGAGGAGTATAGAGACTCCAAGGAGGAACTTGTGCTCGAACAAAACCGCCTAAAGCAGGAAAAGCGGCGTCTTCAGAAGACACGGGAAAATTATTGGATCGAACCTGCCCGGAAACTTATAAACACCTTGGAAACATTGGGCAAAATGGAAGTAAGGGAAGATATTTCTGAAATTTCAGGAATTGTTCAAAAGATTGGAACGAACCATCAGATTTCGCGCAAAACCGTATCGTTTTCTGTTGCTGCAAATTACGATTTCATCCCGTCTTTATTGGCTTCTGCGAGAGTTTCCGCATCCAACAATGTTTCGGAAAACACCATCTCTGGG
>JBKJKE010000132.1:0-101437 GCA_046597605.1 Limisphaerales bacterium | reverse complement strand
ATGAGTTGGTTCATCGCGCATCAGTGCGGCTATCGCCGCCTCTTGCGCAATCCCACCCTCAAAGTGGCTGGTTTTCATCCGCCCATCCCTGGCTGGTTTTGAGTGCCCGCTGACAGTATCACCTTCTGTAGCCGGCTTCAACTGCACCATAATAGGTGTTTGATAAGCAACTCGAACGGCACTGAATTGATCGATCTTCCAAATTTTATCCGGCTCCTTGAGATCCAGAAGAATATCAAGATCTGTCTGTTTTGGAACCCATTGTGACAATGTATCATTCATGGTCACCATCGATTTGTTTCTGGCGGGGGGACCGCCACTTGCAGGTTTTTTAGGGTCGGTTTTTAAACCCGAATCGATGTCTGTAACTATCAGGGTTGGAAGCGCGAGCGCTTGAACCAACGGTTTAAGTCTATGTGCGTGGCTACCCCCGATTTCAAGAATCGAGATATAGCGTTGGTAAAGACTGTAGTTGGCCTTATTGAAGTTCGCCCGAATGAAATGGGGCAACAACATCCTTTCAGCCGTCCCCTCTACTAAAATCACAGCATCGGCAAAGAAAAGATCGCAATGAGTAGTCCGGATATACCGAGTCTCAAACCTCTTAGTTTCGTCATCGGGACCAAAGATTCCTGACAAGTTAACAACAACAGAAATGGGAGTCTTATTCTTTTCCACAGCAGGCAACCTGCGAAAATACCTGAGTGAAGCAAAATCACATTCATGGACTATGTGACTGGAATGAGTCGATACTACCATTTGTGTAACAAATGTTGTGTTCTTTTCCAACTTCGCGTGGCGACGTAACACCTCATAGGCCTTTCGAATGAAAATCTGTTGAACTTGAGCATGTAGATGAGCCTCAGGTTCTTCCACGAGAACTAGATGCAGAGGAGGGCGCGGCTTCGTTTCCCCCAGGACTTTTTCTGAGCGCTTACTGGCAGTCCCGACCTGCATCCAACCATCACGAAAGCTGATCAGCCGGAAAATGATCGAGATAAGGTTCTGGTATCCAAGCCCGCTGGACTGCTCAGGAAGACGAACCGCAAGCATGCTCCCATCCTCATTGGAATCCAACACATCGTATTGAACCGCGCTCGCGTGACGAATCCCTTCAAGAGGCTCTACTTTGGCAGAAATTGTAAGCTTTGGATCAGTTAGACCAGGGTATCCCATACCCTCTAATTCTTTAAGCGCGGCCGAAAACCCGTCTTCCAGCTTCTTGTTAAATGACTCTTGAGCGTTAAAAATTCCATCTAACGCCTCAATGTCCTTTGGATCGGGAAGCTCAGAAGGATCAATGTGTTTTATGTAATACTTCCGAAGCTGATCTGACAGCCTGCGTGTTCCAATACTTTCGTCGGCACCCTCAGCATTGTTTGCGCTCCCACTAGAGGAACTCCCAGCGTTTGAAAAACCCCTTTGCGCATCAATTTCATCAATTTGGATGAGTCCGGAGAGTGGATTCTTGCCTATGGATTCAACATCAGCCGATAACACCTGAGGGACCGCGATCCCGTTTGACGGCTGCACGAACTTCGCGTGATCCAGAATATATCCGTTCACCGCAAAGTGTGCATGAAGGCGATTACGATGACTGAGAAAATCTTGGAAGTCTGAAGGCCACAGAGGCAACTTATATGGCTCCCCACCGTTTTTTGTTTTGGCAGCATTTGCTGCGGCCATTGTAGCGCGAGCGGTCTGACGAGTTGCCAGATAATCTTTATAAAGCTCTTCCAGCTTTATAGGTTCAAAGCGAAGCCTCACCCCGATCGGTTCTCCGTTCCATTTTAGAGATGGCAGCAGATGGCTAACATAGTGAATCTCATTGGGAGTCGCGTGTATCCAAATATCTAAAGCAGGTAGCAGGGGTTCCCACTCAGCTTTTATTGAACTTTCAAAGTCGGGAACGCTCTCGGAATTTTCCCAATTCTTTCCAATCGTATTGATCTTTCTCCAGTTTGATAAGGTTATATCAGTGACTGCGAAATTCGCCTGATTAATTAGAAACAATCGCATCGCCACCATGGCAGATGTCTTACCACTGTTATTCGCTCCTACGAAAAGCGTTGTCTCTGGCGCGAAATCAATATGAATTGACTTTAGCTTCCTGAAGTTTTGGATTTCGACAAAGCTAATCTTCATATGGAGATGTTCCTTTACAATGTTTTGGGCGGTGCTGAGGTGCAATCGTCATGATATTCGTGTTTGAGCCGATAGCATCAGCTACAAAGATTTAAACCTAAGTGTACGTCCACGAGAATACATAGGGGAAAACATCATGCAAGTGACCTTTGTATAAACTTCAAAGCGAATGTCTTCGATAAACCTTGTAAACGGAATTCTATACTCCCCCCGGCAATTGAGCTCACCCTAAACACAACTTACCGTCGGAACGCCTTTCCCCTTGGGAACTTCCTTCGATGATTCGTCACTCCGGTTTCGGCGGAGTCGGCTCGCGCGTGGGGGAGCTCGCGTCGGTTCTTGCGGGATGGATTTCCCTTCGGGAGACGTCATTGCAACTCCTGCCGCCTCGCCTCGCGCATGCGGGACGTCGTTTTGGAAACCAAAACGTCGCCCGGCGCGCGCCGAACCCCGTCGCGGTTTCCGTTTCGACCCCTGGCGCATGCGCCGGACCTTGTCGCAGAGTCCGCGACGACCCTCGGCGCGCGCCGAGGTTCATTTTCGGAACCGCGGCGGCCCTCGGCGCGCGCTGGACCCCGACGCGGAGTCTGCGGCGACCCCTGGCGCACGTGCCGGACCCCGTCGCAGATCCCGCGACGACGCTCGGCGCGCGCCGAACCCCGCCGCGGTTTCCGTTTCGGGGTCCAGCACGGGTTTCGGGCCGTTGTAAGTCGCGGAAATGGGTGGTTTTTACGTATTTTGCCCTGGTTTGCCACTGTTTATGGTGCCTTCGAGAGGCGGAAAACGCTCTGATGCAAAAGCAGACCTTTGCGAGAGGGACGACCGAACTCCTGCAAACAATGCGATTGAATAGATCACTTTCATCCGTTCCTTCGGAACTCGGATCCTTTGTGACTCGTACCCAATATTGAAAGCCTTGTCATTACCCACATCTCTTTGAAGCGGTAATCGCGCCGGAAACAGCCACAAACCTATTGCGTTCGCTGACTATTCCTTCTCCTTGGGGAGAAGGTCAGGATGAGCTTAGATCACTCCAAATTGGACTAGTTAGGATTGAAGCTCGCCCTCATCCTTGGTCCTTCTCCCCACTGCCATTTAGTTAAGGAGAAAAGACCAACAGAAACTTACGAAAACCAGCGATGAACCTCTTCTCCTCCATGAAGTGGAGGAGAAGATTGAGATGAGGAGGAGTTCTTTTTGAAAAGCCAGCCGTGATTGATCCATCAAGGGGTGCCTCCTCTCTTGGTCTCTCCTCCATTGCAGGCAATGGAGGAGAGAAAATGTCCTCGAATATGCGGACGTTTTGCGAGGATTTGTGCCTTAACTAAACGGCAGTGTCCTTCTCCCCAGGAGGAGGAGAAACACTCGTCAGCCTTTTGGCTTGCTCGGGAACGCTTAGTCGTCCACTCGACTTGTGGGGAATGACAAGTGTTGAAACATTGGGCTACTATCGAATGTCCCTCCGGGACCTCCGGACTACATCGGGCGGTTGGTTTGAAAAATTCGTGTCTTTCGCTTTTCGCCTTCGTAACCTTGGAGCCGATGCCTGCGGTTGTTTATATTTTGATTGGTGTTCTGATTGGGGGGCCCCTCGGCCTCATTGCTGGATGGTATTGGACTCGAAACAGGGCGGCGTCGCCGGGCGATCAACGGCTGGAGAACGAACTCCGCACCCAACTGCAACAACGGGAACGGGATTTGGCGGATAACCGGTCGCAATTGACCCAAAGCTCCGTCGAACTCGCGTCGGCTCAGGCGCTTCGTTGTGCGGCAGAAAAGCTGTTGGCGGAACAAAAACAGATTCATGCGCAGGCGTCCGTCGAAGCAAAGACGGCGCAAGATCGCGCGATCGCGGATCTTCGGGACGCTTTCAAGGCGTTGAGTGCGGATGCGCTGAAACAGAACCAGCCGCAGTTTCTGCAACTGGCCAATGAAACATTTGCCAAGTTTCAGGAGACGGCCAAGGGAGATCTTGAGAAGCGCCAGGAATCGATCAAGGGACTCGTCGAACCGCTGAAGCAACAGCTCGAAACCTATCAGAAGCGATTGCAGCAAAATGAAACGACGCAGGCAGGAATCCTTGGGGAAGTAAAACAACAACTCGAGGGCCTCACCCAGCATAGCCAACTCCTTTCCAACGAAACGCTGCAACTGCGCCGGGTGCTGAGCTCGAATCAGGCGCGCGGCAGATGGGGTGAAGAAACATTGAAACGGGTGGTGGAAGCGGCCGGGATGAGTCTGCACTGTGACTTCTCGGAGCAAGCCCAAAGCGGCGATTCGAAGCCAGACCTGGTGGTGCATCTCCCGGGGAATCGGATGATCATTGTCGATGCCAAGGTTCCGGACCTGGATTTTCTCAATGCAATCGACGCCGCCGATCCCGCGAGTCGCTCCGCCGCGCTGGTTTCTCATGCTCAGAAGCTGAAAGCGACCATCAAGGCTCTCGCGGAGAAAGATTATCCCCGGCAATTCTCCAACGCTCTCGACTACGTGGTTTTGTTTCTACCCGCGGAATCGCTCTTCAGCGCTGCGCTGGAAGGTGACCGTGAATTGATCGTCTGGGCCGCGCAACGTCAGATCATGCTGGCAACACCAGCCTCGCTCATCGCCCTGCTCCGCTCGGTGAGCATCAGTTGGCAACAACAGGCGCAGACTGAGAATGCGAAGGAAATTGCGGCGGCGGCCCAGGAGTTGTTCAGTCGCGTGGCGAAGTTCACTGAACATTTCGAAAAGATTCGCAGCAATCTTCTCAAGGCCAATGAGGCTTACAATGACGCCGTGGGGAGTTACGAACGCATGGTGCGACCGGCCGGTGAAAAGCTGGTGAAACTGAGCGGCGGCACGGCCACCAGGGATCTCGCTGATATTTCGCCCTTGGATCAAACGTTGCGGTTGCCGCCTTCGACATAATCTATTCCAACATGAAAGAAGGTTTTAGCATGGACAATGAGGCATTGATTGATGAATTGGCGCGCAAGGTGTGCGATTACCATTGCATGAATCAGCCACTCCAGAAGAGTGATTGTCTCATGGTGTTGGGAAGCAACGATCCTCGCGTGGCACAACGCGGAGCTGAACTGTATCTGCAGGGTTGGGCGCCTCTGGTCATTTTCTGTGGAAATGTCGGGGCACTGACCGAAGGCCTTTACGACACTACGGAAGCCGAACATTTTGCGAATATCGCAATCGAGATGGGTGTGCCACCGGAATGTGTGCTGATCGAGAATCGTTCGACGAACACCGGTGAAAACATCAAGTTCACCAAAGAACTTCTGCAACAGATGCGTTTCGATCCGAAATCGTTCATCGTGGTTCAAAAGCCTTACATGGAGCGGCGTGCGTACGCCACCTTCAAACAATTCTGGCCGGAGAAGCAGTTCGTTGTGACGTCGCCGCAAATAGATTATGCCGACTTTCCCCTGCCCCACATGCCGAAGAAGAAGTTGATCAGCATCATTGTCGGCGATTTGCAGCGGATCAAATTATACCCGGCAAAAGGGTTTCAGATCCCGCAGGAGATTCCGGATGATGTCTGGGATGCTTATGAGAAGTTAGTGGCGCTTGGGTTTACGGATCATTTGGTTCAGGAGTAGACCCTGGCAGGCACAACTCGTAGAAAGCATAGCAGCCGAGGTGACGAGGCTCTACATTGAATGGAGCCTCCTCACGTCGGGCTGCTACAATTACGGGATGGGTTTCGGTATCGCTTAATCACTTCAGAAAGTGCTCCCGCAAGTATTCCAATTATGACCCCTGCGATGATCACCGAGGCCACTGCGATGGCGCACATGGCGGGCATGCAGCCTTTGAAGACGGTTCTTCGCTGTTTTCAGTGGAACGAATAGAAGGTTGGCACTCCCTCATCCCGGCCTTCTCCCTGTTCGAGAGAACTTTTTGCAAACGGATACCGCTACACAACGTGTCGGCTTCCCAATCCTGGGATTTACTTTAAAAATCCGCATGTTTGTAGACCACCCCCAGAACGGACATAGAAACATATTGTGTTAAAAGGACACACCGAGGTTTTATTTGGAAACATCCCCTGTTCGTATTAACCCCCACAGAATGCATTACTGCGCACAGCATGTTGGAGGTAAAAACCTGAGATTCTTCTTAAAACATTCTATTCCATGGAGACACCCCGTAGTTTTGGAACAAAACATAGCATGTTTCAATGCCACCCCCGCCCCGCCAGATTATAGCCGTTTGTTGAGACTCGAAGGTTGCTGAAATCTTTTAAATCCAAGAGCGTAGTGCTGGCATTGCATCCAACACTGGTGGGGTTTTGCGTAACCGCACAGCGGTTACATACGACAGTTTCATTGTGAAACTTAAGTTCGACCCAATCCAAACAGCACAGGATCGGCAAAGTCTTGGGTTTTTAGAGCCCCTGGGACAGTAATTTGGCTTTAGGTGCACGGTTCGGCAGGTCTCCGTCGCAGCGCGACCGTGAACATCCACGCCCAAAAAGGGAGCCTCATTTCCCTATTCTCATACTGATGAAAAGCGCGCAGGAAAATGTTCTGGGAAAGCCGACGGGCCGATTACTGACGTTGTTCTGCCATTAATAGGGCTCCGCGGCGGTCCGCCCGAAATTTTTTCGTAACCGGCAGCCCGCCAATTTGCTCTGATCCCACAATGAGATTCAAGCTGCTCCTCGCCGCTCTCGCGGCATCGCTTTTAGATATGTCGGTGGCTGATGCCGCCCCCAGGCCCAATGTCATTCTAATCATGGCCGATGATCTGGGGTTCGAATGCATGGCTGCGAATGGTGGACAATCCTACAAGACACCCAACTTCGATCGACTCTCCGCCACCGGGATGCGCTTTGAGAACTGCCATGTTCAACCGCTTTGCACCCCGACCCGAGTTCAGTTGATGACCGGAAAGTACAATGTCCGAAACTATATTGATTTCGGGAACATGGATCCCAAGGCGGTGACCTTTGGGAACCTCTTCCACGATGCGGGTTACGCGACGGCTATCACCGGCAAATGGCAGCTCGGGCAGGATCCAGAGCTTCCGAAACGTTTTGGGTTTGATGAACATTGCCTCTGGCAACACACCCGCAGGCCCGAGCGCTACAAGAACCCGGGGTTGGAGATTAATGGCAAGGATATGGATTACACCAAGGGGGAATACGGTCCCGATATCGTCAACGACTACGCCCTGGATTTCATAACTCGCAATAAAGAGAAGCCGTTCTTCCTTTATTATCCAATGATGCTGACTCACAACCCGTTTGTTCCTACGCCAGGCAGTTCCGATTACAATAATGAGGATGTGAACCTGAAGGGGCGCGATCCAAAATATTTCGGTGCTATGGTCACCTATGCCGACAAGTTGCTGGGGACAATCACAGATAAGTTGGATGAACTGAAGATACGCGAGAACACATTGGTCATTTTCCTTGGGGATAACGGAACATATATTTCGGTGACATCGCAGTTTCGCGGCAAACCTTATTTGGGCGGCAAAGGAAAGTCGCTGGATTCAGGTTCGCATGTGCCGATGGTTGCCAATTGGCCGAAGACGATCCCGGCCGGCGTCGCGAATTCCAACCTGGTCGACAGCACTGATTTCCTTCCAACGATCTGCGAAGCGGCCGGGATCAAGATGCCCGCAAAGACGACATTGGACGGGAGAAGTTTTCTCTCGCAACTCAAGGGCAAAGCGGGTTCACCGCGGGATTGGAGCTACTGCTGGTATGCCCCTCAAACCAACAAGGTTAAGTTTGAGTATGTCCGTGATCTGAATTTCAAACTCTATAGTGACGGAAGACTTTTTGATACCCGCCTCGATCCAGATGAACAATCAACGCTGACGGGCGATTCCCTATCGAACGAAGCGAAAGCTGCGCAAGTTAAGCTGGCGAAAGTGCTGGAGCAATATCGGGATGCCCGTCCGGAAGCACTTCGGAATCTCGTGCTAAAATCCTCTGGAGGCGAAGATGAGGACGCACCGAAAAAGAATGGGAAAGGCACAGGGAAGAAGAAGCAGTAAAGGGAAGTGTTCAGTATTCAGTTTTCAGACCGGAGGTCCCGAGGCGTCCACCATGGATAATCAATGACGAGCCGCGCACGAAGTCAGATTCGGGAGCGGCAAGGAAAGCGATGACCGCTGCGATGTCTCCGGGTGTGCCGAGCACGCTGCGGTCGATTTGTTCCAAACCTGACTTTACGTTTGGATTCTTCCAAAGCATGGGAGTATCAACCCCACCAACGGGGCTCCGATGCTTCATATCTCACCCGGAAAAAATCACACCCGTCCACGTTCAATATGTGATGCCAATGGGTGGAATTTCCGCGGGAGCGTTGGGGGCGACTTGCTGGAGTTATGGAGACTTTGACACAAAAGTGTAAACTTCGTGTCGGATTCGGTAGTTCAGCGGCTTCATACCAGTGAAGAACACATGACAGATTCACAACAACTCCTGAGGGACTACATTGAAAGTAACTCCGAAACTGCCTTTCGCGAACTGGTGGGCCGCTACATTGACCTCGTTTATTCCACGGCGCTTCGCCGCACTGACTACGACACGCGATTCGCAGAAGACATCGCGCAAACGGTTTTTACCGATCTATCTAAAAAGGCTCCTACCTTGCCTCCCGGCGTCATGCTCGGGGGATGGCTTCACCAGCACACCACTTTCGTGGCCTCCAACGTCCTGCGCAGCGAGAAACGTCGTGTCGCCCGTGAACAGCAAGCCATCGAAATGAACCTGCTGCATGAGGATCACGATCAAAATTGGAAAGACCTCGCGCCAGTTCTGGATGATGCCATTCAGGAACTAGCCCCCTCCGAACGCGATGCCGTGGTGTTACGTTTTTTCGAGAAACGGGATTTCCGCTCGGTGGGAATTGCCCTCGGTGTGAGCGATGATACCGCCCAAAAACGCGTTAGTCGTGCTTTGGAGAAGTTGCGAGAACTACTGGTGCAACGTGGAGTCACTTTGGGAGCCGTCGCCCTGGGAGTCGCGTTAACCAATCGCTCGATTGAAGCTGCTCCTGCGCAACTCAGTAACACGATCGCGAATTCCCTCTCTCATTCAAAATCGATCGCCAGCAAAAGCAGCCCCTTCCGAAAGCTCGCGGCAATGTCAGCCGTGGTTGCAGTTTTGCTGATTTGCGCGCTGAATCCCGATGCTTTAGGAAAATTCCGATCCTGGTTTGGTCCGCATCAGAAACCCGAAGGGAGTGCTACTGCGCGAGCGCCAAAGGCAGAATCGCTCGCCAAAGAAGCGGGGGATGCTCCGGTCCCAACATCCGGAATCGAGACAACCAATGCACAGGACTCCAAAGCACCCTTGTCCCCTGCCCTCACCAATGTGCTGCGTTTAACGATCGTCGCCGCTGACAGCGGCAAGCCGGTTCCAAATGTTCCCGTGGAGATTCGGTTCCTGGCAGATGATAAATGGACAGAACCCAAAGCCGCATCAGATCGTATGGGCATTTGCGAAATACCTTTCGCAGAAAACGTTTCGCAAATGCAGGTTACCACTCGCATCGAAGGCTTTGCCGATACCCGTTTGCTTTGGAACGTGGAACGCGGACAGAAAATTCCATCCGCCTACAGCTTGCGACTGATCCGACCCGTTGCCATCGGCGGACGTGTGTTGGATTCACAAGGCAGCCCGATCGCCGGCGCAAAAGTATCCTGGAATCATGAGCAGGATCCTATTCGGAACTTCCAGGTGGAAAGCCACGCGTTTAACTGGATTGCAGTCCGAACCGATGCAGATGGCCGATGGCAGTCGAAACGGATTGCTCCGGAAATGATTCAGGATCTTTATGGTTCGGCCGATCATCCTGATTACGAGCACGCAAGCCTCTTTTCGGTTCAAAATGACCCGGAGGCCGGGACACAACTCCAAACCGGCACCCACATTTTTAAACTCAATCAGGCGGCAGTCATCACAGGCCTCGTTCTGGACCCGGACGGAAATCCGGTTCCTGAAGCAAAAGTGCTTTGCGGGGTAAGAGGAATGGGCGATAGCCGTTCGTCTAAAACTCTCGAAGACGGCACGTTCGTGATCAAAGGAGTGAAACTCGGCAAGACGATGCTCAGTGCGGAAGCCAAAGGCTTTGCTGCTGCCACCATTGCTATCACGGTGACCACAAACAAATCTTCGTTTACGGTGAAGCTCGATCGCGGAAAAACCTTACGCATTCGAGTGCTTAACCAGAAAGGTGCTCCCGTCCAGGGAGCGAAAGTGATACTCCAGACCTCTGCGTATACGTCGAACGATGCTGCGCCACTCGTTCAGGCAGCGTTCAACCAGAAAACCGATGAATCCGGGCGGATAGTTTGGGAAGAGGCACCCGATCAGGAACTTTTCTTTACCATCTCCGCAGCCAACTATATGGAACCAGAGCGGGTCAAAGTGCGTCCAACCGAAACGGAGCATGTGATCACCTTAAATCCCGCCCTGGTGGTGAGCGGCACCGTCCGGGACGCGCACACGAGTAAAGATATTCCCAAGTTTCGCATCATGTGTGGGTGGCCCGCCCAGGGGGAGCCTCACTGGAGCACATTGGAAAGAAACTGGCTCGCTTTTGCTGGAGGCAAATTCCGGCACACCTTTGATGAAGCATTGATCGTGGGAATGAAAAATCCGGGCTACATCCTTAAGTTCGAAGCGGAAGGGTATGCGCCGTTTACTTCGCGAACCATTCAGCCCGATGAAGGCTCTGTGACACTGGACGTGCTGCTGACGCCAGCCACGTCGCTGATTACCGTGCTTCTGCCGGACGGACGACCTGCCACGCAGACAGAAGTCGGGTTCGTCTCCCCAGACGCCAGGCTACAGATTAAATCCGGCCGGTTTAATCGAAATAACCTGCCGAGGGAAAGTGCGTATTCCATGACCGACAGTCGCGGACAGTTTCAAATGCCCCAGGAGCAAGGCGTCTCACACATCGTGCTGTTACATCAGCAAGGCTGTGCCGTGATCACTCTGGAAGATCTGTTAATTGATTCTACAGTGCATCTTCAACCATGGGGTCGACTCGAGGGAACTTACCGCCGTGGCAGCAAGCCGGTGGCTGATCGGGAATTTACGTTGGAACTGGGTTTTGCAAAGCCGGACGCCATTTCAGTCTCGTTCACTCCGGGTGTAAAATCGGACGCATCCGGAAAATTCACTTTCTCCCAACTCCTCCCGGGGACCTATCAGCTTGTGATGTTAGCGCCTTACCAACAGGATGGGGGCACAACCACTGCTCGACAGAAGATGCAGGAAGTGGAGATACAATCCGGCAAGACAACCAGAGTCGCAACAGGTGGAAATGCTTACGTCATTCGTGCCAGGCTCAGACTTCCCGAGGGATTTGATGGCACCCAAATTAACGGAATGGTGCGCACCAAAAGCGGAAGTCCTCCTTCCTCGATTATGACGGATCCAAAAGCGATGGAGGAATGGATGCGTCGCCCGGATGTGCAAGAGCAGATGAAACAAGCGAGGGATTTCCCTCTCATTAAACAGCCGGATGGAACATTCGCTGCCGAAGACGTTCCTGCGGGCGATTACTTCGTAAGAGTCGTTGCCCACAACCAATCGAAACAGGGTGTACCTCCGACCGCCTTCTGGATCGGCGATTCCCAGGCCACTGTTCCAAGCGAGCCCGCCACCGGCACCATCGATCTTGGAGAAATCGTCATGAAAGCAATCGATCCAAAACAATTACAGCGTCGGTAAGTTGCTGCGCGGGTCCAGCCTGCTACGTGAAGAAGGCTCAGGCTGGAAAGCAAAGAGGGTAGACTTTGGCTAGTTGATACCCCTGTTTGTAATCGATGTAGGGAATTCCCTTGCGGTAAATACCTCATTTACCTATTGTGAAAGTATGCGTAAGCCTCCTCTGTTTCTTACATTGGTATCCCTTTTTCTGTTACAAGGTTCCGGTGTTCAGGCTCAGTTAGTCCCCGGCTTTGCTGTTAGTTATTACACGACCAATTACACCGTCGGGAATTCCCCAAAGGACCTTTACCTGGGCAATCTGCGTGGCCAAAACACTTTTCGTGATTTGATCGTCGCCGATTATGACGATAACACCATCAGCATCCGCTTTTGTAATGATAATGGCACCTTTGGCGACCTCACCAATCATCTAGTTGGTTTGAATCCAATTGCGGTGCGCAGCGCGAATTTGGACGGCGTCGGAGCGGAAGACGTTGTGGTCGCAAATTTCGGTACGAACACTGTCTCGGTTCTTTTCAACCTTTCGAGCGGATTACTCGGGGCCGCAACTAACTATACCGTGGGAACGACGTTGAATCCCGGTCCGATCGCGCTGTCTACGGGTGACATCGATCAGGATGGTGTGAGTGACATAGCGGTGGCAAACTCGGCTGAAGACACCGTTAGCATCCTAACTTCTGCGGCAGGGTCGTTTGATCCTGCTGTTAACTACCCTGTCGGAGCCGGTCCGGCTTCAATTCAAGTCCGCAACATCGCCGGAGATGCAAACCTCGATGTGCTGACCGCAAACAAGGATGACGGAACGTTGAGTTTGTTGATTGGCACAACTGGCGGCGGCTTCGGTCCGGCTCAAACAATTCCACTCTTTCCCGGAGGCGCTCCAATGCCGACCCACGCATTGTCTCTCGACTTCAACAACGATGGCCGAGCCGACATTGCAACGGTCAATAATAACTCGAACACCATTTCCATTCTGATCCAGGCGATTGATGGAACGTTTCCGATCACGACCAACTACCCGGTGGGTTCAGATCCTCGCAAGCTGCTGCTGCGCGATCTAAACTCGGATGGGCTGGAAGATATCGTCGTCGCAAACCACGGGGACGGGACAATTCAGATCTTTTTAAGCCTCGGGGATGGATCCTTTCAAGATGGAGGGACTGTGGCAGTTGGCCTCAATCCTTCAGCGGTGGCCGGCAGCAATTTTAATGATGATGGTTTGACTGATCTGGCAATCGCCAACTCCGGCGACGATACGGTTTCGATCCTTTTGTATGATCGACCACTGGCTGGGGTTGTAACGGCAACGACAGATGAAGACACTGCAAAATTGATCACGTTGCGGGGCGAGGTGCTTGCAGGCCGCACTCTGAGCTTCCTCATCACAGTGCCTCCCGCAAACGGTTCCTTGTCACCTACAAATGAGATTATCTCTGCGGGCACTAATCTGTTCTATACGGGTAACAGCAATTTCTTCGGCACAGATACATTCTCCTACCAGGTAACGGACGGCGTTTCTACGTCCGAAGTTGCGGTGGCCACGATCACGGTCAAGCCGATCAACGACGGTCCCACGTTTACATTGGCAACCAATGAATTCAGTGTGACGACCCCAGGCGCTCAAACGGAGTTGAACTTTGCGGAGAACATTTCCTGTGGACCAAACGAATCAGGGCAGGCTTTAACTTTTTTTCTGACCTCCACCAGTCCATCGTTCTTTACCACCTTCCCGACGATCAACGCAACCGGCGTTCTTTCGTTCACCCCGTCTGAAACGGTTGCTGGAACCAACGTGATCACAGTGCAGCTTCGAGACAATGCCGGCACTGGCAATGGCGGAACCAATGGTTCAGCAACACAAACTTTCTCAGTGGTGGTGCCAGTGTTCCCACCGATCCTGAATACTGCCCCCGTGAACCAAACGGTTACCGCAGGTCAGAACGCGACCTTCTCAGTGACTGCGAGGGGCGTTGGACCGTTCTATTACGCATGGGACTTTGAGGGGACGCTTATTCCCGATGCGACGAATAGCACCTTGACGGTAATTTCCCCGACAGTAACTGAATCGGGTGGGTACTCCGTCACCATCACTAATGCTGGAGGGTCAATCGCTGCAACTGCCTCACTCACCGTAAATGCGGATATTTTCAATCCGCTGATTGAACTCCTATCCCCTTCTCCCTCAGCCCGTGTTTTAGCTGGTCCATCCATTACGGTGAGCGGAACTGCCGGCGACAATGCCAGGTTGAGCAAAGTTTTATATGGATTCAATGGCGGAGACGTGACCAACGAAGCGACTCTTGGCGGTTCTTCCACATCTGTCACCTGGTCTGGATCATTCCCTATGACGGCAGGAACCAATGTCGTTCAGGCAAAGGCTGTGGATTTCTCCGGAAATGAATCATTAACCCTGACCAGAAGCTTTATTTTCGTGGTGATGGATCCGATCGACATCAACATTATTGGTAACGGCAGTGTTGTTGGAGTCGCGGACGCTCAATTGTTGGAGATTGGGAAAACCTACAAGGTAACTGCAGTCGCGGGACCTGAGTATGCTTTTAGCAATTGGACGGGAACAGTCAGCGCCTCTACGAACGTCCTCACCTTCCTCATGCAGTCGAATACAGTATTGAACGCAATCTTCATCGAGAACCCATTCATCCCGGTCAGAGGTATTTATCATGGACTATTCTTCGATACCAATGGCATCACTCATGAAAGCGCCGGATTCTTCCGTGTCACAGTGACAACAAATTTAACCTGGAGCGGTTACCTGCTGCTGGACGGAGACAAGGTCTCTACAAAAGGTAAGTTTGCCATAGATGGCACCAGCACAGCTACCGTTCTTCGAACACGCCAGAATAAGAGCCCCCTTATCGTATCGCTCGACCTGCTGCTGGGCAGCACAAACGAAGAGGTTATTGGCACCTTGAGCGAAGTCACCACCCTCGGGGTTGGAGCAAGCACCAACTGGACAGCCTCGCTCCTGGGTGATCGTCAGGTCTGGGGGCCGACAAATCCCGCAACGGCCTGGAGCAACAGCTACACGCTCATCTTGCCGCCCGATACCAACGCAACCCCCGCTCCGGGTGGCTATGGCTGGGGAACTGTTTCCCTCACCACGAACGGGCTTATTTCATTGGTGGGCGGAGTTGGCGACGGAGCGTTGGCGAAGCAACGAACAGTTATATCCAAAAAGGGGAAATGGCCGTTGTATGTGCCTCTCTATCAGAAACCGAACCAGTTCGTCACCAATTCGTCGGTCGTTCCAAATACAATAAGAACGAACAAGGAATATGAAGGTTTTCTCCTAGGCTGGGTGAGTTTGGTGACCAATTCAACACAAACAACCTTGCATCCTGAAGGCGATTTAACCTGGATCAAAACGAAAGGAACCAATGTTGTTGCTGGAACCAATGACGCGTTGTATCCCGCTGGATTCACTAACATTCTCGAAATATCAGGTTCCCTGTATGTGCCTGCCCCGTCGCTTCCGCCAACGCGGGCTCTGAATGCGACCGCTGTCACCCTGCTCCTGGAGGACGGGAATCTTGCGACTCCGATCATCAATTCGGCGCCGTACAGCGACGGAAACGTGATGGTTTTCGCCACCACGAATAATCCAGACAAAATAAGCCTCATCGTCACCCCCAAGACCGGAAGCCTGCGTGGCAGCTTCGTAAGCCTGGTGAACGGGACAAATCGGACAACCCGATTCTCCGGCGCCGTACTGCAGGATCAAAACCTCGGGCGCGGAACGTTTATCGGAACAAATGAGTCTGGCGCGGTGTTGTTGGATCCGAACCCGTAACGGAATTATTCCTTCTCGAGAGTGCGTCTGATCAAGGCGCACTCTCTTTTCGTTCCGAAGTCAGACCAAGCTTTGCCTCTTAAGACCGCACTTTCTCTTTGCGCTCTTCGGTTGAGAACTTATTCTCCAGCCCGCATGGCTAATTCGAATCCAAGTCTTTCAGATAAAATCGGGCAGATGCTGCTGGTCGGCTTCCGGGGCTATGAAGTGAAAGAGAGTGATCCCATCGCTCGCGATGCCAAAGAACGGAATCTCGGATCCGCCATTTATTTCGATCAGGAGATGGCCGACACGGAGATGAAGGGTCGGAACATCAAATCACCCGAGCAAGTTCAGACTCTAAGCCAGACATTGAAGGGATTTGCCAAAACTCCCCTGCTCGTTTCCACCGACCAGGAAGGTGGACGCGTGAATCGATTGAAGTCGACCTATGGATTCCCAGAAACTCTGTCGCACGAAGAGTTGGGCCGAACGAACGATCTCAAATTTACTTTCGACCATGCAGAAGAGATCGCCAGGACGCTCGTTAAAGCTGGCATCAACCTGAACCTCGCTCCCGTGGTCGACCTCGATGCCAATCCTGATAACCCGATTATCAAAGGAAAGAAGCGCAGTTTCCATTCGGATCCGGAGGTCGTTGCGCAACATGCGATCGAATACGCAAAAGCCCATCACAAACACGGTGTGCTGATATGCCCGAAACACTTTCCCGGTCACGGCAGCGCGATGGGCGACACTCACCAGGGATACGTCAATGTCACGAAAACCTGGAATGAACGTGAACTGATCCCGTTCAAGCGTCTCATTGATGCCGGCCTCTGCGATGTGATCATGACGGCGCACGTTTTTAATGCGAACCTGGATCCGGACCGTCCCGCGACTCTTTCCAAACGGGTGCTGCAAGGTATTCTCCGGGATAAACTCGGCTATCAAGGGGTCATCACGAGTGACGACATGGAAATGAAGGCGATTTCATCCCATTACGGGCTGGAAGACGCCATTCTGTTCGGGATCGAGGCCGGTCTCGATATGCTCTGTTTCGGTAACAACATGAGCTACGACCTGAACATTGGGGAAAAGGTGCATGGCGTCATTACTGGACTGGTGGAAAGCGGGAAATTGTCTGAAACGCGAATCGACGAATCTTATCAGCGAATCATCGCTTTGAAGCGCAAGGCCGGGATTATTGTAAACATGTAGCAAAAGAAGCACCCTGGCGGAAACGTAATCACCCCTCTGGGCGCTGCTCGGAGTTGCGGGGGCGATATCTCAAAGTAATCTCCTGATCCTGCTGCTTATCGAACTCGACCACACGAACCTCATTGGAATCCACGCGGTCATGTCGATCTTTGGATATCACGGGCGGGTCATCTGAGAACGGCACTCGGTCGACATTGTTCGCTGGTTGATGGTCATCAGCCTGAATTGTTACTAAAGAACCGAACTCTTCCTCCCTTTCAGGGCGGAGATCCCTGCAGAACTTGCACCCGGGGCTCCACCCCGGGCTTTCCTCTCGTTGGGCTTTCAGCCCATTGCGGGCAAATCCCACTAAGAGACCCACTTCAAACATAATCAGCCGTTGACTCTCCCCGCACCTGAGAATAGATTCCCGCCTCAATTTTCTGCGGAAATTCCCAAAGAAACACACGAAATCAGTTAATCTATGGCATCCAAAGCAAGCAAATACGTATACACATGGGGCAATAAAAAAGCCGATGGTGATGGCTCAATGAAGGCTCTTCTCGGCGGTAAAGGCGCGAATCTCGCCGAAATGACCCGCATCGGTCTTCCCGTTCCTCCCGGTTTTACCATCACTACCGACGTTTGCACCTACTACTACGCAAACAAACGCACTTACCCAAAAGAACTCCAGGGCCAGATGGAAGCCGGCGTGGTAAACATGGAGAAAATCATGGGTTGCAAGTTCGGTAACCCGAATGGGATGCCATTGCTGGTTGCCGTCCGTTCCGGTGCTCGTGACTCGATGCCGGGCATGATGGACACCATTTTGAATCTCGGTCTGAACGACACAACCGTTGTTTCTCTCGCCAAGGCGACGAAGAACGAACGTTTCGCCTGGGATTGCTACCGTCGTTTCATCCAGATGTACGGAGACGTCGTCATGGGTGTGCAAAAGCGTGAAGGCGAAGATCACGATCCGTTCGAAACCGTGATCCACTGCTTCAAGCATGAACGCTATCACAAAGATATCGTCGACAGCGAAATGACCACTGAAGACAACCAGGAATTGGTGAAGCGTTTCAAAGCGATGGTGAAAGAACGCACCAATAAAGGTTTCCCGAACGATCCGTGGGATCAACTCCGTGGCGCTGCTGGTGCCGTGTTCGGCTCCTGGATGAACGATCGCGCGACCGTTTATCGTCGCAAATACAACATTCCAACCGAATGGGGTACGGCCGTTAACGTCCAGGCGATGGTTTACGGTAACACCGGCGAAACCTCTGGTTCCGGCGTTGCTTTCACCCGTAACCCGGCCAATGGCGCGAATGAATTCTACGGCGAATTCCTGATCAATGCCCAGGGCGAAGACGTCGTCGCTGGCGTTCGCACTCCGGAACCGGTCATCAAGTTGAAAGACCAGATGCCGAAGTCCTATGCGGAATTGCTCGTCGTTCGCAAAACTCTGGAAAAACATTTCAAGGATGTGCAGGACATCGAGTTCACCGTCCAGGAAGGCAAGCTGTTCATGCTGCAAACCCGTAACGGTAAGCGCACAGCTGCTGCTGCTTTGAAGTTCTCCATCGACATGGTGAAGGAAAAGCTCATCGACGCTGAAACCGCGGTTCTCCGCAATCCAGCCGATCAGCTCGACCAATTGCTCGCGCCTATTTTCGACCTCGCTGACGTCAAGAAAGCGAAAGTTATTGCCACTGGTCTCCCGGCCGGTCCTGGTGCTGCTTCCGGTAAGATTTACCTGAATGCAGATCGCGCCGTGATCGCTGCTGACAAGGGTGAAAAAGTTCTCCTCGTCCGCGTCGAGACTTCCCCGGAAGATTTGCGCGGTATGATCGCGGCAGAAGGCATTCTCACCGCTCGCGGTGGTGTCTCCTCCCACGCGGCCCTCGTGGCGCGTCAAATGGGTAAAGTTTGTATCTGCGGCGCGAGCGCGTTGCACATCGACTATGACAAGAAGACGGTCAGCGTCGACGGTCAGACCTATAAGGAAGGTGACTTCCTCTCGATCGATGGAACCGCAGGCACCGTGTTCGCAGGCCAGATCAAGACGGCTCCTTCGGAAATCATTGCTGGTTTGATCCACGGCGACAAAGCCGCTCAAGCCACTGAAAAGTTCAAGAGCTACGTTCAGCTCATGAAGTGGTGCTCGCTATACACCCGCATGGCTGTTCGCACCAACGCTGACAATCCTGAGCAGACCGCGAACGCGATTGCTTTCGGCGCCACTGGCATCGGACTCACCCGCACGGAACACATGTTCTTCGAAGGTGACCGTATTGACGCGATGCGCGAAATGATTCTCGCTGATTCACTCAAGGCCCGCGAAGCCGCCCTCGCGAAATTGCTTCCGTACCAACGGGAAGATTTCTACGGCATCTTCAAAGAACTCAAAGGATTCCCGGCCACGATCCGTTTCCTCGATCCGCCGCTGCATGAATTCCTGCCGCACAGCGAAGACCAGCAGAAGGATCTCGCAAAGAAGCTCGGTATCGCTGTCGACAAGATCAAGAACCGCGTGCACGAACTGCATGAGTTCAACCCGATGCTTGGATTCCGCGGTTGCCGTCTTGGTATCCGTTATCCGGAAATCACCCGCATGCAGGCTCGCGCCGTCTTCGAAGCTGCCGCCCAGGCAACTAAAGAAGGGGTGAAGTGCAAACCTGAAGTGATGATTCCGCTCGTTGGATTCAAGAAGGAATTCGACCTTCAGGCCGCGATCGTTCATGAAACAGCGAAGGCTGTCATGGCTGAGAAGAAGGTGAAGCTTGCCTATAGCGTTGGCACAATGATCGAAGTACCTCGTGGTGCTTTGACCGCTGATGAAATCGCTGAAACGGCTGAGTTCTTCAGCTTCGGCACCAACGACTTGACCCAGACCACGCTCGGTATGAGCCGTGACGACTCAGGCTCATTCCTCCCTGCTTACCAGGAATCGGAAATCGTGAAGAAGAATCCGTTTGCCACCATCGATCAAACCGGTGTCGGTTCATTGATCAAGATCGCGATTGAAAAAGGTCGCAAGACCCGTCCTGACATCAAGCTCGGTATCTGTGGTGAACACGGTGGCGATCCAGAGTCTGTGAAGTTCTGTCACAAGGCTGGTTTGAGCTACGTCAGTTGCTCACCGTTCCGCGTGCCGATCGCTCGCCTCGCTGCTGCACAAGCCGCGATCGAAGAAAAGCGCGCTGCTGCCAAAGCTGGAGCAAAGCCTGCAAAGAAGAAGTAATCTTCTGATATTCTAAACACAAAGCCGCCTCAGAGATGAGGCGGCTTTTTTATTTGTTGTAGGAAAGTCCTTCGCAGGAACGCCCCCTTGGTTTCAGACGTCGCTACCTGATTTCTTCGTAATCGGATGTGACGCAACACTCTAAGATTTTGAATTCTCCCTCTGGCGTAGCCACCGGTAGTTCTGGCACTCTTACAGAGTGTCACCACGCAGCCTGAGCTTTACCGCATTCCTCATGGGGTGGTGTGCGTGGATTTCTGTCACGGGTATTCATGCAGCAGATGACACACTCTTCGAGAAAAAGATTCGTCCCATCTTTGTTGAACATTGCTATGAATGTCACAGCGCCAAAGCAGAGAAGCTGAAAGGCGGGCTGCGGCTCGATACATCCGAATCCATACTTCGCGGTGGCACTTCCGGCAAAGCGATCATTCCCGGCGATGCCGCCAACAGCCTGCTTTTGAAAGCTGTGCGTGGTGAGGATCCGGATTTAAAGATGCCTGCCAAAGGAGCGCCGTTGAGCCTGGCGCAGATTGAGGACCTGACAGAATGGGTTGCGACCGGGGCCATATTACCGACCAACGCCGTTTCCAATTCTAACACCGGGTTGGAGGCGAAGAGCAAATGGGCGTTCTCTCCACCACTCGATCCCAAACCACCATCGATTAAAAATGTCCGCTGGCCGAAACAACCCTGGGATCGTTTCGTTCTCGCGAAACTCGAGAAGGAAGGGATCAAGCCGGCATCCGCAACTGACAAACGAACGCTCATTCGACGCGCCACCTATGATTTGATCGGACTTCCGCCGACCCCGGACGAAATCAGGGCCTTTATCGAGGACAACTCAGCCCAGGCATTCGCCAGGGTAGTTGATAGACTCCTTTCATCACCCCACTACGGCGAGCGCTGGGGGAGACACTGGCTCGATGTCGTTCGTTACGCCGATTCCGCGGATGCCCGCGTCACAGGTGGCCCGGAGGATATCGCGGAAGCATGGCGTTACCGCGATTGGGTGGTAAACGCGTTCAATCGTGACCTGCCCTACGATCAATTCCTCACCCAACAAATCGCGGGAGATCTGCTTCCCCTTACGAAACCCGACAGTATCGACACCAACAACATTATCGCTACCGGAATGTATGCGATTGGCAACTGGGGTAACGGCGACGCTGACAAAGAGAAGGTGCTGACTGACATCGCTGACGACGCAGTCGATGTGACCGGACGCGCACTGCTGGGCCTGACCATCTCATGCGCACGATGCCACGATCACAAATTCGATCCGATCAAGATTGAAGATTATTACGGAATGGCCGGCATCTTTTTCAGCACGCACATGATTCCCAAGCTCTCCCCTAAAGGCGCGGGTGAATCACTCCTGCGCATCCCCCTTGTTTCCAGCAATGAGATGAAACGACGGGAAGGAATCCAAACGCGCATCGTAGAACTTGAAACAGAGGTGGAGCGGATCACTAACGAGGAAATCAAACTGCTCGCGAGTGAGATGCTTCCGCAGGTCGACAAGTATCTTCTTGGCACGACGGCAACCGCTCGAAGCAACAGCGCTCTCAACGGAACAATTCTAAAACGCTGGAGTGAGTTCCTGAACACCAGAGACCTTGGATTGCTTCCCAACCCGATTCGAAACACGGGCCCCACAGCAGGCCTGCTCGTCTGGCGCAATCGAGCGGCAGATGATACCCCTGCAGCCATTTACAACTCGTCGGATAAGGAACTCGCCAAAACCCCACCCAGAGGCGTGGCAATCCACCCTGCCCCGCAAACTGGAATCGCTGTTGCATGGCAAGCTTCGAAAGGCGGTTCGTTTTCCATCCGCGGAAAACTTACAGACGTCGATGCCGCCTGTGGCGACGGCATTAAATGGAGCATTGAAAAAAGGGTGGGCACGAAATTATTACCATTGGCGGAGGGGACAATCGCCAACGGCGCTTCGCAGGATCTTTCAGCCGATACCTACACCAAAAGTCTGAGCAATATCGATTGCATGACCGGCGACATGCTGCAAGTAACCGTCTATCCCAACAACGGCCATAGCTGCGATACCACCTTGATCGAATTGGAGATTTCGTCCGGTGAACTCAAATGGAACCTGTCCCGCGATGCCGCAACAGATTTCCTCGCCAGCAATCCCCTACCCGATCAATCCGGCAACGACAGTAGCTGGTATCTGATGGACCTGGGCGCTCAACCCGCTAACACGCCAAACTCGACATCTCTGTTGAGCGAATGGACGAATGCCCCCAAAGAAAGCAACCCTGCCCTCCCGGCAGTGGCCCTGAGCATTCAACAAAAACTAACGGAAGCGTCCACCAATACCAACGCTCCCACTGCCGACCGACAACTGTTCACCGATCTGACAAACCCACGCGGCCCATTCTGGGCTCCGTTGCGAAGCTCGGTCACCCTCACAAACCATCACCTCTCGCAGCTCAAAGCAGAACTAAAAGAAAAACGGACTGAACCGATTCCACCGGTCCAGTTTGCCCTTGGCCTGCAGGAAGGTGGTGTGCCCGAAAGTCCGCACGCTGGTGTTCACGATGTGAAGGTTCATATCCGGGGACGCTACGATCGATTGGGCGATACCGTCCCGCGACATTTCCCCACCTTTCTTGCTGGAGAAAATCAGACAGCCATTACGAACGGCAGCGGCAGGGTCGAACTCGCCGCCTGGCTGACCAGCACCAACAATCCCCTCACCGCCCGGGTGCTGGTGAATCGCATCTGGCAAAATCACTTCGGCGAAGGAATCGTTCGCACACCCAACAACTTCGGAAAGCTCGGAGCCGAGCCGACACACCCGGAGCTGCTCGACTTCCTCGCTCATCGCTTCATGGAGAGTGGATGGAGCATCAAGCAATTGCACCGCACCCTGATGCTCTCCGCCACCTACCAGCAGTCCTCAATAACTCATGAGGCAAAGCGCGATCCGGAGAACAAATTCTTTGGACGAGCCAATCGCCGACGCCTGGAAGCCGAACCTTTTCGCGATAGCTTGCTCCAACTCGCCGGAAACCTCGACCGCACCTTGGGAGGTCCCTCCCTGCGAGAGCTTGAGAATTCCCGTCGCACTCTTTACCTGATGACCATTCGCTCCGACCGCAGCAGTTATCGAATGCTGTTCGATGCCGCGGATCCGGTCAGCATTTCTGAGCAACGTGTCGTTTCTACGGTTGCTCCACAGGCGTTGTTCCTGTTGAACCACCCGTTTGTGCTGAAGCAAGCGACTGCCCTGGCCAAATCGATTGGCGACGCCAGCCGTTCCGATCAAAAGAATATCGCGGTGCTTTATGAACGGCTGTATGGGAGAGCGCCAGATTCCAAAGAATTGAAAACTGGATTAGCTGCTCTCCGGGCGCTTCGTCAGGATCCTGTTTCAGAACAAAAAGAAACGACGGCAGAGAAGCGCGATTTCCAAGCATGGGAGCATTACTGCCAGGTGCTCCTCTGCGCGAATGAGTTCGTCTATATAGATTGATGAAATCTCACGTCAAACATTTCACCGCATCTCCCGGGGAGCTCTGCGCGGAGGCAGAAAGGAAAAATTAATGAACCTTTTTCAGCAACCGTATAGCCGGCGTCAAATGCTTAAACGCTTTGCCAGCGGATTTGGGATGATGGGCTTTGCCAGCCTGCTCACCGAAAGCGTTATAGGAAATGCTTTCGCTGCCAGTGCCAGCGCTGCGGCCAGCCCCTTGTCGATCAAGCCTCCACAATTTCCCGCGCGCGCCAAACGGGTGATTTTTCTTTTTATGTCCGGTGGGCCTTCCCACGTGGATCTTTTTGATCCCAAGCCACGCCTGCTTCGCGATAACGGACAGCCGCTTCCCTTTGAGAAACCAAAACTCGAACGCACCAAAACGGGCAACCTGCTGGGATCGCCCTGGAAGTTTTCCCGACACGGCTCTTCCGGAATAGAAGTGAGCGAACTGCTCCCGCACCTTTCCACCTGCGTGGATGACATGTGCGTGATCCGTTCAATGGTCGCAGACAACATCAACCACAATGGAGCCTGCCTGCAGATGAATACCGGCGAGCAGGCATTTTCCCGTCCCAGCATGGGATCGTGGCTACTCTATGGACTGGGGAGCGAGAATCAGAATCTCCCGGGTTTTGTTGTCATCAGTCCGGCTCAACCCGCCCAGGGAGCGCCACTCTGGAGTTCCAGTTTTCTTCCCGCTGCCTACCAGGGCACACTCGTTACGGATTTGAACAATCCGATTGCCAACCTGGCCAACGCCCGCTTTACCCGCCCCCAACAGCGTCAGCAATTGGATCTCCTGAAACATTTGAATGCGTTGCACGCATCATCACGTGAAGAAGACAGTCGTCTGAGCGCACGCATCGAATCGTTTGAACTCGCTTTTCGCATGCAGGCAGAAGCTCCGGAAGCCTTCGGAATCGAGGGTGAAAGCGTAGAGACCAAAAAGCTTTACGGAATAGGCGAGGAGAACTCCGATATCTTTGGAAAACAGTGCCTGATGGCACGTCGCCTCGCAGAGCGTGGTGTTCGAATCGTGCAGGTGTATCACACCCAGACTTCCAAACGGAGCAGCTGCCAATTGTGGGATCAACACAGTGATCTACAGAAGGAGCTTCCCGCCAATTGTGCCGCCGTGGACAAACCGATCGCCGGTTTATTGAAAGATTTAAAAGCACGCGGCCTGCTGGAAGACACGCTGGTAATCTGGGGTGGCGAGTTCGGTCGCACCCCCACTGCCGAAGGAAACAACGGTCGCGAACATCATCCCTTTGGTTTTACCATGTGGATGGCCGGCGGCGGCATCAAAGGTGGGATGGTCCACGGTGCCACCGATGAATTCGGTTGGCACGCTGTCGAGAACAAGGTCCACGTGCATGACCTCCATGCCACTGTTCTGCACCTGCTTGGGATCGATCACGAAAAATTAACCTACCAATACAGTGGCCGCGATTACCGGCTGACGGATGTGCATGGGAAGATTGTCACGAATATCATGGCTTAGTGTGCGTTAATAAATGGAACTTCCGCTGAATGCCTCAACGGCCTGTAAGGAACAGGCGATCGAACAAATCCGGTTAACGAAACAGGAAATGAACCAGATTGTCCACCAAAGCGCTGATGACCAACAACGTAATTACGACAGCGTAGAGGAAGGTTTTGTACTCTGCGAACCAACCCCAATCAAGGTGGGCAGCCAATGAAACCGTCCCCATGCAGGCAAAGAGGAGAAACAAGCAAAACTGCCCAAACAGAGACATAGGAGCTCCCCGACCACGGTTTCCCCACGCCATCGATCCTCTGAGACAGGGAATCAGTAATGTAAGAAGGAAAACTCCCGCCAAGGCATATCCAAAACAGGCATAAACAATGTGAGCCTCTCCTGTCGGGTGTGTTGGGTGAACGTGATGCATGAAGCGATTATCGAGAAATAAATTGATCAGTTTTCCCGCTTACACTTCATGTATATCACGATCGTTTCCGTTTGCTAATGCCTCCTTCAGAGTTGCACTACGTTCCGCCAACTCTCGAACCGCACGTATTTCGTTTGCGATGTGGGGATACTGAGCCAACCGCTCCGGATCATCTCCTTGGAATCGGCGATGAACCCAGCCAATTGCCTTGGTTGATTCTCGCATCGCGTTCCCGGTGTCGCCCGCTTCCAGATGCACGAGAGCTTTGCGATGTCCGCGAGCAATGGAAGCAGACGGTTTAACAGCCAGGAACCTAAGCGCCATTCCAGACTGACTCATTGACGCGCTATTTGGAATCAGCCCGCCACCTCAATGGATGGGTTTGACCGGGGGCCGGTTTCGGCTGGGAGAGGGGCACCCATTTCGTGGCTTTTTTTCCACCTCGGGGCGGAGTCGTCAAAACTAGTTTTGCGCTCATTTCCCCAGGGGCGGAGACGTCAAAAACGTTTTTGACGTCTTTTCCCGCGGGGAAAATATGTTAAAACTAGTTTTATCGTCTTCGCCCACGGGGCAGACACGTCAAAACTAGTTTTGACGTCTTCGCCCCGAGGGTGGAGTGGACAAAAACGTTTTTGACGTGTTCGCCCCGTGGGAAGAGTGGGCAAAACTAGTTTTGACCTCTTTTCCCCGCGGGCGGAGACGACAAAACTAGTTTTGACGTCTTTTCCCACGGGGCGGAGTGCTCAAAACTAGTTTTGCCTACTCCGCCCCGCGCAAATGACTGCTTTATAAGGGGTTTTTGTATTTTCCAGGGAAAGCCCACCATCGTTTCCGGCCGAAATTGGTCGATTTACGTTATCGATAACATTTTTGCTACAGGAAGGGCCGTTTTCCTATCGGAGGCGAAGGCATAAAGAACGAGGGGTACCTTGCGGGCTCTCCTCGTTGAGCGAGAAGAAAGAGTTTTGCTCTTGGTTGACGTAAGCTCTAATCCAACCTTTTCGCCTTAACTACACGGCATTGGGAAAAAGGTGCCGGATTTGGATCCGACGTGTCCGCCCCGTAGGAAAAGACGTAGGATCTGGGCTTTCCGATCTATCGGTTAAAAGCCCGTAATTTAGGTAAAAGGAGCCTCGAGAGAGCTCTCAATCTGCATCGTCGCCGTCGTCGTCATCTTCAGCGCCTTGAGCGAAGGTCTGAATCTTTCCAAATCTTGCGAAATGAACGCTGCCGTTCTTTTCCAATTCCTTTTGTGCGTCAAAACGAAAGCGGGCCCAGGGAATAGCTTCGAGACGTTCGGGTTCGATCGGTTGGCCGGTCATTTCGCAAACACCGTAGGTTCCGTCGCGAATCCGAGTGAGGGCCTGATCGATTTCATAAATTGATTCCTGATCGGCGGAAATCATGCAAAGGGCAAAATCGTGATCGTATTGATCCGTGCCGGCATCACCCATATGCTCGCTGAAAGCAGGTGATTCCTCCTTGGCGTCGGCGACCGAATGAGCTTTGCGTGATGTCATTTGTTCACGAAGAGTCATTAGTCGATTGTAGTAGCCCTTCCATTCAGGATTGATTCGGGGAGCACGTTTGAATCCGGACAATATATCTTGCGTGCTTGCGGCACCGCGAGTGGTTGTTGCATTCATCGGCGCTGAGTGTGTGTTCTTTACGACCCGCTGCATACGGGCCCTGAGATGAATGAAGGAAAATGGAACGCCCCCTAGACAGCCTACTACCCACTCTGATGAACCGTAACAACGCCCTGATGCGAAAGCCGATCAGGCACGATGTTTGCTAGTCCCAAAGGTGACGAACAGGTATGATGGTGCCCGTTCCTCAATACGCAACAAGGCGGTTTTATGATGGGACCGCCTTGTTCTTTTTTTCTGCTCCGCGCTTTCTCCAATCACTTTGGACCTTGCAGTTTATTTCCTGAATTGGAGACTCTCCGCGCATGAACGTGATCCGCCATAGCGACAAGAATTTCGCGGCTAAAGTCAAGGAACTCACCGGTAGTTCGAGTTTGTTCGATAAGACCATTGAGGATCGGACGCGCGCTATCGTAGAGGCCGTGCAACGGCGCGGGGATGCCGCCCTGCTGGAGTTCACTGAGAAATTTGACGGTGCACAATTACGCCTCGAACAGCTCTGGGTAACGCAGTCGGAATTCATGTCAGCTTCATTGAAGGCAGATAAAGATTTGCGTGATGCAGTGGACCTGGCAGAAAAGAACATTGCGACCTTCGCCAAAAAATCGTTACGCAAAAATTGGTCTTCCAGGAATGCCCAGGGCGCGAAGGTCGGAGAAAAGTTCGACGCTTTTGGTCGAGTGGGAATTTATATTCCCGGTGGCAAAGCGCCCCTTGCCTCCACCGCGCTAATGACCATCGTTTTGGCGAAAGCGGCGGGATGCAAAGAGATCGTCGTCTGCACTCCCTGCGGAAAAGATGGATCGATCAACCCTGCCCTTCTCTTTGCCGTGCGAGTAGCGGGCGCAACAGAGGTCTATCGCGTGGGAGGAGCTCAAGCGATTGCCGCCATGGCGCTGGGTACCGCCACGATTCGCCGCGTTCAGAAAGTGTTCGGCCCCGGCAATGCCTATGTCGTGGCAGCGAAGCGTTTGCTTTTCGGCCATGTGGCAATGGATTTGTTGCCCGGGCCCAGTGAAGTGCTCGTGTTGGCAGATGAAACGGCTAATCCAAAATTTGTCGCAGCGGATCTCCTCGCACAAGCGGAGCATGGCTCGGGTCATGAGCGCGTCTGGCTGATTACCAATTCCAAATCGGTTATCGACAAGACCCAGCGGGAAATTGCCCGCCAGCTTCCGAAGCTCTCGCGAGAAACTTATATCTCCAAGGCGCTCGAAGCGAACAGTTGGATGGTTCAGGTGAAGGATATGGCGCAAGGGATTCAAATTACCAACCAGCTTGCCCCAGAGCATTGCGAAATCATGGCGAAGAATGCCGGAAAGATTTCAGAACAGATTGTTACTGCGGGAGCAATCTTCCTTGGCTCCTATTCGCCTACTGTCCTGGGCGACTATGTGGCAGGGCCGAGTCACACTTTGCCTACAGGGGGAGCCGGCGCTTCCTTCGCGGGTTTGACGGTGGACCAATTTCAACGCCGGACCAGTGTGGTGGAATATACCCTGCCTGCGTTGAAAAAATCGGTGAAAGCCGTGCAGAAATTTGGCGCGGAAGAGGGGCTCGATGCACATGTTCGCTCTGCCACCATTCGTTTGGAAAAATAAATGAAACCGGCCACTTTGATCCGTCCACTCGTTCGTGAACTACACGCGTATGTCCCCGGGGAACAACCCAAGATCAAGGGATTGATCAAACTCAATACGAATGAGAATCCCTACCCGCCCTCCCCCAAGGTCCTGAACGCGGTCAAGAAAGCGGTCGATGGTCGTTTTCGTTTGTATCCGAATCCCACCTCGCAGCTATTGCGTGAAAAACTCGCGAAGCTGCACGGGTGCTCTCCGTCAAATATCATCATTGGAAACGGTTCTGATGAATTGCTGGCGCTTGCGATACGCGCCTTCGTAGAACCGGCCGGTGAAAAAGCGAATAGCGGCAGCACCGTGCAATACTTTACGCCCAGCTATTCTCTTTATCCCGTTCTCGCGCGCATTCATGGAGCGTCAACGAATGCCGTTCCGTTGGCCACAGATTTCGGATTGCCGAAACCGACCGAGTTAAAGCGCGGGAAGAAATGGGATTTCCGAGCGGCGCTCACCCTGGTGACAACTCCCAATGCTCCAAGCGGACGAGGCTATTCTACAAGCGACCTCGAAGATCTGTGCATCGCACAAAAAGGAGTGGTCATTTTGGACGAGGCCTACGTCGATTTTGGTCCCGAGAATGCGCTGGAGCTCGCATTGAAGTATCCGCACGTCATTATTGCCCGCACTTTCTCCAAAGCCTACTCACTCTGCTTTCAGCGCGTCGGTTACTTCGTCGCGCATCCCGAGTTGGTTTGCGCGTTGGATAAAATCCGGGATAGCTACAACGTCAATGGATTGGGCCAGGTTGCGGCCGTCGCGACGTTGGATGATCTGAATTACTACCGGGCAAATTTTAAGAAGGTTATTGCTACGCGCGAGCGCTTGTCCCAGGAGCTCACGAAGCTGGGATTTACGGTGTGCCCAAGCCAAACCAACTTCATCTTCGCCAAACCAGCGGGGTTCCCCGCGGAAAAATGGCTGCAAGCCCTACGGGATAAAAAGATTTTGGTACGCTGGTTCAGCTATCCGGAAACACGAGAGTTTCTTCGAATCACCATCGGCACCGATGCAGAAGCCAACGCTTTCGTCCGGGCGGCGAAACAGATCTTAAAACCCTAGGCGGTTCGCAGCAGTTCCGGTGCTTTGGATTCGATTGAAGACGAGGAATGTTCGTCGATTACCCGGCGAAACATCGCATCGAGAGCATCGATGTAGTGATCAAAGTTAAATCTCTGGTTTGCCATCCGGCGTCCATTCTCTCCCAACAAACGGGCGAGCTCTTTATCTTTCAGCAAACGCTCCAACCGGTCGGCGTAAATCTGGCGGTCCATCCATGGGACAAGATAGCCATTAAAACTATCGTGGAGCCAATCGCGAATCCCTCCCGCGTCAAAAGCAACAACAGGAATGGCATAACGCATTACCTCTACGCCGACCGTAGCAAACGGCTCGGCCCAGACAGAACTGATGGCAAAGACGGAGCACTCGCGATAATAATTCTTCAGTTCTTCTTGAGGAATAAAACCGGGAAACTTGACTCGATCCTGCAATCCGAGTTTATGGCAGAGCTTCTCGCAATAAGCCTTATGACTGCCATCCCCCAGGATGATGCAGTCAAAGGGAGTCTTGACCAGGGCGAGAGATTCGAGGAGCACATCCACCCCTTTACCACGGATGATCTGCCCCGCGAAGATGATCAGATTGCGTGCAGAGAAGTTACTGGTGAAATCATCCTGCGCCATGCGGGGAACCGGCGCGTGAATTTCAATGTGCTCGGGAGAGAAACCATTCCGCAGAAGCTCCTCCTTCATGTAATTAGTCACGACAACCATGCGACTAAATTGTTGATTCAACTTTATTTCCCGCTTCTTTGCCGAATAGCTGATGTACTTAAACGGAAACCCGCCTTTGTTGCTGCGTCCAAGGAAAGCTCCACATGAGAAGACGCAGTGCGGTCCTGCTTCCCGCGTGCAGATTTTGCGGCTGAAATAGCCGTATTTGTAACTTCGCATGCAGTAGATGTCGTGATCGTGAACCATGCGAACGAGAGGAACACCAGAGGTAACAAGTGCTTCGATAACCTCAAGGTCAGCCATTTTATGCACGTAAACGACATCCGGCTGAAATTCCTTCAAGGCGGAGCGAACAGTGACAAGGTTGTTTTTCTCCTGCAGAGGAAAACGAATGGGAAAAGTATTGTTCCAACCGCTTTCGTTTTTGCCGGTGGGTTCACCATGTAGTACCGAGACGGCATGCCCTCGTTTCTTCAACTCGGTCGCCGTCGTATACAAATTTCCTTCCGCTCCGGCCAGTGCTCCGAAACGTTCGTGAACGAATAAGATTCTCATCAACGCCCATAGCTTACGACGTGTGTATGCCATAAGTCAGCTTCGGTTTCCCTTATAAGGGGCTCAAAATTGGCCTGAGAAAAAAAACGCCTCCGCGCCGATTGTTAACGAATGCTTCTCTTCTTAGCTTTAGTCAACCGCGGCAAAACCGCCGCACAGAACAAAACCTATGGACACCTCTGATCGCCGTAACGACATCTCTGACAAACTCGAAGGCGCCGCTGAAACAGCGCACCAGACCACTGAACAACTCAAAGAGGCGCTTCAGGAAAAGGCCGAAAGCATCCAGGCCGGCATGGCCGCCGCCAGCGAAGCTGCCCAGGGCATGCTGGAATCCGCCGGAGAACAGTTGACTGAGTACGCTCGAGTAACCGACCAGGCTATTCGCAAGAATCCTTACCAGGCTCTTGGAATCGCTTTAGGTGTGGGCCTCCTCTGTGGTTATCTCATAAAACGGAAATAAACTTATGTTCGACATTGAACAAGCTACCCAATCGTTCGGTATTTTTGGTTCCATCCGGCGCGTTGGGGAAAATGCACTGGCGATTCTGCAAAATCGTTTGGAACTGATTGCAATCGAGTTCAAAGAGGAGAAAGGCCGGATCGTCTCTCTCGGGATTTGGGCCGCAGCGCTCATATTCATGGCATTTATGGCGGTCGTGGCGCTCATGTTCACCCTGACGTGTATCTTTTGGGAACAACGCGTCGCGGTGATGGGCGGATTTTGTGCCTTCTTCTTCGTGGGCGCGATTGGCTCTCTCTTCGCACTAAAGAGCAAAATCAAAACTCCACCGTTCTCGGAAACCATCACGCAATTGAAGAAAGACCGTGAATGGTTAAGCCGGAAGTAGAATCGCTGCAGGAGCGCAAAGTCCGTCTCTCGATGGAGAGCGACACTTTGCGCTACCATTTGGGCTGGCAATGCGCCGAACTCGCAGGTCCAGCTTCCAAAGTAATTCAAGGAGTTCAGCTCGCCACTCGCCTCCAACCAGTCTTCTCGGCACTTTCCTCTCGCCACTCGCCTGCCAAAAAACGAAGCAAGCTGATCATCGTGGCCAAGCTTCTTTCCCGGATGATTCAGGGCTAAGAGAACCTCCCCTCACGCCGACGCCTAAAAACGGGCAGGCATTCCCCCGATTGAACGCAAACATACAGCAAGTAGGTTTTCTACGTGAAGAAACAGGTAACTTTTAAGATCGTTCTCCTCTCGCTCGCTGTTGCCTTCACTCTGCCATTTTTGCAAGGCGACGAGGCAAAAGACGCTCCTTCCAAGGTGGCTCCGCCTCGTAAGGGAACCACGCTGAGCAAGGCCAGCACTCTCAATGGAATGGCGATCCACAATCGACAAAACGAACCGCTGGGTGAGATCAAGGATGTCATGCTCAACCTCCGAAACGGTCGAGTGCAATATGCCGTCATGGGTACAGGTGGTTTCCTGGGCATGGGAGACAAACTGATAGCCCTTCCTCCAACGGCACTCAGCGCTTCTCCTGATGGAAAAAAACTTATTCTACAGGCCGACAAAGAGTCCCTGCGAGCTGCACCCGGTGTCGGAAAAAACAATTGGCCCGAATTGGCGGACGCCGGATGGCTCAGCGAACGAGACCGACACTATTCAGAACATGCTGCGGCCTCGACTGAGAACTCCATCGAGGAAGCGGCCGGGGCGGAAAAGGACCGGCAAAAACATTCCGGCACTTCGACGAACACCGCCTCCGAGAAGGAACTGCCTATTCCTCCGGCGAATATTAAGCTGAGCGAGCTCTTGGGTACCAAGGTACAGGATCTGCAGAAAAAGATGGTTGGCGAAATCAGTGATGCCGCAGTGGATCTGGAGACCGGAGAAGTGCGCTATCTGGTGGTCTCTGCCGGCGGTGTGCTCGGAGTAGGAGAGAAATTGTTCGCCATTGCTCCTCAATTATTCCGAAAGTCAGGTTCTGCCGACACCCTATTGATCCCTACCACACTAGAAGCTTCCAAAAAGGCTCCCGGCTTCAACCGGGACCAATGGCCCGAACATGCCGACCAGACCTTCGGCGTAGTCCATGAACCTGCCGGAACGCCCCTGGATCCTCAAAGCGATGGTCGCACTGCCTTGGATCAATCGAATTCTAAACGGGACATCATGATCACCCAGCAGCTTCGCCGATCGATGATGACAGACCAGAATATGTCCACGTTAACCCGCAACATCACAATCATTACGGCAAACGGAGTCATAACAGTCAGAGGCACTGTGGAGAGTCAGCAGGATGTGGACAGGATTGTGGCATTTGCCCGGGAGATCGCGGGGAACAGAGTCGTTAATGAACTGAAAATCAAAAAGTGAAAGGAAAAACCTATGAAACTGAAAAACCTGAAAAACGCTGAACAAGGAGCTATTGGCTATGTCCTATCGTGGTTGCTGGGAATTCCAGCATCCATTCTGTTTGTCATCTTTCTGTTGCGTGGCTGCAACTGATAGCTGCTCCAATAAAAAAGCCGCTGGAACGGGGTTCCGGCGGCTTTTTTTGTTGTGGGGACCGTTGTTGTTGTTCGGGCTAAATTCTTAAGCTGGCTTCTGGAGTTCTTCCGGGAAAATGATCCGGTTCACCAGGCGTTTTACTTTTTCTTTCTTCGAGTAGGTAAATTCGTAGGTAGCGATCCAATCTTTGGAAAAGGAATCAGCCACAGAACGTGCGATCCCCGTCAGGACGTTGTTGCACAAGACCAACTTCTGACTGTCTTTCCGGCTGTTGTAATCCAGGTAGCTGCGGGTTTCTTCGATGTAGCAAACCACGTGGGTCTCACCCTTCATCCGCACTGCAATCAAACGAGGAGTATAGCCGCGCTTTGAAAGGACGTCTGCCGCGAGTGTCGCGTAGTCATCACAATCACCAGACTTGGTGGTGATAAAGGTTTGAAAATCCTGCACTTCTTCATGGAAACGAAATTTGAAATCCGAGAAGAGACTCGCAAACTTGTCCGGTGTGAGGTCGGGCATAGCACGAATCTCGTCCACGGTGAGAGCTTGCGTGGATGTCGCGGCCAGTAGCCCTGCGAGCAACTGGATAGCTAAAATACACTTACCGAAAAATCTCATTACATCTCCATTAGCAGTGGCAATGCCAGATCCGGATAACTCCGATAATTCTTACGTTTTCCCCCTATTCACCTTCAAACCAGCCTATGCTGTGTACATTTTTTGAGCAGTGTCCTCTAAAAGTGACCGCTGAGAGGCAAACCACCCGATTCCCCGAGGTCTGCCGGGCATTTGTTTTGAGACACTCCGGTCCCTGTCTGCCCATAGGCTAGCTAGGAGTGTGTGCCAATTGTTCCAAACGAATCCCGGTCGTAGCGTATGAACATGACCGAAACCATCCACTCCAAGGCGAAACTCCTCCGAATTGTCCTAGCCAGCACCGTCGGGTCCCTTTTATGGGCGGGCTGCGCGCAACAACCCCGAGTCGCAGTGCTCGATCCAGTATCGATTGCACATGCGCCTGTTGATCTAACCAACCGCCGTCCAGACACCCACCCCGAACAGCGCGATGGGTTCTGGAAGTCCAGTTCTGCACAATCGTCGACCATTAGCACCGTTGTGTCGCCGAATGTCCGTCCCGAGACTCCTAACGACAGCGCTGACGCCAGTGCGTTGCTATCCTACAATCCGGAAGTGATCAACGCAGTCCCAGCCGAAGCACAGGACACCATTGTGATCGAAGCTGCAGGTGCGGATCAGCCGCAGCGCCGGACATGGCGTGATCGCTGGAACCGCAAAAATGCCGCTCCACAAGTCCAGCGCGAAGAAACGCGCGAGATTATAATCGAACGTGACGTTGATGCCCAACCGTAGCCTGAAGTAAACAGGCGCATTAGCGATCGTCTTAAGCCTGCTCGAAAGAGCAGGCTTTTTTATTCCCGTTCACACGCTCAATACAGAAGGAACTGTTTCCGGCGAACCGCGTATTGCTCCAGTTCCGGCACCCAGATCTGCTTGATTTCCTGCAACGTTTTAGCGTCTTTGATTGCTTGCAGCGTGGCATTATGTCCGAGCAATCGTTCCATTTTGTCGATATCGAAATCCTTCGGATACAAGCGGTAAAGGACCTGCGCCGCAACAATACCAATATCGACAGCGTTAAGCTTTTCCCGACCTGTGATGACGCAGTGGACCCCTCCGCATTGGATCCCACCCAACTTGGCACCTTTAGCCGGTGTAAACCGGATCGGAACAAACGATACTCCGGGAAGATTGGCACGGTTCATTTCCCAGGCAAACCGAACATCATCGATAAACGGTGCGCCAAACACTTCAAAGGGCGTATCCGTACCGCGTCCCATCGAGACCCTGGTTGATTCCAAAAGGCAAATGCCGGTGTAGAGCGTGGCCGCATTCAGGCTCCGCATGTTAGGAGAAGGATGAGACCAGGGGAGTCCGGTTTCGTCATACCACAGGTCGTGACTCCAGTTTTCCAGTTTCACGACTTCGATATTCGCACCGAACTTCCGTTCTTTGTTAAACATCCCTGCGAGCTCCCCGAAGGTCATTCCATGTCGCACCGGAATGTTATGGAAGCCGATAAAACTGGGGTGACGGGTTTGCACCGGACCTTCGAATTTGCCCGTGATCGGGTTAACACGGTCGAGCACATAAATTTTCTTGCCCGCCTTGGCCGCAGCTTCGATAGACGCACCCAATGTCGCGCTGTAAGTGTAAAAGCGCGCGCTGATATCCTGAATGTCGTAAATGAGAGCATCGATATCTTTCATCTGCTCAGGTTGCGGTGCCCGAGCCCGGATGGATGCCATTTCGAAATCAGCATCCGACTGGCCGGACTCGCGCCTGGGAGGGTTGTTATAAAGGCTGTAGATCGGCAGGCCCGTCTTCTCATCCACACCATCCGCCACGTGTTCATCCACTGCCCCGCGCAGGCCATGCTCTGGAGCAAAGAGCGCTTTGAGTTCCACACCAGGAGCATTTTTCAACAGGTCGATCGTTGGGTTCCGATCCCTGTCCTGCCCCGTATGATTCGTAATCAGAGCAACCTTCAGCCCCCGCAAGCGGATGAAATGTTCGCGGACGAGAACATCAATGCCATTGAGCACGATCTTAGGTTCACTGCGCCGGACTTTCGGAGCCAGGGCGCCTGACGGTGCATTCACAAAATCAAAATCCGTGACCGCTTCCGCAGCCAGCGTTCCCAACCTGGAACGCAAACCCGTAACGATCCCCTTGCCGTCCGGGTGATTTCGATTACTTAGAAAAATCACGAACGTCTGGGAAAACGGATCCATCCACAGGCTGGTCCCCGTCCAACCGGTGTGGCCAAAGGAACCCAACGGGAAAACGCTGCCACGTGGTCCCGAAAATGGGGAGTCGATATCCCAACCCAGGCCCCGACGTGCATTGATCGTTTCCGGCGTTTGCACGCTTCTCATCAGGCGGACAGTTTCGGGTTTGAAAACGCGCACGCCATCCAGTTCACCTTCGTTAAGCAACATGCGCGCATAGCGCGCGAGATCAGAAGCGGTGGTGAAGAGTCCGGCATGGCCTGCCACCCCGCCCATCTTGCGGGCCGTTGGATCATGCACGATTCCACGCAGCATCTTGCCGTCGGCACCCGGTTCGGTGGGTGCGATCCGACTCCATTTTTCTTTAGGCGGCAAATATCCCGTATCCACCATCTTCAGCGGTTGGTAAAATTCTTTTGCCACGAATTCGTTTAGATGCTGGCCGCTGGCACGTCGGACCACTTCGCCCAGGGTGAAGAAGTTGATATCGCTATAAACCAGCATGGTCCCGGGAGTCGTGCGCAACTTCTCTTCACATGCTTTTTTGATGAGGCTTTCGTAATCAGACCAACCTTCGTTTCCGCCAATGCCGGACCGGAGACCTGACGTATGAGTCATCAAATGCCGAATCGTGACTGCTTCCTTTCCTTGCGCTGCAAACTCCGGGATGTAGGTCGCAACCGGGGCATCGAGTTGAATGAGTCCTCGCTCAACGAGAAGCATCAGGGAGGGAGTTGTGGCACAAACCTTGGTAAGGGAGGCAGCGTCGTAAATCGTATCCAGCGTAGCGGCCTCTACCCCCGGCTTCACGGCGCGGTTCGCAAAGGCTTTTGAATAGACCGTGCCATTGTGTTCCAACCACAAAACACCTCCGGGACATTTCTGTTCGCTGATCGCCTGGAGAATGGCGGCGTCCATATCCCCGAGTTTGTCAGGATTGAATTGGCCCCTGGGCGCTGCCAGAGAAGATGAATCTAAACCCTTGGGCGTAGGAGTCTGTGCTGAAACCAAGTGGCCTAGCAGGAAAACCGAGAGGATAGCAACCTGTACCCACCGCCTTGTAAACAGATGTGAAGATGTCATAAAGCGAGCGGATTAAACCACTCGCTTCTGAAAATCGCCAAGGGAAACTACCGTAAATTCAAAGAAATTCGGTTCGCGGGACTTCGGCGAATCGAGCGAGGTTTTTGGCCCACGCTTCTGACCGCTCTCATTTCGAAGAGAGACTGTTCATTTTCTGCAATGAGCGTTCGGAGTTTCGCGATATGGGAGACGGTTACGGGTGTTGGGGGAGTTGTCATGTTGCAATGATAACAAGATTGCAACAGGTGAATCATCCGGCTCTTGCCTGAAGGATAGCGCAGGAAACACCGATCTTCATTTCGTGATAAGGCTGGAGCACGGCTATTTATGCAGTGTTACGTTCTATAGATCTTGGCTTGCCGATGCACTCCAATCGAAAAACCTCGCTTCTCAACGCCCTCTTTTCGATTCTCGAACCATGTCACGGTTGAAAGACAAATGGGTGTTGGTCACTGGAGCTTCTTCCGGCTTTGGAGCTGCCATTGCTCACGCTTTCGCCAGGGAAGGGGCGAAATTGCTACTGGGCGCTCGCCGGGAAGATCGCCTCAAGGAGGTTGTTGAGCAGTGTATCAAACTCGGTGCATCCGAAGCGCACGCGCATGCCCTCGACGTGTCAAATACCTCCAGCGTCAACACGTTTGTGGAATGGGCGAAGACAAAAACGTCTTCTATCCACTTTCTCGTAAACAATGCAGGTGGTGCTCACGGGGCTGATCCGGTGGCAACTGCACTCGATAGCGATTGGGAGGCCATGATGCAGACAAATGTGCTGGGGGTTTTAAGAGTCACAAGGGCGGTCCTCCCATTGATGCCTCACCATGCGGGGAGCCACATCATCAATATCGGCTCCATCGCCGGACACACCGCCTATGAAGGTGGAGCAGCCTATTGTGCCGCTAAAGCGGGCGAGCGGAAGATCACCCAGGCACTGCGAATGGAATTGAATGGAACCGGCATTCGGGTCGGCTCAATCGATCCCGGACTGGCTAAGACCGAATTTTCGATCGTTCGTTTTAAAGGCGACGTGGCCAAAGCCGATAAAGTTTACGACGGCACAGAGCCATTGGTCGCAGAAGATATCGCCGAAACCGTCGTTTGGGTGGCGAGTCGACCGCCTCACGTCAACATCGACGAACTAATCATCAAGCCGACTGATCAAGCTGCCATCCACAAGATTTATAGAAGGCCGAGCAAATCCTAAGTCTTGCTCCGGTTTCAGGCTCTTTCCTCGCTCAATCGGAACGTCTCAGGTCTTTTCAAGACTTTTTCTTACCTGGTCCGGGCCGTCCCACCCCTCCGCGGGACTTGTTTTGACCTGGGCCGGACCGTCTCACCCCTCCGCGGGACTTGTTTCGACCTGGGCCGGACCGTCTCACCTCTCCGCGGGACTTGTTTTGACCTCGGCCGGGCCGTCTCACCCCTCCGCGGGACTTGTTTTGACCTCGGCCGGACCGTCTCACCCCTCTGCGGGACTTGTTTTGACCTCGGCCGGACCATCTCACTCGGGATCGAGACAAAACGGACAGCACAATTTGACTTCCACAGGGATGAACGGTTCCATTTAGGGAGATGTCTTCGGAGCAAAAGCCAATTCGTGGGCGAGGTGCGTTGCACAATCCAGCGAACCGGTTTGAAAAGGTGCATCTTGCATACGATCCGGATGTGCATCAGTTGACGGAGGAAGAACCCTCCCCAAGAACCATCCTTTTGAAGGACAAAAGCTGCTCAATTCTGACCCGGAACGACAGTCCGGACGTGGGATTCGAATTCAGCGTCAATCCCTATCGCGGCTGCGAGCATGGATGCGTCTACTGCTTTGCTCGCCCCACACACGAATATCTCGGGATGTCCGCCGGGCTCGACTTCGAAACGAAAATCATAGTCAAAGAAGACGCCCCCCTGCTGCTCCGCAATGAGTTGTCGTCTCCTAAATGGAAGCCGCAAGTGGTTGTAATGAGCGGAGTCACCGATTGCTACCAGCCAATTGAGCGCAAGCTCGGGATTACACGTGGTTGCCTCGAAGTGTTCGCCGAGTTTCGGAACCCGGTCGGGATTATTACAAAAAACCATCTTGTCACCCGCGACATCGACCTGCTTTCCGAATTAGCCCGGCACAATGCAGTCACCGTGAATATTTCCCTTACCACCCTCGATTCTCATCTGGCCCGGATCATGGAACCGCGCACCTCCATGCCGGAAGCGCGACTCGATGCCATTCGGCAACTTTCGTCCGCTGGGATCCCGGTGAATGTCATGGTGGCACCGGTCGTTCCTGCGATCACGGACTACGAAATGGTGAATATCATCGAGCGTGCAGCGGAAGCAGGAGCGATCTCCGCTGGATACGTGGTGATGCGGCTCCCCTACGCGGTAAAGGACTTGTTTGAAGAATGGGTCAAAACCCATTTCCCCGACCGGGCCGACAAGGTGTTGACCAGGATTCGCGCGTTGCGCGGCGGTAAACTCTATGACGCGCAATGGGGCAAAAGGATGCATGGCGAAGGCATCTTTTCAGAACAGATCGCGACCACCTTTCGTATCGCGACGAAGAAATTCGGGTTGGACAAACCGCGCCCTGAACTTTCGACAACCGCATTCCGGCGAGCCGGTGGGACACAGATGGATCTGCTGTGAACCAGTCGTCACGACTGAGCTTGGAGTCTTAACTGTAACCACAGGGACGGCATGGAGTGCGTTGAGATAGATGTTTTAAACCCAGCGTTGACCTCTTCCGTAATCCCGCTATTTCCTTCGTGGTGTTTTTGCTGGGTTTTATACCGTTTCTATTTTTTGCACTTTCTGCTGCGCTCTTCCATTCGTTTGAACCCAGCAAGGAACAGAAAGATATCCGTTGGTCATTGGTGAAGGCCGGTTTAGTCACTGGTGTGTGGTGCTTCCTCGGGACAGAAATACTGAGCCTCGGAAAACTGCTACGCCTGGTGCCGTTGACTCTTTGGTGGGGTATTCCCTCGGTTTTGACGGCTTTGCTTGTTTATAAAAGAAGGGCTTCTTCGGAGAAACCAGCCATGGGAATAAACTCGAAGATCGATTGGGCGCTCTTCGGCGGTGTGATCATCATTCTGATCATCATCGGTTTTATTGGGCTGATAACTCCCCCTAATAACTACGACTCACAGGAGTATCACCTCCCTCGCCAGTTTGCCTGGATGCAGCAAGGGCACATCGGGACCTTTGCGGCCAATGACGAACGACAACTCTCCATGCCGCCCTTTGCCGAGTTTGCTGGTGTTCACTTGATGATTCTCTCCCGCTCAGATTTTCTACCCAACACGGTGCAATGGTTTGCGCTTGCCTTGATAGCAGTCGTGGTCTCACTCATCGCACAAACACTCGGGTGCGGCACTCGCGGACAATGCTTTGCGGCTTTATTTAGCGTGAGCTATCCAACTGCTGCACTCCAAGCCATCAACACAAAGAATGACGTCGTTACGGCTTTCTTCGTCTGTGCTGCTGCGCTGGTTACTGCCCAAATCGTCAAAGACAAAAATTGTCCGTGGGGTCGCGCCTGCATTCTGGGTAGCGCGATCGGATTGGCCATGCTGACGAAAGGAACAGGAATGGTTTTTGTCATTCCGATCAGCTTTTTTGCCGGCATCGCCCTGCTTTGGATTCATCGTGGGAAAGGACTGATGCTTGGAGCCGTCATATCGTTGATTACGATATCGATCAACGCGCCGCACATTGTCCGGAACTACACCGAATTCCATTCACCCTTTGGCAGGCCCCAAAACAAAGGGGGCTATAGCCTGCGCAATGATATTCATTCCCCCGCGGCACTGCTCTCTAATGTCAGTCGCAACATTGCCATGCATCTGACGTTCTTTCCCGCATCCGATCGGATCCTGAGCAATTCGGTGGCGCGACTGCATGGGGCTTTGGGGATTGACCTTAATGATGAGCGAACGACGCACATGTCCAAATTCGAAGTTGCGAACCCTTACAAAAGTTCTGAAGACCAATCGCGCGCGCCGCTGCACATGGTTTTAGCGCTGGTTACCTTCGGCTTGTTGCTGTGGCCCGGAACCAGGCTTCCTCGCTGGATCAGATGCTTCTGCCTGCTTCCGTTTGCGGCATTTTTGATTTTCTGCTTTGAGATAAAATGGCAGATCTGGCACAACCGATTGCAGATCTCCCTTTTCTGTCTGCTTGCTCCAGTGACCGCCCTGCTCTTCTCCAGGCACAGAAACTTCACCGCCTTCGCAGGGATTATATTATTCCTTCTCGCTATTCCATTGGTTTCAAAGAGCCAGGCGAAATCTCTATTTGGGCGAAGAAGCATTTTCCTGAAGACGAATAATGAGATTCGTTTTATGGCCCGTCCCGAGATGAGACCGGCACTTGAATGGGTGGAAACCGTCTGTCACAAAATAAAACCAAAAGTGGTGGCGCTGCATGCTCAGCCGCATTCCTGGGTGTACCCTGTGCAAAGAATGGTCCACACACTTCCCAATCAACCTGTCACCTTCCTGCTCCAACCCACGTTTGGAAAAGCTTTTGCGATTACCAACCTCGAGCCAGATATGATTGTGGCGGTGGACCAGAACCTCGCCCAACGCCGCAGGCCTCCCACCCTCAAGAGTTCTTCCGGGCGGAGTTTTGATTTCTTTGCAGAATTCGCCAGCTTACGGATTTACCTGCCCTCTGGATCTCCAATACCAAACCTGATTCCACCGTTTTATGGATGGACCACTGATGAAGGCCTGGCGGCGACTGATGGACCATTTCCACAACATAAACTCCCATCATTCCGTGCCGGTAACAGCCCAGTGACGAAGCTGTTTTTTGTGTCGGACGGTTCTGCACGTGTTCTCTCACTGAGCGCGCGAAGCCAATCGAGCCAACCAGAACCATTCGTGATTGAATTCAACAGCGTTCCTCTCCTGACAAACGTGCTCTTGAACACGGAATTCCATGATCTGGCTATTTCCTTGCCGACAATCCGAGGCACAAATGAAGTGCGCCTGCTGTATCCCTCTGCCAGTGAGAGCAACCGAATTTTCTACAAGCAATTGCAGATTAAGTGAGAATCAACTGAGTGCCGTGGCTTATTGAACCGTTAGGTCTTTCGCCGCAACCACCCGGCGTCCATCCGGGAGTCGCGCTTCAACTTCGATCCATTGTGTTCCCTTTTTCCGAGGGACAATGGAGACCGAATCTTTGTCAGGGACAATCACTGGATCTTCCCCGCCGAATTCCCAAACGACCCGGGAACGGCTTAAATCAAAGTTGGATGCCTTCACCTGGAACGTTGCTTCTTTGCCCACCTGAACTTTTTCCGGCACATACAACTCCGCTTTGACTGCCTTCCAGGGCTGCTTCGCGGTTTCCGTTTGCGCCATCACAAACGCCACAGTAGCGAGGCTGCGGGCGAGGTTGTTGACGACGAACTCCTGGCTGGTGTTGAAACTGTCACCCCAACGATCGTAGAACGGAGAAGGTTTCTTCTCATCGCCGTCCAACGGGAATCCGAGAGCACCCAGTTCCAACTTATAAGGATCAATGTAAGCAAAACCTTCCTGGATATTGCCCCAGGGAAGTCCAGTTGGAGCAAGAACGCGTCGATCGTTCTGTGCCACGTGATGCACCATTTCGCGCGGCTGCTTCCAGCCGAGTCCTGAGATAAAACTCATGTTTACAGGATTGCAGCCGGCCTCGTAGTTCATGTTGGCGACAATGGCTTCCAGGAACTTCGGACGAGGATCGCCCTTCTCGGGAAAGTCCAGTTGATAAGCGACAGCCAGATCGAAGGCCCGGTCCGTCGAGAAGTACCAACCAGCGTTGCGAAAGCGCTTACTTTCTGTGGGAAAACTGGTGCCGTAAGCATTCTCAAGAGAGTAACGAAGCTGGTCGTCCCCTGCGCCAAGGATTTCTTCCTCACACTTGCGGAGGTAATCCGCGTCCAGCTTGGTCTTGGGAAGACGGCCCGTGCGGGCCGCAAATGCGTAACTACGGATCGCGCAACCATAACCTTCAAACATCCGCCACCAGGTCCAGCGCTTCGTCTCCCGATCATTGGGATCGAACCTCGAGATAAGTTCTTTGTGGAATTTCTCATCACCCGTTGCACCAAACAATTCTGCCGCCGCCCAGGCCATCTCATCCTCGTGCATGAACTCATCGCCATAGTGAGTGATTTTTTGATAAGCTCCATCCCGACCGTGCTTGGCAAAAGCACGCTCCAGAAACTCCCAACCCTTTTTAGCTTTCGCCAGGTAAGTGGCAGCAGCCTCGGGAAACTGTTTTTTGAAGAGCGGTGAAGAAGCAGTTTGTGCAAGTGCCGCAACCGCAGCGGCAGTGGCCGCGGTGGTCTTGGGGAAGACTACTTGCGGATCCCCTTTGTCCGGCAACACGTCGTGTTCGTACTGCCGCTCTTTCGGGTAGACCAGAAAGTAAAAACCACCGTCATCATCCTGCAGCTTCGCCAGGAAATCTGCTTCCCACTTCGCTTCCTGAAGCAAATCGCTTTTGCCGTCGCCGCTCTCAGGAAGTCCAAGATTGTCCAGTGCGCCGGTGCCGGGAAATGCATCCACTGCGAACACCAGAGAATGAATCAGTTGGGCAACGTTGATGGTGTATTTGCTGTAATCCCCCGCATCGTGGTGTCCACCTGAAACGTCAATCTTACCTTTCTTAACGAATGGGTAGCGACTGGCGGTGACGCTTTTCAGCACAGGAGCTGTATGGCGTTTGTTCTCTGAAACATCACCTGTTTCCTGTGCCAACACCTCATTCACCACAGAGAACGAAGCATTGGGAACTTCTGCTGGAGCCGTGTGGCAGGCTCCATGCACAAAACGGGAATAAGGCATCTCATTGGCCGCTCCACAGCGTTGATGATACAGGCTGTTGGCGTAGGCACGGGCGAAACTGGCGGCGACTCCTTCATCTATAAAAAATGGAAAGGAAGTGCCAAAACCTGGAACATACAAACGGTATTCGCCCGGTTCTTTAAACCCGGAGAAATCGGCTTCGTAGACGACCTGGTAGGTAGGCGGGCTGTATCCGACATCGCGGCGCGGTTGCAACTTTCCGCTGAAGGCTTTTTTGTCGGAGTTTGCACCGATGATATGGAATTCAGCATCTCTCGGAATATCCATCTCTCCCAGCGATCCGAGGTAATACCCCACCATTGCCTTCTTGGGAAAACCGGGAACATACCCTTCATGATTTACGTGGATGACGGGACTCCACCGCAAAGGATCCACTGTGAGTACAAACTGTTTATTCTTCCAGAGCGTGCCGCCGGGATTTTTCACTTCGACCTTCTGCTTCTCGCTGATCGGCTCGGCCAGTTGGACGTAGAGACAATTGCCAATCCGCAAGTCTCGCTCTTTCAGAGGTGCGTATAGAACACGGCGTTTGAAGCCCAACCTTTTTATGGGGACTTTGCGTTCGCCAACAGTTACCTCGAGTTCGGATAATTCAGGCGAGTTAAACTGATTCTCCGAAACGAAGTCCCATTCCTGCAGTTTCGCTGGGTCGGGTTCCTTCGTTGTGATGAACGTGAGTTCAAGCAACGTTGGGCTCAAGGCTCGTATTCCGTTGTCGCCTACCTGAGGCAATCGCAGTGATTGGTCATCACGAATAACAGGATCTGCAGACTGCACCGGCTCAGCGCATCCGGCGCAAATGAGCAGGAGGATCAATAATTTCCACATCTATTTAATTCCAAGGAGTTTCAACTTAGTTCCACTGCTGTTTCGAACCAGCACCCCACCTACATGGCGATGCACATCCATTAACCAGACGAGGATTCGTCCATCGGTGGAATCCTGCCACACGAGGTCTGGCTTCCCATTCTCGTTGAAATCGTGTGCAGCCACAATCTTCCAATTACGCCCCAGGGAATCTTTACTCTGCACAATATGCGTGCTCTTGACGCTGGTTCCGTCCATTAGCCAAATGACCACAGCCCGCGTTGTTTGATTTTGCCAGACGATATCCTTATTTCCATCACCATCCATGTCAGCAGTCGCAACCAGCACCCAACCGCTTGCCATGCGCGTTCCTTCCTTCAAAGCCTGCGCTGTAACGAATCGGGTTCCCTGGAATAGCCAGGCCTGGGTTCGGCCATCTGTGTGACGAAGGATGATGTCGGGTCGCCCGTCGTGGTTCATGTCCTCTACGCCGATCGGCGTCCATGCTGATGGAACCGGAATCGCATTACGAATCCAGCCCTGCCCCACGTAATCGGCACCGTTCATGTACCATACGAGCAGGCGATACTGTTTGTCCTGAAATACGAAATCCTTATTACCATCCTTGTTGATGTCTCCCAGTCCAACGAACCGAAGCTCGGGGTTAAGTCGTGTTCCGTTTCGGATCATCAACTGGTCATCCAGTGTTCTTCCATCGAGAAACCATGCAATTAATTGCCGTTCGACATTCATCAGGACGGCCGCGGGTTGCTTCGCTTCACCGAAAACTGCCACCAGGCGCTTGTTCCCGTTCATTGTAATGGAGAGAGATGGATTCTTGCTCACGCTGGATCCCTGCCATCCAAAAAACACGCTTTCTTCGCGCGCTGTTGCAGTCACCCGAACCACAGTTCCGTTTGCATACGTGCCGTTCGGACCGTTCGGCCCAGGACTCGCCGTCACAGTCCCATTCCCTTCCCGACTTAAGGTCAATGTCCAGTTTGCAGTGGTGGGCGGTGGCACCGGCTCTGGTTCCGGTTCCGGGGGCGGGGTGGTTGGGGGCGGCGTCGTAGTAGTTCCAAGGTTAGCCAGTAACACGCGATGATCGACGCGACCATAAGCCATCATTCCGCTCCGGCTGATCGCAATACATTGTACCTCAGGCGTCTCGAGGTCGAAGAGGCGGGTTCGCACTCCATCGGAAAGGCGATGCATTCGGATGGTGTTCCCTTCTCCATCCGTAAATGCCAACTCCTGGCTATTCGGCGTGAAAGCCACTCCATACACGGTTCCGTTGCCCCTAAAAGTGTGTTGCAAGGCGCCATTTGAAGGATTCCACACTCGCGCCGTGTTGTCGTAGGCACCGGTCGCCAACCGTGTTCCGTCCGGCGAAAAAGTCATAGAATAGATATCGCTTGTATGCCCTGCGAGATTCCGGACTCTCGTCCAATCCGCAGTCCTCCAAAGAGACAGTGCACCATTGCCGCCGCCAACGGCAAGTAGGGTGCTGTCCGGCGAAAAAGCAACACACCGCATCATGTTCGGATGTGTAAACGTGCGTACTAGAACTCCGTCACTGGCTCGCCATATTTTAACCGTGCTGTCAAAACTGGCAGAGGCAAGGAATTGACCGTTGGGCGAAAACGCCACGCCAACCACCCAGTCTGTGTGCCCCTCCAGATTCTGCACGGTTCCAGCCGGGAGCGTCCAGAGTTGCACGAGACGATGCGTCGCAGAGGCAAGGCGTGTTCCATCTCTTGTGATGCTCAAAGATTCAATCGCACTTTCATGCACCGGGGCAGCAGCATTATTTAGCGTACGTTGCAGGACACCGTCCGACGCTCTCCAAAAATTGATCAAACGATCGGAACTTCCAGAAATGACAGTGTCACCTGCATTATTGAAGATGATCGCATTGATACGATCCGAATTAACGTTACGTTGCCATAAGATATTGGGCTTACCCTGAGCCAGCATGTTCGAAGTGCCGGCAATCAGTGACAATCCAATCAGGAACAAACATTTTAGATTCATTCGTTGTTAATCAGTTAACTACTCGCTGCCTCACTATTTAAGGGGCACACAGCAAATGTGACTATCGGGGAAGTAGCGGCTTTCCAACATGGTACAGTGCTTTAGACGCAGGAACTGGTTTAGGCACCTGCCCTTAAAATAAATCAGTATTACTTTCTAAGGAGCGCCGCATGAACACAGATCCCGAATTTATTCCATTCCGTTTTGAAAAGACACCCGAGGCAATCGTCCTTACTGACCGCGAAGGACGGATCATCTGGTTCAATCCCAGCTTCACTACTTTGTGCGGTTACGAGTTGTCCGAGGTTCGACAGAAGAAGCCAGGTTCATTCCTTCAGGGAGCTGCGACTGATCCAGATGTCGTGGCAGAGGTAAGAGAAGCGATACGTCAAGGAATTGGCTGCGAGGTCCAACTTACCAACTACCACAAGGATGGACACAGCTATGGGGTCCAGATCCAGATTGAACCGGTTAAGAACAGGAGCGGTCAAATCACTTTCTTCGCCGCAGTGGAACGACAATTCACGGAGGATGAGACCGACAAGTTCGGGGCGGAGACCATCAAACTCGCACTCCACGCGATCCTGAGAGATTTCATCGACAGTTTGCAGGAGGCACAAGAATAACCCGGCAGACCGATTTGCCTCTTATTCCACTTCTTATTTCCTAGCAACGCTCCGCAACCATTCCTACATTGCTGGCATGAATCTGGAGGCTTCTCCTTTCCTTTTAACTGAACTGCTGCGAAGCGGAGCGATCAAGCTGCGACTGGCAGGAACCCGTCGAGACGACGTCCTTGAAGAATTAGTGGCTCTGATTCCCGAGATTTCGAATAACACCGACGCCCGCGCTACTTTGCTCCGTGCCCTGAAAGAACGAGAACAGCTCCATAGCACCAGCATCGGCGACGGCATTGCCATTCCCCATGCGCGCAACGCCCTTGTAGGATTGGTCCACCGGCCGGTAATGATCTTTGGTCGTCAACCAGAGGGGGTCAACTTCGGAGCCCTCGATGGAGAACCTACCAAACTTTTTTTCCTCATCATCTCACCGACCGTCACCCAGCATTTGGCCATTCTGGCACGCCTCAGCAGGTTGATGCGGAATCCAGTTCTGCGCAAAAACCTACTGGCAGCAGATAAGCCCGAGAAGGTGCTAACGCTTCTGAATGAAGCGGAAGCGAACGCGCAATTCAAACCTTCGCCAACATTTTCAGGATAGAAACGCCGTCAGCTTTATTGTTCGTGATGCACTTCGTCTTCGAAGTGCGATTTGACTTCCTTCATATCCACGATGGATGGGCCGTTGACCACAGCTCCGAATTTTTCGAAGCGGGAACCATGACACGGGCAATCCCATGTTTTCTCGATGTTATTAAACTGCAGAACGCACCCAAGATGCGGGCAGACGGCCGACTTCTCATAAAGCTCGCCATTCTTACTTCGATAGACCGCAATCTTTGTAAGGCCACGCCGGATGATCGCCCCGCTGTCGGGCGGTATTTCATCGACGGAAGCAACCTCCCCCGGAATAAGCCACTGACCATATTTTTTGGCCACGTTCAGATTCTCGCGGGTGAATTCACCAGCAGCGCGGATCGTAACGCGGGAAGGATCGTAAACCTTCGCCCAATCATTCTGTCGTCCCAGAATCAGGTCGGTAATCAGGATGGAAGCAATAGTACCATGCGTCATCCCCTGCCCTGAATCGCCTGTGCAGATGTAAATATTTTCATCGCCTGGATTAAGGCCAATAAAGGCGAGAGCATCAGTTGGTTCCATCACCTGCCCGGACCAGCGAAACTCAATTCCCTGAATCATCGGGAAACGTTCGAAAGCCCATTTTTCCAAGTTCGCAAAGGGGGTGCCAAGTTCTGGAAGTTGCCCCGTCTTATGATCCTCTCCTCCTATGATCAACACATCATATTCCAGGCCAAACTGATCTACATTGTGCTGCAGCCGGACATAGTGGTAGTGCTCGAGGGTGTCCCAGTAAAGTGCCATTCGCACCGAACCAAGAGGCACACGGGCACCGATGACGTAGGTCCGATACGGTGCCTGCTTTGTGTGAATTGCAACCCGATCGTTTACCGGAGAATTTGTGGCCACAACCACAGAGGCCGCTTCAACCGTATGCCCGGAAGTTGTAATGATCTTCGCTGGGGAACCGCTCTTAATCTCTTTCACGTGGGTTCCGCAATAGATTCTCGCTCCCTTCCGCACCGCTGCCTGCGCCATTCCCTGCATATATTTCATCGGATGGAATTGTCCCTGTCGGGGAAAACGCAGACAGGGGCCGGTATTGAATGAATCGATCGGCGCCCGCTCAACCCATTCCACATCCATCAATCCCGCGCGATGACATGCCGCCAGTTCGCGTTCCAGAATATTCGTCGACTCACCTTTTGGAACAAACAGGAAGCCGTCCAGGCGTTTGAAATCACAATCGATCTTTTCGGAGAACGCGTTGAATTCAATTCGCGAGATGGCAGTAGTATGACTGTCTGCTACCAGTTGTGACGCGCGTTGTCCATGCATCCGCTCACCTTCGAAATATCGATCATCAAAAGCGTTGGAGATGTGCGCGGTAGTTCGCTCGGTTTCCCCGGAGCCAATTTGTCCATCGTCCAGGACGACGACGGTTTTTCCTTCGCGGATCAACATGTAGGCGGTGGAAATTCCAGCCATCCCCGCGCCCACAATGCAGACATCCGCCCGGGTGTCTTCAGTGAGAGAGGGAAATTGCGGCACCTTTGAAGTCGCCATCCAAATGGATTCGTGTTCTCCAGAATGATCGTTCATAATATCAACTCCTGGAGGGAACGTGCTCCTGGAAATGGAGATAACAATCAGGTTCCACCCTCAAACTGTCGTCATACAAAACGACGCTCAACTCTCCCGTGAGACGGTTTCCCTGCGAACCTCCTTGGCATCCTTGTCTTCCCGCAATCCCTGGAACACCGGGTGTCGCAGTCCGCTATCTCGGGTCCATTCGGTGAAGGCGAGCTGGCAGACTAATTTCGGTTCGACCCAACTGCATCTCTTCATTTCTGCAGGCGTGACCCCCTGCCCGTAACGTCCCTTTCGGGCAACGGGTAAGTTCACGAAGGGACATTCAGTCTGCCTGAATTTTTGAAATTTTTGATGGAGCGATTTGAGAAGCGCCTGGTCAAAGCCTGTCCCCACTTTCGAAGCGAACATGAGCTTCCCGCCTTCATAGTAACCGATCAGAAGCGCGCCGAAAAAATCGCGCGAACCTTTCGGTTCTGTGTAGCCCCCGATCACAAACTCCTGTGTATTGATGACTTTGATTTTCTTCCAACACCCGCTGCGTTGCCCCGCCTCGTAGGTCGAATCCAGATTCTTCGCAATGATTCCTTCAAGGCAACGCCGCTTCACTTCACCCAGCAATCGTTCCGGATCACCTTCGATACTGCCGGAGAACCTCACTTTATCGTCGGCTGCGGGGAGCATCTCCTTGAGCACCTCTTTACGCTGCCGCAAAGGAAGGTCCTTCAAGTCGCGGCCTTCGATCTCGAGCAAATCGAACGCGTAAAAACAAAGTGGCGGGGCCTGTTGACCGCGCATGTTGGCCATCTGCAATAACTGAAAAGAAGAGCGACCTTCCGGATCCAGAGCAACAATTTCTCCATCCACAATACCGCTTTCGAACGGGAGCTCGGATACAGCTTGCACAATCTCTGGGAACCGCTCGTTCAGACTCTTGTTCGATCGTGAAAGAAGTTGCACCTCCGTGCCGTTTTTCAAAGCAAGCGCGCGGAAGCCATCAAACTTGATCTCAAAGATCCAGTCCTTTCCATGAGGCGGAGACTCTACCAGCTTACATTTCATCGGCTCTACGAAACGCAATTTCACGGAGGAATTCCTCCCTTTCTTCCTGGTTGAGGGCGTGGTTGCCGCCACCTTCCGCTTTTCAATCGCATCCGAGATTCTGGTATGCACCATTTTGGCGTTGGAAGCAGGGCGATGACTTTGCCACTGCGCTTTGTTCTCGGAGGCAATCTTCTTCATGGACCGCTTGCTCACAACTGACTCATCATCTTTCTTCGCGGAAAGTGGTTCCATGTCTTCGCCGGCTTTGAAGATGAGCCAATTATCTTTATCCTCTCCGGGACGAGGCTTCATCCGGATCAAAGCCCATTCTCCTTTGAGTTTCGCACCCTTCAGGATGACATGAAACTTCCCTGCTTTAAGCGCCTTTAGCGGATCGACATCTTTCACCTCGTAGGTTCCTATATCCCAGACCATCACCGTCCCCGCGCCATAGTTCCCGGGAGGAATGGTTCCCTCGAACCGAGCATAATCCATAGGGTGATCTTCAACGTGCACGGCGAGTCGTCGGTCCCCCCGTTTTGCGGGCAAACCTTTGGGCACGGCCCACGATTTGAGAACCCCTTCCATTTCCAAACGAAAGTCGTAATGCAGGCGGGTCGCATCGTGCTTTTGAATCACGAACATCAACTCTTTGACTGCAGAGGATTTTTTAATCGCGGCGGTTGGCTCGGCTGTTTGAGAGAAATCGCGTTTACGCCTGTATTCCTTCAAGGCACCAGCGGATTCATCATGGACAGTCTTCTTCACTCGTAAATCAAACCGACTTCAGAATCTTCGGTGTGAGTTTTTGCTTTTTTGTGAGAACAGGTTCAAAGAGGTCGCCATCTTTTTCGGCCCGCTTCAAAACCATGTCCCAGGTGAAAACCAATCTCTGCGCATCGTGTTTCTTCAAGGTTCGAGCGACTTCCTCCCATGTCACAGGAGTGGAGGCCGTGGGCTGATCCTTAGCGCGTAACGAATAGACGCAGACTGTGGTTTTATGATCGTCGTTTTGACTCCAATCGACCAAAATTTTCCCTTTACGAAGGGCTTTTGCCATTTTGGAGACGACCAGCTCAGGATGCTCACGTTCGAGACGTTCAGCGATCCGTCTGGCGAAATCTTTTGTGTCTTCATAGGTCGTGGTGGTGTTTAACGGCACGTACACTTGCAACCCCTTGGAACCCGATGTCTTCGGATAACATTCCAAACCCATTTCTTCGAAAATTTTCCTGATCCAAACGCCCACCTGACAGCATTGCACAATGTCAGCAGGCGCTCCCGGGTCCAGATCGAAAACCAGCACGGTCGGCACCATCACTTTGGGATAACGAGAGAGAGATGTATGCAATTCCAAGTCAGCAAGGTTGGCCGCCCAGACCAGGGTCGGCAGGTCATTGCACATGCAGTAGTTGATATCGGCGTTGTTCCCCTCGCTCCATACCTTCGCTGTATTCACCCACAGGGGTCGGTGAGAGGGACACTTTTTCTCGTAGAAGAATTCGGCTTCGACTCCATTTGGGTAGCGTTTCAAGGTCAAAGGACGATCCTTCAAATGCGGCAGGAGGAAGGGTGAAATGCGAATGTAGTAGTCAATGACATCCCCTTTGGTGAAGCCAGCCTTGGGATAGAGAACCTTCTGCAGGTTCGATACCTGCAACCGCTTTCCCGCAACCTCCAGTTCGGATACGTGACGCATGAGTTCCTCCTTCAGGTAAAAGCTAAACTTTGAATGGAAGGAAACAATACGGGTTTGGTGCTACCAATGCCGCGGGGAATTCAGAGGGGGTGTCTACGCCCAAGATGCCGTCGTTTGCCGCGGCCAGTGCGGGCCTATCTGGCCGTTGAAAACACACCGATAACCAAAGCCAGGATCCCCCCCTCCATGCCCGTTGTTGCCACAGAAACAGCCTGAACCCCCTCGTTCGGCCTAAAACACCAGCAAATCAACGATTATCACCGGAGAAATCCGAAAACCGACGAGAAAATCCGACGGAAGAAGATCCCCGTTTCCACCAATTTTCCAGGGATTCCGGTGGGTAGCGGGTTGTGCGATGGGTATTGGTAAGATTCGTAAGACCTGTACCCTTACCTCCTTCAACTAGGGCAGACACCTAAAAATAAAACTTCTCAGGCATCAAAGTTCAGGACATTCTGATCTTAGAATCCGTGTTAGTTCAATGAACACACCTCAATTCGATGCCAACCAAGCCACCAGCATCTACCTGATGCGGCGGGAGCGAGACTTACGACCGTTCTTCCTCGAGCAAATCGAAGGCGTTGGAGCTCCTCAGCGTATTCCCCTGTCAAAAAAAGAACTGGTGATTGGGCGATCAGAGCAGGCGGATATCACTGTGGCGTCCCCGCGAGCCTCGCGGCAACATGCCTTTCTCACACGCCAGGGCACGGACTACGCGATTCGAGATAATGACAGTCATAACGGAGTTTTTTTGAATGGCATCAAAATCTATTCGGCCACGCTTCGCGAAGGCGACGTGATTCAAGTCGCAGACTGTGCATTCATTTTCCACGAAGGTTAAACCATGGCTGTCTTTGTAAAATTTTGGGGAACGCGGGGTTCCATTCCAACACCTGCCAGTTGGACCCGCGTTTACGGCGGGAATACCTCTTGTGTCGAAGTTCGCTTCGATAAAACCATTTTCATCTGCGACGCTGGATCCGGCATCCGAGAGCTCGGAAAAGATTTAGCCTTGCGAACACCCGTTCCAACCGAGATGCATCTATTGATTACGCATACTCACTGGGATCATATCCAGGGCTTTCCCTTCTTCGCTCCAGCCTATCTCGACACCACCCGCCTTCGGGTTTATGGAAAAAGCGGTGGACCAAACAGCCCACACGCCGTGCTCTCCGGACAGATGAGCTCGGATTACTTTCCGGTTTCCTTTCAGCATCTCGGTGCAAATATCGTTTCTGATACATTCGAAAGCGGTGGCAAGGAAATTGAGGGAGTCTGTGTGCGAACCATTCCTTTGAATCATCCTGGAGGTTGCGTGGGTTACATTTTCGAAAAAGGTGGTCGCAAGATCGTTTATCTCACCGATAACGAATTGGAGATACAGCCGGGAGACAAATTTCCAGATATGTACAACGACGGCGGACTGCGTCGAGTGCCATCGGAATTAGTCGAATATGTGCGTGATGCAGATCTGCTGATCGCAGATGCGCAATACGATGACAACGAATACGCCGACAAAAAGGGCTGGGGGCATTCGACATGCATCTCTGTCACCGACCTTGCCATCAAGGGAGATGTGAAGAATCTGGCACTCTACCATCACGACCCGGAATGCAGCGATAGCCAGGTGGACGCCAAAGTGCGCCTTTGTTGTGATCGTGCCACCCGATTCGGATCTAAAATTTCCATTTTCGCGGCTCGGGAAGGTGTCGAAATGAAGTTCTGAGATAGAGGCTTGCCTTTATAAAAAACCTTCTTATATTTCGCCGCTCAGTCGCAATTAACTTTGCGATATGAGGATTCGGGTGCCGGCGTGGCGGAATTGGCAGACGCGCTAGACTCAAAATCTGGTGTCCTTTGGACGTGGGGGTTCGAGCCCCTCCGCCGGTACCACTCTGAATCTTTCTTTCTTCATCGCGAATCTCCGTAAATAGTTCACCCGGGGACGCGCAAAGATACCGATATTAAAATAGTTTCTCCTGTTACCTACTTTTTTATGCTCACTCTCAGGGATTTCCCCTACTGAAGACGACTCTGTCTGGATTTTGACTACTCCTGGACACGAGAGATCTTGTGCCTGTCCCCTGATTGTCCCGTGTTCCCAAAGAGGTTTAAATGAGAACATGAGAACCACAGTAGCCATTTGGCCCCTGATCGTGCTCGTCGCTGGTATACTGATAACCGGATTGATGGCATGGCAATTGAGTAAGTCGTAGTAATTGCTCTCGGCTGCAAAAATATTGAAAGAGATATGAGCTCAAGTGTCGGCATGCCATTGATAGTCGTCGGTGCAGCGCTTACGGCCTGTGTGATAGGATTGCTCTGTTGGATTTTTTGGAGGTGATTTTCCCTCGTTAGTTACTTCCGCCCGCGATGAGCCAGATGGACCAGAACGGTTCCCACAATGGACGCAACGATGATGAGGGTTGAAAGGGCGTTGATCTCCGGAGTGATGCCACGTTTTACCGAGGAGTAAATCAGGATGGGTAAAGTGGTAGACCCCGGGCCGCTCGTAAAGAAGCTCACCACGAAGTCATCCAGGCTCAAGGTAAAGGCCAGCGCCGATCCGGCCAGGATGCCCGGAAAGATCAGCGGTAACGTCACGAAGCGAAAACTCTGCCAGCCATTCGCACCCAAATCTCCAGCAGCCTCTTCCAGGGAACGATCAAACCCAGCCAAATGGGACCGCACCACAATCGCCACAAACGGGATCTGAAATGTCACGTGCGCAATCACCATCGTAGTGAGACCAAGTTCAAATATCCGCAACCAGTTCCGTGTCACTGAGTAAAACAGCAATAGGGCAGCCGCAAAAACAATATCCGGAAGAAACACGGGAATGTAGAGCGCGCCTGATATCCACTGCTTACCCCGAAACTGAAACCGCTCTAGCGCAAATGCCAGCATTGTTCCCAGCACTGTGGCAATCACCGTGCTAATCGTTGCCAGATAGAAGGTGTTCTTCGCCGCCGAAATCGCCGCTGGATTCTCAACGAGAGAGAAATACCATTTGGTGGTAAATCCGCTCCATCCAGCACCGAACCTGGCTGCATTGAACGAATAGACGATGACTACTGCGATTGGTGCGTAGAGAAACAGAAGAGTGAGTCCCGCGAACACGCTCAGTCGGAATGAGGGAGGCTTCACAACAATTCCCCTTTCCCGCGGGACTTGCGAAGATAAAACCAGAGTCCCAGCATCACCATTGCAAGAGCACAACATGCTAACGCAGCCCCAAACGGCCAGTCCCGACTTTGACCGAACTGCTGTTGAATTGCATTCCCCAGCATGAACGTTTTAGCACCGCCCAGAAGATCCGGAATAACGAATTGCCCGGTGGCAGGTAAAAAAACGAGAATTATGCCAGCGAGCAGCCCTGGAATAATTTGGGGCAGTATCCCAAAGCGAAACACGTTCCATCGGTCCGCGCCCAAGTCAGCGGCAGCTTCTGCAAGGATCCAATCGATCTTTTCTACCGAGGCATAGAGCGGCAGGACAAAGAATGGCAGGAAGTCGCACACCATCCCTATTAATACAGCGAGTAATCCCGGGTAAAGCGGTTCACCCGCAGTGCCAACTCCGAGCAGGTGGACGCAACGAGTGATCCAACTCTCCGGCGCGAGCAGGATCTGCCACGCATAGGTGCGGATCAGCAGGTTTGTCCAGAACGGAATTACGACGAGGATAAGTGCTGCGTGGCGGAACCGAAGTGGCAGACGTCCAATGAAAAAGGCGAGAGGCACTCCCAAGACCATGCAAAGTAGAACTGTCCCAACTCCCAGCAGAAGACTTCGGAGCAGAATCACCGGATAAAGTGAATCGAAGCCAAACACCCCGAACCCCGCGAGTCGTTTATAGTTCTCAAACGTCAACGGAAACTGAATCTCTCCATAATTTCCCCGGGAGAAAAAGCTGATCCCGAAGACAATCAATAATGGGATGAGAAGGAAGAGGGAGAGCCAGATCGCAGGAACTCCCAAGACCGTTGAACGAATCCAAAAGATGCCCTGCCTGGAATTGCCAGATGGATCACTCATTAAGGAGGGTCAATGCCGTCGACGGAAAATGAACGAAAACCATCTCTCCAACTTTAAATCGTTCGTGCTCTACTGAGTTAAACACGCAGCTACGAATCTGCAGACCACCCGCGCGCAAGTGATAGTGGGTCTCTGCTCCGCTGTAAATTGCATCGTCGATTACCGCTTTGAACCAATTCTGTGAATTAGATGGTAACGTTCTCGATAAGACAGTTTTCTCAGGACGAATAACGACACCCGACGTTCTACGTTCAATTGTCGTTCCAGCTCCTAAAGCAATCCTCCCCACCGGGCATTCCAACCACGTCGATCCATCCGATTCTGTCCTCCCCTGCCCTTCGATCAAATTACAGCAACCCAGAAAATGAGCGACGAAGCGGTTTTTTGGTCTCTCGTATAGTTCTTCCGGAGTGCCCACCTGTTCAATTTTTCCATGATCCATGACAGCGATGCGGTCACTCATCGTCAACGCTTCGTCCTGATCATGGGTTACGTAAACGAAAGTAATACCAAGCTTGCGCTGCAATTGGTGAAGTTCAATTTGCAATTGTTTACGCAGCTTTAGGTCGAGGGCACCGAGTGGTTCATCCAATAGCAGAATCTTAGGTTCGTTGATCAGCGCGCGAGCTAGGGCTACCCGTTGTTTCTGGCCACCTGAAATCTGATCGGGCCACCGCCGGGCGAGCTCAGTGATCTGAACCAAAGCGAGGCTCTTCGCCACCCGGTCATCAATTTCGGCCCCAGCGATCTTTTTCATCCGCAACCCGAAAGCAACATTTTCGCGCACGGTCATGTGCGGAAACAAAGCGTAAGACTGGAAGACTGTGTTGACGGGGCGTTGGTGGGCAGGCCAATCAACCACATCACGCTGCAGAATGTGAAGGCTTCCGGCGTGGGGAAAATCCAACCCTGCAATCAAACGCAGTAGTGTCGTTTTGCCGCAACCCGAAGGGCCTAGCAGTGAAAAGAATTCTCCCTTTCGAATCGAAAGACACACGTCATCCAAAGCCGCTACTGTTCCAAAGCGCCGCGACAGCCCGGTCGCTTCTACCGCATAGGAACGGTCCGTTGTCGATTTATCCTGCATCAAACCGCCCCAAATCGACGATGCCTGCGCGAATACTCCTCAAGCGCGGCGAAGAATTGTGGTTTTCTAAAATCGGGCCAGAGCGTTGGGGTTACGACAAACTCCGCGTAGGAGATTTGCCAGAGCATAAAATTGCTCACCCGCATTTCTCCGCTGGTTCGAATCATCAGGTCCGGATCGGGATAGCTGTGCGAATAAAGATGCTGGGAGATTACCTGCTCGTTGATTTCTGCGGGATCGATTCGGCCCTCTTTAGCTTTGGCGGAAATCTCGCGCACGGCTTCCACGATCTCCTGACGGCCACCGTAACTCAGCGCCAGGATCAACGTTAGACCATTGTTCTTCGCCAGGGCTGCTTTGCTCTTCTTCAATTGTTCCTGGCAAAATTCCGGCAACCGGTAAATTTGTCCAATAGCCTCAAGCTTGACGTTGTTGCGTTGCAGTTCGCCGATCTCGTTCTTCAGGAACCGGGCGAGATACTTCATCAACATATCGACTTCGTCCTTGGGTCGATTCCAGTTCTCTACTGAGAAGGCGTAAAGTGTGAGATATTTTACACCCGCCTCACCGGCGGCTCGAACGATAGCCCGAACGGACTCGACTCCGATTCGATGTCCTTCTACTCGCGGCAGTCCCCGTTCCTTGGCCCATCGCCCGTTGCCATCCATGATGATCGCGACGTGTTGTGGGATGTTTGTTTTGGCATTGGGACTGAGTTGGTTTGAGGTGCTCATGTTCGAGGACGGCCCGCACCTTAACGACCCGCCTCCCTTGCTGCAACCGCAAGATATTTAGTCTCCATCCCAAAAACAAAAAACGGTGGCTGCCCCAAGCAACCACCGCTCTACATTTTTAGGACATTGCGACTTCTTTAAAGGAACATCGTTTGTTCCCGGGCGGGTCCGACTGAGGCAATTCTCAATTTCGCCCCGGTCAGTTCGGAAATCGCTTTTAAGTAATTACGAGCCTTCGACGGAAGATCTTTCCACTTCTTCACCTTGTCGGTCGGAGTTTTCCAACCAGCGAAATCAGCATAGATTGGTTCGCATTTATTGAGTATCTCAACATCGTTCGGAATGTAATCGTATTTCTGGGAACCGACGCGGTAACCAATACAGACCTTGATGTTTTCTACTGTATCCAACCCATCCACATTCGTGATCGCGAGCTCATCAATGCCATTAACCATCGTAGCATGGCGGGTTGCTACTGAATCAAACCATCCGCAACGCCGGGCTCTGCCAGTAGTCGCTCCGAATTCGCGGCCCATGCCGTGCAGCAGATCAGAAATCTCTGCGTTCTCCGTCGGAAGCGGTCCTTCGCCTACGCGAGTAGTGTAAGCCTTCATCACACCGACAACGCGATCCATGCGGTTCGGCGCGATACCAGAACCGGTGCATGCACCGCCAGAGGTGGTGTTGGACGAGGTAACGTAAGGATAGGTGCCGTGATCGATGTCGAGAAAAGTTCCTTGAGCACCTTCGAAGAGGATATGAGCATCCTTGGCCATCGCTTTGTGCAAAAGTATGACCGTGTTCGTAACGAACGGTTTGAGGCGTTCACCGGCGGCACGATATTCTTCGTGGATCGCTTTGAATGAAAGAGGCTTGGCACCAAACGCTTTCAGAATCTCGTTGTTGTCTTTGACCCGAATCTTGAGCTTCTCTTCGAAGCGTTCCGGATTAACAAGATCAAGAAGGCGCAAACCAACGCGGGAAACTTTGTCGCCGTACGCTGGCCCAATGCCGCGCTTGGTGGTGCCGATCTTGTTTTTGCCCTTCAACACTTCGCGTTGAGCATCAAGCTCGCGATGGTATGGCAACACAAGATGGGCGGTTTCAGAAACAAACAAGCGGCCATCGCAGGAGGTGCCCATTTTTTCCAGGCCATCAATTTCTTTGACGAGGCCGATCGGATCAACAACCACGCCGTTGCCGATCACGCAGGTTTTTTTCTTGCGCAAGATGCCTGAAGGAATGAGATGGAGAACGTATTTCTTGGGACCGACATAGACGGTGTGACCGGCGTTGTTACCGCCTTGAGTGCGAACAACGTAATCCGCGTCCTCTGTGAGCACGTCGATGATTTTGCCTTTGCCTTCATCGCCCCACTGGGCGCCAACGAGAATGGTATTCATTTAAATTAGATTGGTAGCGTCATCACATCTCCGCTTCTTCCTTTTTAGCGTCGCCAGCGATGTCACAAATAAGAAACCCCGAATGCAAATTCGGGGCCGCGCCTTCTGTATTTGCGGGCAGACGTTAAAAACTGAAGCTTCCGGTGTCAACGGCGGATTCAGTGGCGTGGAAAATGTCAATCGTTGCATTGTTGAATGGTTACATCGTTGAATCGTGCCTGACGGCCTTTGACAACCATTCAACCATTCACCACTGAACTTCTCCTCGACACGACCAAATCATGGCTCAACATTCTCACCATGTCGTTACCTGCTGACTACCACATGCACACGCCGCTCTGCCGTCATGCCAGCGGTGAGCCGACCGAATACGCAGCTCACGCGGTGCAATTGGGAATCGGGGAAATAGGTTTTTCAGACCATTCCCCCATGCTGCGGGATGATTTCGACGACTGGAGAATGCTCTCTTCGCAGCTGGATGAATACGTCGAGAAGGTTCGCCGCGCGCAGAAAGATCATCCGAAGCTTATTATCAAGCTGGCCCTCGAAGTCGACTACTTGCCCGGCCAGGAAGATTGGATTCGCGACCTCGCCCAACGGCACCCCTGGGATTATTTCATCGGCTCCGTTCATTACGTTTCTGAAACGTGGGATTTTGATAATCCCGCCAAGCTGTCTGAATGGAAGAGTCGGGATCCGTTTGAAGTGTGGAGCGTTTACTTTGACAGAATGACGATGGCGGCCGAGAGCGGCTTATTTCAGATTATGGGTCACGCCGATTTGGCGAAAAAGTTTTGTTTCTTCCCAAAGGAAGATTGCACCCCCCTGTTCAACCGATTCCTCGACGCCTGTGCGAAGAGCAAGACAGCCATTGAACTGAACACCGCTGGGCTGCGAAAGAATTGCAAAGAGATCTATCCGAGCAAAGCGATCCTCCAACTCGCCCACAGCAAAGGAGTGGCGATCACGTTTGGCTCGGATGCCCATGCACCCAATGAAGTCGGGCTGGATTTCGTCCAGGCCGTGCGACTTGCCCAGGAAGTGGGCTTCACGCACTACCTGCAATTCAACCAACGCACCCCGAGCGAAACGAAGTTATCTACCGCCCCTAGAACTTAGAGAGTCGGTCTCTCTTTATGCCAGGGCGTGCTCTGCTCGTAAGCATGAGCGATCTTCAGAATCGTTTCTTCCCCAAACGGTTTACCTAATAACTGCAGGCCGATTGGCAGTTTCGGAGACGCGGTGAAGCCGCAGGGAATGCTGATTCCAGGGATTCCAGCCAAGTTGCAGGAAATAGTAAAGATGTCGGACAGATACATCTGCAATGGATCGTCTGACTTCTCCCCTATCTTGAACGCAGGCGTGGGAGTCGTGGGCGTCACAATGGCATCGACCTTCTCGAACGCTTTCAGAAAGTCCTGACGGATCAACGTGCGAACTTTTTGAGCCCGGATATAATACGCGTCGTAGTAGCCGCTGCTCAGGACATAGGTTCCGAGAATGATACGGCGCTTTACTTCAGGACCGAATCCGGCCCCACGCGTCTTCATGTAAAGATCGGCTGGATCATTTCCTTCCAGGCGATCGCAATACCGGATCCCATCGAATCGAGCCAGGTTCGCAGAGGCTTCGGCCGGCGCAATAATGTAATAGGTCGCAGCAGCGTAATCGGTATGCGGGAGAGAAATTTCAACAATTTCGGCACCCATTTTCTCCAACTGTTTAACCGCTGCATCCACGGCCATTTTCACTTCCGGGTCCATCCCGCCGATCATGTATTCTTTGGGAAGCCCGAGCTTCAGCCCTTTGATCTCACCATTCAATGCGGTGGAGTATTTCGGAACAGGCTGCGGCACGCTGGTGGAATCGCGAGGATCCAAACCGCTGATCACTTCAAGAAGAGTCGCGGCGTCACGAACATCTTTTGTAAACGGCCCAATCTGATCGAGCGATGACGCAAAGGCTACTAACCCATAGCGCGAAACACGGCCATAGGTCGGCTTCAAACCAACGCATCCACAAAGTGCAGCGGGCTGGCGAATGGACCCACCAGTGTCTGAGCCCATGGCAGCAAGACACTCATCTGCAGCAACCGCGGCCGCCGATCCTCCTGAGGAACCGCCCGGAATACGCGTTTTGTCCCATGGATTTTTTGTAACGCCAAACGCGGAATTTTCCGTGGAACTTCCCATCGCGAACTCATCCATGTTTAAGCGACCGAAAACAATGGCACCCGCTGCTTTCAATTTTTCGATAACTGTCGCGTCGTAGGGAGAAATGAATTTGCCCAGGATTTTCGAAGAACAGTTCAGCGGTTGATTCTTAACCGCCAAAACATCTTTGATCGCAATTGGAACTCCCAAAAGCGGCTTTTGAAAATGAGTGACACCGTTGCTCAGCTCTTTATCAGCAGCTTCGGCTTGAGCGATAGCATCGGCAGCATCGTGACTCAGGAAAGCGTGAAGATCTCCATCCACCCGCTTGATCTGGTTCAAACAGGCCTGGGTCACGTCGCGTGCTGAAACTTCGCGTTTGCCCAGCTTCGCGGTGAGTTGAGAAATAGTCAGTTGATTGGACATGTGATTGGCAGCTTTGCGGGAGGCGAAATTGGCTCAGAATAGACTATTCAACGATTTTGGGCACAACGAATAAACCGTTGGCTTTCGAAGGTGCGTTCCGAAGCGCCTCTTCGTTGCTGAGACTCGGGCGAACTTCGTCCGGGCGCACGACGTTGATCAATGGGAAAGAGTGAGAAGTCGGCTCTACGTTGGTGACGTCGAGTTCCTTCAGTTTTTCGATGTAGCCCAGGATATTATTGATCTGGGTTCCCAGCTTTTCTTCCTCAGCGGGTGTCAGGGCCAAACGAGCGAGATTGGCCACATATTTGACATCGAAATCAGTCGCAGACATGGGGCAAAGCTAAGGAGCGCAAACAAAAGTGCAAGGTTCAAAAAGGATTGGCAAACTCCGAACCATCTCGAATCGCGATATCAACGTGGACTATGGTCAAGAATTCGTTTTCAGGACGCGATTTACGCGCTACAGGTTTTTTAAGCGCGGTGGAAGCGTTTGACATGGTCAAATCCATTTTGGAAACAGGCTTGCGACGCGTCGCATACTACATTTCCATTTTGGATTTGTAGTATGAGAACGAAAACAGGGTCGTTTCCAAAATGGAAACCACCCTGTGAAAGCCCGTCCGAATGATTTACAGAGCGTTTTTTTGAGGCTCTGACGAGAATTAGTCCTACCCGGGTTAGAACTGCCTAGAGATCCAGTCGGACGACGCGACCACGGACCGCGAGCTCCTCTTTGAGCTTGATCAGCGCAATTTCAGCGACGAACCGCCTATTCATGAAGTCCTACCGTCTTAGCACTTCGAGATCAAAGGGCAGATCCACCCGTTCGAAACGATTGTGGTAGGAATGGCACTCGAGACATTCGTGGCGCGCAGCTCCCTGGGGACGATGACAGGAGGCGCACATATGCTTGGATGGAATCAAAATGTCGGAGGCCGCTTTGCTGCCGACGGCCATATGGCAATTCACGCAAGACACTTTCGCGTGCTTGGAATGATCAAACCGTCCGCGATCCAGCCATCGCTCCGGCGCAACTGGAGGAGTAACGATCGGCAGATCAGCCCCCTGCTTCACTTCATGACAATAAGCGCAGCCAGTGAACATGGGACGCCCCTTCGCGCCAAGCCCGCCGATATCGGTGGCCGGAGCCGAATTTTCATCACTAAAGAACACCTTCTGTTCGAGCTCTTCGCCAGCACCAAATTCCTTACGAAGCTCAGCCATTTGTTCCCGCACAAATTGGTCGATTTGAGATTTCCCACTGATGCCTTTCTTCGGCGCATAGGTGGCATACTGCTGAGGAAGACTGCGTAAAAATGCATTCACAAACTGAGGTTGCCCGTGGGGAATGGTCAGATCCGGATTCTCCCGGTCAAACTGCAGCGCATGACAGGACTGGCAGTTTGCTTCAAACGTCACGTTTTTATAGTAAACACCTCCCGGACCCGGAGTATGACACGAGGCACAGTCCAGCTTCTTGCCCTTGAGCAACGGCATGCTCGGATTGTTTCCGAGATGGGTTGCATGACTGAACCGCAACGTATTTGGATCCTTCAACTTCTGGCGATGAATCTGGAATTCAGGATGGTTCTTAGAAAATTCTGAAATGACCTGAGTATAGCCCCCTTCCGGCCTGGGAGCACGGAAGCTTTTGCGCGTGGGATCAAATTGAAAGTGAAAATGGTCTTCTGGAATACCCTCGCCCTTTTTGGCAGCAGCCTGCATCACGGAGGAATCACCGTGGCAACGCACGCAATGTTGCACATCAATTCCTGCCATCCGTGCACTGCCCTGATGTTCTTTATGGCACGCTGAACAGGAATATTCCCATGCGACATTCGGTTCATGCGTCGTGTGGTTCGGATGACACTTCTGGCATGTCAGGTCGAGCTTGGTGGTCTCCGGTTGCGGTTTTAACAACAATTTTTGAAATTGATGAGGCGCAGGGTCAGCGGCAACTCCCGCCTGGAGCCACCCAACCGGACCGGAACTACCGGCCACATGGCAGGCGGCACATTGTTGGTTCGCACCGTGCAATTCCTGCGCCATCGTCCGGAACGCTTGGCTCTGATGTTTTTCTGATAGTTCACCGGGCGAGATAAACTGCCATCGATAGGTGCCATAGAAAATCACCAGCAGGAAACCAGCGGTCAGAGCGATGATGCTTTTGGTGAAAACACCACGTTTGTGACGAAGATTCAGTTGCGGTGCGCAAATTTTGGGTGGATGTGCACAAGCGCCGTTCGGACGAGGTCCTTCATCGCAGGGCCCGCCAAGTTCCTTGGATCGGGTGCAAACGTAGACTGGCTTTTCGCCATTCTCTGCCGGTTTTAACTGCGGATTGCAATCTGCGGTCGCCCCACATTTACCACCGCCAGAAGGTCCATTGCGACAAGGTGTCCCATCACACAACCAACCGCATACCCATTTTTGGTTCGGCCGCTCATAGTTCGGCGAATTGGAGTCAGGAGACGGCAGTTGGTCGTTCATCGAGCGCCTCCAGAAAAGGCAAACACCAGGACGAGATGAACGAAGGCAAAGATGAGTAAGCTATAGGTGAGCGGGATATGAACAAACAACCATATCTTCAAGGTGAACTGCAACGAGTGATGATAATCCAATCCATCCTTCTGACGGATCAGATCGGCGATCTCACTCATCGTCTTACGCTCCTGCGTATTGAGAAAACGGTGGAGATCCTCGATCCGCCTAAGCATCTGGTTCAGAGGACTACGCACTTCGAATAAATGTTTGATCTGATTCTTCGGCTTGGAAAAAAACCCAGCGAGTTCCTGTGTATAGAAATCAGCAACCGTGGTGGCCTGAACGTCTGGAATCGATCTTAAAGCCAACTCTTCGGCACGCTCCCGCAGTTTACGTCGGATGACAGGAATTCGTTCATAGATAACTTCACCGCCTCGACTCGTCAGCCTCTTAGGGAAGGCACGTGAGATAAATAGCCCAACAATCCCGCTCAGCATCACAAGCCCGTAGAGTGCCGCCAGCGTGATCTCAAACCATCCAGTTGGAACCCGGAAGCGAATGTGAAAAACGAAAAGCAATAGTGTGAACCATCCCGCGTAAATATGGAATTGCAGCCAGTCCCTTGAACTCAATAACGGGAGAAAAGGAATTTTCTTCCGACCATTATAAAAGGTGAGGAGCAACATGATGCCCAGAAGAACCCACCCTGTGACATAGGCCTGCTTTGGTAGATCGCGATAGTGACGCGTCACCACGAGGGTAACGACCACGCACAGTGCGAGAAACAGGATAATTTTAGAGACCCACTTTTTTTTCCGCGAAATCATCTTATTTGAGCCAGCGTGCCAAACTATCCAGATCGTTCATGTTCAACCGGATCAAGGCATCATGCGGGCAGGCCCGTTCACACGCCGGTCCGCCATATTGATCAACACATAAATCGCACTTTGTCGCCTTCGAAATGCCTTTCAGGTCTTTATCGAACAGGAGCGCCCCTTTGGTATCGCGCACTTCAACCATGCGAATGGCGTCATATGGACAGTTATTAGCGCAGGATGTGCAACCAATGCAAGTAGCCTGGTTGATCACCACTTCGCCTTCAAAAGCGTTGCGATGAATCGCGCCCGTTGGACATCCAATCATGCACACAGGATCCACACAGTGCATGCAGGCGTTCGCAACCATGATGTTGCCGCTGATGGGTCCGGCCCTTAGAAAACGTGGATTGTTGTTATGAGTGGATGCGCAGGCACGAACACAATCGTCGCACCGCGTACAAGCGGTCATGTCGATGAGCATGGTCGCGGTCCCGTTAAAGAACCGATGCTCAGCAACGAACTCCATCATATCCGGTCCAATGCGAGCTTCAGCGGCTTTGTTTGTCTCAGCAGCTTTCTCCGTATCGACCTTCGTAATGAGTGGCGGTAAATCTTTCGCTTCCAAGGTCGGCAAAACCAACTCCTCGATCAAATTCGTGGGAATGACGATGACGTGGGTGTAGCCAATCGCCGTTAACGTAAATTGAAACGGCAACGCTTCTTTCTTACGCCAGTTATGGGCGATTTCCTGAAAACCGTAACTCTGACCAACTCCGAGGTAATTCAGGGTCCGCTGACCACGGCCAAACTTTTGACTCAGGCGCGCAAAGCCGGCGCGGATCAGAACCAGCCCATTTAGATATTCTCCTTCCTGGACGATGATCGGCTCTTTTGGAGCACCTTCGGCCGAACCCGCTTTGACCAACTTCTTATAATCGCCTGACCAGTCGTATTCACCCAAGGCCACGAACTCCGCTTCGTCAATAATCCTCTGCAACTTATCCGGAGCGAGATTTCGGAACATTGGCATCTTCAGCAAATGCGATGCGAGGGCGCGTTCGCGGTAAATCTGATCGATTCGTAATTTGAGATTCTTGTCGTACTTCAACAAGTCACGAAGGCCCTGCCAGCGAATCTCCAAAAGCTCGGCCTGGTTTTCGCAGAACAGCGTCGCAGTGCGAGGCATACGACCCAATGCAGAGATTTCACCAAAGAATTCACCTGCTCCGATCGTAGCGGTTTGATGCTTATCCAGAATCCTCGGGATATCCTGAAGAAAAACTTTTAATTCCCCATCACCGGCCTGGCTCGAAGTAACGTCCTCAGCCGATTGTAATTCATGCGGTTGGCGACTTTCGGGATGTTTGTTGTTCCAAAACTGGCCCAGAATCCGGAAGAAGCTCGGCTTCACGGCTTCTTTGCGTCCGAGAACTCGAGGAGGCAACTCCGGTTTCAAAACCACTCTAACTTCGCCGGAAAGAATCAAGAAAGCGGATGTCCCGTAATCCCCCTGGCGAACCACCATTTCCCCTTTGTTATATTTTCGGATGCGGGTGTCGTGCTGAAGAATGCCGCGCAACGGCAGACGCTTCGGAAACGTTTCCTCAACCATGTCCCGGAAAGGAGACATCGTCATTAATCGATCCACTTCGGCGTCGGTAAGTCCGCCCCCGAAAGAAGTGGAATCGTCCCAGCGTTGTGGCTTTGCAGCAGCGGTACTCATTGATTATGCGTCCAACGTCAGATCCGTTTCCGGACGGCAGATGCATGTCAAACATGATCCTTCTTCCCCCGGCGCATCGTGCGCGCCCGAGTAAGCCACTTTCCCATTCTTGATGGCAACCAAACAGGTGCCACAGCTGCCCGACCGACATCCTGAGCTGATATCGATTCCAGCCTTCTCCGCCAAATCGAGGATCGATTCACAGGAAGGATCCCAAATGGTGGTTTTGCCCGAACGACCGAAAGTAATCTTGAGTCCCGAAGCCGTGGAAGCGGTAGTGAGGGCTGGCGCCTCTGTCTTTTTCTTCACGGGAGGACCGAATGCCTCGTAGTTGATTCGATTTTTCGCGACACCCCATTCCGCGAGATGCATGGCGGCGTCGTCCATCATCTTTGGAGGACCACAGATGAAGAATTCAAAATTGTTGGACGGCAACAAATCCTTCAACAGAGATACACTGAAGTAACCTTTGTGGTGATAATCTTTTTCATAGACATCACCCGGCAAAGGATTGCTGTAGGAAACAAACAAATGAACATTCTCATGTTCTCCGGCCACCTTCTCCAGGTATTCCTTATGGATATGTTCCTTGCTGTTGCGAGCGCCATGGAAAAACCAGATCTCGCGCTTGGAGCCATTATTCAGCAATGCGTTCATCATGCTGATCATTGGAGTAATGCCGACGCCTCCGGATATCAGGACAACAGGCGTTGATTTGCTCAATTCAAGGAAGAAGGCTCCCGAGGGCGCTTTAACATCGAGAATATCACCTTCTTTGATGACATCACTGAAGTAGGTCGAAGCAATTCCCGCTACCGCTTGCTTAACATCTCTGGGCGGGAGCGCTCTTTTGATGGTGACGCGAAACTGGTTATCGGCGCGCGGGGCATCTGAAATGGAATAGCATCGGATCACCGGCTTGCTCTGATTAGGGATGTGCAGCTGGAAAGTGAGATACTGGCCGGGCTTGAAGATAGGAATGGATTTCCCGTCATGCGGAGCGAGGTAATAGGAAAAAACGTCCTGGCACTCCAAAACTTTTTTCGCCACCCGGAATTTTCGAAAGCCATTCCAAACAAGCCGGCCTGCTTCTGCTTCCTGGCAGCGCAGCATTGCAGCCTGGATCGAGAGTTGCATCTCTCGTTTGGCGAGACGTTGTTGCTGCTTTTCAAAACCAAGTCGCCGACCGAACCCGTAGAGTTGCAGCATCACGTGCAGCAATAAGGCTCCCAGGATTGCCATTCCCACTGCATAGCCGATAGGCCAGGACGACATGGATTGGAACTGTGTGACCAAAGGTTGCATCTAATTGCTGAATTGATTAACAAGAATGACTGACGGAGTAAACGCACAACTTTGTGTGACCGTATATATACATGGACACGGACATCCTGAAAAAAACCATCAGTATCGCTTCCCTGGCTTTGTTGCTGGTCAGTTTCACTCAAGCAGAAAGCGCAAAGGCACCAAAATTCACGGGAATGCCTTCCTGCAGTTCGACCAGCTGCCACGGTGGAGCAAGCGATCAAAAAAACCAGTGCCTGATTTGGTCCAAAAAGGATTTTCACTCCCGTTCATACGCGACGTTGACATCTGCGCGATCCGAACGACTTGCGGAAGTTCTAAAAATCGATGACGCAACCAAAAGTCCGAAATGCACGGTTTGTCACGCCCCTTTCCAAACTGTTTCGCAAGAACTGCTCGCCAAGGGCATCAAAATAACTCAGGGCGTTTCGTGCGAAAACTGTCACGGAGCTGCCGAGCCATGGCTTCTTACCCACACCCGAGCTGATCTAACCCACGAAGACAAAATCGCAGCCGGCATGCGCGATCTCAGAAGTCTTTACGGTCGTGCCAACAATTGCGTCGCATGCCACCAGACGCTCGAATCCGACGTCGCCGCCGCCGGTCACCCGGAGTTAATTTTTGAATTGGACGGCCAATCCGTTTCCCAGCCCAAACATTGGCGGGAGCAAGATAACTATTCTGGAGCCCATGCCTGGTTCATCGGACAGGTCGTTGCTCTGCGTGAAATGAGCTGGCAGCTTTCCCGTGAAAAAAATCCCGATCCAAAGCTGATTGAACGCTGGTCTGGTTTGTTTTGGGTGGTCAACAAAGCCTATTCCCCTCCCTCGTCTTCTTCCTTCGTAATCTTTCTGAGAAAGACGGGTTCAGAAACGAATTACGCAGGCATGCAAGAACAAATGGATCAACTCGCGCAGCTGACCTTTCGAACTCCCTGGTCTAAAGAGATGGCCGAAAATGTATTTGCCATTCTGGTAGCGACTGCGCCGGATTTTCAAAATAAAGAGATCTCCAAAAACGTTCAGGCCCGCCGGGCAGAACGCCTGGTTCTTGCCCTGGATCGCCTCGCCACTCACGCCAAAGTCCGTGCCGAAGGAGGAAAACAAATCGACACCCTCTTTGCTCTTACACAATCTCTGCCCGATTTTGATCCGAACCGTTTCGCAGTTGAATTGGAGAAGCTTTCGGCGACCGTTTTGCCATAGGTTGGCAATCGAATCCAGTTGGGCTATTCGCTTTTAACTTGCCCTCGAACCTTACGCGTGCGAATTACATTTCCGTAAACGAGCGGAAGGGTGGCTGAGTGGTTGAAGGCACCTGACTCGAAATCAGGCATAGTCGCAAGGCTATCGGGGGTTCAAATCCCTCCCCTTCCGCCAATTCTCTTTACGCACTACGGACAAAAAGATTCTTCGATTCCTTCAGGCAGCCAGGTTCCCTCCAGAGCCCTGCAGCTTTTAGCATATGGTGGTTGTATTTCACCCGCGCCGAGCCATAGCTGCGAAAGCCCTTCCAAGCTAATCATTAGTATTCTACCGATCTTACCTATCAAATGGGATCCAGCGCGCGCAAGTTGCTTCAATTCAACCACCTGAACGCGCAGAAAACCCAATGTTTACAGGCATATCGAAGGGGCGGAGCAGGCAAAACTATTTTTGAGCACTCCGCCCCGTGGGAAAAGAGGTCAAAAACGTTTTTGACGTCTCCGCCCGCGGGGAAAAGGTGTTAAAAATAGTTTTACCCACTTTTCCCACGGGGCGAACACGTTAAAAACGTTTTTGCCTACTCCGCCCCGGGGAAAAGACCTCAAAAATATTTTTGCCGTGTCTGCCCCGTGGGAAAAGACGATAAAAATAGTTTTAACATGTTTTCCCCGCGGGAGGAGACGTCAAAAACGTTTTTAAGACCTTCGCCCCCGGGGAAATGAGCGCAAAAATATTTTTGCCCACCTCCGCCGATTCGGAAATGAGCCGCAAAACCGACGCTCTTTCTGTTCTACCAAGCGTTCGTCAAATTGCTGGTTCATGGGGAGCGTTTTGTCACTTCGCGACCATGCACATGGGAATGATCAGTTCGAGCCTCGGAAACTCTCTTTTTCTCGTCTTCCTCTTCGTGCTCTGTCGGCGTCGCGGAACCGGACGAACCCACTTTCGAAGGCCACAAACTTTCGGAGTGACTTGTCGCCTCTGAAGAAGCTCGAAAGCCAGGCTGAACAAACGACAGTTAATGCCATCCAGAAAATAGGGTTCAACCGACCCATCTTTAACCGGAGGATACGATCAGAAATGCTCGGGTCTTTTAATTCCAGCAGACCGAATACAGATCGTTATCTCACGAAGCGACCTTCCACGCTCCAAACACCTCGAACCCCATTAATTGTCGCTTCGGATACGGCAATGATCGTGTCATTGTTCTTCACGAATAGAGAATTCCAAAGCTGCGGTTTTCCCTCTGTTACCGGAAAAGGGCGGGATGGAGAACCGAAGTTCCGCGCTTGCTCATCTCCGATACACACCACCATGAAGGCCGTTTCGATTTGCCCGGTTTCACTTCGTTGAAACGATAAAACCGTTTCGCCGGAAGGCATTTGATTCAAATATGGAGCACTTGCCGAGACATGTGGAGGCGGCAACTCACTCAATGCGCTCCAACGATTGGTGCTCTCTGGAGTACGAACACCTGAAAGCCAATTATCCTTGAGAGAGCTGAAAACAATCACCGGTTTGAAGTGCCCGCTCAGCCCATTGTCTTCGATGGAAAATGCAATACCTCGTCCGTCCTTCAACACCAGGGGCACAGGCATGCCGTCGCGAGTGCCGGGACGGAAGCTGACCTTTTCTGGAGCCTCCCAGCTGTGTCCATTGTCTTTGGAGCGGAGCAGAACTATTTCCTGTTCATCGCTGTTTCGATAAGGCCCCTCATTTGAAAAGAACATCTGGACTTCACCGGATGGCAGCTGAATGGCAGCAGGCTCCCAGCAACCATTGGTAAATTCAGCACCTGCTTTATAGAGTGTCTTCGGCTTCTGCCACGTCAGCCCATTGTCATCACTTCGAGTCATGCCGATAGCGTAAGGATGCGGTTCGGTGGTGGCACCATATGAAACTTTAGGCGTGCCGGGCCGCTCGTTATAAAAGCAGAGCAGAGAGCCATTCCGCAATTGGAGTAGCTCTGCATTCGTCAATCTCCGGGGTAGCGACTTTGCAACGGTGACAGTACTCTCCCACGTTTTTCCTTCATCCTTACTGTGACGCACCCGAATCTGTCTCTCCGAATCGAAGCACGCCAGAAGCTGGCCATTTTTCAAACGTATGATTCTCCCGTAGTTCCCGTTTGAGTGAATTAGCGACAGTGTCGAGGATTGCCATTCCAGGCGGGGCTTGCTGAGAGCTTGTTCGGATGGGCTGTTTGTCGTCTGCGCTCGAAGCTGTAAAAACCCGAATAAAAAAACCAGTGCCAGAAGACTTCCTACGCGATTCATCTCGGAACAGTATTCAGCAGAGTGTGCCTTTCAATCGGAAACGAGATAAGTTTATTCCTTTACCTGAATTGTCGAAATCACTTCCGTCACTCCCTCAGTTTTAAAAGCGATGCTGATGGCTTTCTTGATATCTTCCGCGGAAGAGGCTGAACCGGCCAACGTCACAACTCCGTCGGTGGTGTTTACAGAAATCCGAAGTGCCGAAAGGTCTGGTTCGAGAGCAAAAGCGCTTTTGATACTGGTGGTGATCCGGGCATCTACCGTGGCATCTTTGATCACCGCGCCTGCTTTTTCTGCTTTCGTGCGGATCACTCGCCCACTTCGCTTCAGCTCGGCTTTAATCTCCTCAGTGTCGAGATCGGCAATCCCTTCACGAACCTTCTCTGCACCTTGTGAAATATTATCACCGGTTCGTTCGATGATTGCGCGGTTCTGGGGTTCTTTGAAGTACATGTAACCACCCACGCCCAGCGCTATCCCAACGATCAAAAGTAACAGTGTCTTCATTGTGCTAAACTACACAGCTTCCGACTGGAAACCAATCCACCAAACCCTGATTAACGTGAGGCCCCCGACCGTTTGGTGGCCTTCACAGCAGCCTTGGCGGTTGATTTCTTTTTCGGAGTATTTTCGGTACTGAAGGCATCCACAAACTTCTGCATCGCCTCTTCCTGCTCTTCAATCGATTCCACCAATTTAAATTGGGTGCGAGCACGATCGAGGTTGTGCCCCGGACGATGAATCCGGAAGTAAGTATCGCCATTCAGAAAGTCTGTCAGGAAACGGATACCAATCGTAAACGTGATTAGCTTCCCGGCGAAGGGGATCATCGATTTCTCCACTGGATTCAAGAAATTGCCCGCAGAACTGAGATAGCCTCGGGCAATCGCTTCAAACATCGGCATCTGCATTTTTACTTTTCGGAGATCCCGTTCGTCTTCGAGGGTCGGGCTGGTGGTGGTACGAACGATGTCGCCGAAGTCATACAACGCGCATCCGGGCATCACGGTGTCGAGGTCGACAACACACATCGCTTCGCCCGTCTTTGTGTCGAGCATCACGTTGTTGAACTTCGTGTCGTTGTGAGTGACGCGTTCAGGAATCTTTCCTTTTGCCATCGCGTTCAGAATCACATCCACCAGGTTTTCGTGCTTCAACGCGAAGTCGATTTCCTGACTTGCATCCGCCGCACGATTGAAATGATCCCCCTTGACCGCTTTTTGCAAGGCAGAGAAACGCTTCCGAGTATTGTGAAAGTCAGGAATCGTATCGTGGAGACGGCCTCCTGGCAGATCCACCAGCAGGCTCTGGAATGTGCCGAATGCTTTACCCGCTTCAAACGCCTGCTTGGCCGATTGCACTGATTCAAAGGTTTGCACGCCCTCAACAAATACAAAGGTCCGCCAGAAATTCCCCTCGGCATCGCGAAAAAATGAATCCCCTTTGCGGGTGGGAACAATCGTCAATGAACGGCGAGTGAGGTTATTGGCCCCCTGCTCTTCGAGCTTCCCGCGGATATGGGTCGTCACCCGCATGACATTGTCCATGACCGCCCCCGGATTCTTGAAGACGTTTTGGTTGATCTTCTGATGGATGTAGCGGACACACGTTCCACCCTGGTCATAAGTGGCGGAGTAGGTCTCGTTGATGTGCCCGATCTTGCACGTTTCAGCGTGCATGATCTGTCCATAGATCTGAAATTGCCTCGAGATATCTGTGAGCTGTTGTTCTTTATAAGGCATAGGCATCCTTTGAAGGGATACTAACTTTGATGATAACTGAGCGAGTTTTTTCTCGCACAAGTCAGGAACTTTTTTGAGATTCGAATCAATGAAATCGCTCCTCAGCTATTTCGCACGCCTCACCGCAGGACGCCAAATCCTTTGGTGTTACCTGATCTGGTACCTGGTAGTGCTCGTGCGATACTTTGATTCGAGCCCGCGGATTTGGCTAACTTCCCTCGGATTAAGCGGGATCATCGGAGCAGCTCTTTACATCAGTTCCACCACAGGGGGCAACAAACTGGAACGTTGGCAGATCATCCGCCTCTTTCTCATGCCATTTTTTGTCTCGAGCTTCGCCGCCCTCGTGAAAGGGAAAGATTTCATCCTGATCTTCTCACCAAAACTCAATGAAGTATTGGTGGCGCTTCTACTTTGCGCTGCCTTTTGCGGCATGACCTGGAGCATCAAACGGCTACATCCAGCACCTGGCTCCCGGGGGGTCATCAGATAGCATCCATCCTAAAGAACTTCTCTGTGCAAAAAATAATCGAAGTCGCCGCTGGTCTCGTCTTTCGCAATAATACACTCCTCATTACTCAGCGCTGTAAAGAGGCGCACCTCGGGGGACTCTGGGAATTCCCTGGCGGCAAACGGGAACCAGGTGAAACGTATGAAGAATGTCTCCGCCGCGAATTGAGAGAAGAACTAGGAATCGAAGTTGCCGTGGGTGAATTGATTGAAAGTCTTTCCCACGATTACCCGGAGAAATCGGTCTACCTGAAGTTCTTCAAATGTGCGCTGCTGCAGAACGAACCTTCCCCGATCGGTTGTGACGCGTTTGCATGGATCGAGTCCTCCCAACTGGAGAAATACGAGTTTCCAGCCGCAGACGCGCGTCTGCTGGAGAGATTGCGTGATAACCCGCGACTCTGGCGAACCAACGAAGCGGCTTAGTAGCGGCCTGTGATCCAGGTAAACAAGACCGGGCCGAAGAAAAGCACCAGACCGACCATAAAAGCGAACAAACCCCAATAATTTGAATCAATGTAAGCTGTCATTAAGGGTGAAACAGATACAATGGTTTACTAAAAAGTAAAGTGAGGTTTGCAATTTTTAGGTGTGAAGTGCGGTTTGCGCGCTTGAATTGCGCCTTCCCGAGTCTGAATACTTAATACTGAACACTCCTCCGCTCTCGGTTACCTGCTCAACATCTTTCGCATCTTTTTCAATTCCCGCCGATGCTTTTCAGTGGGTTCAGGATAACTCATCTTCAACGTCTTTAGGGTTTCCACAATGGCTTGCGAAATGATCAGGCGCGCGTTCTTTTTGTCGTCCGCGGGAACGACATACCACGGGGCGTTTTTCGTGCTGGTGGCTCCAAGGCAATCACCGTAGGCACTTTGAAAATCATTCCAGCGCTCACGCATTTCGATATCGGCTGGGCTAAGTTTCCAATTCTTTTCAGGCTCATCGATCCGAGCAAGGAAGCGCTTACGCTGTTCCTCTTTTGAAATATGAAGGAAGAACTTGATGATCCGCGTGCCGTTGCGATGAAGGTAGTCCTCCATGCTGACGATATCCTGGAAGCGTTCCTTCCAAATTGTCTTCCGATTGACGAACTCAGCGGGCACCCGCTGATTGGCTAATACTTCCGGCACCATGCGTGCGACCAGCACTTCCTCGTAATAAGAGCGATTAAAGATCCCAATGCGACCGCGTTCCGGCAATCGACGGTTTGTGCGCCATAGAAAATCATGATCAAGCTCTTCGTTGCTGGGCTGCTTGAAGCTATAAACCTGGCACCCCTGCGGATCGACGCCCGACATCACATGTCGAATCGCTCCGTCTTTCCCAGCGGTATCCATCCCTTGAAAGATCAGGAGCAGAGAATACCGATCGTGCGCATACATAACGCTCTGTAGCTCGCTGAGTTCATCTCGATATTGCTCAAGCAATTCGCGGTAGCTGGCTTTGGAATCATAGAACGGTTCGACCTGCGTCGACCACTTGGCGAGGTTAACCTTTTTGCCGGGCGCGACCCGGAAATCTTTTGGATCAAATTTAACGTTCATGAGGTAATCGGTCTTCGTTCGGTATTATTGAAACAAAATCTCTTCACACACAGTTTAGTTGACTGTCTTCTAAAATAGCCCAGTTGAGTTTCGACGCCAGTGCCTCACACGGTGGTATGGCTTTCTTAACTCTGCCTGCGCTGTTAATATGCCTTTACCGGCCATGCCCGTCTCACCCGCTCATTACGCAATGCCCTGATGGTTGCGCGATCTGTTCCCATCCACCATCTTTCCAACCGAGAATCTAATGATTGATTATCCTGGCATGGGAGGGACGGCGCGTTTTGCTCCGGAACCGAACGACTCACTTCGTGAGCTGCAATGGAAAGCGGAAAGCATGCTCGAATATCTGCGCGACCATGAAAGCTTTTTGCGCCAATTTTCTTTGGGTCAAATCGATGAACGACTCGCTCTCTGGCAATCCCTGGCGGAGTTGCTGGCCCGCGCGATGGAGGATCCAGAATTAGCGGACGACGCACGCATCGAGACACATCGTGTGTGGGGGGAGGAGATGCATCGCTCTGCTATTTTTGTGGTTACGATGTGCGTGCTTGCACGTTCCGAGGCTGCCCAAAAAGGATTTACTGACGATCCTGAACTGCTTGAGGAACTCATTCACAAGTTCGAATGGAACCGCCCCTCTGCACTGCAGTTGCTCTCGACCGAGGACCTTAACCAACTGCGCCGGAACGGCTTCCTCAGGCCTGGAGAATAACGAACCTGCAACGTTTTCGCTCCACGGAATACTTTGACTTCGTGTGAGCTCTTTGCTCAGTTCACATTCACAGAACGTAGTCCCAATTGTAATGAGCACAAATAACCCGAGCAGTTGGAAGGGTCGCCCCCTTGCGGAAGTGGATACACCATCGTTGCTTTTGGATGCTGACGCGTTGGAGGCGAACATCGCGCGCATGGCTGCGTTCTTTGCCGATCGCCCCAGCGGATTGCGTCCACACTTCAAAAGCCACAAATGCACTCGAATTGCCCAATTACAAATTGAAGCCGGCGCGGTTGGTATTACCTGCGCCAAATTGGGGGAAGCCGAAGCTTTGGCGGATTCGGGCATTCGGGACATTCTGATCGCCAATCAAATTGTTGGTCCCATAAAAATTCGGAGACTCGTCGAGTTAGCCAGGCGCTCTTCGCCCATCGTCGCCGTCGACTCGCAGGAAAATGCCCGGATGCTCTCGGGAGCGGCTGTTGCAGCGAACGTCGAGATCCGAGTCCTTGTTGAGGTGAACATCGGGATGAACCGTTGTGGCGTTCAGCCCGGCACCCCTGCCCTGGAACTGGCTCGCTTGCTGGCGTCTCTGCCGGGGATCAAATTCGAAGGTTTGCAGGCTTATGAAGGCCATTCGGTCGATCTGCGCGAGGAAGCCGAGCGTATTGGTCAGACGCGCGCCGGACTAACCCTGCTGGTCGAAACGCGTCGACTTCTCGAACGTAGCGGGATCCCGGTCAACATAGTCTCGGGCGGCGGCACCGGAACGTATACTTTGACTGGCGATTTTCCCGGGGTGGATGAAGTGCAGGCTGGTTCCTATGTGGGGATGGATTGGTGGTACTCCGATATTCGTCCAGAGTTTCAGCAGGCGTTGTCCATCCTATCGACGGTCATCAGCCGCCCTGCCCCAAACTTGGCCGTGCTTGATGTGGGGCGGAAAGGCATCGGTGCGGAATTTGGTCTGCCACGAATAGCCAACCTTGCGGGCGCAACGGTTTCCAAACTTTCAGAAGAACACGCCTCCATCGCGCTGCCGAAAGACTGCAAGCTTCGGGTGGGCGACCAGCTGCAGATTATCCCATCACACGGCTGCACCACCGCGAATCTCTATCGTGAATTTGTCATCCATCGCAATGGTATCGTGGAAGATGCCTGGCCAATCGAAGGCAGCGGGCGGTTGCGTTGAAGCGAATCGGGGAATGAAGAGATTCTCTCTACGAACCAGCAGCTCCCCTTTCATTCCCGCTGCAAGAGGGCAAATTACAGGTGAAGTAAAAGACTGAAGTAAATCCCATTCATATCGTTATGCGAAGGAAGACAATTTTGTCGAACTCTCTGGTCGGGCTCTTCTTTGCAGGGTTGATGTTAGCCCCGTCAGCACCTCTACTCGGCGTGCAGGATACGGTGATTCATGAGTGGGGAACTTTCACTTCCTTGCTGGATGAGGAGGGAAACGCACTTGGCGGCATCAATACGGACGACGAACCGGTGCCGGCCTTCGTCCATCGGTTGGCTCGGTTTTTATTATTGTCGCCGAGCGAAGTCCCACCGGCCTTCTTTCAAGGTGCGCCTCGCTGCCATCCTGATGTCACCATGCGCCTGGAAACGCCTGTGATCTATTTTCATCCGCCGAAAGGACACGCAGTTCGATCACTGGACGTTCAAGTTGCCTTTCACGGAGGCTGGCTGAGCGAATACTTTCCGCAGGCCATAGCCGATGCTCCGGGCCTCAGTGAAAACGATTTCAAATTCGGTCCGCTGAGCGGCGATACCACCAGTAAACTAACCTGGAAACAGTTGAAAATTGGTGTGCCGGGAGAAGGACCGGTTACCACGGAGCATGTGTGGACTTCTCCCCGCGCGGTGGAGGCGGCCACCGTGCAAAGCGCAGACGGTGAGAAGGAAAAGTTCCTGTTTTACCGGGGAGTTGCCCATCTGGATTCCCCATTGCGCGTCTCCCGCGATGAAACGGGCAAGAAGCTGGAATTCCGCAGCCAATTAAAAGCATCGCATGCCCCTTTACTATCGGTAAACAACGCATGGCTCGTGGAAATTCTGCGAAACGGGAACGTCGCCTTTCGGCCCTTGCCAGACATGATTCTTAAATCTGGCGAAGAAGGCCTCCTTGCAACCACGCTGGCAGATTTTGCTCCCTCTGATTTTACACCGCAGAATCTGACACGACTCAAGACCACCTTGCGCTCATCCCTCGTGCGCGGTGGGTTGAATCGGGATGAAGCCGACGCCCTGTTGAACACGTGGGAATTGTCTTACTTCAAGAGCGCTGGCCTCCGTGTTTTTTACCTTGTTCCTCAATCATGGACCGACGCTGTTTTGCCATTGAAGATAACGGATCACCCCAAAGTAACTCGCCTGATGGTAGGGCGAATCGAATTGGTTACTCCCGAGCAACGCCGATTGTTGAACCAACTTTCCCAGCAAGAATCCGAGACGATCGAGACAGAATTAAAGAAAATCCATTCTGCGATTTACGACCTGGCGATAAATACGCAGACACAACAGACTTCGACGAAAAGCAGGGATGATTTCGATAAACTGTTTCAAGGACAACAAACTCTTGCTGCTGGCAAAGTGAAAGTGCCACGAACATACCAGATGTATCTGGACCTTGGCCGATTCCGAAATGCACTCGTCCTGGAAGAGCAAAAGCGCCGTCCCTCCAAGGCCCTGGCAAAGTTCATCGAGCTTTACCGACTGGAAGCGTACAACCTACTCGGGGTGGTCAGGGATTGAAGAGGGCTCAAGATACTTTGCATGAATCAGAAGCTTTCGACTTATGTTGATCCTTAGCATCGACCTCGGCACCACCGGAAATCGCGCGATTGTCTTCGATCGTGAAACCAACGTGGTGGCGCAGAGCTATCGTGAATTCAAGCAGATCTTCCCTCGGTCAGGCTGGGTCGAACACGACGCCGCAGAGATCTGGGCAAGCACACGCGAGGTCATCGCCGAAGCAGTGCAGAAGGTGGATCGAAAACAAATCGTCGCGATCGGCGTGACGAACCAGCGTGAAACGGTCGTCGCATGGAATCCGAAAACAGGCGTACCGATCCATAATGCGATTGTCTGGCAAGATCGACGAACATCTGGCCGTTGCGCGGAACTGAAGCGCGAGGGACTCGAAACTGAAATCCGCCAACGGACCGGATTGCTCTGCGATCCCTATTTCTCAGCCACCAAAATGGAATGGCTTCTCCAAAACGTTCGAGCAACGCAGAATGCTGTTTTCGGCACCATCGATTCCTGGATTCTTTGGAATCTGACCCGAGGTAAACTGCATGCCACGGATGTGAGCAATGCTTCGCGCACGATGCTGTTCAATTTGGAAACGTGCGACTGGGATGATCGTTTACTCGAACTGTTTGGTGTATCCCGATCGAAGCTGCCAGCCATCCACGCAAGTTCCGGCGCGATCGGCATCCTGGATCCCACCCTTTTCGGTTTTTCAGCACCCATCTGCGGTGTGGTCGGCGACCAGCAAGGTTCGATGTTTGCACAAGGATGTTACGAGCCGGGGATTATCAAAAATACCTATGGGACTGGACTGTTCATGATGATGAATACCGGCGCATCGCGGCCCATGGAGGAAGGATTGCTCACGACCGTCGCATGGAAGATCGGAGATACAGTTGAATACGCCATCGAAGGAAGCGTTTTTACAGGTGGTGCGGCAATCCAGTGGCTGCGGGATCAATTGGGCATCGTGAAAACGGCCAGCGAAACTGAAGCTCTTGCCGACAGCCTCTCCGGTAATGACGATGTTTACTTTGTCCCGGCGCTAACCGGCCTCGGAGCACCTTACTGGGATCCCGAAGCACGCGGCACCCTGATTGGAATTACTCGCAACACCAACCGCGCACATCTGGCACGCGCAGTCCTGGAGGGTCTCGCCTATCAAACCCGTGACCTGACCAATCTGATGTGCAAGGCAACCGGTGCACGCCTGCACAAGCTCCAGGTGGACGGCGGGGCCTGCGCCAACAACTTCCTGATGCAGTTCCAGTCGGACATGCTCGATGTCGCAGTGGAGCGTCCCAAGATCATTGAAACGACCGCACTGGGTGCTGCAGGTCTGGCCGGGTTGGCCACTGGGGTCTGGGCAAATCGCGGAGATTTCATGAAACACCGTCAGGTCGAACGAACATTCAAGCCCAGGATGACATCAGCTGAACGCGACAGACTGTATGCGAAGTGGCAAGAGGCCGTGCAGCGTTCGAGGCACTGGGCCAGTAATTTAGCGTCAGGTTAGCCCGACTGAATTAGAGCCACGTTCTGGACTACGATGAATTCCTGGAGGCGTCCCCCCTTTCGCCTCGGTGTGGAACCTCAACCACGGTTTTCTCTCAAAACCGTTTCTGCAACGCACCTAAACCTTCGTTTATAATTCGTGCAACTTTTTCGCTGAGAGCTTTTCTCGCGAATTTGTCACTGCGGATCCCGCGGCAAGGATTCGCGCGTGGGAAGGCTCTCGGCGGCTCTTGCAGGCTGGATTTCCCTGCGCGGGAGCTCGTTTCCGGACCTGAAACTTCCCCCCGCGCGTGCGGGATGTCGAAACAGGTCCTGCGGCGACCCTCCTTAACGCGCGGGACCTCCGCGCAGATTCGGAAATGAGGTGCCGCGCGCCTTTTGGATCAATGCAAGTGGCCGGTATGAAGGCATTTCGCGAAAGATGATTAACCGCGAATGCCAAATCACGGGAGGCTTTTCACTTCCCTTTTGCAGAGGTGGAAAGGCTACTTAGCCGATGAACGAACAAATGTACTGGCAGATGCCGGATTTCACTTCGATGTCGAATCCAGACTTTGCGGGAACTTCGAAGCTTTGGTCGGCCGAGTAGTTCGTAACCGCCGATTGGCCATCGATCTTCACCGAACATTCGCCAGCGACGATTTCCATGATTTCTGCTTTGTCGGTCCCGAAATGGAATTTACCCGGATAGATGAGTCCAAGAGTCTTTTTACTTTTGTCTGCGAAAAGAATGGTGTGGCTAGCCACTTTGCCTTCGAAATAAACGTTGGCTTTGGTGATTGCGGTGACGTTGCTAAATTCAGCAGGAACATTGGCCATAGGGCGCGCAGTTTCGGCACGCGTATGAAAAAGTCAAGAAACAGGAGCGCAGCAACCCACCTGAGAACGTCAGCGCTCCGCGACCACTGGCGGCTTACTGAGTTTGGCAAAGCTCCAAAAGGAACGGGGAGCGTCAAACCGTTGAGTAGCGATTTCACGAAATCGCGCGTTCAGGCGTTTTCTCGCGTATGCGATCCAGATCACATTATTGACCACGGAAAGCGCGATCCAATAAATCGTGATCAAGCTTTCATCGAAATAACTGCTCTTAGGAACCAACTGCCGCGTCACCGAGAACAATGAGATGATCGCGATGACGGCAAAGGTCAGGCCAAACGCGAGCCACGGCAGAAAGAGGATTCTCGCAATCGCACCACCTGCCGCACGATTCACCTTCTGATTCGTCATTGCCTGCCACATGCCGAGCCAACTCAGGGCGTAAAGATCGAAGAGGAATATGCCGATGCCAGCGATCCATACCAGGATCCAGTCGCTTTTATCGCTGCTCATCTCCGACAGTCCCGCCATCATCAAAATGAAATCAACCACCGCAATGCACAGGACAGGGCCAAGGAACTGGCGCACCAGGGCCAGTTTCTGCCCACGCAATACGTCCTGCACGGAAATGGGAGTGGAAAGCATCAACTCAAGGGCGCCGCTACGGCGATCGTCCGTAAACCGGCGACTTGCCTCCCCTGCGAGCCAATATTTCAAGATCGTGTGAAGAAACAGTGCGGTCACAACATAGATGCCCGGATTGAACCAATCGTTCTTGAACTTGGAAATTCCCCATACCCATACTCCCGCCGTCAGGATCAAAAAAAGCCACAGCATCCGGGGTTTCATGCGATCGCGTGAGGCGAGCCAATAGAATGGATTCACATTCAGTAGATTTGTTCGGAAAGCATTCCTGTTGGCGGCGTTGCCTTGAGTTACTTCGTTGAGGACTTCCTGGGTCTTCTGTTTGCGTCGGCTGTCCGCTTTATCCTGCCAGGAACGTGGAACAATGCGACATGCCAGAAAGATGAACAACCAACCATAGAGGTGAGTCATTCCAGTGCAGGTCCAAAAAAAGGTCTTTTTAGCTCCATTCGCAATGTCGAACGCAAGAAAGCAGGCATAACCTGGAGTAAACAACAGAAAGGTATCATCAAACCGGGATGAGCGTTTATAGTAATAAAGCCATCCCGCGAGAACCGGCCCCAGGCAGACCAGCAACATGACGATAAACGCAACACCGATCGACTTGCGTTCGTCACGGCAAATGGAAGAGGCGAACATTCCTACGCTGAGGGAGAGGAACAAGATGTTCACCGAGACCAACGTGACACGCCAAAATTCCCCGTAGGTAACGCCACCGAGCAGGAGTGAAATGGCGAGAACTGGAAAGCTTGCCAGCATCGCATAAAGGCAGCCGATGGAATTGGCGGCGAGCTTCCCAAACACCACGTCATAACCTTTTAGGTCGGTCAGGAAGAGCAGTCCGAGAGTGCCATCCCGTTTTTCCTCGCTCAGACAATCGGAGGTCAGGCGAATGCCACTGCAAGCAGCAAAGATAAAGGTCAGGACTGCAAGAGCACTGAAGATGATTTTTCCCATTTGCTGGGGGGGCAATCTTTGCATCATCAGCATGATCCAGCCACCGACTAACAACGCGCCGATTGCACCACCAATGCGCATCCAATAGGTGCCACGTTTACGCGAGGCAACCCTGAGTTCGCGTTCGACGATTGGGAGGAAGGTCATTGGTAAAACTTACAAAGATCCGAGGAACTCAATGAGTGTCACCCTTGGTGACCCGGAGGAACACCTCTTCAAGGCCTAGCTCATCTTCCCAGAGCCCGGTGAACTTGATGCCGCATTGGACGAGAAGCTCCGGCAGAATCGAGGGATCCACATCGTGTCCCCGAAAGGTTACTTTCACCTGTCCATCGATCTGGACAGCATCGGCGATTTCCGGACGGCTCTTCAGGAGTTCAATAGCGCGACCAGCCTCATTTTTGATGGTTACCCAGTAGACCAGGCCGTCGGCCATTTGATCTCGCACACCTTGCACCGGGCCGCTGTAAATCAGTTCGCCGCGTTCAATAATCGCAACGCGATTACAAAGAGTCTGTAGTTCACTGAGGATGTGCGAGGAAATGATAATGGTCTTACCCATGCGCTGCAATTCCTGGAGAATTGCCATCATTTCAATGCGAGCACGCGGATCCAAACCGCTCGCGGGTTCATCGAGCAGGAGTAATTGCGGATCGTGAATCAAGACACGCGCCAGACCGAGCCGCTGTTGCATTCCCCGACTTAAAGCGCCGATCACCGCACCTCGCTTTTCCGTGAGGCCGACAAGTTCCAGCACATCGCTCACCGTCTTTTCCCGTTTACCCGAAGGAATCTTGTAACACGCTCCGAAGAAATCGAGATACTCGGTCACTTCCATGTCTTTGTAGACACCGAAAAAATCGGGCATGTAACCGATGACATGACGAACCGCATCCGCCTCTTTTACTACATCATGCCCCAGGACACGGGCACTGCCGCCCGATGGCTGAAGAAACGTTGCGAGAATTCGCAGCGAAGTCGTTTTGCCCGCTCCATTAGAGCCAATGAAGCCGAAGAGATCTCCTCGATTGACTGTGAGATTGAGCGCGTTGAGGGCGATCATGTTGCCATACACACGCGTCAGTCCAATGGTCTGGACGGCTGGGATCGGGGGTGCTGCCGGAGGCACTTGGGTTTCCATTTCAGTTTGCACGAGAAAGTTGTGGTTGAAGCTGACGGGGCATGATGACGCGCAGGAGAGTGTTTTGCGCTCCCCGAGCCGCCTTGAATTGATTCAAGGGCTTGGTCAATGAGTTACCGCCATCCCACGCGAGAAGGATCACGGAATCCTGGGTCGCAAATTTAGACAAATCCAAACCGTCGTAGGATGCAAATCGACGATAGTTTTCATCTTCACTCATCTGGGTGAGAAAGCAGGCTGCACTCGCGGAATTGGGAAGATCCCAGTTGATACGGCTGGATTCGGACCCGAACGATTGACGACGCATCTCAGCAGCTTGCAAAAAGCGAGAGCTCTCCTTGCGGGCGAATTCGCGGAAGGGCACACCGTTTAGTTTCTCGACATCAAAATCTTTGCTGCTGCTCGCAGGGATTTCTCCCAGTTCATGAACGATTCCATCAACGCAGATCCGGATGTTCTTAAGCGCCCGATCAAGGTTGTTGCTGACCGTGAAGAGCGATGGTCCCTTCTCGATCAGCACCAGAGGATTTGCGGAAACAGGTTGCCACCAATCGTTGACATAAAGCTGACTCGTCCAAACCGGGACATACACTTCGGCGTCGAAGCGGTTCCCGATATGTGTCACTTGAGCCTGGCTGTTTTCTTCACCGTTGCCCCAGTTCGCCAGAAACTCACCACGCAACGAAGCAATAAACTGCTCGCTTTTCATTTTGTAACGGACATTCGCCGGAGAATAGACCGATGCGTAGGTCTTCCCTCGCAGAATGGCTTTATCCTGATTCGGCAAGACATCCACAATATGAAGTTCGCTATACTCGCTCTCCCCTGCCCTCAGCTTGAAACCGATGAAGTAAATCAATCCCGAAAACAGGAGCACATAGCATGGAAAGGTCACCCAGGTCAGCATTTGCTTATTCATCCGGCGCAACACCAACTGATCCACCGGCCCGATGATAACCAGATAGACAATTAACAATCCTACCAGGCCCATCAGAGGCACCTTGCGCACCTGCGTGCTCTCGATCATTGCTCCCAAAACACTGTCTGAACTGAAACCCCACTGATTGAAGTCGGTCGATTCATAGAACCTCACCGGGACCTTGGCGATCAACGCCCAGAGCCAATCTTTATTCTTCCAGGCGGTGAAAGGCAATCGCTCCGGACTGAACGTCAGCAATGTGATTTCACCGCGACCGTAGCTGGACTCGATGGCAAGCGGCACTCCTCCTGCGGAGGCAATGACACGTCCCGTGCGGACCTGGGCAACGGCAACCTGCAGTTCAGAACCCTCAAATTCAGGGTCCGCCACTAGATTCGTTCCTGCCGCCTTAAACAAAGCACCTGCGGATTGATTCTGACGCTCGCTCGTTTTTTTCTTCTTCGACGAAGAACCAGCAGTTTCGGAGTTCTCGTCTTTGTCCGGAACAGGCCCTTTTTCACGCAGCCAATCCAGGAACGCTCCACCAGCAGCGACTTGTTTGGTCTCGGTCAGTTTTGCCGGCAGGATTTCACGCAGCCATGCGGTTCCGTTGACGTCGCCGATTTGCTCCACTCCCACGATGAGATGACCTCCACCCTGCAACCAGGCGAGGAGCGCTTTGATCTGTGCATCCTTGAGGTCGAGTGCTCGTTCGCTGCTTAGATAAAGCGCTTGCATGCCCTGCAAGGAAATGGGGTTATCCGGAAAGATCGCGGGCTGCCAGCGGGCCACGGCGGGTTGCAGTTCGGGATTATTAACTTTGATCGTCGGAAAGGTGGGCACCCCGGATGAGGTGCGAGCAAGAGCTCCCAGGATTACCGTTTGACCCCCACGATAGCGCAGCTTCTGCCAATCCAACTCCTGCTTCACAAGCACATTCCCTTTTTCATCAATAAGGCGGGCTTCCATTAAGCCATGACGCGATGCGGCGAAGACCGGGATTGAAATTCGTTTCAAGGTACCCGTCGGCAGATCAACTTGAATGCGGCGTCCTTGAGAACGATTAAACTGAGCAGAAGAAATCTCTATATAAGCGCGAAAGCTTGGACCATCGTTGTTGACTTCAAACGTGATGGGATACCAATCGCCTTCCCGGACATAGCTGTCGAAGCCGGCAAAGACATCAAACTGCAAGGCACCCTCTGCTTTGGGCAGATCTCGAAAAAGAAACAGGAACAGTGTGAGTGTAAGAAACGCTAACCTGCGGAAAGTTTGGCTGGCCCCGGAGCTTAACATCATTTCGGTTGTTCTGTCGTCCTTATAGGGGTTGCCAGTACGGAAAGCAAAGCAATTGCGGCCGGTCTCCTCTTCACCAATGTTTATCGAGACATAGCTCGGCGTCTGTTGCATTTTGCCTTTTCGTTACAATCACTTAGAGGCACCCTCCCTCGTGGATGTTAGGGACTATTTAATGAAATTCCGCCGATTCAGTTGGTTCGGCCTCGCTCTGTTGATCACATCCTCCGCCCTGGGAAACGAAAAGCCAGTTCCTGCTTCGAAGTCCACTCCAATGGAAAAACTTCAGGTCCAAGGATTTGAAAATGTTTTTCGCCTCAGTGACCGCATTTTCTCCGGTTCCTCTCCGGAATCCACAAATGATCTGAAACATCTCCAGAAACTCAGCGTAAAAACGCTGATCAGCGTGGATGGTGCAAAACCAGACGCTGATCTCGCCCGGGCGTTAGGAATGAAATACATTCACATTCCTGTCGGATACGATGGCATCACGCCCGAGCAGCAACTACGACTGATAAAGGCAGCCAGAATTTTCCCCCATCCCATCTACATTCATTGTCACCACGGTCAGCATCGTGGTCCCACCGCAGCAGCGGTCCTCTGCATGGGGAACGAATCATGGGATAAAGACAAAGCCCTCCTCTGGATGAAAACAGCCGGGACAGCAACACACTACACTGGTCTTTTTCGAACTATTCAAATGCTTCGATTACCATCCGAGGAGGCATTGCAGAAGGAGTCTTCCCATTTCCCTGAAAAGGTTGAAGTATCGCCAATGGTAGATGCGATGGTGCTGATCGATGAGCGCATGGAGCATCTAAAGCTGGTGAAGGATGCCGGATTCAAAGCACCCCCGTCTCATCCAGATATCGATCCCGCACACGAAGCTCTCATGCTGGAAGAAGCATTCCGCGAACTGCTTCGCACTCCAGATACTCAAAAGCGTGAACCTGAGTTCATCAAGCAGATGGCCCTTGCGGAAGGAACTTCTTCCAGGCTTCGCGGTCAGCTGGCATTCCCCCACGATCCGCACGAATCCATCCAAACTTTAACTGCGATTTTTAAGGAACTATCCAGCCAGTGCACGGCCTGCCACCGTAGTTTTCGGGATTGATAGTGGACCGGTGTATTGCGGAGTCACTTCAGAATGAATCGATACCATAATACCCGTATTGTGGGGTCACTTCAGAATGAATCGATAACGTAATACCCGTATTGTGGGGTCACTTCAGAATGAATCGATACCGTAATACCCGTATTGCGGGGTCACTTCAGAATGAACCGATACCGTAATACCCGTATTGTGGGGTCACTTCAGAGTCGATTGATGCCGCATTACGCGCATTAGAGGGAGGGAACCCCGGGATCATCAGAATCCCAGGGATGCAAAAAACCTGATCATTCAGTTTCTTCGGACGCGATGATCACGGGGACCGGGATCAAACATCCTGCGGATTCAAAAACTTGAACACCACGGCGGCAAGCGCTGCACCCCCGAAACAAGCAACCAGGTAAATCCAGATGTTCGCCCACGAGGCCAAACCCATCACAGCAACTCCCACCGCAACCGCAGGATTGAACGCCGCTCCGGAAATGGCTCCCACCGCAAACGCTCCCGCCATAACGGTGAAACCGATTGCCATCCCGTAATAGGAATTGCCGGCGGTAGCTTTCGCGGTGGCAACGTTCAAAATGACATATACCAAAGCGAACGTGAACAGGAACTCAGCCAGCAGTGCGGGCACCGGTTTAATTGCGCCCATGGCAATGGTGACATCTGATTTGAGGAACTTAACGGCCAATGCAGCCACGACCGCCCCTGCCACCTGGCTCAGCATATAAGGCACAACATCTTTGCAGTCACAGCGTCTGCGCATCCACACAGCCAAAGTCACGGCCGGATTGAAATGAGCGCCGGAGATATGGCCGCTGGCATAGATCATCACCATCAACGCCGTTCCGATTGCTAACGGCGGGATGACGCCCACAGCACCCCCCACGACCGTGCAACCGATGGTGAAGACGAGAAAGAAGGTTCCAATAAATTCAACAATCCACTTTTTCATAATGATTCAAGATATCCGAGCATTGGCGAACGTTGGGCGGCTTAATGCCCTGCGCTTTGCCAACGTATCTAGGCACGATGTCGCTTGTTGTGTCAACGGCATCTGTGGGTTTCATTCGCTCCACCTGTCATCGTTTGTCTCACTTGTGGTACTTTACCCTTGCAGAAGTTCGGATATCGCCTGAATTGAGAAGCTGCATACAAGGTGCGCGGGTGAGGTGAACGGCAACCCCTGGATGGCACGCGTCAGAGGAGGATTTCGAAAGAGAGATTGCCAGGTTGGCCTAAATGGCTAAACATAACCGCTCTGTTGGATCAAAAGTGCGCCCGTAGCTCAGTTGGATAGAGCATCTGCCTTCTAAGCAGAGGGTCCCGCGTTCGAGTCGCGGCGGGCGCACCACTCTTTTACTTCATCATAATGCTCACTCTGGAATACCTGTCGCATCTCTTCGAAAAGAACCAGGAAGCGGCGAAGGCCACGGTCCAGGAGTTTTCAGTCGGGGAGCGGCACTTTGCCTTCAATTCAAAACCAGCTCTCATGGGAGTGGTCAATTTATCCGCCGACTCGTGGTATCGGGAAAGTGTCTGCCTCTCTGCAGAGACCGCAATCCAACGCGGAAAAGTATTGCACGCACAGGGCGCGGAGATCGTAGATGTCGGGGCAGAATCAACATTGGGGCATGCCAGCCGCGCAGGAACTGCATTGCAGAACAGCAAACTCCTTCCCGTGATCAAGGGTTTAGTGTCGGAGAAAATTCTCGTGTCGGTTGAAACCTATAATCCGGAAGTTACTCGAACCTGTCTTGGAGCGGGCGCAAGCATTCTTAATCTCACCGGGACGGAAGCCGGTGAGGAAATGTATCGCATGGTGGCAGATCATGATGCTGCCGTAATTATTTGCTATGTGCAGGGAGTCAATGTGCGGGAAGTAGGCGACTTTGACTTTTCTACCGATCCGATTGCCATGATGCAGGAGTATTTCTCCCGCCAGATCGACCTGGCTTCCCAAAACGGCGTGCGGAAAATTTTCATCGATCCGGGCCTTGGCTTCTATTACCGCAATCTGCAAGACAGTTCCACGCGAATACGGCATCAAATGAGCGTGTTCCTCAATAGCTTCCGTCTACGGACCTTGGGATTCCCAGTGTGCCACGCCCTACCCCACGCTTTCGAATATTTTGGAGAGGAAGTCCGGAGCGCCGAGTCATTCTTTGCGGTCCTCGCAGCGTTGGGAAAAACAGATTTGTTCCGAACACATGAAGTTCCTAGAACAAAGGCGGTGTTGGATACTCTGCGAGCATTCTAAAAGTATAGTCGCTGCTGATTCCTGCCTTTCAGAAAAGCCTACAAAGCACCTATAATTCCGATTCAGTAAAATTCTTAGTGCCGTATCGGGGTAGTTTTTTGTGTTCAGCCTCTATTCGAGTGCTAGATTGCGCCTGATGATTTTGACACCGGCGGAACTCGACAGCCTCGTCCACGTTCAACATCGCTCACCACATACCCTTCTGGGTATGCATCCTTTGGGCGACGGTTCCGGGGTTGTCGTGCGCGCACTCTACCCCCATGCGGCGGAGATCGAAGCTGTGCCGGTGCATGAGAAAAACAAACCACGTATCAAGCTGAAGAAGATTCACGATGGTGGCGTCTTTGAAGGTGCAGCGAACGGTGGCAGCAAAGTCTTCGCCTACGATCTGATCATCAAAGATCATCAGGGCCATACATGGCAGACGCGTGACCCCTACTCTTTCCTGCCTACTTTGGGTGAACAGGACCTTTTCCTTTTTGGCGAAGGAAACGAGCGGCGTATCTATGACAAGTTCGGCTCTCACATTCGTCAGATCGACGGTATTTGGGGAACGAGCTTCGCCGTTTGGGCTCCCAATGCCCAGCGTATCAGTGTGGTGGGCGAGTTTAATCAATGGGACGGGCGGCGTCACCCGATGCGACTACTCGGCGCAAGCGGGGTGTGGGAAATCTTCATCCCCAATGTTGGAGAAGGCACCCACTACAAATACGAAATCAAGGATATCAACGGTCGCATTATTCTTAAAACGGATCCTTATGGATTCTTTTTCGAATCCGCACCCAAGAACGCTTCCATCGTTTGGAACACGGAAAAGCATAAATGGACGGACGACGCGTGGCTGAAGAAACGCCGTGAGAGTGATTGGCTCCGCAAACCGATGAGCATTTACGAGGTGCATCTCGGCTCATGGAAAAAGCGCAACTGGATGGAATCGCTGAGCTACCGGGAAATGGCCACTCCCCTGGTCGATTACGTGCGGAAGATGGGGTTCACTCACGTTGAGTTCATGCCTGTGTCCGAGCATGCTTTTTATCCCAGTTGGGGATACCAGGTCACCGGATTCTATTCGCCAACCAGCCGCTTTGGAACTCCCGATGACTTTCAGTTTCTGATCAACGCCTTGCATGAAGCAGAAATTGGAGTGCTTATTGATTGGGTTCCTGCGCATTTCCCTCGGGATGAATGGGCACTGGCCAAGTTCGACGGAACCGCCCTTTACGAACACGAAGATCCGAAAAAAGGTTCTCATCAGGATTGGGGCACTCTCATCTTCAACTACGGTCGTCATGAAGTCCGGAACTTCCTCGCAGCCAACGCGCTCTTTTGGTGTGAGCGCTTCCATATTGATGGACTGCGAGTCGACGCGGTTGCCTCCATGCTTTACCTGGATTACTCGCGCAAAGAGGGCGAATGGATCCCAAACCAATACGGTGGCCGCGAAAACATCGAAGCAGTCGAGTTTCTGCGACATTTCAACCATATCATTCACACAGAGCACCCGGGAGTCATTACCATCGCGGAGGAATCGACGGCATGGCCCCTGGTGACACGTCCTCCCTACATCGGGGGCCTCGGTTTCTCGTTCAAGTGGAACATGGGTTGGATGCACGACACGTTGAAATATTTCAGCCGCGACCCGGTATTCCGGAAGTACCATCAGAACGATCTCACGTTTGCGATGCTCTATCATCACAACGAGAATTTTATCCTGCCGCTGTCTCACGATGAGATCGTCCACGGCAAAGGATCGCTCATTGGCAAGATGCCGGGAGACGAGTGGCAGAAGTTCGCGAATCTGCGCTGCCTGCTCGCCTATCAGTGGCTCTTCCCGGGAAAACAACTTCTGATGATGGGGTCGGAATTCGGGCAACCCTCCGAATGGAATGAAAACAAGGAGCTCGATTGGTCCTTACTTGAAGCCGGTCCCTACCATAAGGGGCTCCAGAAGTTCATGGAGGATCTGAATCATATCTATAAGAACGATGCCGCACTCTGGGACGGCGACTACGATCTGGCTGGGTTTTATTGGATCGATTGCGGCGATGCCGAGAACAGTGTGATGTCGTTTGCGCGCCAGAATCGAGACTGCACCCGGCAGGTGGTCGTCATCATGAATCTCACACCGGTGCTGCGGAGCAATTATCGTATTGGTGTGCCCAAACCGGGCGTCTGGAAGGAACTTCTCAACACTGACGCCCAATCCTATGCGGGGAGTAATGCCGGCAATTTTGGTGCTGCTACCGCGCACGAGCATCCCTGGCACAATCAGAAGTATTCGGCAGAAGTCTGTTTGCCGCCTTTAAGCGTGGTCGCTTTCAGCTCTCCAGTGGGCTGAATTCATTCGCAAGACAACTTTCTGTAGACCGTGTGCAGGAAATGGACATCCGCTCCAACCCACGGGCAAAGCAACACGCGAAACTCGCGTAAACGAAACTTTTTTGACATTGGCATGACTTATGCGAACGCTATTTTACTATGAGCCAACCAACCGCCGTAACCCAAGCCAGGTTCTCTCCCGTTTCCACCGCTTTACTCATTATAGCGATCGCATTTGCAGCAGCCTTTTCTTTCGCACCCGACATTTCCAAGCCGCTTTTCATTAAATATTATCGCTCGATGTACAGCGGGGAAATTGCGCGCACATCCTGATAGTCGAGCCAACTCTGGCTGCCTTCGAAAAGTTTCAGTTTACAGCTGCAGGCCGTAACCCACCTCCCATTGCTGACGCTCAAACGCCGTCTATCGGCCCCACTTGGAGGTTCGTTCAACAACTAAAAGAAAACCCTGCTCTGGAGTCCAGAGCAGGGTTTTTAATTTAAATCCGGTGCTGAACTACTTTACAAGCGTCACGTTACTGCCTTTGCGAAGTAAGGTGATGTAGTCGATTAGAATTCGTTTGGTTTCATCCAGCGTGGCATCAACAGCCGGAACCTTGTCTTCTTCCTCTCCGTCTGCAGCTGCATGGATTTCGGCGGTCACCTCACTGCTTTCAGCGAGTGCTGTCTCATTGGTCTTTGGGCCAGGAGCAGGCAATCCGGGTTTCTCGGCGTCTTTCAAAGCAATCTCGTAAATTTTTTCGGCAGATGTTTTGCGAGCGAGCCTTTCTTTTTTACGCGAATCGGCGAGTTGCTTGATTTCCCGCACTTCGCTGAGGCGCTTGCGTTCGTTCAAAGAAATACTTTTATCCGCCAGGTTCTTTTTGAAACGTTCGATGTCCTGGCGCACATACGAAAAATCCTTATCTTTTTCAATGCGTTCGTCGGAACGCCGTTTCAATTCCGAGAGAAACGGCTCCACCCGGTTGGATTTGTCGTACTTTGCCGAACTCACTTCGTCCCAGGGCAACGGATTATCCAAAGCCGACTCACCTACCTCCGCGTAATTGTTTACAGAAGGCAGAATGATGTCAGGAATCACACCTTTGAGTTGAGTCGACGAGCCATTGGCGCGATAAAATTTGCGAATGGTAAACTTCAAAGAGCCCGGATCATAGGCGTGTTCCAACTTGTTCTCGTCCAGGATTTCCTGCAAACGAAGGAGCTGCTGCACGGTCCCTTTACCATGAGTGGAGGAATCGCCGACAACCAAAGCCCGTCCGTAATCCTGAAGGGCCCCAGCGAGAATTTCTGAAGCAGACGCACTAAAGCGACTGGTAAGCACGATCATGGGACCGTCGTAAAGGATTGAAGGATTATCGTCTCCATCCACCACGATGCGTCCATTCGGATCTTTCGTCTGCACGACCGGACCTTTTTTGAAAAACAATCCCGTTAGCTTGATCGCTTCACTCAGCGCCCCACCACCGTTTCGGCGAAGATCGAGAATAATTCCGGTCACCTTTTCATCACTGAGCTTCTTGAGCAACTTTGCCATATCCGCTGATGTGCTCTTGTGATCTGCACCCCGGTTATCCATGTCTTCATAGAAAGAAGGCAGATCGAGCACCCCGACCCGGACCGGTTTGCCACCTTCGCCGGGCATCTCGATGATCTTCGCTTTGGCTTCCTGATCTTCGAGTTTAACTTCATCGCGCACCAACGTGACCAGCTTGCGGTTCGAAGTGTCGGCAGCATCCACTGGAACGATCGTAAGAAGGACCTCTGTTCCTTTAGCGCCACGAATCATCTCCACCACTTTGTTGAGCTTCATCCCCACGCAATCAACCGGTTCTTTTCCCTTTTGTGCTACCGCTACAATACGGTCGCCTTCTTTGATTTGCTTACTTTTGGCAGCGGGAGCACCGGGGACGAGGCTTTGAATTTTGCAATAACCGTCCTCGGAGGTCAGCACGGCCCCAATCCCGAAGAGTGATAGCTTCATGGAAATGGCAAAATTCTCCATCTGGGCTTTACCCATGTAGTCAGAATGAGGGTCGTAAACGCGGGCGAGAGAAGTCAAAAAGAGCTCGAATACTTCATCCTTACTAAATTCCTTAAAAGTTTTCTGCAGCCGTGTGTAACGATCCGTGAGCGTTTTTACGATTTGGTCGTGCTGGCTGAGAGGCTGACCTTTAGCGTCCTTTAACTCTTTAGCCTCCTTGTTTGTTTTTTTCTTCTTCTCGTCCTTGGCATCCTCCTCTTTTTGGATCAACGAAAGTTTCTCCTGGAGATATTCGTAGCGAAGGTGCTTGTCCCAAAGTTTTTGAGCTTCTGACAGGTTTGCAGGATGCGGCATTTCTTTACGGATAGGCGCATAGCGCTCGTCCGCACTGAAGTCGAATTTCCCATTCTTAAGTTTGTCCTGCACGAAGCTCACTCGTTGATCCACCCGCGTGAGCATGCGGGCAAAAATGTCGTGCCCGGGACTGGTGTCGCCAGCACGGAGGATCAAATCATCCAGCGTGTGCTTATATTTGGCAAACTCTTCCATGTCGCTCTGGAAGAAATGGAGACGTTGGACATCCAGCAGATCGAGGTATCCGGCAAGGAACTTCTCGGACAATTCGTCATCGAACTTATATTGCGAGAAATGAACTCGCTCCAGAATGCGGGCGGTTGATTTCGCAATATTCGCCTCAGTGACCTGTTCCGACACTTTACTCGAATCGGTGTCGTCCGAGGCCGGCTTTTTAGACGACTGGGCCTGCACGGCAATAACTGCGATCGCCAGGGGCAACCAGATGAAATGAAGAAAACGTTTCACGTGAAAATATGGAGATGTTTTGTCAGATGGCAAACGGCAGTTTGGCGACTCGGAGTCCTTGAGGCGTTTCATAATTGATCGATAATGCTGAATCGTTTGCGGCCGACAGCTAAAGGAGCGTAACAGTGGAGAGGAAGGCGTCAAGGGGGCAGGATTGCCCACCTACCCTCCGACCATCTCCGAACGTGGAAGGGGCCTATCCACCCATGCGAAGAGGCCAACCTAGCCCCATTGAACGCTTTTCCCCTGATTCTAAATTAGAAACAAGGAGGAAATTTTGATAACTGTCATCTTAAAATATCCATTTGAAGACGCTGATGAGGGACAGGACCGGAGCAGCAATGCACCAGAACCCTTCGTATTCCAAACGCCGTCTCAAACTGGAGACGGCGATGACTCATTGAGCTGTCTTTCCATTATCCAAAGGCGAAAAGGGCATATTATGTCGATGAAGATTGTTCTCAGAACTCGATTCTCAGAATGATTTGGACAACACGTTCATCGAAGCTACGCAAAATAAGGTTCAGGACCTTTTCGGCGTTTCTCAGGATTTTGCAATAGCATGTCCGAAACTTTGCTTTCGGGATCTGTATTGACGAAACCGGGTGTTTGTCGTTCACCTTCTCAAAATGCATCTAGTCCCACCCGAGTCACTGAGCCAAGGTTTGGAGGCTGCAGGTGGATAGCTTAGGCGTTCATCGTCCACGGAATGTCGATTGGAAGCGAGCCGCTGCCCTCCTCTACGGAGACTGGGGAACCAGCAAAGCCTACGTCCTCGGACTGGCCTTTACTTCGCCGATCGCGCTCTCTGCTGCGGGATACAGTTCTTTCCCAATTATTATCGCGGTGTGTGTCCTCACAGCCCTTGTTGGCTACAATTACGTCGTAGTTTGTAAGAACTTTCCCGATGGAGGTGGTGTCTATTCTGCCGCCCGCAGCCAGAGTCGTCTTTTAGCCGTGATGGGGGCGCTGCTGCTGGTCGCAAACTTCACAGTGACCGTTGCCATGAGCGGTTGGGCGGCGATGAAGTACTTTGGGGTTTCAGAGGATTACGTTCGAATTGCCACTCTGGGCCTGATTCTTCTGGTGGGACTTATGAATTACTTCGGTCCCAAGCATAGCGGCAGTGTGGCGGTGTTCCTGGCGATTCCGATGGTGATCGTGGTCGTTATGATTATTGGCGTCAGTGTGCCACACCTCCATATACGGAACCTCGAACCTCTGCCCCGGGACTTTGGAACCACCTGGAAAGCATTCACCTGGGCCATTCTCGCGTTGAGCGGCGTAGAAGCGATCGCAAGTTTGACGGGCGTGATGAAACTCGACCCGGGAGCCACCGCCGATGACCCCAAAGTAGGTAAGACGGCCACACGAGCCATTCTGGTTGTTGCCGTCGAGGTGGTTGTAGCAACTGTGGTGTTGGGTTGGGCGATGCTTTCGCTTCCTGTAGAAATGAAGGCGGAATTATCTCGGGATTGGGAATATATGCTCCGTATTCTGGGTAGAGAATTCGGCACTCTCGCTTTCGGAACAGCCTTTGGAAATGTCTTCGGAGTTATCGTTGGACTTGTGGTTGGATTGCTCCTGTTGAGTGCCGCAAATACCGCGGTAGCCGCTCTCATCGGCGTTTTCTACATGATGACCAAGGATGGTGAAATGCCCCGTTCCTTTAGCCGCCTGAACAAGTTCGGAGTTCCCTGGCTCCCCCTGACGATCTCCGTGGTCTTTCCTTTGATCGTGACACTGTTTTCACGGGATCTTGAAGATCTCGCCGGACTTTATGCGATCGGCGTCGTGGGTGCGATCGCAGTGAATCTCGGATCCTGCAGCTTCAATTGGTCCCTCCCCCTCAAGTGGTATGAGCGAAGCATCATGATGGGCACTTTCTTCATTTTGGCAGCCGTGGAATTGACCATCGCAAAAACCCGCCCGGAAGCTCTTTTCTTCGCCGTGATCGTCATTGGGGTCGGTCTCGGTTTTCGCTCATGGTCACAACGACGTGCTGGCCTTCGCACCGTCACGGTCTCCGAACAGGTAGCGAGGGCGGTCGTGCCCGATTCCCTGTTGAATTTCAAACTGAACCTCAGCGCTGGCCAGGCGATCCTTGTGGCCACACGAGGCATAAACCCAGTCCTCGGATTTGCGATGGAAGAAGCTCAGCTTCGCAAAGGCACTTTGTATGTGCTGTATGTGAAGGAACTTGCCGTAACTATTTCGGGTCCAATGCAGGTTCAGGAACGTCCTCGCTGGCAGGATGACGCAAGTGCTGCCGAGATCATGTACACCATGATTGAACTGGGGCGACAAAACGAGGTTCCCGTCGTTCCAATTTATGTCGTGAGCGACAATCCCGCCGCCACTATTCTGGATTTGGCCGCCACGCTTGGTGTCGATATGCTAACCGTCGGTTCTCCACACAGAACTCGCCTCGTTGCGCTCCTGAAGGGTGATGTAGTGACGGAAGTAGCGAAAAACCTTCCAGAAAACATCCAGTTAGTGATTTACGGGTAAACTACGGAAGAGGAAATTGGCTGTCCGACATGGATTCGAACCATGACAAACTCCTCCAAAGGGAGTTGTGCTACCATTACACCATCGGACAACGCGGCGGTAAACTAAGCGTACCCCAGCCCGATCGCCAAGAGAAATTTACAAAACCGCTCCACATCGATCATTCGGGTAAATCACTGAACGAAGCGTCGGGCACCTATACTTCACTCGCGAGTCTAAATTCAGCCGCTCGCCCGCATCGGTCCTCATTCATCCGGATTTCTCCCTCCTCCGGCCCGTCGATTAGCTTTCAGCAGCACTTTTTCTGATTCCGCACAGTCGTCTAACGGCCGTTGAAGCACCTTGCGGGGTCCACAACGTCGTCTAACGACCGTTGGAGCACCTTGCGGAGTCCGCAACGTCGTCTAACGACCGTTGGAGCACCTTGCGGAATCCGCAACGTCGTCTAACGACCGTTGGAGCACCTTGCGGGGTCCGCAGCATCGTCTGACGACCGTTGGAGCACCTTGCGGAATCCGCAGCATCGTCCGACGACCGTTGGAGCACCTTGCGGAGTCCGCAGCGTTGTCTAACGACCGTTGGAGCACCTTGCGGGGTCCGCAACGTCGTCTAACGACCGTTGAAGGACTGTGTTCATCAACCGACCTGGATAGTCTGAATGGAGTCCCTTTGTTGGATTTTCACATTCTTCTTTTTTTTCAGGAGTACTCTTGATTGTTGAATGATCAGCGTTATTCTCCAGCGAATTCGATTCCGAACCACCGGATTCGATCCCTGTCGGCGGAGTAGCCAAGTGGTAAGGCAGAGCTCTGCAAAAGCTCTATGCGTCGGTTCAATTCCGACCTCCGCCTCCATTCTCAACTACGTGTGTAGCAAGGGTTTAAGAGGGATGGTCAGCCCAATGGCTAACAGTTTGGCTAACACTTTTTTGATTCGCGCAGGATTTCCCACAATTCCCGCGCATTCATCAGAATAGCTTCACTGAAGGAGTTGAGAGCTCGATAAGCTTCAAGCCTATCGACTATGAAAGACCGCTACCGTTTATTCCTCCGCCGCAAGACGGTTTACTACGCCTTCGACAACCACACCCGGAAATTCGAAAGCCTCAAGACCAGGGACAAGGCCGAAGCGAATCGACTACTGATGGCTTTGAATGAAGCCGGCAAACAACCCGCGATGAACCTGAGCCTGGCGAAGGTTTATCTCAAGCATAGCGATCCCCTCGTCTCTCAGCGCACCTGGCAACATGTCCTCGAAGAAATCACGAAGACAAAAACGGGCAATACTCAGCTGCGCTGGAAAACGGCAGCCAAGGATAAAGCATTCGATCTGATTCGTTCGAAGCCTCTGATTGAAACACAAGCGGAACACTTTTTGGCCGTCCTTCAAAAAGGCAAAGTTTCGACTAACGTTCATCTACGGAAGATGCACAACTTTGCCGTGGATATGAATTGGCTCCCTGCTTCAATCCTGCCCAGAAGGCAATGGCCACCTGTGCGTTATGCAGAAAAGCGAGCGATCACACTTGAGGAGCATCAGAGGATCATCGCTCGGGAAAAGAACCCTGAACGTCGAGCGTTCTACCAACTCTGCTGGCACTTAGGGGGCAGCCAGGGAGACATCGCCAAACTGCGGGCGGAAGATATTGATTGGGAAAACAGCACTTTAAGCTTCTTCCGGAATAAGACATCAGTGCCGGTGGTGATCCATCTCGGTCCCGACGCCTTAAGCCTGTTGAAAGATTTGGCAGGCGAAGGACCGCTCTTTCCGTATCTCGCGAGCGTGCGCTCCAACGATCGAGCCACCGAGTTTCGCCAGCGCTGCACCCTTTTGGACATCAAAGGCGTTAGCCTCCACAGCTACCGCTATGCCTGGGCAGAACGGGCGAAGGCTGTCGGATATCCCGAACGATTTGCGCAGGAGGCACTCGGCCACAACTCAAAAGCGATTCACCGGGCTTACGCTAGGAAAGCACTGGTGAAAATTCCTGCCTTGGAAGACTACGAAAGCCGCAAAGAAAAAGCGGGGACCTCAATTTAAGGGGGTGGCTACTCCATCAACAGCCAGCGGGGCAACCGAAAGTTTGCCTCGTTGGCGTTGATTCATGTTCTGCACATGTTTTTCAACAATTCGCACAGCCTTGTCCAACCACGCTGCATCCCGGCTGAGTCGTTCCAATTCTACCGTCGCAAACCATTTTCTGGAGTTTTGGGACGGTTTCCCAAGGGGCTTGAGGTGCCCTGCCCTCATCAGCAATGGCATGAAGTAGGCTGGCCATCCAAACAACTTCGCCGCTTCATCAGCATCAATACAAGCTGGCCATCCGCTGATCATGCCGATCTGAATGTCCTTCATTGCTTTACCTCCGCTTTGATATTTTCGAGCCGGTCATCTACGCCGTTCTTATTTGCATCCACAAAGCCACGCAGCTTTCCGTAGCGATGTGCAATGAACCACCCGCCTACTACCAGAACCACGCCGCCCAGGATCAATAGCTCATTCCCAACAATCAACGTTGGGAGGACTATCAACGCGAGGCCCCCGATGAGAATCGCCGCGCTCGTTGTGACACTGCCAACGATCGCCCGCAATGGTGGATAGAACAAAGAGGCAAGTCCGAACAGGAACATTACGACTCCAACCCAGACGATACCTTTCAAGCTGGAGAGCTTTGCCCCCAATTCCCGTGCGGTATCTTTCTGAGCGGCACCCAGCTCTGACTTGGCACGGGTTTCCTCGCGTTCCACAACGGGCATTGGCGCACTCACCACAACAGCCTGAACGTTGGTGATCGGTGCCGCCGTTGGCTCCACCTGAACAATGCGCGTCTCCTCCAGCCTCGATCCAGCCGGCACTGTGTAAGTTTTCGTTTTGACGGTTTCCTGATCCTGCCGTGACACCTGGGCCGGATTGTCTGACTGCACAACTGTCTGCTCGATTCCGCCACCTGGCTTCGCCACCGTGCTGGCTTTACCACCTTTCAACGGCTTGGTGTTTGCGCATCCAACCAATAAACCGGCAGACGCCACCATCAATACTCTCACAATGCACTTGTTCATTTCGCTTGTCCTTTCTGTTGCTCCATCAAAATGCTGACCCGATCCACCGTCCGCGTGAGCACAGCCTGGCTCTCCGCCATGGTGGCAATGCTTGTTTTCAAATCACGCCTCTCTTCGACCGCGAAGCCCTCGCGCAGTTCCACTGCCGTGATTCGCTTGTCAATGCTGGTCCAGAGGGCCGCGAGAGCAGCGGCCATCGAGACCAGTTGAAGAAGGTTCCCGAGAGTGATCTCAGGACTGAAACGCAATTGCCGTGCTCCGTTGGTTTTCACAATGGGATCATCCATAAAGTTGCTTTCGTTTAAGTGCGAAGGAGCGGCACTGAACCACTCTTGCTTTTGATAAGGGCGCCGTACTTCGCCAGCATCGCCTGGGCGACGTGGCTGATGATTGGGCGCGTATCCGATTTGTTGTAGCCGGTCTGATCCGAGCCCACATTCTTGTAACTCAAACCTTCCCCGGCCGGAGCTGCTGTCCGGTCGGCGATCACA
>JBKJKE010000060.1:0-31315 GCA_046597605.1 Limisphaerales bacterium | reverse complement strand
GTCGTCTGATGCTGGTAAAGGCTCAGCAGGTTGAAGGTAAAGAGCACCGCCAGGAAAGCTGACTCGGTTGCGAAGAATGGTTGCAGACAGAAGCCATCGGCCGCCAGGTCGTTCTTCAACTCCTCGATGCGTTGTTCCACGCAGGCCCGTCCGTTGTAATCCCGCCACAGTTCCATTGCGTTCTCCTTCCGGTTGGTGACCCACACCCGAAACGTGTAACCCGGCACGTCGATCAACTTGCGCCCCACCGCCGCCTTATCCTCCCTTATTTGCTCGCGCACTACAACAAAACGCCGCTCTTTGGACCAGCCTTGCAATTTCATTGTGAACTCCCCGACCGCGTAATGCTCGTCGATCACCGTCCAGTCTTTGATGCCGGCACATTTGCGTTTGAGAGTGGTGGTCAAACGTGCGACCACAATGTAAGGCAGAGCGCGTTCCTCCAGAAAACTCAACAAAGCCTCTTCAAAGAAGCCACTGTCGGCTCGTATGGTTCGGATCCACGTTCCCTCGGGCAAGAGCGACAGCGCCTCCTGCAGGAATGGCACAATGCCCCGCGCTGCCCCGGTGTTTCCGCTGCGTAACCAGCCATGCAGAATGAAATGCGCCTCAGCCAACACCGCCAGCATCGGGTGGTGGCTATTACGCCCCTTGCGCTTGGGATTGTATCCCTTTTTGGCACCCTGTTGGTTGCCCTCACGACAGAACACTGTCGAATCCAGATCCATCGAAAAGCCCCCAGCCGGACACTTGACCAACCGCAGGAGCCAGCGCCAGAGCGGACGCCAGAACGTCTCGACATGCCCTTGCGAGAAACGCAGGAAAAAATTGCGGATGGTGTCATCACTCGGATAACGGGGCATGCCCAGCATGGCGTGAAGAACCCGGTCGGCCCGCAGCCATTCACAATGCGCGAAGCGTTGTGCCCCGACCACCACCGACATCATGAATGCGGTCAGGGAATGCGCCAGCGGGATGGCATTGTTGGAAAGCGGTTCCGCAAATGGCATGTGCTTGTGCACCTGGGCCCCAAAACCAATCTGACTCAGGAACGATATCAAACTGGCCAGCCCACCAAAGGGCGAAACAGCCTTGGGTGTCTCATCCAAAACAAGCTTGGATTCACCAAACAGAGGCGTAATTTCAGTGCGAGTCGTTTTGTGCAGGCTTGGATCGGGTTGTTTAAGCATCAATCCCTATCCCAAATACCCTTTCCACAAAGCGACTCTTTTTTCTATTTCGGAGTTCGGGCTAAATCGAAATGGCGAACCGCCACATCCTGCATCCATTGCACAAACACCACATTGTTCACGTGTCCGTTTACGTCAATAGCGCTCTCAGGAACGACAATTTCGTCGGAGTAAATCGCCCCGTTCAAGGATGGATCCATTCCAAAAGGGTATTCTTCTACGAGCCAAAAACCATCCGACAGATAATGATCGAAGCAATGATCCCAGCGGCATCCGCGATCAAACCGGCAGCAATGGCATAGCGCGTTCTGCGAATGGCAACCGCACCGAAATAAACTGTGATCACGTAGAAGGTAGTTTCCGTGCTGCCATAAATGGTGGCTGCCATCCGCGTGATGATATTGTCAGGGCCGAGAGATTTCACCAGGTCGCTTAGAATCCCTAGAGATCCACTACCGCTAAGCGGACGCATCAACGACAGTGGAACCAACTCAGCAGGAAACCCAACGTATTCTAAAGCAGGCCTCAAAAAATTGGTGATCATGTCGATTCCGCCGGCATTCCGAAACATGGTGATAGCGACAAGAATGGTGACGAGAAAAGGAATGATGCGAACCGCAGTGTTGAAGCCTTCTTTAGCACCTTCCACAAACTCTTCGTAAACGGGAATCTTGCGCAACGCAGAGTAGAGAGGAAAAAATGAGAGGATCAAGGGGATGGCGAGGATCGAAATACTTTTCACACAACGCACGAGGGTATTGTCGTCTCGCATATCTTCCGACACCGGACGGTTAAACCATTCCGGAAAAGCGATCAGGAAGAAGAAGTAGGCGAATGCGGCGCTGAATAGCAGGAGTATCATTCGTCCGCCGCCTGTGACAGGTGGAGGTGCTATGACCTCTGCAACGGGCTCGGAAGGGGCCGCGCTGGATTGTTCAGCAGTTGCTACTGCAACTTCCGCTTTCGGCACACCGAAAATCCTCAGTTTACTGAAGAACTTAGCCGCAAAAATGCCCGCTGCAGACGAGAAAAGGGTCGCCATGAAAGCCGTTCCGATAATTGCAGTGGGGTCTTTAGATCCAGCAGACGCCAGCAGAGCTACAGCGGTCATGGGCAAAAGCTGAGGAGATCCGGTGTTAATCGCGAGAAACATGCACATCGCGTTCGTTGCAGTGCCTGGATGCTTATTAAGAGTCTCAAGATCTTTCATCGCACGGAGACCGAGGGGGGTAGCTGCATTGCTCAACCCGAGCATGTTTGCCGCGATGTTCATGACCATCGATCCCATCGCCGGATGCTTGGCAGGCACTTCAGGAAAGAGCCAACGAAGAACCGGCATCAGTCCGGATGCAAGCTTCTGCACAAGACCTGACTTCTCGGCAAGCCGCATCACACCCAGCCAAAGGGTCATGATTCCGATAAGACCAATGGCAAGGCCAACCGCTGATTCCGCTCCCTTTACCGCACCCTCGGTCAGCTCTTTCATCTTGCCAAGCGAGCCGCCGATAAGAACGGCTAAAACGATGAGGCCTAACCAGATGTAGTTCAGCATTGCTGCCCCGTATAATCAGGGGTGCAACCGTTTGCGAGGAAAAATTTAGAATTGGGAACTGAAAATCCAGGCAGTTCGATCCAGGCCTTTGCGGAAAACCGACCGATTCTCCAGTTCTGCCGCGGTCATCGCACGCGATTGTGCCTTGTCCATCTCGAAGATCTCCACCTGTTCCGCTGCGAAAGCTTTATCCATGATATTGATGTTCGATTCATCGTTGATGCGGAAAGATCGGTTATCAAAATTGGCGGACCCAGCAATCACCAACTCGTCATCGATAATGATCTCTTTGACGTGATACATGGCGGGGCCGTACTCATAGAATTTCACCCCTGCATTCATCAAATCCGCCCAATGCACCCGCGAAGCGGCTTTTACTGTCTTGGAGTCGAGTTTCCCCGGAACAATTACCTCGACCTGGACACCGCGCTTGATGGCTGCATACAAAGTTTTCCGCGTTAACTCATCGGGAAAGAAATAGGCGTGAGAAATGCGAATGTTCTTTTTCGCGGCGGACATGCCATAAAGGAAGGCCAGGCGAATGCTCTCCTGCCGATCCTTGGGGCCGCTCAGATAACATTGGACAAGGAGATCCCCCACAGGCTTCAGCTCGGGAAAGTAGTCCGGCCCATGCAGTGCTTCACCGGTCGTCTGCAGCCAATTTTCCGCAAAGATGCCCTGAATCTGTGTCACCGCCGGGCCTTCGATCTGGTAATGTGTATCTCGCCATTGCTCTGGAGTTTCAGCATTTCCTTTCCAGGCGTCGTGAATGCAGGTGCCGCCAATGAAGCCAATCTTTCCATCGACCACCATCAGCTTACGATGCGTCCGGTGGTTGAAATTTACATTTACGCTGTACCATTGCCGACGGTTGTATTTGTAAAACTGTATCCCCGTGTCCCGCATCGCCTCGATTTCAGATTGGTCCAGCTTCACGCTTCCCATTCCGTCCACCACCACGAAAACCTTTACGCCTGCTTTGGCCCGTTTGGAAAGGGCTTCCTTGAAGTCCCTGCCGATCTCCGTGTCGCCCCAGATGTACGTTTCCAGCGTGATCGTTTTCTCCGCTTCATTGATTGCTTTCAACATTGCCGGAAAAACCTCATCCCCATTCACGAGCGTGGTGATTTTGTTTCCACCGACAAAGGAATATCCCAACAAGCCCGTGAGCGATTTTTGAAAGGAAGCGTCAGTGATTGAGTATCCCACCTCGATCTCCTTGCGAATCGGTTTCTTGGAAAATAAATAGTAGAAAACGGACGACACCAGGACGACCGAAACGAAGAACGCTGAACCGCGCAAAAACATCTTCTTTGTTTTCTTCACCTGTTCATTGCAACAGCATATGGGGCCATCCGATATCAGGGAAATAGCCTAACTCTTGGTTCAGAAAATCGGCGAGGAACCCCATGGAAATTGCTCTTAGAGGCTTCCTAAAATCCCTCGTAGTATACTTAGAGCTTTGTCTTCATTCTGAGCTACGCGATCCAGAGCAACAAAGCCTCGCCCTCGCTTGAACCACCCTTCAACGTGGCCACGGCAGCCTCGCCGAGGCAGAAACGTTGTTGCCCGACGGGTGCCGCGTATTTGCGAAAACAAGTTTCAACGCGCAATAATCAGTTCTCATTCTGGCTACAGCTTCAAAAAGGCAGTAGCCATTATAAAACACAAAGGCGCTGCGAGCGTGCGTTTTTTTCGGCCTTTTGAAAGCGTGTCGCACCATGGTTTCTTCTCGATCAGAAGCTATGCCCCCAGCAAAAGACGATTCCCCACAAAATTATTCAAATAATTTTCAGATTACTGCGTCTGACTGCCATGCTTTGGCAAATATGTGGTTTTAGACATTCCTTATCAGGGAACTTTGGCGTCTCGGCGACAATTGGGTTAGTTGCCTTCCTCTTACTCCCATTCAATGCTCAATCCGCCGATCCCATTAAAGCGGAAGCTAGGACCTACCGAAATCCCTTTTTGGAGAACATGGACATGGCAGACCCGCACGTCATCAAAGTAGGCGACACCTATTATATGTACCCCACCTGGAACACCCGGCAGTATGATGTGTTTCTGTCGAAAGATCTCGTGAACTGGAAGCATCACGGCCCGGTCTTCGATGATCCTCGTGGAGGGGCCTGGGCGCCGGATGTTTTCCACAATAAGCGCGGTGACGGAAAGTTTTACCTCTATTACACAGACAGCATGGAAGTACAAACGCCCGAGTTTGACAAACAAATCGGCGTCGCAGTCGCGGATAGCCCCCTGGGGCCTTTCGTCGACAAAAAAGTTTTCGTAAAACACTCGATCGACGCGCACGTCTTTCAGGACGATGACGGCAAACTTTACTTCTATTACGTAGACCTGCTGGATGGGTTCAACATTCTTGTTCAGGAGATGAAAGACCCACTCACTCTCAAAGGAGAGGCCAAAGAAGTCATTCGTCCCACTGAACCGTGGGAAAAAGTAAGCGGCGAGGTGACGGAAGGGCCGTTTATCTTGAAGCGTAACGGCATCTATTACTTGATGTACTCTGGCACAGGAGCAGATTCCCCAAACTATGGTCTGGGCTACGCCACCTCCAAATCACCGTTGGGACCTTTCGTGAAATACAAAGGTAACCCCGTAGTTCAACGCACAGACACTATCTATGGTCCAGGCCATCATGCCGTCATCGAAGGACCGGATAAGAAGCTCTGGATGATCTACCACCAAAAACGCACTACCGAAACCAGCTTCAAACGGTATCTTGCCCTCGATCCGCTCTGGTTCGACGAGAATGGAGTGATTCACGCGAAAGTAACCAAAGGGACAGACGAACCGGCTCCGGTCGTCCAGGAGAGTTCCGCTGGAAAGGACACGAAAGTCAGCGTCAGATAAGCTACCGCCGCAGCTACATCATTGGACATACAATGCCTGTTGCAGGTCCCGCACCACCACGCTCATGTAGGGATAGCGTTTGTCGGGATCCACTTCGAGGCACTTCAGGACAATCTTTTCCAACCCGGAGGGAATCTCAGGATTGATCGATGTCAAGGGAGCAAGACCTCCGGATAACTGGCTTTTCAAAATATCTTCTGCGGAATCACCGATAAACGGCTTTTCATAGGTCAACAATTCGTAAGCCATTACTCCAAATGAAAAGATGTCGGCGCGAGCGTCAAACGCCTCGCGTTGCAATTGTTGCGGCGACATGTAGGCGGGGGTGCCGGGATTCTTCGAGAACTTCACTGGTTTATCGGGCTTCGGCTGCGCCAAATCGAAATCCACAAGACGAACCACGGCGTTGCGAGTGACAATGAGATTCTCTGGCTTGAAATCCAGATGCATGTAACCGCTATCATGCACATGTTCCAGCGCCACAGCTGAATCGATCAGAATACTCGCCACATTTTCCAGCAGCACTTCATCCTGACGAGCGAACAGGAGTTTCAGGTTCGAAGCTTCCACATACTCCATCAGCAGGTAGAGGGTCCCATCGAGCTTGCCATGTTCGATATAGTCGATGACACCTTCGTGGTTATAGATCTTTGAAAGAATGTCGCAGCCACGGGCGAATCTTTTTCGAGCGGTAAAATCAAAGCGGAATTTTTTGTGCATCAGCTTGAGCGCGTAGGTCGCGTCATTCTGATCCGTGGCCACCCAAATTTCGGCCATGCCGCCGCTATTGATCAATTCTTGTAAATAGAAACGGCCGCACTTACGTGGTTGCGCTGCAGTAGTTGTCTCGCTCGAGCTTTCGTTGAAAGCCATATAGTTTTAGGAATTTACTTCCTCAGCTTCTGTTTGGCAAAGGTTATGGACTTGGTCAATGGAAATGAATTTAATGCGCCCAATGCGGCCCACATTTCTGCTGCTGGTCTTTTTATTAGTCGTTTTCGTCGGAGGAGCCCTCTTGGCGCCCTGGCTTTACTTCGGCGTGCAGAGTCTGGCGACCCAATTCCCCAGCTTGGAGAAGCTCGCAGCCGCTCCCTTTCACCGCTATGTAAACCGATGCCTCATCCTGCTCGCGGTGCTGGGACTCTACCCCCTGCTAAAGGGACTCGGGATCAATAGTTGGAGGGAAATTGGATTCCATGGACAGGACAAAACCAAGGGGTTGCTCTGGGGCTTTCTCCTCGGGTTGGCTTCTTTAGCACTCGTCGCCACCCTGGCTGTGGCCGGGGGAGCCAGGGAATTAAACCTGGATCATGAGCCTTCGCAGATCATTCGACACCTGCTCAATGCGACCCTGGCAGCCGTCATCGTCGGAATCCTGGAGGAATTCATTTTTCGTGGCGGGATGTTCGGCGGATTGAAGAAAACAATCCCGTGGAAAGCAGCCCTTGTTCTGAGCAGCGCAGTCTATGCGCTCGTTCACTTTTTCGCCCGGACCACTCCTCCCCCGACTGTCGCATGGTATACCGGCTTTATTGTGCTGGGAAAAATGTCTGTGGGGTTCACCGATTTCCAAAGTTTGATCCCCGCCTTCCTTAATCTCCTGATCGCGGGGATGATCCTTGCACTCGCCTTTCAATTCACCCGCAATCTCTACATGTCCATTGGCCTCCACGCGGGCTGGATATTCTGGCTCAAGTCCTACGGTTTCCTTACCCGGGAAAAAGCGGGAGCGAACACCTGGTTCTGGGGTACCACCAAATTGATCGATGGATGGATGGCACTGGTAATTCTTGTGCTCGTGCTGGGCGTGGTCTGCCAGATGGAGAATAAGAAACGGAATTTACAGAGGAATACAGTCCTACCGCCGTAAATAGCGCCGCCCATCTTCCGCCGGTGATACCTCCTATTTCTTCCCCGCGTTCTGTTCCATGAAGTCGACAAGAACATTCGCCATTACCTTTACTCCGACAACAAGGCATTCTTCATCCACATCGAAATGCGGCGTGTGCGCTTCCGCAGTGATGCCGCGGGCTGGATTGCCGCTGCCGAGACGATAATAAAATCCCGGGACAACCTGTTGAAAATAGGAAAAGTCTTCCGCGCCCATCCGCTGCGGCGCGGTCACCACGTTTTCCTTTCCTAAAACGCGCCTCATCACTGGAATTGTGTTCTCAACAAGCGCTGGTTCATTGTAAACGACCACGGTACCTTCCGTAATTTTCAGATCGTAGCTCGCACCATAGGCCTCACAAATTCCAGCCAGGGTTTTGTGCATCAACTCCTTCACCTGGGACCGGGTCTCGTTGCTCAGGGTACGAATCGTCCCCTCCATCTTGACCTCTCCCGAAACGATATTACGACGGTTGCCGCCATGGATGGTCCCCACCGTCACAACGATTGGCTCAAGCGGATCGATCCGCCGACTACTGATGGTTTGTAGAGCCGTGATGCATTCGGCCGCCACCACAATGGAATCGACCCCTTTATGGGGCGCGGCGGCATGCGCCATTTTGCCGGTAATCGTCAGGTCGAACATATCGGACGAGGCCTGCGCCCCTCCTCCTCGCACACCAATTTTTCCGGTATCGATTTCTGTTGTGGTATGCAGACCAAAGATGGCGAGAGGTCTGGGGTTATCAAGTGCGCCCTCTTTGATCATGAGAGGCGCGCCACCTTCTTCATCGAGCGGCGGCCCCTCTTCCGCGGGTTGAAAAATAAACTTTATCGTCCCAGGAATTTGCGCCCGCATTTTACTCAGCACCTCGGCAACCCCCAGTTGAACGGTGGTATGAACGTCATGGCCGCAGGCATGCATGACATTGGTGATTTTGGAGCGGTAGGGAACGTCCCGCAGTTCCTGAACCGGGAGCGCGTCCATGTCCGCTCGCACCGCCACCACCGGTCCCGGTTTTCCACCCTTCAACAAAGCCACAATGCCATGTCGCGCCACGTTGGTTTTCACTTCATCGAAGCCGAGGGATCGAAGTCGATCTGCGACCACCTTGGCGGTACGCTCCTCCCGGTTGGAAAGTTCCGGGTGCATGTGGAAATCACGACGTTGCAGAATCAATTGATCGCGCAACGCCTCTGCCGCCTTGCTGATCTCTCCCTCCCGCACGGAACGTTCATCGCTGCGGACCAGGGTTGTTCCAAGCAGACACAAGCCAACAATTACCAAGTGAGAGACTTTCAAAGCGGTAAAGCGTGCAGACATAGGCTCAGTGTAAAAAGGGAAGAACGAAATGCAAACCCAAGGACGTTACGTCTTACAAACATGATTCGTCATGGATGGTTAGTGCGACTCCGCTTAAAACGTCGTTACCTTCACCACTTTACTCATCGCGCTCTCTCGCGCCGTTATTGATCGCTGACGCGCCGATCTCGATCTCCAATCCCGCCGACAGACCCGCAATCGTGAAATCAAGATCCGCAGGAGCAGGCGCGCCCTTACGAACCGGTCTCAAGGGGTTGGGAAAGCGCAGCATTGTTGGCCAACTTCTGGGCGACCCTATTGCCAGATCAAAAGCGGAAGTATCATGAACAAGTGCCCCACCGTAGAGAAACGTCGTTGTTACCCCTAGGATCCATTGCTCCTGTTGCACCCCTTTTCCTTTTTCCGTCGAGTCGTAACCTATTAACATGGATGCTGGTTCGACTGTTTTATTGGTAGAAGATGACGAGAACGACGCTTTGTTCTTTGAGCGGGCTGTGAAGAAGAATGGTTTTCCTTATCGCATCCAGGTTGCGCGAAATGGTCAGGAAGCCATCGACTACATTTCGGGGAAAGGAGAATACGGGGACCGGACGAGGTTTCCTTATCCTTCATTCATCGTTACTGACAATCGGATGCCGATAGTGACCGGATCCCAGTTTTTGAAGTGGTTAAGGGACCATCCCGATTACCATGTGGTGCCAACGATCGTGCTGGGCGGATCGGATAGTCCCGCTGAAATTGATCGAGCTTACGAATCCCTTGGGGTGCATTCCTATATGCTCAAGCCTGCGGATCCAGAGAAGCTCAGCGTTCTCGTAAAATTAATCTTTGAATACTGGTCCGTATGCCGATTACCGAGCGCAAAGCCTGAAACGCAATTGCGTCGAGCGGAATTCGTCCCGGCCTAATCCAGTAGAAGGGCTTGGATCTCCCGCAACGTTCTTGTGAGGACATCAATTTCAGCAGTCGTATTGTAGAGATAAAAGCTGGCGCGTATCGTAGAGTCCACCCCCAGCTTTTTCATCAAAGGCTGGTTACAATGATTTCCACCCCGTAACGCGATCCCTTGTTCGTTGGCAAGTGTGACGACATCGTGCGAATGAAGTCCCGCCAACATAAAGCTCACAACCCCGGCGCGGCCGATGGCTGGTCCAAATAATCGAATGTCCTTTAACCGACTCAGCTGTTCGTAAGCATAAAGGCCGAGTTCAGAGTCGTGCTGCGCGATTTTGTCCCTTCCAATTATATCAAGGTAATCCACGGCAGCAGCCAACCCGATCGCGCCCGAAATGTGGGGGGTGCCCGCTTCAAAGCGGTGAGGCGGCTGTTTCCATGTGCTTTTAAAGTAGTCCACCTCGGCAATCATGTCCCCACCTCCATGGAAAGGGGGCAAAGCGTCGAGCAGGTCGCGTCGGCCATAGAGAACACCGATGCCTGTAGGACCGCACATCTTGTGACCAGAGAACGCCAGGAAATCGCATCCGATCTCCTGCACATTCAGCGGCGCATGCCCCGCGCTTTGCGCAGCATCAATCAACGTCACAACTCCACTCTTTCGCGCCATGGCGCATAGGTCCGCAATGGGATTTATCGTGCCCAGAGTGTTGGAAACGTGTGTAACGCCAAACAGTTTGACAGGCTTTTGCAGCGCCGCGCGAAAAGCTTCAATATCGAGCAATCCGTCTGCGGTGACCGGAACGTATTGCAGATTCGCCCCGGTTCGCTCCGCCAACAACTGCCACGGAACGATGTTGCTATGATGCTCCATCTCGGTGAGGAGGATAGTGTCCCCTTTTCCCAGATTCTTTGCACCCCATGTGTGCGCCACGAGATTGATGCTTTCCGTGGTTCCCCTCGTAAAAATAATCTCCGAGGAATCCCGAGCCGAGAGGTATTGGGCGATCCTTGTTCGAGCATTTTCAAAAGCGACTGTCGCGCGATTACTTAATTCATGAACGCCCCGATGAACATTGCTGTTATCGTTTTCATAGAAATGGGAGAGCGTATTGAGAACGATCTGCGGCTTCTGGCTGGTCGCTGCGCTATCCAGATAGACTAGCGGGTACCCATTGACCTGCTGGGAAAGAATCGGAAATTCGTGTTTAAGATGTTCCAGCATGGTTCGGATTGTGGGCAAGTGAGCCAACCGCACCAGTTTCTCCACCAATCACCGGACGTCAGACTCTTGGACTGCTTATTTCTAGGGCGTAGCCGCGGAGACTTTATTCAAATTGCGGAAGTGATCAAAAAACTCCTCTGCCACCATGTAGCCAATACAGTTGGGTGCTCCACAGCGGCAGATATGTTCTTTGTAATTTTCCATATCGTAGCCGTAGTTGAACGTAATCTCTTCCTGGGGTTCAATGCTGCGAATAGCGTAGATCCAAACCTGTCCATCCAGGACCTGTGATTCCGCGTTAGGGTCGCAACTGTGATTAATGTATTTGGCAGGGTTCCAATCCTTGTCCCCGTCGATATCCCATTTATCGTCCAACGTAAAAACGTAGTAATTCTCCGCTTCACAACGCTTCTGCGATTCGGCTTTGTCGATCTTCTCACCGATGTATTGGATCAACCGCGTCCCTTTGCGAATTTTCTTCTTCGCAAAGGCGCCGAGCCGATCGATTGATGAATTTCGAATAGAGATAAGTTCGGTTTCCGTGACAGGCACGCGGAAACTTATCTCTTATTTATGGAGAAGTTCAAGAACAGCATAGCATTCGCTCGCAGTTGACTCCGGTTTCCCTGACCGCGGCCAAACAGAATGCCTCCAAAACTACGATCCACCCTCCGGGAAATCGGTGCCTGGCAGTCAATTCCCCGACCCCGCTGTAGAGATTTGCGCGTCTTTGCAAAGGCATTTGAAAAAGTCTAATTTCAGACATGGCTGAATCGAAAAAGAAATCTGCAGCTCGATCAGCAAGTCAACCCGACCCCGCGTCTGAGGCCCCGGAATCCATGCCCCCGCTAGGCGACTTGCTTTCGCGCGAACAACTAGAATCCCTGTCGACTTTACAATTGGTGGACCTTATCGCCACCAAATTGCCGGTGCGTCATACGGTGCTAATGGACCTGGTCTATCTCCGTGACCGTGTTACCGAGATGGAAGAGATGAACGACCAGGCACGCCAGGCGATTGAGAAACTGGACGCCATTGTCGAAAAACTGCGTTCCCCTGCATTCCGAGTCGGAACACTCATTCTCCCGGTGGAACCAGACAAGTGCCTCGTGTGCGTCGGCGGATCCGACTACGTCTGCCGGGTGGACCCACAAATCCCACTGGCGAGTTTCCAGATTGGCCAACGGGTTCTCTGCAACGAAGCCTTCAACGTCGTGCAAGGCCTTGGCTTTGATAAAAACGGCCCCATCGTCCGAATCGACGAATTGCTTTCAGATGGGCGACTGCGCATTGGACAGGAGTCCGGACTCTCTTCGCTGGTGGTAATTCGATCCGCCCTATTGGCTAAGGAGAAGTTGAAAGCTGGAATGGACATCCGTCTGGACGGCAATCAGCGGGTGGCCCTGGAAGTTCTCGGGGTGGGTAAACGCGTGGAACGTTCGCTGGAAAAAGTGAACGAAACGCCCTGGGCCTTGATCGGCGGTCAGAACGAAGCGGTCGCTGCGATCCGCGAAACAATTGAGTTTCCATTCCTGTATCGCGACCTCTTTAAGAAATTTCAACACACCGTGCCCAAAGGATTTCTGCTCTATGGACCTCCGGGCTGCGGAAAGACGCTCCTGGGTAAAGCCACGGCCTACAATCTGCGTCAGCAACTCAAAGAGCGCACCGGTGTCGATCACCCGGAATTCTTCCTCCACGTAAAAGGCCCTGAGATCCTGAATATGTGGGTGGGCGAATCGGAACGACAGGTTCGTGATCTGTTTGCGCAATGCCGTGAACGAGCCAATGACGGGCATCTGGCATTCCTGTTTATCGACGAGGCGGAATCGATTCTTGGCACACGCCGTGGCGGCCGTTCCAGCAGCATCCTGAGCACGCTGGTGCCCATGTTCTGCACAGAGATGGATGGGATTGAAGCGCTCCACAATGTGGTGGTTATTATCGCGTCGAATCGCGCCGATCTGATTGATCCCGCAATTCTCCGTCCAGGACGCATCGACCGCAAAATAAAGGTGAACCGTCCGGACAAAGCGGGCGCGCAGCAAATCTATGAGATCTACCTGAAGGATGATCTTCCCTTGGCTGAACCCAGCGCGGAACTGGCGAAAGTGATCACGGAAGCTCACTACGCGAAATCAGAGGAGAACCAGTTCCTGGAGATTGTTTATCGCAGCGGCAAAAAGGACTTCCTCTACCGGGGCGATATGGGGAGCGGTGCAATCATTGCAGCCATCGTCGAGCGGGCAAAAGGACTCGCCATTAAACGAGCGATTGCCGGTGACCCGGACGCGAAACTGACCCGCCAGGACTTAATCGAATCGATGCAGCAGGAATACGCCGAGAACGATTTGTTCCCGCCCACGGACATCACGGAGGACTGGCTGAAGCTGACTGATTTCGATCCCGAGAACGTGATCAAGCTGGGGCCAATCCGTCCGCGAAATGACGAGATGGGTCAAGGAATTGTGTAGGCGAAGCGGCAGCAGACTATTATTTGCGGAAACAAGTTCCGCGCTCTAACTATGGTTCAATTTGGTATCGAAACGGAAATCGGTATTTCACGGGATGACGCGGAGAATCTCGATGTGGTGGCGGAATCTATTGCCCTCGTGCGCAGTGCTACCGAACCCGGGGTGCGGATGCGCTGGGATTACGAAGCAGAAGATCCCCACGCAGACATGCGAGGTTTTCACGTGGAGGAACTTCGCCAGGATTTCGACGAGGCCCATTACTTCGCCCAGGATGCCCAACGCGAGTTGAGCTATGTCGAAATCAAAAGCGATCTCGTTCTCGGCAATGGAGCCCGCTTCTATAATGACCACGCCCATCCAGAATACTGCACTCCGGAGTGCAGCACCCTGGATGAACTGATTGCTCACGATCGCGCGGGAGAAAGGATTCTGATGCGTTGCGCGCGGAAACTATCCGAGGAACGTGGCGCAACGGTCCGACTTTACAAAAACAACACCGACTTCCTGGGACACAGCTACGGATGCCACGAAAACTACCTGCTGCCTCGCTCTCTTCCCTGGGAGAACCTGGCGCAAGGTATGCAGGCTTTCCTGGTCACCCGGCAGATATTTGCCGGAGCGGGTAAGTTTGCGGTTGAGGCGGAAGACAAATTCATCTCGTCGCATTTCCAGATCGCCCAGCGGAGCGACTTTTTCAGTGAGTTGCAGAGCGTGGATACCATGCAGCGGCGTCCCATCGTGAATACACGCGACGAACCACACGCCAACCCCGAACTTTATCGCCGCTTTCATGTGATCATCGGAGACGCCAACATGTCCCCGTTTGCCACACGGTTGAAAGTGGGGACCACCGCGTTGGTCCTGGAGGCAATGACACGTTTTCCGAAGCGTTCCTACCCCGCCCTGGCTGATCCGCTCGGGGCAATGTTGGCCATTTCGCGCGACCCCAGTTTTCAATGGGAGGTGCTCCTCCAGGATTCGAAAGTGCAGAGTGCGGTAACAGTTCAACGCAAATACATCCAGGCAGTTCGAGAACTTTGTGATCTGAGTGATCCAGCGAAAGCACGGACCGTTGAAGAATGGGAAACCGTCCTGAATGACCTTGAAGAAGATTACACTCGTTGCCGCAATCGCCTGGATTGGGTCGCCAAACTATTGTTGATCCGGGATTTTCAAAACTCAGAAAATATCGCCAATGATGATCCCTGGCTGCATAGCCTCGACTTGGAATATCACCGGTTGGATAAAGAAGAAGGTCTTTACTATGGATTGGAAGCCGCAGGCTCGATGATTGGCGTCCCTGACCCTGCGGAGGTTCGCCGAGCCATAACAGAACCTCCTCCGACCACCCGCGCATATATCCGTGGAAAATGCATACAAAAATTCTCCAGCGCTGTGCTTTCGGCCCAATGGGACCACGTGACCTTACAAGGAAGTGATGGTCCCATTAAAATTTCACTCCTGGATCTTTTTTCGCCGGCGGAAATCGAGCGTCATGCTCAAATGATAGATGCCGCACAATGTCCGGATGATTTGCTGCATTTGGATCAATGCCGTAAATCCCGCGCTTAAACTTTCACAACATGAAAAAACAAATCTCAAAAGAAATCGACCGACTGGCTCCGCGAGGCCGTCCGCCGGGCTCTCCTTTAATGAAACAGAGTTGGTCCGATTTGCTTTTTCTACACTGGACCATCGATGTGAACCTATTGCGGCCGATCATCCCCGCTCCGCTCGAATTGGATCTGTTTGAGAATCACGCATGGATCGGAATCACACCCTTTTCCATGTCTGATATCCAGGTGGAAGGGCTGCCGCAGATCCCGGGATTCACCTCGATGCACGAGTTGAACGTGCGTACCTATGTCCACTATCGAGGATTTCCGGGAGTTTGGTTTTTTACACTGGATGCCTCGAAGCTAATCCCCGCGATAGCTGCGCGTGTTCTTTATGCCCTTCCCTACTACAAAGCCGACATGAAATTCCAGGCTCCACGGGGTGGGACCTATCATTTCGCCTCGAAGAGAATGGATTCGACAGAAGCTGAATTCGAAGCCGTATGGAAGGAGGGAATCGAGTTGCGTTCACCGGATACCGAGTCGCTCGCTTTTTTCCTGACGGAGCGTTATAGCCTGTATTCTGCAGATGAAACTCACCTTTATCGCGCCCGGATATACCATGCGCCGTGGAATTTGCAGGATGCAGATTTGGTTACTTACAGGTCCACCCTTTTGCAGTCACAAGGCTTACCCGAGCCCACCACTTCGCCGCTTCTACATTTTGCTCGAAAGCAAAATGTAGAAGTCTGGCCAAGTGAAACCCTTTTGTAATTACGTTCTCCGAGCGTCTGTGCCACGGCGGAACAGCATGCGATAGAGCGCCAGTAAAATAATGGCTCCCACCACTGCTGCAATGAAACCTGCCGCCTGCCCTTCCTGATACCATCCCATTGTCTGGCCAATCAACTTCGCGACGAACGCGCCAGCAATACCCAGCAACGCTGTGATAATAAACCCGCCCGGATCGCGTCCGGGCATGAGCATTTTCGCAACGATACCAACGAGCAAACCGATAACTAATGTAATAATTAGATCCATATTGGCTCCTTTCGAAGTGAACTTCTGCCACAAACGAAACTGTTCAATCGGGAGAGACCCTGATTCTTTTTAATCCTTTCCTCTTCGGACACCCAATTGATTTCACCTCCTGACGGACTAACTTGTCTTAAAGACTCAACGAAACACGTCGCTCCAGTGTTGCTGCTGCCAGAGAACCAAGGCACGAGTGGCAATGTCGCTGAGGATAAAAGGACATTGGAAAATAAAAACAGCGGGCGCCAAAAAGAAAAACCGGAGCAAGCAACACCCATTGGGGCGGTAAGCACCCATCTACATAAATAATATGGACCACGCTACGAAAAAACCAGGTGACGAACTACGCGAGAAAAGCAACCAAGTGGGAAGCCCACCAAAACGCCCAGCGCAAAAACTAAAAACAACCGGAGAAGGCCCGGACGAACTCGGTGTGACCCAAGGGCAGAACGGCGAGAAAGGAAACACGGTCAATCCAGAGACGATTCGAAAAGGGGACAAAGCTGCACATTGACTGACGGGCGCGCCTTCTTGCAGTCACGGAGACGCAACACTAGGTATGCGTCTCCGCTCGATCTATGGCGTCGCGAATGAATTGAGCGGGACTGGGCTCGCGCCCGTGTCGGCTGCGAAACATAATGCTTTAAATGACTCTGCTTGGTCGCAATTCAATGAAAAGAACGACACCAGCCTGTTAAACTAGACCTAAACCCCGCGCGGGACCTCGAAACTGGATCCGCAGCGGGGTCCCGCGCGCGCGGAGGGCCGTCGCGGGATCCGCGACGGGGTCCCGCACGTGCGCGAGGGGTCGCCGCGGACTCCGCGGCAGGGTCCCGCGCGTGCGGGAGGGCGTCGCGGGATCCGCAGCGGGGTCCCGCACGCGCGGAGGGTCGTCGCGGGATCCGCGACGGGGTCCCGCACGTGCGCGAGGGGTCGCCGCAGACTCCGCGACGGGGTCCCGCGCGCGCGGGGGGCCGTCGCGGTTCCAAAAATGAGGTCCCGCACGCGCGGGGGCACGTCGCACAACCTGAAACGAGGTCTGGCGCGCGCGAGGGGAGGTGGCAGGATTTGCAACGGCGTCCCGCGCAGGGAAATCCAGCCTGCAAAAGGCGTTAAGAGCATTCCCCGGTGCGGTGGCAACTTTCAAGATCCGCAACCTCGGTTCTGAGCTGCGATCTCTCCACTCGATTCAGCTAAACAGCTATCTTCGGGTGCCGGGATGAGCTGGTTTCGGCGTGTCGAGGGAGTCCTCGGAGGGTTCTTTAGATTCAGCTTTATCGGCCTCGTTCGTGGACTTAAAGGCGGAGCGCAATAGCCAATGCCGCTTTAATCCTTGTACGAGGCTGTCCGCGTCCACGATGGCGGTGTTGATGGAAGAAACGATGTTTGTATTCGCCTGGACCTGGGAGTTCAGGTTGCTGGTCAGGTTGGCAAGGTTCTCTAGCGACAGGTTTAAATTCGATACCAGGAGCGTGAGATTTGTGTCCGTGCTGGCCAGCGTCTTGTCGGTCGTGGCTAATGCCTTGTCGGCGATCGCGAGGGTTTCTTTTGCTGAAACCAAAGTTTGTTCCAGTTGCAAACTGATGTTCGTTGGAAAAAGCCATTCGCCGAGCGAACCTTTCGGTTCGCGAAGATTTCCAGTGATCTCTGTCAGGTTCGTTATGATTGGCCGGCTGTCGGCCAAGAGTTGATTCAAGTGGGAAGTTGCCTCGGCAGTACTCGTCAGCACTTCAGTCAACTGATTCGTGAGATTGAGAACATTCGGCAATGCTCCTTCCACAGCGCTGACCATTGTTTCCAACCGTTCAGTTAACGCCGGTGACTCCAACGGATCAATCCAGATGGCAGCGACTTCCTTCCGAGGTAAATACAATGCATTATCTGGCAAATTTTTGGCAGTGGAGTTGACGAGTTTGGGGAATTCTTGCGCCACCTCATTGCTCGCTTCTGTAAGCAAAGCATGTTTGTTGAAGCTGGGGTTTTCAGCGCGCACCTTTGGCATCACTTCATCCAAAGCTTTGGAATACAACTGATTTGTAAATTTCTGGAATGCCGCGTTAGTCAGAACCCCGACAATCTGCTCATTCTCTTCCAGCACGGTTGCAATCCCATATTGTCCTTTCAGGACTTCCACATAGCGATTGCCCAGAAAGTCAGCGGGGGCGACCCGCACCTTGGAATCCGTCCAGATGTATCCATAATTTGGCTCCTGAACTTCGAAGCGAACAGTGACTCCATACCATGCCCCCGGTTTATTAGGAATGACTTCGAGAATTTCTCCGACATCGAACCCCATCAATTTCACTTTGTCTCCTGGCTTGAGCCCGGCTGCATTATTTAAACCCGTTTCATAAACAATCTTGGTGGCGAACCATCCTTTGCGCTTGGCAGTGTGATAGACGTAGTAAGCAAAACCAATGACCAGGAGCAATGTGGCGATGGTGACGAAAAGGCCTACGGCACGTTCGACACGGCTGAGTCGGGTGCGGAGTTGAGGGGTAAGGTCTTGCAGCGCCATATTAAAATTTCATCAAATCGCAATCTCACTTGTCACATCCCGCCAGAGTTCTTCCTGACTCTCGGCCAACTCTGCCTTCCCTCCTAAAACCCGCCAATGTTTCTTTTTCACCATGGCAAAATGCGTTCCGATCTGGGACCAATCGCGGAAATCTTCCGCAGTGAGAACCACAGTCATGCGGCGTCCCCCAAAAATAGAGCCGTCGTGCAGCTTCTTCAGAAAGCCCTGCCACCATGGCAAATAGCGTGCGCCAATGCTCGGCTTATCAATCAAGAGTAACTCAGGATCCATGGCAAGCGCCCGTGCCAATCCCACCCGCTGCTGCCAGGGAGGACTAAGAGTTCCGATGGTGTTGTGGATGAATGGCGTAAGGCCGGTCGCGTCAATGATGGCACTGATCCGCTCGATGGAAGCTTTCTCAGTGAGGTTCTCGTGATAACGCAATGGCAAGGCGACATTCTCCCGAACGGTGAGCTGCCGAAACATGCGCCCGCCGTTTTCGAAAACAACGCCAATGCGCCGCCGTTCTTCCAATAGACCCTTTTCGTCAAGGGTCCCCTGCTCGTTGCCGAAGATGACGACGGTTCCCTGGCTCGGACGTTGTAATCCTGCCGCTGTCAGCAGCAGGTCCGTTTTCCCGGAGCCGTGCAAACCGCCAATTACCCAGAAATCATGCTGATCCACCGCCCAATCGACTCCCTCTACGACGACGTTGTCTGGCTGGAAGCCGGATACCACGGAGACTTGGTTCATCCTGAGCACTGCTGAACTATGGGGAGATGGTTGCACGTCAGATAACGAGGTAGACCACAATGAAAAGTGCATCCAAAAAGATGCAGGCGATTACGCTATGGGCGACCGCACGAGTTGTAGCGCCGGAAACGTCTTCGATACGGATTGGCTGTGCGAGACCTTGAAAGCAGGTCACCACGGCTATGATACTTCCAAACAAGGTTGTTTTCAGCGCGAGCAAAACAAAGTCGTGCCACTGGAGGGCGCCGGCGAGTTGGTTTAGGTATTCAATCGGCCGCAATGGAACGTCCTGGATGAAAGCAAACAGGTAACCGCTCAATACCGCGATGATGATGAGGTAGACCGTTAAAGAGAAAATAGACATCGCCAATCCAATCACCCGCGGCACCACCAGGTAATGCACCGGATCAATGCCGAGCGCTTCGAGCGCTTCTACTTCACCCATCGCCCGGGCAGTGCCGAGTTCGACAACCGTCGCGGTGCCGACTCTCGCGAGAACAAGAACGGCCGTAAGGATCGGCCCAAGTTCGCGAACAATCACAGTGACCATCACAGTCCCCGCATAGTTCTGGGCGCCAACCCGGGTGAGCAAAGAAACCGTTTGTCCAATGATGATGAGTCCCAGGGCAAACCCCAGAAAGCTGACCATCGGCAGCAACCGAACACCAGCTCGATAAATCTGCTCACTGATCAGAGGTCGGATGAGTAGCCGGGCAAAACGGAACTTGGTCAAAATCACTCCCGCGGTGATCAGGGCAAAGGCAGTCAGGCCATGAACGGTCTCTGTAAAGGCGATCAACTTACGACCGACAAAATTCAAATAAGCGCGATGGAGCGAAGCACGAGGGGCCGGGACTGGAATTTCTGCTGGTTTATCCGCGCTGTTCAGCACGAAGGGAAGCTAGAATTCCGACACCCTGCGGTCAAAGCGCTTTTTGATCCAAGTTGATCAAGCTGTTTTGATACAAAGGAAGACACCTTCCTCCTGCGACGGGGTGATCGATTGTTCCAGAACCTCGATTCCTTCTGTCGCGAGCAGTGTCCGAATGATCTCTGGAGTATGCCGATATGAGAAGAAAAGGCGGATCGAATCACCGGACTGGAATGTGAAAACCTCTCCGCCCACGTTTAACTGCAGCATCCTCGTGAACCGGAAATGAACGATGATCCTTTTGAGTGAATCGACGTCTTCTATCTTGAATTCCACCTGTCCGTCTCTTTCCTCGACTCCCAGGTCCCGAAGAAAGGTCAGCAGCCAGTCACGAGTTAACTCGTTTTGGTAAAGCGGCAGGATAGCTTCAACCCCGGCCTGATAATCGGGACCCGGCGCAAGATTTGCGCTGAAGAGAAGAACATCATCGGGATGCAGGACCGCTGCTATTTTGCGAATGATTTCCTTTGGTTCAAAGTTTGGAATCAAACCAAAGAAGGTCATAACGCGGCGCCGACCCGGAACCACCATGCGATCAAGAACATCCAGCAGATCGTCGGCTGTTTCCAGATCGCAGACCAACCCGCTGCAAAGATTCTCGCCGATCACTTTGCCAAGACGTCGCTGTGCAGTGATTACAAGAGAAGGGCTGACATCGACGGCGAGAAGATGGGCGTCGATCCCCCGCTCTTTCATCAGTTTTAGGAACTGTTCCTCCTTCTGGCCACCGCCACAACCCAGTGCTATGACCGAGATAGGTTTAGTGCCGATTCTTTCTAACGAACGCCCGAAACAATCATCATATATTGCAATGCAGGCTGGATCGGTCCGGGCAGGAGAATACTTTTCATGCAGGGCGAGCCATTTATTCGCCTGTTTGATGCTATCGTAATGAAACTTGTGGTTAACTTGTCGCGATTGAAGAGAATGGAGGAGGTCCTTTCGGACGTTTTCTGGAAATTGACTATGATGGACGTGCAAAGAAACCAACGGCATGCGTCAAGCTTTCACGAAACCTTAAACGGCTCAAGCGTTTCGCACTGCGTTGACTTGATAGGGGTCAACGCTAATACTCCCCTATGAACTTCGATATCTCCCATATCCTGGAACAATGGGACTACCAACCCGGACAAGTCATTGTCCGGAAGTTCAAGGGCAAGGATGGATTGGAAAAAATACAATTGCGGGTAGATCTCGGGCTGTTGCAGATGAATTTTATTGGTCGTCCCGATGGGAAACATCCTTTCGGACACGAGTCGCTCCTGGAACATTACCTTCACCAGTTGGAGAAGCATCGTGACGGCCACGAAGGCAGTGAAGAAGGCTTTCAACTGAAGGTCGAGGATTGTTCCAAATTGCAGCAGGAAGCGATTCAGTATCATCATCGCTACATTTGCCTGTTTCAACTGGAAGACTATGACGGAGTGATCCGCGACACAGATCGCAACCTTCGCGTTTTCAATTTCGTCCAGAAATTTGCCGCTTCGGAAGATCTCTCCTGGGCGATGCAACAATTTCGCCCTCAGTTGATGCTCATGCGTATTCGCGCCCAGGGCACCATGGCGCTAAAGAATGAAGATTTCGATGGGGCTCTGCGAGTCATCGAGGCAGCCACCGAAGAGCTGCGCACGTTTTATCGTGAATCGGGTCGCACTGAGTTGGCCGAAAACAGCCCCGAAATTCATTCCCTGGAAATGTGGCAACAAGACCTTCAGGAAAAACGGCCGTTGAGCGAACGCGAACAGCTCGAGATCGAACTGAAGGAAGCGGTCCAGAATGAGGATTACGAAAAAGCCGCCCAAGTGCGCGACGCGTTGCGCAAACTGACAGATTCCGCACTATGAACATCAACGAACAACTCGCGCAGGAAATCAAAAAATCGATGCTGGCACGGGCCGCGGAGCGGCTGAATACCCTTCGCATGCTGAAGTCGTCCATCGGTTACGCGCAAATCGAACGTGGCAGCGAACCCCTGGCAGATACGGATCTGATAGGCCTTGTGCAAAAAGAAGTGAAGAAACGCCGCGATTCGTTTGAGCAATACCAGGCGGGTGGCCGGCCCGAATTGGCGGAAAAGGAAAAAGCCGAAATCCAGGTTCTCGAAGAATTCCTTCCGAAAGCGCTCTCGCCTGAAGAGCTCGAGCTGTTAGTGAAAACTGCAATTCAGGAAACCGGAGCTGCGAGCAAAAAAGACATGGGTAAGGTCATCAAGGCCGCGCAGGCCAAAGCGGCTGGTCGCGCCGAAGGACGGGCGATCAGCGAGCTGGTTGGGAAACTTCTTCCATAGAAGCAATCGCGGATTCAGTTGCTGGCTTCTTTTGTGGGAAGATCTGGTAGAGCAAGAGGTAAATTACCACCCCTGTTACAGAGACATACATCCACAAGGGCCAGGTCCATCGGGATATCTTCTTGTGCAGTTCGTACCTCGCTTTGATGGCCCGATGGAAGCTCATCAGAATCAAAGGAACAATGACCACTGCCAAAATGGTATGAGTCAGGAGGATCGTCAGGTAGATCGGACGAAACCATTGAGGTTCGAGGAATCGCGTTGAGCCCGCGTGGTAATGGTAGGTCAGGTAGCCAATGAGAAACACAGTCGACGTCGTGAACGCAGCGATCATGCAATTACGGTGCGCTATTTGCCTTCCTTTCTTGATCATCACGTAACCGACCAAAAGGAAAATGGAGCTTAACCCGTTAAGGCAAGCATTCATGGCGGGAAGGTCAGTGATGGACATATTAGTTTTGGCGAAGCAACTTCTTCACGTCCGACACAATCCGCTCGTTCACCCCGGCTTCTGTGCTTTCGTAGAAAGAGCGAACGTCCCCTCTCTTATCAACGAGCATAATCAGGGTGCTATGGATAAACAAATCATCTGCCGACTCCCGCTCCTCAGGTTTCTTTTCCTGAACGGCCAGGAGCAGCCCTTCCGTTGCCAATTGATAGACCTCTTTCTTCGAACCAGTCAGGAAGTGCCATTTTGTCGGGTCTGCCTTGAAGCGTTCCCCATACTCCTTCAGAACCGCTGGGGTGTCATAGGCTGGATCCGAGGTGAGGGAAACTAGCTTGACCGGGCTATTCCCAGGAAGCGCTCCTTGAATTTCAGCGAACTGTTTTGTCATCCGCACACAAGGTCCCGGACACCGGGTAAAGATAATGTTTGCGAGCCAGACTTCTCCCTGCAAGGTGGAACGGGAAACAGGGGCGTTAAGCTGATTGGTTAAGGTGAAATCAGGAACGTGACGCAAGTTCATGAACTGGCTGCCGCTACGTTGGTTCGCGTAAGCAATGGCTATCCCCAGAACTACCAACGCAAGCATTCCCCAAATAAGCCATTCGACTGGGCGCCTCGGTTTCTGCATCACATCTCACGATCCACCCAAGTCGCCCGGAGCGAATGAGTGGGGGCGTTATTCGAAATTGACTGCTCCACCACCGCCCCCGGATTTCGATTTGATCCAGGTGTCATAGTCCTGTTGCGAGTCGACCTGAACGAAACCCTGCGCCATGGTGGAATGACCGTTGCCGCACAACTGAGCACAGATCACCTGGTAACGACCCGTTTTCGTTGCAGTGAAATGGGTGGGGATCATCATTCCAGGAAAAGCGTCCTGGGTGAGACGAAAAGCGACCACTTTGAACGAGTGAATTACGTCACGGGACGTTATCTCAAGGATCACCGGTTTATTCACGGGAACGTGAATTTCGTTCAGGGTTTGGAGGTCGTCTTTCCCGAGCGGATCCTGCTCATCGAGCCCATGGGGATTGCTCGACGTGACGAGCTTGAAATCCTGTTTGCCAAACCCGCCATCCGGACCGCCATAGCGAAAATTCCACGCGAATTGTTGAGCTGAAACCTTGATCACGACGGCGTCTTTCTTGTCCGGGAAGTTATCAACCAACTTACCCCAAAAAGGAACTGCCACAAAGATCAGCAATAGCGCTTCCACCAAAACAACGGCTCCCTCCACCGCGGTGGTGGCGTGGGTCTGGGCTCCGATGTAATCCGCTTTTGGATTGCGGTTCTTTTGGAAGCGAAACAGGACGTAAACGAAATAGGCCAACCAACCGACAAACAGCGCGCCCATCAGCATATGGACGTAAATAATCAGCTGATCGACATGTTTGCCGTGTTCGGACGCGAGGGCGGGAATTCCAAGAAATTTTTCCATTGATCGAACCTTTTAATTATTTTCAGAGCTGGTTGAAGCTCGTTTTGCGATATAAACGAAAAATCCAGTAATACAGGCGAGCACAAATCCAACGACCACAAGCAGGGCCAAAATCCCCCAATTCATCCCTTCCGCCAGCTTCGAATCACTCTTGCCAAAACACGCGGCACAGGCCTGCACGTTCTGCGGCATCGCCAGAAAACCCAGGATCAACAGCAGGGAGATTAAATTGAGTGTTTTAGAACAACTCATAGATAACTGATATTCTTCAACTTCTTCAGGAAATATTTTCCGTACCAGATCATCCCGACACCGAGCACCAGGGAGACGATTCCCATGATCAGGTCTATCTGCGCCTTGTGCATGGAGTAGGAATGAAGCGCCCACGCTCCAAAACCAAAGGCGAGAAGCGTCGAAGCCGTTACAAAGAGAATGTGAAAAGCTTTAAGGGACATGTGGCTTGACCTCCTCCTGCTTCACCTGCCATTGGGGATCATTCTTATTATGCACCAGGCTGGCCGGTTCCATCGACCAGATGGTCAAAAACATCAACCCGGCAAAGAAGAACACGGTCGCCAAAAGGACCCCATAGATCAATTTGCGTTCCGACATCAAGTGCATGAAATAACCGGCTACCAGGAACGCCTTGATTGAGGCGATAATGAGACCGACGATGATATTTTTCATCGGATTGCCAAAATCGTGATAAGAGGCGGCAACCGTAAGAATCGTCCCAACAATCAGGGCACCGAAAATAATCAGATACTTCCGGACATCTTTTTTTACGTCATGTGCGTCGCTCATAGAAATTACAAGAGATAAAGAACCGGGAAGAGAAAGATCCAGACAAGATCAACAAAATGCCAGAACAAGCCCGAGACTTCGACCCGGTTCGTATATCGTTCCGGTTCCGTCTTCCACATTTTGGCACCCGGACCCCAAATCATAAAGATCACCAATGCACCGCCAATAACGTGCAACGCGTGAAGTCCAGTGAGTGTGAAATAGATCGCAAGGTAGGTGCTGCGCCACGGGCCCCATGCTTCCAACTTACGCACATCCGCAATCTTCACCGTCACTGCCGCGTGTTCGTCATGAGCAGCAGTCGCATGCGCTTCATCTTTTTTGCCGTGACCTTTTACGGCGTCGGGATGGATCACAACCTCAGTCCTGCCCTGTTGCTTTGCTTTCGCCAGAGTCAGGAACATCGGATTGCCCTCGATATGGCCGTTCATTTCAGTCCCATCCGCCATCTTTACGTAATAATGGATGAACTTGTCGTGATACTCGACCGATTTGACCACAAGGAATACCAGAGAACAAAGTATCGTGATTGCCTGATACATCCGATATTTACCGAATTGATTCATCTTCAATGAAGCCCAACCAAGCACCACGGTCACAGATGAAAGAATCAGGACGATCGTATTGAACGTCCCCAGCGGGACACTCAAGATATGATGAGGCCAGGTTCCCGGATCGGCACTCACTCGCAGCAAAATGTAGGAAGAGAACAGAGCTCCGAAGAGCATCATTTCCGAGGCAAGGAACAACCAAATTCCAAGTTTGGCGTTATAAAGCCCTGTGTCGGGCCGAATTTTAGCTGTATAAGGAATTTCCATGCTTATTTAACGTTTTGCGGAGTGAAATCTTTGGCGTGTCCCGGAACACTGTATTCATAGGGACCACGATGCACCTCAGGAACCACTGGAAAGTTCCCGTGCGGAGGAGGCGTCGGCGTCTGCCATTCCAGGGTCGTGGCATTCCACGGATTATCGGATTCGATCTTCTTGCCGTTACGAACGCTCCAAAAAAAGTTCCAAAGAAACGGAATCTGCGCCAGTGCCAGGCCCCAGGCTGCCCAGGAAATGGTCGTGTTGAAGCGCATCATCAAATCACTCAAAATTCCAGCTTCCCCCGCCTTGGCGATGGAGTAATTGGCTCCACCATCCGCCAACCGGCGACTCATCCCAGCCATACCCTGCATAAACATCGGCTGGAAAATCAGGTTCATGAAGATCAAGGAAAGCCAAAAGTGAATCCTGCCCAGGCCTTCGCTCATCATTCGCCCGGTCATTTTGGGGTACCAATAGTAGACGCCTGCGAACAGCGCAAAAATCGTGCCGGGAGCAACTACGTAATGGAAATGGGCTATGACGTAGTAACTATCGTGCAAATGCATGTCACTGAAGTTGAAACCAAGCGGCAAACCCGTCAGACCGCCAATGCCGAACATCGGAAGGAAAGCCAGCGCGAACAGCATCGGGGTATTGAATCGAATGGATCCACCCCAAAGCGAAAGGAAGAAACATGTCAAAATGATCACTGAAGGAATCGAAATGATCATCGTTGTTGTTTGAAAGAACGTACTGATCTTCGTTCCCATTCCCGTGAGATACATATGATGCGCCCACACGATGAACGACAGGAAGCCAATCAACAGTACCGAGTAGACCAACGATTTGTAACCCCAGATTGGCTTGCGAGTGTTGTTCGCTATTACTTCGCAAACAATCCCCAGAGCAGGAAGAATTAGAACGTAGACCTCAGGATGTCCCAGGAACCAAAACAGATGCTGCCAAAGCAACGGACTACCACCACCACTGATATCAGCAAACTCACCTCCGATTGCCAACCCCGTCGGTAGGAAGAAGCTCGTATGAAACACTTTGTCCATCAACTGCATGACACCGGCTGCTTCGAGCGGCGGGAAAGCGAGCAAAAGGAGGAAACCAGTCACAAACTGAGCCCAAACAAAGAAAGGCAAGCGCATCCAGTTCATTCCGGGTGCCCGCAACTGAATAATCGTCGCGAGGACGTTTACAGACCCGAGCAACGATGACGTGATCAAAAACACCATACCGACGAGCCAATAAGTCTGGCCATCAGTAGGGATCGAGGTTGCCAGCGGTGAGTAGGATGTCCAACCCGCCTGAGCCGCGCCACCTGGAATAAAGAAGCTGACCACCATGACAACAGCGCCCACCACGTAACATTGGTAGCTAACCATGTTCAAGCGTGGGAATGCCATATCAGGCGCACCAATCTGCAAAGGGACCACCAGATTGCCGAAGGCACCGAACGCCAGGGGCACAACTGCCAAAAACACCATGATCGTTCCGTGCATGGCACCAAACGAGTTATAGAGGTTCGTCGACATCACCCCGCCAGCGGCAACATCTCCCAATACCTTCTCCAAAAGACCACCCACTAACGGAATCGGTTGACCGGGATAAGCGAGCTGCCAACGCATCACCATCATCAACATGAAACCAAAGAGCATGAAGAGCAATGCGGTCACTCCATATTGAACGCCGATTACCTTGTGATCTGTCGAGAAGATGTACTTTTGCCAGAAGCCCAGTTCGTGATGGTCATGATCGTCATGGCCATGGGCGTCGTGATGTTTGGTATCGTGAGTTTTAGGCTGCATTGTTCAATTTCCTGCTAACTGCCGGCATTGAAGACTCTCTTATAAAAGTTCGCGGTTAAATAAGGGACGCCTTCAAGAACTGTCAACGGCAGAATAAATTTTTCTTAGTTAAATTCGTATTTTATCCCACACCATTAGTCCTAATAACAATGGAAGATAGATGATGGACGCGAAAAATAGCTGTCTCGCCCGTGCATTACTCATCTCCCGTGCGAACTGAATGGCAAACCAAAGGAATCCCAGTCCCAACACTAAAGCGCCCACCAAATAGACCGGACCAACCAGGTGAAAAAGAAACGGACAAAGGCTGATCGGCAACAAACCCAGGGTATGGCTCACCGCCTGACGACTCGTTCGGCTTCCATCCGGATCCACCAACGGCAGCATCACGTAGCCCGCCTTCGCATACTCATCCCGGTAAATCCAGGCAATTGCGAGGAAGTGGGGCAACTGCCAGAAGAAAAGAATCGCGAACAGTATCCAACCCTCGACTGAAACCTCATCCCTGACGGCAGTCCAACCCATTAACGGCGGCAAAGCTCCGGGAATTGCTCCAATGGCAGTGTTCAACGAGGTATATCGCTTCAGTGGCGTGTAGACGAAGATATAACTGATCAACGTCGCCGCTCCGAGCAGGCTGGTCAGCAGGTTCACCGCGAGTGCCAGGTAAATCATTCCCGCCGCCGATGTAATGCCCCCGAAAATCAAAACTGTCTCCGGACTCATTCGTCCCGACGGCAGTGGACGGTCTTCGGTCCGACGCATTTTGGCGTCGTGCGTACGTTCCAGAAGCTGGTTCAACGCGGATGCGCCGCTCGCCAGCAAAGCTGTGCCCAGCATGGCGTGGAGCATCAGCCAATAATCAACATTCCCCTTCCCCGGCACCGCCAGATAAAACCCAACAAGTGTGGTCAGGAGAACGAGAAACGTGAGCCGCACCTTGATCAGGTCACAGAACACCCCGAAGGACGACCTCTCGGAGGAGACGGTCGACCCGGTCACTGGAATTGGTTCTGCCACGACTTCTTTCATTTTGCGGCAACGGATGCGAATCGCGGAATGGATGTCTCGGCCTCCGCCTCCGGCTGGAGAATACGGAACGACACGAGCGTTAACAGCGAACCGGTCAGTAACGTTAGCGCCCCCACGGCGACATGAGCCGTTGCGATGTCAGCTGACTTATTCGTCCAAATGGTCGATGCGCCTAGAAAAAATTGCACAAAAACTAAAAACATCCAAAACAATGCCAACTTTGTGAGTGGATTTTGTCCACTGAGCCGCCTTTTTGTTAACCAGAGCGAAAGAGCGATCATGATCACCAGGGCAAATGCCACGATTCGGTGAGCCATTTGCAACTGGATCTGATTAGCAGTGATGGAGTTATAATCCCGCACTTCCACACGCTTTTGATTGTACAGTTGAACGGCTTCCGGAGATGTCTCGGGCCAAACTTTGCCATAAGCCATCGGAAAGTCGGGAATCGCCAGGCCAGCATGTTGGTGACGCATGGTAGCGCCCAAACCGAGTTGCAGAAGAACAATAGCTGTCGTTAATAGGTAGACCTGACGCAATCCTGATGAATCAGATTGCCGGGTTTTCTCCAGGTTTTGCCAGAAGCGTGTCTGAATCAGGGCCATCGCGCAGATCAGCACAAAGAACATTTGAGCAAAAATGCCGTGGAAGATGCCAATCTCATCCTTCATCGCCGTTACCCGTATTCCCCCGAGAAATCCCTGCAATATCACCGAAGCAAGCGCAACCAAAGCAAGTTGCCTCAGAGTTCGGTCGCCCATCGGGCCACGCGGCCAAAAGAAACCAGCAACAAAAGAGAATATCCCAAAACCCATCAGGAAAGCCCCGTCCTGCGACTTTGCCGGATACTTGAAAAGGATCAAAGCTCCCAGCAACCCCAATACGATCCCGCTCCATCGAATGAACGTTTGAGCCTTTTTGCCATGCAGCCACAAAGTGAGCACCAGAACGAAGAATCCAACTGCAGAAGCCACCAATCGGTGCGAATGCTCGTAGAAGACCCCACCGATCCATTGCGAGACCGGGAAAAAGAACATGTTATAGCCGTAGGTATTCGGCCAATCAGGAACAGCCATCCCGGCTCCATGGCTCGTCACCAGGCCACCAATGCAGAGCAGAACCAGCGTGGAGAACGCAGTGAAAATGGTGAAATATTTAAGAGCGGGATTTTCAGAGTTGCGTGACATAACAACTTCCCCTCTGAAAAAGGAACCGCTGCGTCCTATTCAGACGCAGCGGTTGGCTAAAACAGAGATTACTTGGCTTCAACTACGAAATCAGCCGTGACGTTGGCGTCTTTAACTTCGATCTCCTGGGTAACCGTGCCACCTTTACGATGGCTCGCTTCCACAGTGTACTTACCAGCGGGCACGTTCTTGATCGTGAATGTTCCGTCTTTGGCACTTACGGCGAAATAAGGATGATCAAACACGCTTACGTAGGAAAACATCCAGGGATGGACGTCGCACTTGTAACGGAGAAAGGGTTCCGCATCTTCGAATGTAAATTCCATGTCCGGGGCCTTCGGCATTTGCGCCTTGTTCACTTCTTTATTCTTGCCTCCAGGAGCAGGCGTAGGATGGATGTTGTGAAAAACGGGATCTGAATTGCGAACCTTGATCTTCTGCTTGGTTTGAACAGCCGCGATATACGGAGCATATTCGCAATTCACCTGGTCAAGCAGCAGCGGTTCTGCGGTTTCACCAGTCGATTTGCCAGTGACACCCTTCAAAGAAACGATCACGTCAGCCAACTCACCAGCGCCACCGACAACGTAAAACTTGGTTTTCGGAGCTTCCTTGACCAATTTGCCGCAATTAGCATCGGCCTTGATCACGTCCAGAGTCTTTTCTGGAGGTGGAGTTCCCTTTAAAGTGACCTTACCAGTGATGTCCGCAGCCGAACTCAATTGGATCGACGCAGCAACCGCGACCGAAGCGAGCAGGATTGATTTTTTCATAATTCCGTTTCCGAAAGCGAGGGCAACCTATCACCCGATAAAATGGCCCTCAAGCTGATTTGTGAAATTTTTCACAAGTTAACTATTACGCAGGTTCGACGCCTCCTTCTGCGGGTTATTCAACCGGCCAAACCTTATTGTCCTCCTCACGTTTCCTTACCAGGCCACCTCTCCCCACTGTCTTTTGACTGGGAGCTTCCGCTCCATCCCTCTTCCGCGTCGTGCGGCGCTCACTTGTAGATTCCGGGCAATATTTCCTGGCTCCTTCCGGAAGGATTTCTGAGGTGCCGAGAGAATTTTCTGGCGTCAAAACAGGATCTTGGAGGTGCCGAGAGAATTTTTTCACTACTCCGACAGATCTTGCGACTACTGAATAGGTTTCTTGACTACTCGCGACGTTTTAAAAAGTACTCAAATAATTATTGGAGGTGTCGCAAGGATCTAACCGGTGGCGAGTTTCCCATTGGCCACCTGCAAGGATCTTGCAAGTAGTGAAATAATTTT
>JBKJKE010000056.1:0-3171 GCA_046597605.1 Limisphaerales bacterium | reverse complement strand
CCGCTGCCGGTCTCCCTGATTATCTCGATGAGCTTTCCGTCCATTCCGTCTCCAACCATCGCCGTGTTGTCCGGGATCGACCCGGCTGCCGACGGTTTCTTTCCGCCGCTCAGGCTTCGTCAGTAGCTATAAGACTCGCCCATCCACGCCGACCGAATCGAGTTCACTCTCGTTACGGACTGGCCGTTCTCTCCCCATTGCTCTCCACCCCGCATTGCTGCGACGCAGTTACGGTTCAATACCTCACGGCTCTTCGCCGCAAGGATGCGGACTCTCACCGCACCAACTCATCGCCTTCTCAGGCGCACTAGCCCAATGTTTCAACATTGGGTTCGATCTGGGCGCATTAAAGTCCCGAAGGGACATTTTATTCCATTCGCTTTGTGTTGAAACACAAGCACTTACGAGGTTTGAGGGTTGGCTCGGACACCAGATCGGATGCTGGAAAGTGAACTCTTAGCAATCCATTTACAATCTGGCTGGAACTCCGCCGCAACCTTCTAACGATGCTTATCGCGCTTCATTACGCTTAAAGTTATGAAACGCTATCGACTGATCTATCGTGGTATCCGCAACACCTATTACAGCTTCGACACCAACACTAACAAACGCGAAAGCCTCGGAACCGGCGACAAAGACGAAGCCCAGCGCCTGCTCGATATCAAGAACGAAGCGGTGCGGCATGTCGGCATGAATCTGCAGATTGCTCAGGTCTACCTGCAGCACAGCGACCCAGCATTGGCTACTCGCACATGGAGAGACGTATTCGATAGAATCATTTCCACCAAGACGGGATCCACCCAAGAGCGCTGGAAGTGCGCCTCCAGGGACAAAGCATTCAATCTCATCCGCGATCGGAAAATTGTTGAAACAACCTCGGACCATTTCTTAGCAGTTCTAAACGCCGGCACGGTTGCAACCAACCTCTACCTTCGTCGGACACATCACTTTGCGATTGGAATGCACTGGCTGCCATGGCCCGTATTGCCGAAGCTGCATTGGCCTCCGCTGGTTTATAAGAAGAAGCGCGCCATTACACTCGAGGAACATCAAAAGCTCGTGCAAAACGAGTGCAACGCGGAACTGAAATCATACTACCAGTTGCTGTGGCACATTGGCGGTGCGCAAACGGACGTTGCCGAATTAAAGGGTGAAGACATCGACTGGAACGATCACACGATAACCTTTCGGCGTAAGAAGACCGGCACTTTGGTCCATTTGACATTGGGAAGCGAGGCACGTGCAGCACTGGACGGACTGCCGAAAGCGGGACCGCTATTTCCCCGCCTGATTCAGTTAACTGCCAGCCAACGAGCAGCTTGGTTTCTTCATAAAACCAAGGCGGCGAAAATCACGGGAGTTTCTCTGCACTGCTATCGTTACGCCTGGGCCGAGCGAGCCCGCCAGTCCGGTTATCCAGAACAATACGCCATGCAGGCTCTGGGTCATCACAGCGAAGCCGTTCACCGTGCGTATGCGAAGAATGCGAAAGTAAAATTACCAAGCCTGCAGGAGTTCGAGAGTAAAATCGTTCAACTGCCAATGGCGGTGAATCAATAATCCGCACAAAGCAAAAGCCGCGTTCAGTGCGAACGCGGCTTTTCTTTTTAGCGTAAATTTTACGCGGTGGCCGAACTTACAGTTCCAGGCATTTGCACCATTGGAGGAGGAAAGGCCTGCGAACTATTCCGGGAACGATTCTTCTTAAGACCGTTCTTTTTCTGCCAATGCTGACTAATGGTGTTGGTCACCTTTGCTAGCCATGAACGATCCTTCATGAGTTCCAGGATCTCCAACGACGAGAAGAATTTGATTCCATTCTGCGGTGGGTTGCCGAGCGGCTTCAACAGCCGTGCAGCAACCAGTATCGGCACATCATGCACCTGACAATTAAGAACCCAGGCGGCCTGTTCCACCGTCAGGCGGGCGGGAAGCTGTCCCAGAACCATGAGAAAACGATGTTGCTCATCCTTCATTGCTTTACCTCCGCTTTGATGTTTTCGAGCCGGTCATCTACGCCGTTCTTATTCGCATCCACAAAGCCACGCAGCTTTCCGTATCGATGCGCGATAAACCAACCGCCCACCACGAGCACCACACCGCCCAGGATCAAAAGCTCATTCCCCACAATCAATGTTGGCAGGACTATCAACGCGAGACCCCCGATCAGAATCGCCGCGCTGGTGGTGACACTGCCAATGATCGCGCGCAACGGGGGATAGAACAGCGATGCCAAACCGAAGAGGAACATCACAACACCGACCCATACTATCCCTTTCAAACTGGATAGCTTCGCACCAAGTTCCCTCGCTGTATCCTTCTGGGCTGCTCCCAGCTCCGACTTAGCGCGAGTCTCTTCACGCTCTACAACTGGCATTGGGGCGCTGACCACAACCGCCTGAACATTTGTGACCGGTGCCGCCGTTGGCTCCACCTGGACAACGCGTGTCTCCTCGATCCGAGAGCCTGCCGGCACAGTGTACGTTTTCGTTTTGACGGTTTCCTGATCTTGCCGCGAGACCTGCGCCGGGTTGTCGGACTGCACAACCGTCTGCTCGATGCCTCCACCTGGCTTTGCCACCGTGCTCGCTTTCCCACCTTTAAGCGGCTTGGTGCTCCCGCAACCAACCAACAGTCCAACCGCCATCACCATCACTACATTCGCAATATGTTTGTTCACTTCGTCGCTCCTTTCTGTTGTTCCATCAAAATGCTGACTCGATCCACCGTCCGCGTGAGCAAAGCCTGGCTCTCCGCCATGGTGGCAATGCTCTTTTTCAAATCACGCCGCTCCTCCACGGCAAAACTCTCCCGCAGCTCAACGGCAGTAATCCTCTTGTCGATGCTGGTCCACAGGGCCACGAGAGCGGCAGCCATCGATACGAGTTGAAGAAGGTTCCCGAGAGTGATCTCAGGACTGAAACGGAGTTGTCGTGCTCCGTTGGTTTTCACAATGGGATCATCCATAAAATTGCTTTCGTTTAAGTGCGAAGGAGCGGCACTGAACCACTCTTGCTTTTGATAAGGGCGCCGTATTTCGCGAGCATCGCCTGAGCGACGTGGCTGATGATTGGGCGCGTATCCGATTTGTTGTAGCCGGTCTGATCCGAGCCCACATTCTTGTAACTCAAACCTTCCCCGGCCGGAGCTGCTGTCCGGTCGGCGATCACA
>JBKJKE010000194.1:0-13133 GCA_046597605.1 Limisphaerales bacterium | reverse complement strand
TCCCCGTTTCAGACGGGGAAATGGACGTAAATCTAGATTTCCAAGCGTTTCCACTCCTGAATCGATCGTAAATCTAGATTTATCGTCGTCGCACGATCGGAAATGAGCGTAATTCTGGCGTTCCAGCCAATGTAAGTGGCTGAATGGGAATGGTTTGAGATGTTCTCGCTGGTTCCCCGCTGTTTTCGGTGGAATGATTAGAAGGTTGGCACTCCCTCATCCCGGCCTCCTCCCCAAGGAGAAGGAGAAACTTTCGGTGGCAAGAAACGTCTCTAAACCTTGTTCGCTACGAATTAGTTACAACTGCGACGGCGAGGAACCCACGGCAATGATACTGCAGAGCTGATTTGCCTTTAATCCCAACTCCCTGGCTTTGGAAAGCACATCCCCCGAAACAGTTCCGGGATTCAACCAAAGCTCGTCACAACCGCGCGTCGCAATATCCGGAAGAATTTGAAGCAACCGTTCCGGACCGACATAAATACTGACCAGCGTCGGTTTCTCCGGGACATCTGTGATCGATTTGTAACACGGCAGTTGTTCCACTTCGCTGAGAGCTGGATGTACCGGGAAAACTTTGTAGCCAGCCCGCTGGAAAGCGCGAACCGCTTTATTCGCAAACTTCGAGCGATCATTGGAAGCTCCTATCACGGCAACAGATTTCATTTCTTCATTGTCCGTTTCAGTTCCCGTTCCCGCAACCATGCAAAGATCACCGGGGTCACAATCAGGATGTGAATCAGGCTGCTCACCATTCCGCCGATGACTGGGGCTGCAATCGGCTTCACCACTTCTGCCCCCACCCGCGTACTAATCATAATCGGGAGTAAGCTCGCAATCGTCGTTGCCACCGTCATCACTTTTGGACGCAACCGCAACCTGGCTCCATCCTTCACTGCCTGGATCAAGTCAGCTCGATCGAATGCTGTGCCCCGCTCTGCTTTTCTTTTCTCCAGGACCTCTTCGAGATAGACCACCATGACGATGCCTGTCTGGATGGCGGTTCCAAACAACGCGATGTAACCCACCCAGACCGCCACACTAAAATTGTATCCCAGAAGGTATTGCAACAACACGCCACCGGTGAGGGCGAAGGGCACGGCCAGGATCACGTGGGCAGCTTCGATCAGGGATTTGTATACCACGAAGAGAAGAAGAAATATGATAAGCAACACTGCCGGAACGATGAGCATCAGCGTTCGCTGGGCGTGCAGTTGATTTTCATATTCACCACTCCATTCCATCGTCATGCCGGGAGGGAGCTTGATCTCGCGAGCAACGGTGGTCTTCAATTCTTCGACGAATCCGCCGAGATCCCGGTCAGCTACATTCGCCTGCACGAATACCCTCAATCGCCCATTCTCGCTGGATATTTCACTGGGTCCAATCGCACGCTTCATCTTCGCAACTTGCCCAAGGGGAATATGTCTCCCGGACGGTGTCGCAATCAGAATCGCGCCAAAGTTCTCGATGTCTTCCCGTTCATTCTTCTGCAAACGGACCTGAATGGGAAAACGCTGCCGCCCTTCTATCGTCGTGGTGACATTTTTCCCACCGATGCCGGCCTCTACCGCTGCCATCACATCTTCCACGCGCAAGCCGTAGCGAGCCATTGCGATGCGATCCGCTTCGATCTCGAGGTAAGGCTTGCCCTGCACGCGCGAGGCCGCGATCCCAGTAGCACCCGGAACTTTCTGAACGACCTTTTCCACTTCGAATGCCTTTTGTTGCAGCGCTTCCAGGTTATCACCCAGAATTTTGATTCCCACCTGCGCGCGAATGCCGGTACTCAACATTAATAGACGATTTTCAATGGGTTGAAGGAAGCCCGGAACGTATCCCGGCACCTGCGTGAGTTTCTCGGTAAGCTCCGCCACCATCATGTCTTTGGTCATTCCATCGCGCCATGCCGGGTTGCGAACCGTGCGAGGGATTTTGATAAAGCCGAGCAGGTTGTAATTGGTCTCGATGTACTCCGGCTTCAACATGATCGTCGTCTCGATCATCTCGACCGGTGCTGGATCTGTGGCCGTCTCAGCGCGTCCCAGCTTGCCACCGACGGATGCGACTTCCGGCAGTTGTTTGATGACTTTGTCCTGCCACGCCATGATGCGTTTCACCTCGGTGAGCGATGTGCTCGGCAGCAATACCGGCATGAAAAGCAAACTGCCTTCATTGAGCGTGGGCATGAACTCGCTTCCCATGCCGCTGGTCATTTGTGCTACGCGGTTCCATTTTCGATCTTCAAACTCTTTCACCACGGTCCGTGGCAGGCCGAATGCAAGCACGAGCGAGATGATCAGTAGGAGCGCAGCAAGACCGAGAACAGTTTTGCGATGCGACAATGCCCAGTTGAGCACCGGATCGTAGATGCCTAGAAGCCGCTTCATCACCCAATTGTTATCTTCCGAATGGAAAGGTCCCCGCACCAGCAGTGTGCAAAGGACTGGGACAACAGTGATGGCCAGGAGAGTGGCCCCGATCATCGCGAAGGTTTTTGTAAACGCGAGCGGATGAAACAATTTCCCTTCCGGGCCAGACATGGCGAACACCGGAACGAACGCCAAAATGATGATGGCCATCGCGAACGTGATCGGGCGGCCGACCTGTTTCGCCGCCTCTAAAGTGATTTGCCATCGCTCCTCCGAACTCAATCGCGGCGACCCACCGCTCCGAGCTTTGTCCTCCTCGGCCCGCTCGCAATGTCGAATCACATTTTCCGTCATCACGATCGCGGCATCGACCAGCACCCCAATCGCAATCGCGATGCCGGAAAGGGACATGATATTCGATGTGACCCCGAACTGGCGCATGAGGATGAACGAGATCAGGATCGAGACAGGCAATGGAATCGTAACGATCAGGATACTGCGGAAGTGCCAGAGAAAAATGATGTGTGCGATGGTCACGAGGACAATTTCCTCAACGAGCGCATGTTTCAGAGTGCCTATAGTGCTCTCAATCAGTTCACTTCGATCATAGAAGGATTTAACGGTAATTCCTTCGGGCAAGCTCGGTGTGATCTGAGCTATCTTTTCTTTTACCCGCGCGATGACATCACGGGCGTTTTCACCCGTGCGCATAACGACTATTCCCCCCACCACTTCATTGCCGTTCACGTCGAGCGAACCGCGCCGGAAGTCGCCGCCGATCTGCACATTGGCGACATGCTTCAGATAGATGGGTGTCCCTTCGACTTCCTTGAGCACAATGTTTTCGAGGTCTTCGATTTTTTGCACCAGCCCGATTCCACGTACCACGAACTCCATCCCGTTCTCTTCCACGACTTTTCCACCCACGTTCAAATTGCTGGCGTTAACCGCCTCCATTACTTCCTGAATGGAGACACCGGCGGCACGCATTTTCGTTGAAGAAACTTCCACCTGATATTGCCGCACAAAGCCGCCAATGCTTCCCACCTCTGCGACACCTTGCACCGCGTTCAATTGATAACGGACAAACCAATCCTGAACCGCCCGGAGCTCACCCAGATCGTAGCCGTTTTTTGGAGCCTTGGCGGGATCGACTTCCAGGTAGTATTGATAAACCCAGCCGAGTCCGGTGGCATCCGGGCCGAGCTTGGGAGTGACATCCGCAGGCAAAACATCACCGAGATAATTAAGACGTTCGAGCACCCGGGTGCGGGCGAAATAGTTATCTACATTGTCCTCGAAGATGATCGTGAGCAGCGAGAACCCGAACATGGATGCCGCCCGCACTGCTTTCACTCCCGCCAATCCCTGGAGATTGACCGATAGCGGATAGGTGATCTGATCTTCCACTTCCTGGGGGCTGCGCCCTGCCCAATCTGCAAACACGATCACCTGATTTTCACTCAGGTCTGGAATGGCATCCACGGGCGATTTGTAAACAGAGTGAACCCCCCAGGCTACAACGAAGAAAGCGGCGCAGATCACCAGGAAACGGTTACGCAAGGACCACTCGATAATGCGATTAATCACGGTGCCACCTCCATTCCGCATTCGAGCATGTCAGAACCAAAAAATGGATTTTGTAGCGGCCCATTCAGTTGCACCCAAAAACCATTCTTAGGTGCGCCGGGGACAGCCTGATTCACCATCGGACAGTGGTAAATCTTCACACCCTCGAAGGCTTTCTCATGAGCGCGCAGATGTTTCGTCAGCTCTGTGACCGCCATGCTGAACGGATGAAAAGCCTTCCGTGCGGCTGCGAGATCACCGGCTTTTTGGATTTCGCCGTGGGCCTGAATCGGCTCGACTAAACTCTGCCATGATTTGGCACCCGCCCAGGAGTTGGTGAAACTGGCGAGGGCTGGTCCCACTGCGGGGAGCCCTTCGTTGAACGCTTTCATATCATCTGCCGCCAGGTTCGCTGCCATCCGGCTCGTTTGGGCCAAGAGCGCTTCCGCGCCGCTCCGCTGAACATCGTTGATCTTCTCCAAATTACCCACCGGCTTGACCACGGGATCTTCGTGCCCATGCTGTTCTTCCGGACTTTGTGAACTTTGGTTTAGTTGCGCCTGTGCATCGATCAACGTGTTGCCGTAAGTCACTACCTTTTCTCCTTCGGTTAACCCCTCCAGCACCTGCCACCCTTCATCGCCCCGGAGTCCCAGCTTTACCTTGCGTGCTTCGTAACTGCTCTCTCCCACATCAACATAAACAACCGGCGCCCCACCGGGATTCAGCACAGCGGTGCGTGGAATAACCAGACTCTCCGGTGTTTCAACGCGCACACTGCCTTCGGCGAAGAGTCGGTGCAGAAGGAGGCGCCGTTTTTTTCCATTTTCCTCCACGATCGGATTTTCCAGATTTACCCTCACCTTGGCCGAGCGAGTCGGATCGTTGATATTTGGATCTATAAACGTAATTTCGCCTTCAAAGGTTCTGCCTGGAACAGACGGAGTCTCGACCTCTACTTTCTGGCCAGCCTTCATCCATGGGAGATCCTGTTCATACGCGTCGAACTTGAACCACATGGTCGAAAAGTCCGCGATCTCGAAGAGTCGATCCCCTTCCTTCACATATTGCCCTTCGTAGGCCATCCGACTCACCACGGTACCGGACATGGGAGCAACGATCGTCGACCGCGCGACGCTATTCGTTTCTTTTCCGAGTTGTTTAATCTGCTGTTCGGTGAGGCCCAGTCGTTGCAAGCGCTGCCCGGCCGCATCGAGGAAACGTTTTTGTTCGGCCAACAGCTCGGGATTTCCATTGGTAAGCTGCCGTTGCGCCAGAAGCAGATACTCGCGTTCCGCTGTGAGGAGACCGGGACTGTAGAACGTTGCGAGCGGTTCTCCCTGCGTGACCTCCGCGCCAGTGAAGTTTACGAACAACTTCTCAATTCTCCCATCAATGTAGGCCGCGATGATCCGATGTTTCGTATCGTCGTCGTCAATCGTTCCAGCAACATGGATAACTCGTTGCAACGCGCTCCTTCGCACGGGTGCGGTTTGCACGTTCACGACCTGGATGGTCGAGGGACTGAGTGTCACCAGGTTCTCCGTGAGTTCACTCTGTCCTTCAAAAATGGGTGATAACGCCATTCCGCAAATGGTGCACTTGCTACCCGGCTTGTCCGACTTCACTTGCGGATGCATGGAGCACTGGTAGAAACGAATCTTGCGCCCACTTTGGCCCGCTTCACCCGCGTGATCACCAGCGTTGTGGCCCTGATGCCTGGCAGCCCACCACCCTCCGAGGCCGGCAACAAAGGCCACGAACAAAAGGACAATTAATGTTTTTGATTTCATTGTTTTGGAGATAGTTGGGTTTGTGATTGGGGTTGCTGGCCGGTAGCGAACATCTCGAGAGCCTCGAGATCGCCCAACCCGCAGCAGAGGACCAGTTCAGACAAAAGCTCGTATTGCTCAGCAACGGCCCGGGCATACATCAACTGCGCATCCAGCAACATTCGCCGCCCCTCAAGCAGGTCGGTCAGTGAGCCAGCATTGTTTTCCCAGGCAGCCCTCGTGCTTTCGATGGCGATCTGTGCGCGAGGAATGATCTCTTCACGATAAGTAAGCGCTTCCGTGCGGGCGTTGTTGGCTCCAGAAAGGAGGCGGTAAATCTCGTTTTGGATCTCCAGTTCGTAATCGGCTGCCTCCAACTCGATCGCTTCCTGACGGGCCTTCTCTCTTTCAAAATCTGCGTCGTATTTCCTTCGATTTCCCCACGGGAAATTGAAGGCTACAAAGGCCGTTCCCTCGCGGACTTCCCCGGAACCGGTGTAATTGCGTGCTTCCACTCCCACGGTGAAATCAGGATAGCGTTGTCTCCTGGTTTGTTCGGCTATTGCCCCTGCCCGCCCCCCTTCCCGCTGCAGCTTCTTAAGATTGGGCTCCGCTTTGAGGGCCATCTCCACCAACCTTTTGCTGTAGACAAGCTCCCGAGCGACATCAGGTAAGGCGAGGGCCGGCAGCGGATGTTGTAAATTGCGCCCGATCAATCGATTCAATTGCACTCGAGAATTCGTCACCGTGACACCATCGGTCCTGAGCTGCTGCCTCCGCTTGGAACGTTCATTCTGGATGCGAAGGACTTCTATCTGACCAGCGGTACGAGACGCATAACGCTCTTCACTGACCCCCGAAAGGGTGTCGAGAAACCCAAGATCCTGTTCAACAATGGCGCCGTTGCGCTCTGCCAGCGCTGTTTTGAAAACAGCTATAGCAATTTCCTTGCGTAATAGTTGAAATTTTAAATCGGCGCTGACTTGTTCGACGGCCGTTTCCGCTTCCGCAACGCGTCGCGCGGCTACCGGTTTTCCGAAGAGGGGCAGCTTTTGTTCGACGCCATAGAACAGGTCACCGTCGTCGCGGCGCATCGACTTCTCCGCCGCCATCCTCCCGATGCGCACTGTCGGATCCTCCCATGTACGAACACTCGCTTCGTTCTGACGGGCAGCTTCGATCAACTTGTCTGCAGCACGCAGCGCCGCATTATTCGTCAGAGCTTGATCGGCCAGTTCGTTAATAAACGTTGGCGTAATGACCGCATCGTTCGTGCTCTGCGCCAGCAGGGGCGTGACCCCGGCAGCAACTATTAAAAATGTAAGATCAAAAAAATTCATTCCATCTCTCGGTTTCCAAAAATGAAGGACCAATACGGACAGACTGCGCCTATGGAAAGGCACACCACTGGCGGGACATGAGAACTCAGATCAGGAAAGTGCAGTTCTGCTTGAAAAGCGGAACCGCAGGAACAGAAGGAACAGAGTGGCTAAAACGAACGACAGGGGTGGCATCGAAGTCCACTTGATGGAAGAGCAAGGTGCAGATTGCCATCACGAACTGATGGGTTTGGGCAGCGGCACCGGGAGGGGCGGAAGCAATTGGCTCACCAGGAACGGATGAAGATTGTTGCATGCAACAAACAGCGCCACCGCAATCGCAGCATTGGCATCCCTGTGACTTCTCACTTTTCCCGCCCCGGACAAAGGTCGAAGAGAAAACAGTCTGGCTTCCGATCAGCGCGAGGCTGAACAGCATTACCATGAATGTTTTCAAGAAAGTCATACTCAGATTTTCTTAACGGAAATCTTCTGCAAATATTTGGCCGGCTCTTTGTTGAAATCTTTCAGGCAACCTTTACAGCAGAGCTTGAGTTCCTGGCCCTGATGCACAAACACGTAAGGCTCGCCCATGCTTCCAAGTTTTTCGTCGGCCACGATGCAGGTATCGAGCGGATATGGTTCTACTTCGGAAGCAGCAGAAGAGCTTGCGGCAGCTCCCTCCGGCTTCTCCTCCGCAGTTGGAACCCCTTTCTTGCAGCCAGCGGACCCGGCCAGCACCACGCCAGCCAGCAGAATTGAAAATGCCCACCTGGAAACTCGATTCATCATTACCTTAGATGCCCTAAAAACCGAAATCACTCAAAGTGTTTTTTATTTCGGTCGTTTAGCCCGAAAGCCGTTAGACCTTCCCAAGTTCGGGATTTTCCATGAAAATATAACAAAGCATGTGGAGAATACCCATTTCTGCATCTTCCACCCGGCCATAGTGCGTATCGTTGATCACCACGGTTTGATCCGCAATCTCTGCCATTTTACCTCGCTTCGCTCCCACCAGGGCGACCGTCTTCAACCCGTTCTTCTTCGCCCATTCCAACCCTTTTACGCAATTGGGAGAATTGCCACTGACTGAGATCGAAATTGCCACATCGCCCTTGCGGCCATAATTTTCCAACTGGCGCACGAAAATATCGTCGTAAGAGTAATCGTTTCCAATCGCCGTCATCCAACTGACGTTGTCGTTCAGAGAGAGAACCCGGAAACGTTTTCCAACCTTATCCGAGGAACCTTTCCCAAGGTCAGTAACGAAATGAGAGGAATTGGATGCGCTACCGCCGTTACCAAAGACGAAAATTTGATTATCGTCCTTGAGGGCTCTCTGCAACGTTTTCACAATTTCCGCAACACCTTCGACGGAAATTGAATCCAAGGCAGCCTTCTGGGCCTTGATATAGTCAGCAATCCATTGATTCATGAGCGCGCAGTGTAAATCAGCTTTCCCCTCTTTCAAGCGGTGAGTGGCCAGTGCCTCGTTTTAAGATTATTCCAAAAGGATGCATTTTGTTGGACTAAGAATCCCCCTCCCAAGCTGTTCCACCGAAAACAAGGATGACCCTGTTCGCGCTAACTTAGCCGTTTCTTACAAACAACTTACCGGGCAATTGCTTCACCATGCGCTTCATTTCCAAACCCAACAACGCGACAGAGACAGCGGACACGGACAGTCCACTTTTCTGCATAACATCGTCGATGGGTGTCTCTTCGTTCGACAGAACTTGAAAGACCTTTTCTTCGTTGCCCGATAACGCAATTCCTGGCAGCACCCCCGTTTCAGCGGCACTGGGAGGACGGTTCGTGCGAGGGAAAAGATATTCGAACTCGCTAAGGATGTCTTCGGCTCCTTCACAGAGCTTAGCCCCTTTCTTGATCAAGTCGTGGCATCCTTTGCTCCGCGGAGAATCGATTCGCCCGGGCACAGCAAACACCTGGCGTCCATTCTCAACTGCCATATTCGCCGTGATGAGCGAACCACTGGTTAGGTTTGCTTCCACGACGACAGTGCCAAGAGTCATTCCGGCAACGATACGATTGCGAATGGGAAAGGTCTGCTTGTCGCCTTTGCGGTTGAAAGGAAACTGAGTGATGACTGCGCCGGCCTCTGCAATGCGCTCGAAAAGTTCACGGTTTTCAGTGGGGAAAACAACGTTGATCCCGTTGCCAATGACCGCAATGGTTCGACCTTTCGCACTCATCGCTCCTTGATGCGCCGCCGTATCGATTCCTCGCGCGCCGCCGCTGACAACGGTGACACCGATATAAGCAAGCTGATAGGCAAGCTTGCGCGAGGTTTCCATCCCATACGGAGTTGTCATGCGAGAGCCAACGATCGCCACGCCGTTTTTGTCCTGGGGCAATAACTTTCCGCGAACATACAGAACAACGGGAGGATCATAGATCTGCCTGAGTAACTCCGGATAGGTCTCATCCGACCCAATAACAATGTGACAGTTGTATTGCTCTATGCGCTTGAGCTCGCCTGCGAGGTCAACGTTCTTTTCCCAATCGTAAATGGAACTGGCGATGTCCTCCCCAATGCCGCGGACCTGGGTGAGTTGATGCCGGGAAGCTTTCAGGATGGTTGGGGCATCGCCGAAGACATCGAGCATTTGCCGCACGCGGATGGGCCCCACCCCTTCCACCATGTTCAACGCCACCAATGCTTCACGCTCGTCCATGCGGATGGGGATACTTTAAGCAGCGGAGGGGGGCAAGTATTCAGTGTTTAGTTTTCAGTATTCAGAAGAAGACGAGTCAAACTCCTTCACACATTTTTAAAAACTCGACCTCGCCGAGCACCTTCACGCCGAGTTGCTGCGCTTTCTCCAGTTTGGAACCAGCTTCGGCTCCGGCTAAAACGTAATCGGTGTTCTTGCTGACGCTGCCCGTCGTTTTGCCTCCGAGGGCGTCGATTTTCGCGGAGGCGTCATCGCGACTCAAGGTCGGCAAGGTTCCCGTGAGCACAAATGTTTTTCCCGCGAACGGTAGAGAGGCCTTCGCCGCAACTTCACTCTTCGTCCCCCGGGGATTGATCCCCAATTCACGCAAGCGCTTGAGTGTGGCTTGACCACCAGGCGATGCGAAGTAATCCAAAACACTCTTAGCTACAACCGGTCCGACCTCGGTAATGATTCCACTTTCTTTCTCGTTCTTCCGTTTGGAGGGCTGAGCGAAACCAGCGGTAATCAACCGTGCTGCAATCTTCTCAGCCGACGATTTGTTTTTATCCTCACGCGCCTGGTGATACTCCACCACATCTCGCAGCAGCGGTGATTCAGCCACCTCTTCCATGTCGTCGTGAAATTTCGAAAGATCTGCGGCCGTCGTTTTGCCTACCTCGGGGATGGCAATCGCAAAAAGCCAGCGGGAGAGCGGAAACGTTTTTGCCCGTTCGATTGCTTGAACAGCCTTCTCGGCATTTTTGCGACCAAACATGCGCGGCGCTTCACTCGTGCCGAGGTTCAGGTCACCCAATGGCTCAGATTGCAGATTAAATAAATCGAGCGGTTCTTTGACCAACCCACGTTCCACCAGTTTATCAGCAACGATCCCACCGACACTTTCGATGTCGAGCGCGCCCCGTGCGCAGAAGAATTCCAATCGTCGGGTTGCCTGCGCGGGGCAGGCCATGTTTTCGCAACGCCAAACGACGAATTCCGGATCACGTGAGATAGCACCGCCGCACACCGGGCATTTACCATTGAGAAATTTTTGAAAATCAAAGGGTTCTGCCGATGCGGGACGTTTCTCAAGCACCACGCTGATTACTGCCGGGATGACCTCTCCGGCCTTTTCAATCACCACCGTATCTCCAATGCGAATGTCTTTGCGCTTGATCTCGTCCTCGTTGTGAAGAGTGGCGCGGCCAATCGTGCTGCCGGCGAGAAAGATTGGCTCCAATTCAGCCACTGGGGTCAGTGCCCCAGTGCGCCCCACCTGGATGGTGATCGCATTCAGCTTCGTCTGCGCCTGTTCCGCGGCATACTTGTAAGCCATCGCCCAACGTGGCGCTTTCGCGGTATAGCCCACTTGTTCCCGGAGAGGGAAGCTGTTGAGCTTGATGACGGCGCCATCCGTTTCGTATGTGAAGTTCTTGCGTACCTTGTCGAGTTCATCGATGGCCGCGAGCAATTCCTCGGTTGATCGGCAGACCCATACTTTCTCTGAAGTCTTGAAACCAAGAGCACTGAGAAGTTCCAGCCAGTCACAATGGGTCTCTGGAAGGTTGTCTCCTTCGGCCTGTCCGATGCCGTAGAAGACCACGTTCACCGGTCGCTTTGCCATTGTCCGTGGATCCAACTGCTTCAATGATCCCGCAGTGGCATTACGTGGATTCTGGAACGTTTCCTCCCCGGCCGCAGCACGTTCAGCGTTGAGTTTCTTAAACCCTTCGCGGCTCATATATACTTCACCGCGAATCTCCAGACGCGTCGGAATCCCGACCACGGAGTCCGATGCAAACAGATCTGTTTCCTTCGCTGCCTTTGCATGTTTCTCCAGTTTGTGGAACTGCAACGGAACACTGCGAATCGTCTTCAAGTTTGCCGTAATATCATCGCCGGTGACGCCATCTCCGCGTGTGGCACCGACCACCAACTTGCCATTTTCATAACGCAGATTTACCGCAACGCCATCCACCTTCGGTTCCACTGTCCATTCGAGCGTTTCGTTTGGAACCAGTTTTTGTAGCCGGGTCACAAAATCTCGAACCTCCCCCTGCGAGTAGGTGTTATCGAGACTGAGCATCGGTGCCAGGTGTTGCACCGGCTTAAAAGCTTTCAGCGGTTCACCGCCCACCCGTTGTGTTGGAGAATCAGGGGATGCTAAATCGGGATATTGCTTCTCAATATCTCCAAGTTCGCGATAGAGCCGATCGTACTCGGGATCGGTGAGCGTCGGCTGGGCGAGAATGTAATAAGCGTAGTCGTGCTTGCGAATTTGGGTGACCAGTTCTTCGTGACGAACTTTCGCATCGGCATGTGTCATCGCCGGAAACTCAACCACTAGAAGGCAAAGAGAGGAAGAGGATTTTTGTGGGAGACTCGCGCTAAACCGTTTTCTTTTGCTCGCGAGCGATGATCTCCTGCATAGCGAGCACATCCAGCTTATCCTTGTCGCGCCATGAATCTTTTTTGAGAAAAATCAGATCGGAAGGAGATATATAAGGAACGCGAGTGCCACTCGTTTCCAGGAAACGTAGGTTGGGCCGGAAATACTCAATAGGTTTGCCCATCATCCGGGTGAAAATATCGAGATCGAATTCCTCCATGACTCGAATCGCTCCTTCTTGCACGACGAAATCTTCCGGTTGTAGTTCCCGCGCCCAGCCTTCCCCCCAGGTGTTGAGATAATTCAACATCCGGCCCACATTCTCAGGAGCATCATTGATCAGAATGTCAGCATCCAGAGTGACCCGGCCATAGCCGTTCAGGATAACGGCCACTCCGCCCACGACTGTAAAATCAACGCCCGCTTTCGCGAGGCCGGCCAACAACTTTTCGAACTGGGAAATAGTCTCCCTGGACTCGGACTGGTTCTGCATGGGCGTGTTTTTTAACAAATTGAGCAAGATCTTCAACCGCGCGCAGTTCCTCAGATTGGGAACGTGGCCTTCCCACCACTTTTCGCACTGGTTGTTGCATTGGATCTATCTCGTTATCCACGCTTCTACCCTAATCTTTCCATTGCGATTCAGTCAACGTGGGTAATATCGCTCGAAAATGGCTTTTTTCTTCACTGATGGCTCGAAGCCCGGATCTAGAGTGGTTCTCATAATGATTTTCCGAAGGTTAGAGCGCCACACGACTCGTAAGGTGGATGGAGCGGAAGCTCCGAATCAAAGATGGTGGGGCAAAGGGACGGCTGGGGCGGCTGCAACTCTCCGTTATGACATGGAAAACGGGCTATTCAGCTGCTCCTTCGGGAGAACAAAACAGTTCCCACCCCCCTGAAAACAGCGAGGAATCTGCCACTCACTTCCCCCAGAAATTCGGGCCTACCCAGACAACAATTTCCAGCTCCAAAAACTCTTCGCTTTCGCCAAAATAATCTCCACAGGTGCTCGCAGAAACTAAACGTGCCTA
>JBKJKE010000238.1:0-2698 GCA_046597605.1 Limisphaerales bacterium | reverse complement strand
CCGCACTAACTTCCTTCAATACGATGGGGGGAATCTGACGAACATCATTGATGTCGCAGGCATATCGAGCAAGTTTACCTATGATACCAATGGCTGGATAACCGCTTTAACCACTCCATACGGCACAACCTCATTTGCAATCTCGGCTCCGGCAGTCACGAATGTTCCTCCCATTGGACGATCGATCCTTGTTACCCAGCCGGACGGAGGAAAACAGCTATTCCTTTATACCAATAACGCAGTTGGCATCGGGAGTTCCTACCCGACTAACGAAATTCCAGTAACGACTCCTTTCTCAAATACCTTCGAGAACTCTGCTCTGAATGTACGCAACAGCTTCCATTGGGGCCCGAGGCAGTACGAAGCGCTTTCAACAACGACAGTTTCGAGTTTTACAACCAACGATTTTCGGAAGGGCGAAATGAAGCATTGGCTCAAAACAAAGAACCAAAGGGTTTCTTCATCCCTGTCACTGCTTCGTTATCCGAGTCCGGATGTTGCAGGCGCTACGGTGGGTCTAAAAGAATGGTTCGATTACCAGGGGAAGACGAATAATAGCTACACCGGCACGAACAGTTCTCCTTTGTTCTCTGCGAGTTTGCTGCCAGATGGGACAAGCAGGTTCGTTCGCTCTGAACAGAACGACGAGGGCTACGAGACAGTGAACATTTCCACTTATTCGGTGGGCAGCTCAGTTCTTCTCCGCACCAATATTTTCACTTATGCCACAAACAATGTCGACCTGCTGACGGTAACGAATGCAGTCGGCCTCCAGGTAGTAAGTAATCTTTACAACAGCGCTCATCAGGTTCTCTCCAGCCGGAACGCGCTCCAGGAGGAGACTTCTTTTACCTACGATTCCGCGGCAAGGCTGACGAGTGTCAAGTTGGCCAGTGGTCTGACCAGGACCAATATTTATTATACGAACGGCACCTACAACGGCTGGTTGCAGGAAACTCGCGATGTCGAAATCTCCCGGATAAATTCCTTTTCTTACAACAAAGGTTTGGTGCAAACGTTTACGGACGAGCGCGGCCTGGTGCTTACGTTCGATTGGGATCCCCTCCAACGCCTGACGAAAATCACGTTTCCAGACACTAGCTTCATCACGAATCGATATGAGAAGCTGGATCTAGTGCAAACTGTGGATCGAATGAATTTCACCAATTCATTCGTTTACGATGAAATGCAGCGTTTGCGCTACTGGACGAACGCCAACAGAAAACTTACGGAGTTTCAGTTCTGCGATTGCGGATCGCTGAACCACGTTATCAATCCGCTCTCACAGACAAATTCTTTTCATTATGATCTTCAGGGGGCGTTGATTGGTGCTGAATTTGCCGATCAAACCACGGTTAGCAATGTTCTGGATTCAGTTGGCCGAGTAGTCAGGAGTCGTGATGCTGCCGGCAATTGGACCACCAATTTTTACAACGTGCAGGGGCTGACTACGCTCTCCAGTAACTCGTTCGGCCAAATCTTCGCTGCCACCTACGATATCCAGGACAATCTGACGGGCCTGATTAATGCCAATGGCGTTTCGATCAACCAAACCTTCGATGAACTGGGCCGCATTCTTCACCGGCAAGTAGGCAGTGGGACACCAGAACAATTTGCTTATAACAGCCGAGGTATCCTGGCACACACGAATCAACTGGGAGAACGGACGTTGTTTGAGTTTGATCCTGCCGGGCGATTATTGGCGATGACCAATGCCAACCTGGATGTGAATCGCCTGGTTCATAGCGCATCGGGAAATCTTATTTCTCTCACGGATGGCGAAGGTCATACGGTGCGGTGGGATTACGATGTTTATGGTCGTGTCACGAGCAAGACTAATGCGGCGAATAACCAGATCGTGCGTTTGGATTACGATTTAAACAGTCGGCTGACAAATCGTTGGACGGCGGCCAAAGGGAACACAGCCTATGAATATGATTCCATCGGGAACCTTCTCACCATCGATTATCCGGGCAGTGCCGACATTGACCTTGATTATGATGCATTGGGTCGGCTCACGAATATGGTCGATGGGGTTGGAACCACCCGGTTTGCCTACACAAGCGGTGGTTTTGCGGAATCGGAAGATGGACCCTGGAGCAGCGACACCATGACTCATGTCTATCAGAACCGGCGTCGGGTTTCTTCCAGCCTGGCCCAACCAACGGGTTCGCCCTGGGCGACAGTGTATCAGTATGACACTGCCAATCGGTTGACCAATATCACGTCGGATGCAGGAAGTTTTGCTTACGCTTATGTGTCAGGGACAATTGCATCACCCACCATGCTGGTGCAGAAATTGGCCTTTCCGAGCGGGAGTTACATTACCAACTCCTATGATGCCGTTGCGCGGTTGACCCGAACGGCGCTGCAGAATAGCGGTGGCAATGTTCTGAATGCCCATGGCTACAGCTACAACGATTGGCATCAGCGCACCGCGCAGACCAATATCCTGATGGGGATCACCAATTCGTTAGATTATGTTTACGACAAGATCGGGCAGTTACAGCAGGCGACTGGAAAAGAGTTTGATGGCCCGCCGCGTCTGTTGCAAAAGCTCGGCTATCGGTATGATCAGGCAGGCAACCTCAGTTCCCGAACGAACAATAACCTGATCCAGACCTTCAACGTCAACAGCGACAATGAGCTGACTGCGGTCAACCGGAATGACGCAATGACGGTGGTGGGATTGACGACG
>JBKJKE010000128.1:0-13207 GCA_046597605.1 Limisphaerales bacterium | reverse complement strand
TCTACCACCTCCCATTTCATCCCCAATCCCAACAAATCTTTAAACATCTTCTCAGGCGTCATTCCCCACTAATTCCCTATCCCTCTTTCCAACTCCACCGAAAATAGCGAGGAACCTTTTCCGGCGTTGTAAGTGCCTCAGATCAGCATACTTGGAAACGTTTATGCGGTTCTTCGCTGTTTTCAGTGGAATGATTAGAAGGTTGGCACTCCCTCATCCCGGCCTTCTCCCCAAGGAGAAGGAGAAACTCTCGGACACTGCACCCGGGTAGCGAACTCCCAATTAGCATTCCCTGTTGCTTCTTTTTGGCAGAATCGCTGCGCAATACGGAGCAGATCCATTTTGTCGACCAGCGGAATTATGAGTTTCCCAAACCATGAACAGAGGAGATCTATTTTCAAAGAAAGGCAGGAACCGGATTTGCGAGTGATCGCAGACCGCGGCTAGTTTGATTCTCCTCGGGGAGGTTTAGTAAACCTTCCGCAGATTCGAAGGGAGGATGTTCAGTTCGGATCGATATTTGGCCACCGTGCGGCGGGCGATCACAATTCCTTTTTCTTTGAGGATCTTCACCACTTGATCGTCGGAGAGCGGCTTGCAGGTATCTTCGTTTCTGAAAATGTCGGCGATCATGTCTTTGACACTGGTGTTCGACATGTTCGTACCGCCGGAAGTTTGGATGCCGGAGGTGAAGAAGTACTTCATCTCGAAAATTCCCTGGGGCGTTTCGATGTACTTACCGGAGACGGCACGGCTCACCGTCGTTTCATGAACCCCAACGACTTCTGCCACTTGCACCATGGTCATTGGTTTCAAGAAGGCGACGCCTTTTTCCATGAACTCCCGCTGCCGTTTCACAATCTCGTTGGCAATGTTGAGGATGGTTTGCTGGCGTTGATGCAAACTTTTGATCAGGAACTTCCCTGCCCTGATCTTTTCGCGGATGTATTCCCGAACTTCAGGCGAACTATCGGCCTGCGCCATCAAATCCTTGTAGGTATTGCTGATGCGCAAGTGAGGCACCTGCTCGTTGTTGTTGGTGACGGAAAATTCTTCCCCCAACTTACGGACAAATACTTCAGGCAGCACGTAGCGGTCATTGTCCGGCATGAACGAACGGCCCGGACGGGGTTCAAGATGCGCAATCCGGGCGATGCATTCCTGCACTTCGTCGGTGCTGATCCCCAAACCGCGCGCCATCTCTGGAATGCGACGTTTGCCGAGGGCATCCATGTATTCGGTAATCATGCGGTACTCAATGGAGTAGCGCTTGTCGGAACGTTCCAACTGCAACATCAAACATTCCCGCAGATCACGCGCCCCCACTCCCGGAGGATGAAAGGTTTGAACCACCCGGAGAACTTCTATGACGCTCTCTTTCGGGATGTTGGTGGAATAGGAAAGGGATTCTACAATCTGGTCCGGGGTGAGCGGTGGCTTGCTGTTGGGACTGGGATTCAGGTAGCCGTAATCATCTATATTGCCGATGATCATTTCGGCGATGGAACGTTGTTTTTCGGTGAGGTCAGAGAAACGCATCTGCTCCAGAAGGCTCTCCTGCAGCGATGTCTCCATCGTGAGAGAATCGAACATGTGCTGGCGACGTTCTTCGGCTTCCTCATTTTGTCGCATCGGCAGATTGGTCTGGGAGTAATGATCCCTCCAATCCTGATCCAATTGAGCTAATTTTTCGAATTCTGCCTGAAAATCATCAACGGGAGCATCACTCGGTTTTTCCGTCGCTGGATCGAACTTGGTATCGGCGGGGGGCTCGGCCGGATCGCTCATGTCATAGACCGGCGGTTCGTCTATTTCTTTCTCAGCCTGCTCTGTCTCCGTCGCTGAAACCTCTTCCAGCACAGGGTTTTGTTGCAATTCCTGTTCGACGAGTGCTTTGAGTTCGAGAGTTGGTGCCTGCAGCAGGGCGAGGGATTGCTGTAACTGCGGAGCCAGCACCTGCGAGAGCGACATCCGTTGTGCCAAGTGTAAACCTTGAGCCATTAAACAAGAGTTTAAACCGCTAAGGTCAAACCACAAGTCTTGAACGGCACAAAGTTTGCTTTTCAGGTGTTCCCTGAAAGGGAGTGATGTTTTGCGGTATTGATTGAAAGCGGGACTTGCCCGAATATTCAGCACTATTTTCTGGCACCTGCTAAACAAATTTTTGCTCAGCGCGGTTCTGCTGGCGTCTGCTTGCATTCCATTCACCGCCGACGCTGATACGCTGCCGCCGAGCACCGAGCATAAAGTCGAGTTTCTCCGGGATATAAAGCCAATCCTTAAAGATCGCTGCTATTCCTGCCATGGAGCAGAGACACAGGAGAACAATCTGCGCTGGGATCTAAAGTCTTCTGGCTTGAAGGGCGGCAGCTCTGGACCCGCTATTATTCCAGGGAACAGCGCTGAGAGTAAAATGATCCGGATGATTGCTGCTCTGGAAAAGCCAGCAATGCCCAGGAAAGGTGAACCTCTCACCTCCGAACAGATTTCCCTCCTTCGAGGATGGATCGATCAAGGGGCCGAATGGCCGGACGAGGCTGACGAAAAAACGAATACCAAAACAGAATGGTGGAGCTTTCTTCCAGCGCTTCGTCCAGCGGTGCCTGCTCCACAAAATCGAAAATGGCCGAAGAACGATGTGGATCGTTTTATTCTCTCCCGGCTCGAGGAGAAAAGACTACTTCCCTCACCGGAAACGGATCGCGTCACTCTCATTCGCCGTCTCACCTATGACCTGCATGGATTACCTCCCTCGGCCAGGGAAGTTGCTGACTTCACTGCTGACAAGAAACCAGGGGCTTACGAACGGCTGGTTGATCGGTTATTGGCTTCCCCTCGCTACGGAGAACGTTGGGCTCGCCATTGGCTGGATACCGTTCATTTCGGCGAAACTCACGGGTACGACAAAGACAAGCCCCGCGGCAACGCCTGGCCTTACCGGGATTACGTCATTCGTTCATTTAACCAGGACAAACCATATTCACGGTTCGTCAGGGAACAACTCGCCGGGGATGTGCTTTATCCAGAGGAGTCGGATGGCATTGCCGCCCTCGGATTTATTGCGGCTGGTCCATGGGATTTTGTTGGTCACGTGGAACTACCGATCGAAAAAAGCGACGGGCTGATCGCCCGCTATAATGATCGGGATGACATGGTGATGACCACCATGAGCACCTTTCAAAGCCTGACGGTGCATTGCGCTCGCTGCCACAACCACAAGTTCGATCCTATTTCGCAGAAGGATTACTACGCGCTGCAATCGGTGTTCGCGGGAGTTGATCGAGCTGATCGAGACTTCGATCTCGAGCCGGAGGTGCATCGCACACGCCGCACCCTCCTGCAGGAGCAACGTCAATTGAAAGAGCAGTTGGAAACGATTACGGCTCAAATCGAAAGTCTCCACAGCCCGGAACTGGATCAGCTGGATGCAAAGCTCCTTCGCGTGAAAAATGAGCTGGGGCAATTCACAGTATCGGAACGGAAGAAAAGTCCGAGCAATGGCTATCACAGCGCCATAGAGAAAACGGCGACCCAGGAAAAATGGGTGCAGGTCGACCTCGGAGTCACGGAAGTGATCGACGAGATTAGATTGATCCCGGCGCGTCCCACCGATTTTCCCGACACTCCCGGATTCGGTTTTCCTCCCAGGCTCACCGTGGAGTTCTCACAGAATAGCGATTTCTCGAAACCGGAGCTGATCGCCGAATTAACCGGCGGTGATTTCGCCAATCCCGGCGATGAAGCATTTGTTATTACGGTTAATAAACAATCGGCACGCTGTGTCCGCGTCACCGCCAGGAAACTTTGGGAACGCTCAGAAGATTATGTGTTCGCCCTCGCTGAACTACAGATCTTCTCGGAAGGAACCAACGTCGCCTTCAAAAAAGCGGTATCGGCCCTGGACTCCATTGAAGCTGGACTCTGGTCGAAGGCATTCCTTGTCGATGGTTTTAGCAGTCGGGGCGAACTCCGAAACACATTGCCGTCAAAGGAGAACGCCACCCGGCAGCAGAGTCTGCAAAAATTGAGGCAAGAGGCGGAAGCGCGGCGGGAAGCTGTCGTGGAGGCAATGATTCCGGCCGATACTCAAAAACACCTCGTTGATGTCACGCACCGGTTGGACGAGATCAAGATCACCCTGGAGCGTTTGCCACCTTTGGGAAAAGTATTCGCCGCAACAAGTCACTTTGAGCCGAATGGTCATTTCATCCCTGCCAAGGGTCCCCGCAAAGTTCATTTGTTGACGCGTGGCGATGTGAAACGTCCAGCCGAAGAGATGGCACCGGCAGGGTTAGGGAGTGTTCCGGGACCGGTCGCCACTTTTGAGATAGCAGATCCCAACAATGAAGCGCTCCGTCGTGCTGCGCTCGCGCAATGGATTACCGATCCCAAAAACATGCTGACACGGCGGTCGATCGTGAACCGCATCTGGCACTATCATTTTGGACGAGGGATTGTGGAGACGCCCAATGACTTTGGGCATATGGGCGCACAACCCAGTCACCCGGAATTGCTCGATTGGCTCGCGTTCTGGTTCCTGGAAAATGGTGAGTCGTTCAAGAAACTCCACAAACTGATCGTGATGAGTGCGACCTACCGTCAAAGCAGCGAAACTCCTCCCCCTGGCCGCGATCCGGAGAAGTCGGCCCAAAAGATCGACGCCGATAATCGGTTTCTCTGGCGGATGAATCGTTCTCGACTGGATGCGGAATCCCTTCGCGATACCATGTTGATGATAGGCGGCCAGCTTGATCTGACTATGGGTGGGCCATCAGTCCAACAATTCGCATTCAAAGATGATCATTCGCCGGTTTATGATTACGCGAACTACGATCCGTCCCGCGCCGGAGCTGATCGTCGCAGTATTTATAGATTCGTCGTCCGCAGTGTTCCTGATCCACTAATGGATTCGCTTGATTGTCCAGATGCGTCCATTCTGACTCCGGTGCGGAATACCACCATGACTGCCCTGCAAGCACTCGCGGTTCTAAACGATCCACTCATAATCAGACAAGCGGGCCATTTCGCCACTCGCCTGCAGAATCTATCCAGGAGCCCTACAAAGCGGATCGAACTTGCCTATCAACTGGCGCTGAATCGAAAGCCGTCCCGAACCGGAAAACGCGATTTATTGCAATTCTCCAAAGAACACGGCCTAACCAATGCCTGCCGCGTCATTTTTAACATGAGCGAATTCAGCTTTATCGACTGATGAGATCCGACAATCACAGCTGCTCGTCCCAACAACAGCCTCTTTCACTTGGTGCAGGAGATAATCGTTTCTTTGATCGACGTGAATTTCTCTGGCGCTTCGGCGGGGGACTCGGTGGGATCGCGATGGCGCATTTGCTGGGGCAACAAGGATTGATTGCGGCAGACAAATCAGGTGCAAACGCGATCAAAGCGGCGACCCCAGAGTTGAATGGCGGCTTGCACCACCGGGCAAAGGCCAAGCGCGTCATCCAACTCTTCATGTCGGGCGCAGCGAGCCAGTGCGACACCTTTGATTACAAGCCGGCATTGATCGCACGCCACGGCCAGAAATTTGAACCGGGCGGCAAAGTGGAATTGTTCCAGAGTGATCCCGGCTCGGTGATGAAAAGTCCCTGGGATTGGAAACCGTATGGCGCGTGCGGGAAGATGATCAGCGACCTGGTGCCGCACCTTGGTTCTTGTGTGGACGACATCTCGTTCATTCACTCGATGGTCGCCAAGTCCAACGTGCATGGACCGGCGACCTTCATGCAGAACAGCGGTTTTGTGTTGCCAGGTTTCCCAGCGATGGGTGCATGGGTTTCCTACGGCTTAGGCAGTCTGACCGATAATCTTCCCACCTTTGTTGTTCTGCCCGACCTGCGTGGGCTGCCGCCGAACGCCGGGGGGAATTGGACTTCTGGATTTCTCCCCGCCACCCACCAGGGAACCATTATTGGAATTGGAAAACCGAATCCAATTTACAATCTTTTCCCGCCCCCATCCGCTGCGTTTATCAATCCAAAAAGCGAGCATGCAACCCAGGCGCTCCTGAAAAAACTGAATCAACAACACGCCGCCACGCGCGCGGGAGATTCTCGCCTGGACGCCCGCATTGCTTCGTATGAGTTGGCGGCAAAACTTCAGCTTAGCGCCCCCGAGGTCTTAAACCTTTCCGGGGAATCGGAAGCGACAAAGAAACTTTACGGTTTAGACGAAAAGATTACGGAGGATTTCGGCACTCGTTGCCTGACCGCCCGCCGCCTTCTCGAACGTGGCGTGCGCTTTGTGCAGGTGTGGAGCGGTGCTGACAATGGTTTTCCGCGCCGGAACTGGGACAGTCACGAGGACATTGCCAAGGATCATCTCGACATGGCACGCAGCATGGACAAACCAGCGGCTGCCCTTATCAAAGATCTGAAAGCTCGTGGTCTCCTCGAAGATACCATTGTGATTTGGACGACGGAGTTCGGTCGGATGCCGTGCAGCCAGGGCAGCAAAGGTCGTGATCACAATCCCTTTACGTTTACGTCCTGGGTGGCAGGAGGCGGATTCAAAGGCGGCCACAGCTATGGGGAGAGCGACGAGTGGTCGTATAAAGCAGTCAAGAACGTTACTTATTGCTACGATCTGCACGCCACCATTCTTCATCAGCTCGGAATTAATCACGAAAAGCTCACTTTCCGACACAACGGCATCGATCGCCGGTTGACAGATGTCCATGGCGAGGTGATCTCAGAGATTGTGGCCTGATCGTTGAAGGTCGCGCTTGTGAGCGGACAAAACATCCAAAAAAGATTGCGCAGCACCAGTGCGAATTTCTATCGTCGAACAGTGCCAGTGCAGTTCACAATTTTAGGTAGTGGTTCCAATGGCAACTGCGCTTACCTCGAGACCGACGACACACGCCTCCTGATCGATGCCGGGTTCAGCGGAAGACAGATACGCGAACGCCTCGCTACCATTTCCCGTTCTCCCGAAGGATTGCACGGCATCCTGATCACGCACGAACATTCTGACCACATCCAGGGCCTGGTAGGACTCGCTTCCAAGCTCGATATCCCGATTTATTGCAATCGCCTGACCCGGGATGCCATCGAACGCCACACCAAAGGTAAGATCAACGCCCAGATCTTCATCACCGGCAGCACCTTTGAAGTCGGCGATGTGGTGGTGGATACCTTTTCCGTGCCACACGACGCCGATGATCCAGTCGGTTTCATGATTCGCACGCTCAGCGGCAATATCGGATTCCTAACAGATCTCGGTCATGCCACCAAGATGGTCATGGAACGTGTTCGCAATGCGAACGTCCTCGTCCTGGAAACCAATCACGACATTAAGATGTTGCAGGAAGACATCCGTCGTCCCTGGAGTTTGAAGCAGCGAATCTTGAGTCGGCACGGCCATCTTTCCAACGAAGCAGGCGCGGACGTCGCGGAACAGGTAGTCTCCGCCGAGTTGCAGCACATTTATCTCGGACATCTTAGCCGCGATTGCAATAAACCCGAACTCGCCTTCCGCGCTGTGAACGGTCGATTGCAGAAGATCGGAGCAACCCACGTAAAAATCGAAACCACATCCCAGGCCACCCCGTGTGCCACTCTGCAGTTGAATCGACGTCCAGCCCCGGTGGTTGCATCCATTTTACAGGAAGTGCTTACTCCGGTTCCGGAATTTTCTCCGATTATCACTCCCCCGCCCGTTTTGCCGCAGCAAGCGTTACTGTTTTGATGCGCAATGCCAACAGTCTTAAAAATTGGCCCGTATCGTTTTTTCTTTTACGCCGGAGATTCTAATGAACCATCGCACATACACGTTGAACGTGACGAAAGCGTTGCAAAGTTTTGGCTGGAACCTATTCGACTTCAAAGCAGTGGTGGATTTAACGCGAACATTTGATTTCAGGTTGGAATGACTACTTCAACAATTGAAAATAAAAAGACGACAGCGTTAAAGGCGCTGCTCAACGATGACGCTATCACAATAGAACTGGCCGACGGGCGGACCGTTTCGGCGCCGATTGCATGGTACCCGCGCCTTCAGCACGGCACACCAGACGAAAGAGCTAACTGGCGTTTAGTCGGCAAAGGTGAAGGTCTCCATTGGCCTGATCTAAATGAGGACATTAGTGTAGAGAACGTGCTGAACGGGAGCCCTTCCGGGGAGAGTCAAAGCTCGCTGAAACGTTGGCTGGAATCTCGCCCGAATAAATAATTAAAGAGGGCTGCTGCAGTAAATCAGCTTTCAGGACCTCGGACCGCGAGTCTCTGAACTCCATCACTCCATTACGCCAAGAGATCCTGAATCTCTTCCCACGACAAGGCTTCTGCAAACTCCGCCTCTCCCGCCAAAGTTGCCTTAATGAGTTCCCGTTTACGGGTCTGCAGATTCAAAATCTTCTCTTCCACCGTGTCGCGGGTGATTAGCTTGTAGCTTGTGACCACCTTACTTTGCCCAATTCGATGCGCACGATCGGTCGCCTGATCTTCCACGGCTGGATTCCACCAGGGATCGAAATGAACCACCGTGTCGGCACCGGTCAGGTTTAAGCCAACGCCGCCCGCTTTCAGGCTGATTAAAAACACCGGGATACTGGCGGTTTTCTGGAAACGATCTACCACTTCTCCACGGTTGGTAGTAGAACCGTCGAGATAACAATACTCCGTCCCCTCCTCCTTCAGCTTGTCGCGCAAGAGAGCGAGCATGCTGGTGAATTGAGAAAAGACGAGAACGCGATGGCCACCATCGATGATTTCATCCAGCAGTTCACTAAAGGTGTCGAGCTTGCCGGACGTGTCGAGTTTCGGCGCTTTCGCATCTCCCTGCTCGCCCGCTTCCAATTTCAGCAACCTGAGATCGCAGCAAATCTGGCGGAGCCGCAGGAGGGCCGTAAGAATCACCATCTTACTCTTCGCCACACCTTGAGCGCCGACCGCAGCCAGAACTTCTTTGCGACTGAGTTCAAGGATCTGATTGTAAACCGTGCGCTGATCGTCCGTAAGCTCGCAGAACGAGACCTGTTCGATCTTGGCAGGGAGATCCTTCGCCACATCGCTTTTCAAACGCCGTAGAATAAACGGGCGCAGGCGACGTGCCAAACGCGCTTGAGCTTCCACATTCTTCTCGCGGGCGATCGGTCCTTCATATCGTTCGCGGAAATCCTGGGCAGTCCCCAGGTAACCCGGCATGAGAAAGTCAAAGATGCTCCAGAGATCCAGGACGGAGTTTTCCAGAGGGGTTCCGGTGAGGACGACCCGATAATCGGAGCGGATCGCTTTTACTGCCTGCGCATTCTGAGTTTGCCGATTCTTAATATGCTGCGCTTCGTCGAGCACGAGCGTATCGAACTCCACCCCGAGGTATTTTTCGGCATCGCGTCGAACCAATGCATAACTGGTCACAACCAGATCGCTTGTCGCGATCTCCGCAAACTTCCCATGTCGATCGGGCCCATGCAACGCCAGCACCTTCAGCTTCGGCGTAAACTTCTTCACTTCGTTCACCCAGTTGAAGACAAGGCTGGTGGGACAAACAATCAGAGAAGGTTTCTTCGCAGCACTCCCTCGTTTCTCTTCGACCGTCTTCAAGTAGGCGAGCGTTTGCAGCGTTTTTCCCAATCCCATTTCATCGGCGAGGATTCCGCCGAACTTATTCGCCCGTAGAAAATGTAACCAACCCACGCCGTGCTTTTGATAGGGACGCAAGACGCTGTCGAGATCACCGAGCGGCGGACAATCCAGCTTGGCATCGCCACTCTGCGTCTTCGCGCGATCCCGCCATTGCGCCGGTGCCTGCGCTCTCCATCCCTGCTGCTGCAAAGTGGATTCCAGAAAACCGGCCTGCGCGTTGCTGATGCGATACCTACCGCCCGCCTGGTCAGGAGAACAATCGAGCAAGACTTCCTGCAACTCTTCCACAGCTCCCGTATCAATGAGCGCGAACTTACCATTCTTCAAACGGGTATGGCTTTGTCCGGAAAGGATCAGGCGTTGGATGTCGGCCTGGGAGAATCGTTCGCCTCCACTCGTGTCGAAGACTACCCCCAGATCGAACCATTGAATGCCCGACGGCGTAATCTCAAAGCGCGGTTCTACTCGCTCGATGTTCTTGGCGGTGCTCGCCTGCAGGCGTTCTTCCAGTGTGACCTCCCATTCCTTTTCCAGCTTGGGAAACTCACGCGCGAAAAAGGTGAGCACCTGGTTTTGTCCCAGCAGTTGGTAACGCCCCTGGGTATCCGGGCTGTTGAATCCATATTTCAACAATCGACTGAGCGCGGCATGTTCGCCCGCGAGGTCACGCGTCGAATATCTTTTGATGTCTTTCGGATCCGGCAACCAATGTGATTCGTCCTTTGAAGTCACTCCCACCGTCATGATTCGCGCACCATAAGCGCATTGCAGTTGCGCCTGGAGTTGGGCGATGCCGCCGAATAAGGAAAGAAGGAATTTGGGTGGCTGCGGTTCGAGGGTGAAATCTTCGAGACGAAAGTTGGCTTCCAATTCGCAACTCACCTGGAGCTGGGCCCAATCCTGCGCGAGGAATTGAGGAACACGACTGCGCGGGAATCGCATGGGACCTTGCAGCAATGGCAAATAACCTTTCGGCAAACCAAACGGTTGAAACTTTGAGCCTTGCAGGACCCAGGTCTGCGACTCACCTATGATCAATGCCGGGGCGACTCCTCCTTTTGATTTCACAGTCAAAACGATTTCGCCGTTTGCTTCCAGCGTTGCGTTCAGCGCTACCCGGAACGGATCTCTTGAGATATCCACATCCGTGCTTCTGCCGAACGTGACCCGCGAATGACCCACCAACCTGGGGAGCACCTTTGTGAAATCACGCGCTTCGATCTGCATCATCCCGGGCGTATCTCCATCTGCGATCTCTTCCACAACATCGAGCAAAGCGGCGTCTGCGGGAGAGAACTGAAAAGGTTGCTGCATGGGCAGCGTGTTCAAGGGCGCACGTCCCCTGCTCCACTTTCCTTCCAGCACCAGCATCACTTTGCCTCGTGCCGCGGCTTGCGCAAGGTTCGGAGGTAGGATCACGAAGATTTCAACCGGCTCGCCTGTCTCGGACCGTTTCAGCGCTTTGCCCGGAGCTTTCGGTTTAGTTGCGGGCTCGAAGTTCGCCGTTGTTCTGCTCCCTGGAGTTGCAACAGGAGTGATCGTTTCCTTCCCTCGATTTAGATGATGCAAGCCGACCCCAACGGAGTGAGCGCAAATCTTTCCCCATTCCCGGGACTCCCGACAGGTGCAGATATTCTCGATGTCGTTGGAGTCTTTGATGACGAGACCGGCGCGATAGGATGATTCTCCCGCTTGCACGACGCCTTTCAAAACCGGAGGAGTCCAATTTGAACTGAGCACCTTTCCCATCGTGATGTAGCCACGCGCCTGTTTGACGGCTTCCCAGCCGGCAATATCCTGAAAAAACTTATCTGTGAGCTGCACTTCACTCATTTTGTGACGGTCACCCTACTACGTGGCAGCGCTGGTGACAACGCGCGCTGATTTTGTCTCCCTCGTTGTGAATAACCTGTGAATACCAGAGCACAACTTTCCCACCCAGCGCTTGAGTCTACACACCAAATCCTGAATCATGCTTAGCTGATGATTGACGGAACCTCTCACGATGACAGCAGTCGAACAACCGATTTCCGGAAGAGCCGACGCAAAAAGCTGAGCGTTGATCCATCCAGGATCGACCGCTTGCCCCCGCATTCCATCGAAGCCGAACAAGGGGTGCTCGGTTGTATGCTACTGTCGCCCAACGATTGCATTGGTGATTGCATCGAGAAATTCAAAAATGGCGCAGAAATTTTCTATGACCTGCGTCACCAATCCATCTACACGGCTCTCATCGAAATGTATGAGAAGAAGGAGGCGATCGATACCATCACCATCCAGCAACGGCTGAAAGACCGGCAGCAGTTGGAAGCAGTCGGCGGCATTGCTTACGTTTCGTCCCTCGTGGATGCCGTCCCATCCGCCGCGAACATAAAGTTCTACGCAGACATCATTTACGAAAAATATGTTCTGCGCAAAATGATCCAGACCTGTACCAGCATCGTGGCGAGAGCTTACGAGCAGGAAGGTGACGTGGATGAATTGCTCGATGAAGTGGAACGAGACGTTTTAAAGATCGTCGAAGCCCGCGTGGAAGAGAACGACAAATCGATCAAGAAACTCGTTCAGAATGCCGTCACCATGATTGAAGATTTCTTCAATCGCAAAGGGGCGCTGACCGGTATTCCTACTGGCTTTGTGGACCTGGACAAAATGACCAGCGGTTTGCAGCCGGGCGATATGGTGGTCATCGCGGCCCGTCCTTCCATGGGCAAAACCTCCCTCGCCATGAACATCGCGGAGCACGCCGCAGTGGAACAAAAGATTCCGGTGGGCGTGTTCAGTTTGGAAATGACGGCGCAATCACTCGTTTTGCGTATGCTTTGCTCCATCTCCCGCGTGAACTTCCGTAATATTCGGGATGGGTTCATGTCCGAACGAGATTTTCCAAAACTGGTTGCAGCCACCGGTAAACTCTCCAGCGCTCCTCTGGTGATTGATGACAGCGCCGGTCTTTCCATTCTGCAGTTGCGCGCCAAAGCCCGTCGTATGCATCAGCAATATGGGATCAAGCTGATCGTGATCGATTACTTGCAGTTGCTTCATTCTTCGGCGCAAAAGGCAAAAGAGAATCGTCAGCAGGAAATTGCCGACATCTCGAGCGGCATCAAGGCACTCGCCAAGGAGTTGCACATTCCGATTATCGTCCTCGCCCAGCTCAACCGCGAAATGGAAAAGGACAAGAACCGCAAGCCGCGTATGTCCGATCTTCGTGAGTCCGGTGCCATCGAGCAGGACGCGGATTTGATTGGGATGCTCTACAAACCCGGCAGCAGCGATGACGAAGAAGGCGGCGGCGGATCCGAACACGACGCATTGCCGGTGAACCTCCTGATTGCCAAGCAGCGTAATGGTCCAACCGGCGACGTTCACCTGACGTTCCTGAAATCATTCACCCGCTTTGAGAATGCCGCCAAGATTTCCCCGGAAGATATGCAGTCGGAATAATACTACAGTCGCTCTCATTTCCGTGGTTCCCGAGCCAGCTAGTATCTACTTGCATAAGTTCGGATAGTAATAAAGATAAGGCATGCCCAAGTCAGCAACTGTGATTATTCTGAGCCAAGAAGAGGAGAAACAACTCCGCGCAATGCGGCGGCAGC
>JBKJKE010000097.1:0-13570 GCA_046597605.1 Limisphaerales bacterium | reverse complement strand
TGACGCGGAGCCGACCTTACAAAAAGGACGACAATGCGCATGTGGAGCAGAAAAACTGGACGCATATACGGCAATGCTTCGGGTATGAGCGACACGACAATCCGGCGGTGGTGGATTCAATCAACACACTGGTCAAGGGAGCCTACGGGCAGTTGCTTAACTATTTTCACGCTAGTCTGAAGCTGGAAAAAAAGGAACGCAAAGAAGGACGGATAAAGCGGATTTACGGAGTGGCACAAACGCCGTTGGCACGGGTGTTGGCCAGCACTGAGGTGACTCCGCAGACCAAGCGACGGTTGCAACAGGAGAAAAGCCAACTGAATCCGTTTGCGCTGAAGCAAGAGGTGGATCGAAGCTTGAAGAAGATCGCCTCGTTACGCCGCGCCTGCCCTAAATGAGAACGAGAGCGAAGAATGGAGAAGCCTTTCCCGATAGCGATTCCGCTCCGCTGGATCAGACTGCTGCGCAGCCTGATCCAGCTGCGCTCCACCGCAATCGGGAAAGGAAGAGTTCGCGGGGATTGACAGCCCCAGTAGGCTGCTAAAGGCAAAGTACAATTAACCAAAAATACAGAAGCCATCGGGTAACACCCCTTTTGGCACAACGAATCCCTCTCACGGGTAACAGTTACTTTTGGCACACGGCGCGACGTGAATCTTGCCGAGGAGGTATAGCGAAACATCACCAGCAGCATCGACGACTTCCCGGTCCGGGGCGGAAACAGCAGAAAACTTAATCAAGAGACAATCGCCAGAACGCACGGTAGCGACATGTGGTTGGGGCAAGGTGCAGCCACACAAAACTGCCAACAAAGCGAAGATGAAGATCAGTGCAGGCATAAGGCAGTCGAATCACTGACCCCGAGCCAGTGATACTTGAATTGAAACCACAGCGCTATTGCGGGGTTCAGTGCATGCGGTTTGTTAGCTCTTTGAGGCATGCCAATAGTCCAACGGAATTCCTGAGTTCTCATCTTGAAGCGCTGCATCGTAATCATCGAGCGCGTCGGATACCTTCCGAATGACCTCTGACAATGGCTGGCTGTACATCGCTTCATGACTGATGTAAAACACAGGCAGTCGGGGGTCACGAAAATTTACTGTAACAGGGTCTCCATTCGGACATGACCCGATGATAAGAAAGCCGTCGTCAATGGGCTCTCGCGGAAGGCCAAAACAATTTTTCGGCTTGTTCATGCTGATGACTGTTGAAGCCGACGAAATCCAGCAGGGAAGCTCTGGGTCAAGGGCTGCGTCATCGGGCAAGTGCATGAGAAGCTTTTCTGCTGCGTCCTTCGTGACTGGCAGTGAAGCAATCCATCTGCGAAACTCTATTCTTTCGTCAGGCATAGTTCGTTGAGCTAACGCCTACATACGCTGGATCTGAAAACCCGCGGACCCTGTCCCGTCTTCTGTGAAGGTTATTATAAATTTCTGCTGCGTACCTTGCGGATCGTATACCCAAAGTTCCCGCCACGCTTTACGTCCTGTTGGCCCCACGGGCTGTTGTACAACAAACTTCGTCAGCGGCTTGGTGCCTCTAGCCGCTTTATGAATCGCGGCGGTTGTGTCCCGAATCAGTGTGTCGTTGGCCAGCGTTCCTTCGGTTGCGACACTCTGTTTTACGGACGAGAGAGGAGCAAGACGTGTGGTTGATGTCGAACAGCCAAGCAGCGCACACGCGCAGGCCACAGTTATTAATCGGAGTTTCATATTGTAGGAGAACAGTTAGACTGAGCCACAGAATCGTGGCCTAATTCGGTTCCCGACTTGTGAGACTGCCTATTGTGGAACTTCTGCATGGGTCGCATAAAAATCTTTGAGCTCGGAGTCTGACAAGAACCAAGCCGTTCCTTTAACTCCGTTGGGAAATGAAAAATTTTTTGGAGTTGGGTACGTCACCGTCACCAAATTCGTGGTCTGCACTTCTGTACCTGATCGCATCTTTCCAGAACAGACAAACTCTAGTTTCCAAACCTTCTGATCGCCGGAGAGCAATGACATCCCAATCTCACCGTCGAAGTCTTCGAACGTCGCGGTAATCCCGGTGGGCCCGCGCAGCGTGCCCGGGATATACTGAATGGCAACCATATCCTTGTGGGGGATATTGATCGCAAGCACACGAGAGGCCGAGGTGAATGTCGCTGGCTGCTCTGGACTGCAGCCAAGCGCAAACAAGCAAGTGAGGAGAATCAAAATCGAAAGACGCATGATGGCCGTTAACAGTTCGGTTAACTTACAGAATCGTGGCTTGATTCGGTTCATGTCTCCGTAATTTTACACTTTTCCTTTGTCCATCCGCATATCGGCGCAACGAGGATCTTCTCCTTCTGTAGCTTGATTGATCATCGCAACGAAAGAAGGAACACGATCTGGGAGGTCGAGCGACTGATACTTCACGATATCGCGGCCCACCTCTACCACGATGAAACGGGTCTTCACACCAAGACTAAACGCGCAGAACGCTGTCGCTGAAATCACGACGGTCACCCATCGCCAAAGTCCCTCCGGCACGAAGCGGAAGAACACGAAAGTAAGGCAGAGCACTCCAACCGTTATCACAATGCCCATGGGGTCAAGCCCTGTGACATAATATGCCCGCTTAATCTTCGCTACATCAAACGATCCTTCTACAGCGCCTTTCTTGTCTTTCTTCACAAGGCGGCCACCGGCAAGTTCAAGGCCCGTTTTTTCGAGGGTATACGACTCCATAAATTTGCTGAACAGTTAGATTAAGCCACAGAATCGTGGCCTAATACGGTTCATGGCTGCGACCGTAACTTTCCACTTTCACCTTGTCCAGCCGCATGTCGGGGCACGAAGGGGCTCTACTATTGCCCCCCCCTGCACAGGCAACAATCAACCTCTCTTGCAAAAGCTGCGGCTGTAGTTTGGTTCGGGCTTTTTTATTTCCGACTTTGTGGGGACGGGCCGTCCCCACCCCTACTTGCCGCGACACGGTTCATTAGGCGGCGAAGGCAGAAATCAGGGACATTTTCGGCGAAACGTCCCTACCCTGCGAAGGCGCGCGATACGCACGTTTCCGGAGACATTTAAAATGCTTCGAAAACGGCCGAAAACGCGTTGCGGCGGACTTCCGAACGCTTCGGCTGACCGTGAAATTATCTCCGGGCTCTTCCAAATGCTTCGACTGAGCGCGGAAATATGTCCGGGCACTTTCGAACGCTTCGAAAATCCTCCGCAACAGGGTTGCGACGCTTTTTCGAAGGCTTTGAAAAGCGGCTGCGGCTCACTACAGGCGCTGGAATTTGCTGATTCTCCCGTGTTTGTGGGGACTGGCCCGTCCCCACCCCTCGGGTTCATCCGTGTGAAGGCAGAAATCAGGGATTTTTGCGGCGAAACGTCCCTACCCCGTGCGGACAGAGTCGAGATCGTTTCCCGTTGCCTTTTGACGGGGCAACCCCAAAAAACCAGGTAATTCGCGCCCTTCACGTCTTTTCAGAGGATTTTTCACCGCGTGTAAAACACTCTGCAACGTTTTCAAGGGTTTTTCAGCGCGTGCAAAACACTCTGCAACGTTTTCAAGGACTTTTCAGCGCGTGCAAAACGCTCTGCAACGTTTTCGAGGACTTTTCACCCGGTGCAAAATGCTCTGCAACGTTTTCGAGAACTTTTCACCCCGTGCAAAACACTCTGCAATGTTTTCAAGGACTTTTCAGCGCGTGTAAAACACTCTGTAACGTTTTCGAGGACTTTTCAGCGCGTGCAAAACGCTCTGCAACATTGTTGCGGTCGTCGCACCGCGTAAAAAAGGGTCAAAAATCACTGGATACCTCGGGGCGGAGCGCAGAGTTATTTGCATTCCTTTTATTGTTCGGCGCCCTCCCCACCCCGGGGCGAAGGCAGAAATTAGGGACGTTTGCGGCGAAACGTCCCCACCCCGTCTCTCGATCATCCCAAAGCAAGAATCTCACATCTGCTGTGGCCGGAATTCAATCCGGCGTTGACGCGCTCCAGATCGTCTCCCTAAGATGCTGCCCACTTTTACGCACTATGGATAAGAAGATACCAGCCACGAATATCACTTCAATGATGACGGAGAACCGGGTGTTCAAGCCCTCGGCCGAGTTCTCGAAACAAGCGCATGTGAAGTCGATGGCGGAATACAAGAAGCTTTACAACGAATCGATAAAATCTCCCGACAAATTCTGGGGTAAACAAGGCAAGGCAGAACTGAACTGGTTCAAGCCGTTCACCAAGGTGTTGCAGTGGAAAGCGCCTCACGCCAAGTGGTTCATCGGCGGAAAACTGAACGTCAGCGACAACTGCCTCGATAAATGGCTCAACACCCCCACTGCGAACAAAGCTGCCATCATCTGGGAAGGTGAACCGGCCGCTCCGGGTAAGCCGGGTGAAGAACGCACCCTTACTTATAGACAGTTGCACCATGAAGTTTGCTTGTTCGCAAACGTCTTGAAGCGTAACGGAGCCAAAAAGGGTGATCGCATTATCATCTACCTGCCGATGATCGTGGAATCGGCCATTGCGATGCTCGCGTGCTCGCGTATCGGAGCGATTCATTCTGTGATTTTCGGTGGATTCAGCGCCCAATCCGTGGCCGATCGTATTCAAGACTGCCAGGCTACGTTGGTCATCACATCGGATGGCGGATACCGCCGTGGATCGGTCGTTCCGCTGAAAAAGAATGTGGATGACGCATTGGAACTCAATGATGCCAAGGGTAAACGGATCGCCACCACCATTGAACGGGTGATCGTCTATCGTCGCGCCAATAACCCGGTCTTGATGCATGCCGGGCGCGATGTCTGGTGGCACGATGAAATTGCGTTGGTGGATGCAAAATGTCCGGCTGAGAAAATGGACAGCGAAGCTCCCCTGTTCATTCTCTATACCAGCGGTTCGACCGGAAAGCCGAAGGGCATTCTGCACACTACCGCGGGTTATTTGCTCGGAGCCAAGATGACCAGCAAATATGTTTTCGATCTCAAGGATACCGACGTTTACTGGTGCACCGCGGACGTGGGCTGGGTGACCGGTCATAGCTACGTGGTCTACGGCCCTCTCGCGAACGGCGCCACCAGTTTGATGTACGAAGGTGCTCCAAACTTTCCCGAACCCGATCGTTTTTGGCGCATCATCGCCAAGTATGGAGTGAGTGTTCTTTACACCGCGCCAACCGCGATTCGTGCCTTCATGAAATGGGGCACGGAATGGCCCAAAAAACACGATCTGAGCTCACTCCGTTTGCTCGGTTCTGTCGGCGAACCGATCAATCCGGAAGCGTGGATGTGGTATCACGAATTTATTGGTGGGAAACGTTGCCCAATCGTTGACACCTGGTGGCAGACAGAAACGGGTTCAATCATGATCACCCCGTTGCCCGGCGTGACTCCTACGAAGCCTGGTTCTGCGACATTGCCTTTCTTCGGCATTCTTCCGGAATTGGTCGATGACAATGGCAAGGCTGTTCCAAAAGATTCCGGCGGCAAGCTGGTCATTCGCAAACCGTGGCCTTCCATGTTGCGCGGTATCTGGGGCGATCCCAAACGCTATGCGGAAACCTATTGGAGTGAAGTCAAAGGCTCCTACTTCACCGGCGACGGGTGTCGCCTGGACAAAGATGGGTATTTCTGGATCGTCGGTCGTATCGACGACGTGCTGAACGTGGCTGGTCATCGGATTGGCACAGCCGAAGTCGAGAGTGCTTTGGTGAGCAACCCAGCTGTGGCAGAAGCGGCAGTCGTAGGGCGTCCTGATGACCTCAAAGGTCAGGCGCTGGTCTGTTTCGTCGTTCTTAAGACCGGGGTGGTCGGGGATCCCAAACTCAAGGAAACCTTGCGTAACCACGTCGGAAAAGAAATTGGACCTGTGGCCAAGCCCGATGATATCCGGTTTGCTGAGGCTTTGCCGAAAACTCGTTCCGGCAAAATCATGCGCCGTTTGCTCAAAGATATCGCCAGCGGGGTTGCACTCAGGGGCGATACCACGACACTCGAAGATTTAAGCGTCATCGCGAAGTTGACCGCCAACGAATAGATTGGCTTCGGCAGTTTTCAAGAAGTCCGTTCTGCTTGTTCAGGACGGACTTTTTTTGTCCCTACGCGGTTCCGGTTTGAGAAACCGGCGGTCTTAGAGTTCTATTCTCCAGGTGAAAGTCCACGATTACCTCAGTAGACAATCGCGAAGGAGCATTTGGCTTCACGGGTTGCTCGGGCTGCTGGTGGTCGGAACGATTGATTACCTGACGGGGCCAGAACTTGCCTTCTCGATCTTTTACCTGCTGCCGATCTCGATCATCGCCTGGTTCCTGGGGCGAAGGTCAGGAATCTTCGCCGCCATCATTGGAGCACTGATTTGGCTGGAGGCAGAGTTACTCTGGTCGATTGGCTATTCCCATCAACTGATTCCTTTTTGGAACGCGAGTGTGCGAGCACTTTTGTTCATCGTTTCTTCGGCGTTGCTTTCAGAAATTGCCCAGAGAAAAAAAGTGGAAGCAGCACTTCGGGATCAGACGAGTATTCTGCAATCCATCCTCAACAGCATGGGAGACGGCGTGATCGTGGCTGATAACGAGGAAGTGGTAATCCTCTACAACCCGGCAGCGGAGCGCCTGCTTGGGGTTTCATTGGATCAACGTCGCCTCACAGAATGGCTTCGGGCACAGACTATTTTTTTACCTGATCGCCTGACTCCTTTAGCTTCGCACGACCATCCCCTGGTGAAAGCCATTCGAGGAGAATCGACCGACGGCATTGATATCCTTTTGAAAGATTCGCGAACGGGGGAAGAGCGGTGGCTGAGCGCGACAGGCCGCCCCTTGATTGACAGGAAAAAAGCCAAAGGCGGTGTGCTGGTGTTGAACGATATTACTTCGCGCAAGCTATTGGAGAAACAGGTCGCGGAAATTAGCGATCGCGAGCAACTTCGCATCGGGCAGGATTTACACGATGGAGTTTGTCAAAGACTGGTAAGCACAGCTTTCGCAGCCAGCGTGTTGGCAAAAAAGCTCGAGCAAAAGCAATTAAGCGAAGCCGCAGCAGCCGAACAGATCGTCGACATGATCAACGACTCAATCAACGATTCGCGGGGCCTGGCCCGGGGACTCTATCCCGTCAAACTGGAATTAGACGGCCTGGAGTCTGCTTTGGCAGCGCTGGTGGATAATGCGGAAACATTTTCGGAAATAGCCTGTGGCTTTGAATGCGAAGGGCCAATCCTAATTCACGATTCTGTAGCGAGCACTAATCTGTATCGCATAGGCCAGGAAGCGTTGAACAATGCTGTCAAGCACAGCAAGGCAACAAAGATCATCGTGGAGCTTGAAGCGGTGGAAGATGAAATTACGTTGAGTGTTCGCGATGATGGGATCGGTTTCTCTGCGTCAGAAAAGCACGGGGGCATGGGCCTGCACATCATGAATTATCGAGCTCGGCTGATCGGAGCGTCTCTCGATATCCGGCGCGGCGCAACGGGCGGGACTATTGTTATTTGTTCGTTTTTAAACAGTTCTCAGTTAGATAAACCCTATGAGCACAACCACACCCTCCGCTAAGCAAAAGAAGATCTTTCTGGTGGATGATCATCCCCTGGTGCGGGAATGGCTTGGATTGTTGCTCGAACGCGAACCGGATTTGACCATCTGCGGAGGGGCTGAAGACGCCGACGAAGCGTTGCAGCAAATCCTCAAAGTGAAGCCGGATATTGCGGTCGTAGACATTACGTTGCGGAGCAGTCATGGCCTCGATCTGATCAAGGAATTGCAGCTCCACCTACCAGCACTGCCGGTCCTGGTGCTTTCCATGCACGACGAGTCGCTCTACGCCGAACGTGTCCTGCGAGCCGGTGCGAAAGGTTACATTACCAAACAGGAAGCGACTAAAAAAGTTCTCACGGCCATTCGGCAGGTTCTGCAAGGCCAGATTTATCTCAGCGAAAAAATGTCGGCGCGTATGCTTAACAAACTGGTGGTCGGAAGACGGGATCAACAGGCTTATTCCATTGAACGCCTGACCGATCGTGAGTTGGAGGTCTTTCAAATGATTGGCCGGGGTTCCAATACCAGGAAGATTGCTGAAGATCTTCACCTTGGGATCAAGACAGTTGAATCTTATCGCGCCCGAATTAAAGACAAACTGAAGCTGGAAGATGGGACTGATTTGCTGCGGCACGCCATGCAATGGGTCCACAACTTCAAGGGTTGATTGTGTTTAACGGTATGTAAGTGACGTTTCTGGAGACAGGCTTTCCCGCATCCATATCTCGGCAAGGTGTCCTGTAGAACATCCGACAAGGAGGTGTAAGTTTACAGCCGAGGAACTGCCTTATGCCGACTTACAAAAATCCTGTTTACTCCGAATACTTCGCCGATCCCTTTGTTTGGAAACACGAAGGGAAATACTATGCCGTGGGGACGGGGCCAGTCGGGAAAGTGAATCATGCCGTCACGGAATCCGATCTCAGCAGTGCGGATTTCCTCGGAGAAGAGATGGCCATCCCGGTTCTGTCCTCGGACAACATGGTCGAATGGAAGTTTTCTGGAGGCGCGTTGCACGTTCCCCCTCAATTCCGCGGAAAACCTTTCTGGGCACCCGAGGTCGCCTATCATGAAGGCCATTTTTATCTTTATTACTCCACTGCAATTGACGGCTTGCGCCACATGTTGAGGGTAGCCAAAAGCCGACTGCCCGAAGGTCCTTATGAGGACGTGGGCCAATTGATCGGAGACTGTGACGAGTGCCCCTTCGCAATCGATGGGCACGCCTTTCAAGATGATGACGGGCAATGGTATCTCTTCTATGCGCGGGATTTCCTGGATCGAGAAGGTGGAGCCAACGCGGGCACTGCCCTGGTGGTGGATCGCTTAATCGACATGACCCGGCTCGCTGGTGAAGAAAAAGTCGTACTCCGTTCGAAATGCCAATGGCAACTCTTCAAGGCGGAGCGCGAAATGTACGGCAAGACCTGGGACTGGCATACCATGGAAGGCCCGACCGTGCGGAAGCGGAACGGTCTCTATTATTGTCTCTACAGCGGCGGATGTTACGAGAATGAAACTTATGGCGTCGACTACGGCGTGGCCAAGAACGTGATGGGTCCTTACTCCGATTCCGGAAATGAGATGGGGCCTCGCGTTCTAAAAACTATACCGGGCCGGGTAATTGGTCCCGGCCACAACTCCATTGTGACGGGCCCTGACGACAAAACAGACTACATGGTCTATCACGCCTGGGATCTTGAAATGAAGAACCGTTTGATGTGCATTGATCGCCTGGACTGGACTCCCCAGGGGCCACGTTGTGTCGGTCCTACGTGGACCGAGCAAAGCATTCCCGCTCCTCTGGAAATGGCTGGCCTCGGCCAATAAACTTCCAAAATTTGATTACTGGTTGCTAAACCGCGCCGAGAACCGGCGCTGTTGGTCTCGTTTTCAACGTTTGACCAGACAAAATTCGTTTCCTAGACTCCCGCCTCTTTTATGAACGTTCTGATCTGCGACCCCATCTCCCCAAAAGGAATTGCCCTTTTCCAACAACGCCCGGAGTTCAAAGTCACGGTGCTCGACAAACGCCTCTCCGAGGCTGAACTGCTTCTCATCGTTAAAGATGTGGAAGCGATGGTCGTTCGTTCAGAAACCAAGATCAGCAAAGCAGTCCTTGAGGCTGCTCCGAAGTTGCGCGTGGTCGGTCGCGCGGGAGTGGGTATCGACAATGTAGACGTCGAGGCCGCGACTCAACGTGGCGTCGTGGTGATGAACACTCCGGGTGGCAACACTGTCACCACTGCGGAATTAACTTTCTTCATGCTGGGAGCTCTCGCCCGTCACATTGCGCCTGCTCACGCTTCGATGGCTGCTGGAAAATGGGATCGCAAATTTTTCCAGGGTGTAGAACTCAATGGCAAAACCCTCGGCGTCCTTGGAATGGGACGCATTGGCAGTGAGGTCGCCAAACGTGCGCTTGCCTTCGGGATGCGCGTTCTCGCTTACGATCCTTTCCTTACTGAGGCCCGCGCGAAGCAGTTGGGGGTCGAACTCGTCCAGGACACTGACGCAGTTTATCGTTCTGCCGATTTCATCACTGTCCATATGCCGGTCACGGAACAAACCCGCGGCATGCTCAACGCTGAAGCGTTTGCGAGGATGAAACCGGGCGTTCGCATTGTGAACTGTGCCCGTGGTGAAATCATCGAAGAGAAAGATCTGGTCGCTGCTTTGGAATCCAAAAAAGTGGCTGGTGCTGCCCTCGACGTTTTCTCCGTGGAACCGCTCCCGGCCGATCATCCATTCCGCAAGCTGCCAAACGTTCTGCTCACACCGCATCTCGGGGCGAGCACCTCGGAAGCCCAGGAGAAATGTGGGATCGAAGTTGCCGAAATCATAGCCGCATATCTTTTGACCGGCGAAGTTCGCAATGCAGTGAATCTGCCGTTTATTGACGCTAAGACGTTTGAGCAGGTGCAGCCATACCTCAACCTGGGAGAAAAACTGGGTAAGCTGCTCAGCCAGATCGGGCCTGTGAACGCAGATCGCATCCACATTACCTACGGCGGCAAAGCCAAGGATCTCCCCAACATTGATCCTATTACCCGGGCTATTTTGCTCGGGTTCCTGCACGCAGGAGCAATCAAAGATGTGAACAACGTCAACGTCCGTGCGGCTGCGGCTGCCGCTGGACTCGCTGTCGAGGAAAAGAAGTCCGAAGAGCCAGTCACGTTCAACGAATGGTTGCATGTCGCGGTTTATGCCGGAAAAGAACGCGTTTCCGCCGGCGGCACCTTCTTTGGTTCACCGAATAATCCGCGAATCGTGCGGGTATTCAGCCAGCCCACCGAAATCCTGCCAAGCGGCGTCGTCTTCCTCATGAACAACAAAGACAGACCTGGGATTGTCGGCTACATTGGCGGCCTTATGGGCAAGCACAGCGTGAACATTGCAAGCATGAGCTTGAGTCGCGATGCTGCCGGTGGCGAAGCGTTGACGGTGTTGAATCTCGACAGCGTTCCTCCCCAGGAGTTGCTCGAAGAGATCAAGAGAGACAAAGACATCAGCAACGTCCGCGTCATCAAACTTTAATTTAGACTGAATGAAAATCTGGAAACCGGTCGTTATCGCGGTCGCTCTTTTTACCGCCCTCACCCTGCCCTCGCAGCAGGACGCACCCAAGGCTCGCACTCTGCCTAAAATTTCGGACGAAGATCTTTTTCCTGACAAAGTTCTCGCCCGGGGCAAAGGCTTCGAGGTGAAGCAAAGCGAACTCGAAAACGCCTTTATCTCCTACAAAGCGAGTCTGGCAGCACGGGGCACCGCGCTGCCGGAATCCAAACGTGAGAAAGCAGAGATCGATCTACTGGATCAGCTGATATTCGAAAAAATCCTGGTTAAGCGTGCGACTGACGCCGACAAAGCCGTCGCGCAGAAGGAATCGGACAAAGCCTTTGCCGAAGTGGAAACGAAAATTCCTCAGAACGTTTTTGTCCAACGCCTCCGAGCCTCCGGAATGGATTTAGCATCCTTCCGGGAACGCCTCCTCTCTGAGGCATTGCGCCGGGCCGTTTTGGATCGAGAACTGAAGGCTGAGATAAAAATCCCGGATTCCGAGATCAAAAAATTCTACGAGGAATTCCCGGTCAGGTTTGAGATCCCCGAGCAGGCTCGTGCTAGCCACATACTTATTTCGACCATCGACAAATCTACAGGCAGACCGGTTTCAGATACCCTGCGTGGCGAGAAAAAGAAACAAATTGAGACAATTCGTGAAAAGATCAAGGAAGGCGAAGATTTCGCCAAAGTAGCAAAAGAAGTGTCGGAAGACCCCGGTTCCCGCGAACGTGGCGGTGAATACACCTTCGCACGGGGGGAGATGGTAAAACCTTTTGAAAACGCCGCATTCACTTTGAAACCAGGCGAACTGAGCGACGTGGTGGAAAGCCAGTTCGGCTTTCATGTCATCAAGCTGCACGAGAAACTTCCCGCCCATAAACGTCCCTTGAGCGACGCGACTGAAGACATCAGAAAGCTGCTGACCACTCGGGAATTCGACAAGCAATTGCCCCTGTTTTTCGAGAAGTTGAAAAAGGAAGCTGGTGTCGAGATTCTCAGGGTGAAATCTGAGAATTAAGTAGTCCGAAACCACGCCGAAGTAACCCTCCCCCATATCCCGCCACTTTGCAGACTCTGCAGAGTGCCGGGATCTAAATCTCAGCACTTTTCCAGACACTGTTTTAGAGATTGCCTAAAATGCACCCGGTTCCTACGGTCATTTGCAGAATCGGAACATAAAGCGATGCAATATTTCAAAATGACTCGCTCCAGCATCATCGCCCTCGCAGCTGCGGTCTCCTTCTCTCAACTACTCTTCCCGGCCAGCGCTCAACGAGCCCCCGCCAGCGTCAAACTGCTTTCTTTGGAGAAAGGCGAGGTCGTGACCGTTAAGCTGAAATCGGCTCAGGATGATTTCAAGTTCGTTCCTTCCGGCACTATTACCATTGAAGAGTTTCGATCGATGCGGCCATTCACAAATTGGCCGAACAGGTCGACGGGCCTATTGGAATCTTCTGAGTCGAAAATCTTGCCTCGCAAGAAAATCATTTCCTTCCGCGAACCCGATTTGATGCCTCCCGTCCCTCAAAGCACTCCGGCGAGGGGCTTGGACATGCACCTGCTCGATACTGGTTCTGGTGCACAGGTCCCTTCAGATGTGATTTCACCATAACGCGGATGAAGAGTATCGACCCTTTGCGTGAGCAACTCGAGTATTATCGAGCACGTGCTTTGGAATACGATCAGTGGTGGTTGCGCCAGGGTCGATATGATCGTGGAGATAAGCTCAACGGCAGGTGGTTCAGTGACGCTCGCGTCGTCTCCTCAGCTTTGGCCGACTTTCGTCCCACTGGCAGGGTGCTGGAACTCGCCTGCGGCACCGGTATCTGGAGTGAGCAATTACTTGGATTCGCCTCTGATCTCACCGTCGTGGATGGTTCCCCCGAGATGCTCTCCATTGTTGGCGCACGGCTGGTGTCTCCCCCGATTCCCGTGCGATTCATCGAGGCTAATTTGTTCGAATGGCAACCCGGAGAAAAGTATGACGTTGTCTTCTTTGGTTTTTGGCTCTCTCACGTTCCACCGGAACGTTTTCCTGATTTCTGGCGACTCGTTGACTCGTGCCTTGCCCCGGGCGGACGAGTATTTTTCGTCGATTCTCGACATGAACAAACTTCGACCGCGGTCGATCACCAACTCCCGCAGCCTGATGCCACTGTCCTGAGCAGGCGTCTGAATGACGGACGCGAGTTCCAGATATACAAAGTGTTCTACGACCCACCGAACCTGACCAGTCGTCTACGGCAGCTTGGGTGGCAAATCGAGATCTGCATGACTGAGCAATACTTTCTCTACGGGTCGGGACACCGGAGCGGTTGAACTTGCTTTGATTGATGGTTCTTGTGGTTTAGCCGGCGGTTCGCTTTGATTGGAACTAGTATCTACTTGCATAAGTTCGGATAGTAATAAAGATAAGGCATGCCCAAGTCAGCAACTGTGATTATTCTGAGCCAAGAAGAGGAGAAACAACTCCGCGCAATGCGGCGGCAGC
>JBKJKE010000070.1:0-73086 GCA_046597605.1 Limisphaerales bacterium | reverse complement strand
CCAGCCCTACCGCATCTTGCTTAAACTGCAGGTCATAACGTCGTCCTGCTTTTGTTGGATCGATCATGCTGTCTTTCTACCTTAATAGCCCCACCCGCGAAATCGAAGAAGCTTCATGCCGAAAAAGAGGATCACTCGCCTGAGAAAGATTCCAAAGGATCAGCAACGCACGAATCCAATGGCAAAATCACGATAACTCAGAAGGAACGTGAAGTTTTCCATTGGTATCTTCAGAACGAGAACTCCAAATCTCACGGGAACTTGCCTCCCGGATTGGCAAAAAAGGTGGCGCGCGGTAAAGGATTGCCACCCGGTTGGCAGAAGAAAGTTACCATTGGTCAGATCATGCCGCCGGAGGTTTGGGAAGTAGCATGTCCGCTGCCCAAAGATCTAGTGATAAAGCTTCCGCCTGCGCCCGCGGGAACGATCACGGTTGCGGTGGAAGGGAAAGTGGTCCGTCTCCTCGAGAAAACAAAAGAGATCCTCGACATTCTCGATTTGCCCGCACCTCCGACCAGACGCAAGTAGGACTGATCAAACGGAATGTTCGTGGAACGAATCAAGAATCGGGATTGTCACATTGATCGTCGTACCGACTCGAGATGTTGACGACAAGGTAAAGGTTCCTCCGAGTCGCTCTATTCTTTCGCGCATGCTAAACAAGCCATTGCCCTGACTGGGGCGATCCGTGGTTTCGAAGCCTTTTCCATTATCCGCCAACGTCATCGTGAGGGAGTTGTTTTCGATCTTCAACGAAAGGCGAACTTCCGTTGCTCCAGAATGTTTCACCACGTTGTGCAGTGCTTCTTTCACGACGAGAAAGAGATCATGACGGGCCGCTGAATTGAGTGGGGTTTTCGGAAGGGGATCAGGAAATTCAAAGAGCGAACGAATGGAAGTCGGCTCAAGATAGCGGGGCACATACTCGGAGAGATAGAACACGAAGCGGTCGAAGGAATCGTTCTTTGGGTTCACCGCCCAGACGATGGCATCCAGATTGTCGACCAAATCGCTAGCGGCACCTGAGATGCGATTGAGACGGGATTTTACCTCGGTCGGCTTGGCATCGGGTTCCTGGGTGAGTTTGCTCAACAACAGAATCTCTGAGAGGCGCGCTCCGAGGTCGTCGTGCATGTCCTGGGCAATGCGAGTGCGTTCCTTCTCAATGGCATGTTGTTGTTCGAGGCGGCGGAGTCGTCGCTGCAACATGCTCCAGGCAGCGTAGCGTCCGACAGAACCTACGCTGGCGACGGCACCAATGACTGCGAGTGCGAGGAACCAGGTTGTTTGCCAGAAATGCGGTTCGAAGGTAATGGCGATCTTCGCCCCGACGTCACTCCAGACACCATCACTGTTGCAGGCGATCACACTAAAATTATAATTGCCGGGAGGCAGGCGATTGTAATGCGCGGAACGGCGGGACTCCGCGTTGATCCAATCAGAATCAATCCCCTCTAGTTTGTAGCGGAATCGATTTTTCTCAGGCGCTTTAAAGCTGAGAGCGGCAAAACGAATCTCCAATTCATCGCTGCCGGGTGGCACGACGATGGGACTCAAAGTCGATTGGGAGTAGGTGACTGTTCGGAGGACCGACTTCTTATCGACGATGATTTCTTCGATCATCACAGGTGGCGGCGTGCTTTCCCAGGGAATGGACCGGGGATCCACCACCACCACACCTCTTGTAGTTGGAAACCAAAGGCGACCGTCTCGAGCTTTCCAGCCCGCTGGTTTGGAAACACCATTGCATTGCACGCTGGTCATTCCATCGGATCGTCCGAATGCAGCGCAGCTCAGAGCACGGACTTCACCGCGATCGAATGCACCAACCTGATCTTTATTGATGCGGAAAATTCCAGTGGGAGAAGTCATCCAGAGGAACCCATTATCGTCCTGAAGAATTTCGTAAATCGTATCGCTGAACAAACCGTCGGCCGTGGTATATTTTTGTTCGTTAACACTCCGCTTCTTTGTTTTTGCCAACAGGTCATGGATGGCAAAATTGGAAATCTTCCAAAGCCCTTTACCCTCGGTTCCGATCCAAAGAGTGTCGCGGTCTTCCGGGAAGATTGAGACGACGGTTGCAGCCGGGAAACCCTGGGACGAAGAGAATGAAACGAACGAGGGCATGCTGCCTGGATTCAAATCCTTTTTCTTCTCAAGGAGCGACACTCCGTGGTCCGATCCAATCCACAGGTTGCCTTCGTGATCTTCACAGATAGTGCGGATGATATTGCCGGCGAGGCCGTGTTCCGTCGTAAACCGCTCGAATTTGTTTTCCCGAAATCGGTACAATGCTCCCGTCGTCCCGATCCAGAGAGTTCCATTTCGATCTTCATAGATAACGCGAACGGCTGAATTGACCAATCCTTCCGCTGTGCTGAAGCGAGTGATGTTTCCGTGTCTAAAACGAAATAAGCCGCTGTCGTAATCTGCGCCAAACCACAAGTCGCCGTCGCGGGTCTGGCAGATTGAAAGCATGATATCAGAAATCTGATTCGTGGCGTCGTGCAGCGTCACTCGTCCGCCATTCAATCGGTTCATGCCTCCACCCCATGTTGCTACCCACATGTTCCCATCCGTGTCTTCGCGAACGGCCATGGCATTGTTGTGAGTCAATCCGTTCTGTCGCGTATGCGAGGTGAACTCCTGGCGGCGCAGTTGGTGCAGTCCTTCTTTAGTTCCGATCCAAAGGTTCCGCTCGATGTCCTCGGTGATTGCGTAAACCCCTTCATAGGAAGTGCCATCGGACATCCGTTGCGCGTGAAATGTTTCTCCTGCGAGACGATAGAGCCCATCCAATGTTCCAACCCAGATTTCTCCCCGACTGTCCTCCAGGATCGAGGTCACGAAGAGGTCTGATAATCCCTGTGCTTTTTTGAAGTAGGTCCACTTGCCCGATTGTTTCCGCGCGAGTCCGCCTCCCGTGGTCCCAATCCAGAGAGCCCCTTGTGTGTCCCGCAACAGGGTGCGCACCCGGTCAATCGGCAGATAGTAGTGACCGTGAAAATATTCGCGAACCTTGCCATCGTATCGCACGAGGCCCCGACCGGTGCCAATCCAGAGGGTGTCCTCAATATCTTCGTAGACGCTCATCACGTCATTCGTAGGCAATCCGTCCTCTACGTTAAGCCACTTGAAATGACCATCCTGCAGGCACGCCAAACCGTTGGTAGTTCCGATCCAAAGCGCGCCGTTTCCTGCCGCATAAAGGGTGCGGACAAGGGTGTCTTTGGGAATTGCATGATGGGTAAACCGACCTTTATGGAGCGACGTCACCCCTCCTCTTTCACCGCCGAACCACAAGGTTCCATCAGGACTTTGGGTGAGATAACGAATAAAAGGACTTTTAATCTCTGGAGTTGTTTCTGGAGAAAAGACTTCGAATTGAATGCCGTTGAATCGTGCGATCCCGCCCGGTGTGCCTATCCATAAGTAGCCGTCTTTGCTTTGCTGGATGGAATGAACGGCATTCCGGGGAAGACCGTCACTCATGCTCCAGGAACGCTGGGTGTACTGGGGAGAGTGAACGATTGCGTTCGATAACTGGAGTAGTTCGAGTTGGCGCTCGGATTCCGTTTCTTTGTCGGCCGCATCCGGGGCCTCTTCAGCAAAGAGCGAGCAGGTCAAAAGACAGAGTGTGCTCAGAATAAGGATTACTCTTTTGGCGCACATGGGGGACACGAATGCAATTCTACGAATAAGCTCCGGCGGATTCGACTCATTTTCGCCGGGCGCTCTCTTCCAGTTCCCGTGTTATCCGGTCGATGCGGTGTTTCAACGCCATATTGTGCGTTCGTTCCAGCTCAGCGAGGTAGTGGCACTTGATCCTGTTGCAGTAGCGCTGAAATTTCTCCCCGCGCCAGAGTTCAAGCTCCAGTCGTTTGACCTGAAAGAAACGGATCCACCTTGTGAAGATTCGCCGCATGGAACGTGCTCGGAAAGGTCAAATAAAAGAGGCGCAAACTCCGGCAACCCAGACCGAAGTTTGCGCCGTTCCCAACCCACTAAGTCTTAGATTTATTATTCAGTCCACGTAGAGAGCTGAAGGGTGCTGCAACTGTTTCCGGTTTGAGTCACCCAGGCCCCTTGCAATCCATATTTCACCAGGACTGTTCCGCCCGAGAGAACCCCGATGCGGTCGCCATCCAACTGGAACTGAGTCACACCACCCAGTTGCGTGAACCATCCGCTATAGAGTCCGTCCTTGGCGATAAGTGTTCCATCCGTTCCCAGTGCGGCGATGCGATCTCCCAGCAGTTTTACCTGGGTAAATCCGGCCCCTGTTTGTGTGGTCCATGCTCCTTGCAAACCTTCCTTCACGTAAACCGTTTGTCCGGCGACGATGCCAATGCGGTTGCCATTGAGATGATACGATGTGACGCCTTCAAGTTGATTATACCAGGCACCGTAGAGTCCATCTTTGCATTGCAGGGTGCCTCCGGTAGTGAGGGCAGCGATGCGATCGCCGGCGAGCTGAAAGGAGGCGATGCCAGAACCGGTTTGAGTGGTCCATCCGCCTTGTAGTCCTTCTTTGACGTAGAGGACGCCGCCAGCCAGAACCGCGATGCGATTACCTTCCAATTGGAAGTCAGTAACTCCGCCGAGTTGATCAAACCAGGAGCCATAGAGACCATCTTTGCATGACAGGATGCCATTGCCGTAAAGGACCGCGATGCGATCACCGTGAAGTTGAAAACGGATTGCACCGCTTGGGCTTTGGGTGGTCCAGCCGCCGAGCAAACCTTCCTTTACGTAAACTGCGCCGTTCGCCAACGCTCCAAGACGTTTGCCATTCATTTGGATGGCCGATACTCCGGCAAGCTGGTTGTACCACGCGCCCCAGGAGCCTTCTTTCGCGGAGAACAATCCATCGTTATAAAGAACGCCGATGTTCTCATGCGCGACGGTCGAGGCCCCGTTCTTCTTTGCGTTCACGCTGTTGCGCGCTTCGCCGCCATTATAGTTTTCTGTGATATAAAGCGGATGAACTCCATCTCCGGGACAGGCAGTCGATTTAACTTTGCGGTGACCGTCGAGGAATCCGACGGTGGCAGTGCCATACACGCCAGAGCCGTAGGGTGACCAGGCGGAGGGCATTCTCCAGGCGATCACATTATAGAGACTATTCCGCATCGTGGAGTTCGCATTTTGGTTATAGGGCGGGTGAAAATATCCCAGGAGGGTGAATCCGAAACTGTTGTTGTTAACGGCATCGTGCGTACCGCGGGGCAAGCTGGTCATAGCACCAGAGCGGCCTTCGAAAAGGTTTCCAGCAGCGTCCACCAGGAAGTGGTAGGCGATATCGCACCAGCCGCTATTGGCCATGTGGAGATTTTGCACCCCGCGCATCCGGACTTTCGAGTTTTCTAAATCAGTCGAGTAGTCTCCAGACCCAGCGGTATGGTGAATGATGGCGCGCGAGAGGCCACCCATTTGGGTGATCCCGCAGTTGGGAGCACGGGCTCCCCAGCAAGCTCGGTTACAAATGGAAGGTTGCGCTCCCTGGCCGGCGTGGGCAGTTACCGAACCAGCGACCCAAAGAGTCGCTGAGGCCATGAGGAGGCCAAATTGTGTTAAGAACGTTTTGTGTTTCATAAGTTTAACAGGTGTTTGTTACAGCCCGACACCACACGGGTGACGAGTGGTATGGAAGGGCTGGATGGAATGACCTTACGCGGGGTGAACGGCGCGTGCTATCGCACCGATAGAGTCATTTGAGAGAAATAAAGGACACCGAATACCGCATCTGTAGTACACGACGATTCCTCGGACCGCGGTATAACCACGAAGTGGTTCGTAGATCTTATAGTTCTGGCTTGGGCGAAGCCCTAGCCGCAGCATGGGGAAGGCCAAGGATGCGTGTGAATGATCAGGGCAGATAGACGGTGCGGGCCCGCTGCGGCTGGTCTTGCAGACACAGCCGCTGTCCTATGGCTCCTTACCCAGAAACTTCAACACGGCTTCCGTGCGGGAAGTGACCTGCAGCTTTTCGTAGATGCGCCGGATATGCGTTCTCACCGTGAGAGGACTGATGGAAAGGGCTTCCGCTATTTCTTTATATTGCTGCCCCTTTGCCATGAGGTTCAGGATCTCGTGTTCACGTGCGCTCAGTTTCAACGCTTCGTCCGAAGGACGAGCCTGGCGGAAATGATGAACGACCTTGAGAGCAATGGCGTTAGACATCGGAGCGCCGCCCGCGTGAACATCACTGATCGCTTCCAGGATCTTCGCGGGAGAAGTCTTTTTGATTAAGTAGCCGCTGGCTCCTGCCTTGAGAGAATCGAAGATCGGTTCTTCATCAACGTAAGCGGTCAGCATGATGACGTGCAGACCCGGGCGCATCGCCTTCAGTTTTGCAACGCAGATGATGCCCGACATGCGCGGTAGATTGATATCCATCAGCACTACGTCGGGCCAGTTCGATGGCATCTCGCGCAAGGCAGTCTCGCCATTGGGATAGGAACCTAAGCAGCGAAAACCTTCCGTGCCGTTGATCCATGCGACGACGCTCTCCCGAAACGGAGAATCATCTTCAACAATGGAAACTTTGATCACAAGATCATGAATCGGTGCGGCGATACGCTTCCGCCAATAACGAAATCGGATGAGCGATGCGCAAAGGAAGATTCTGTTTCCTCGCACCGTTCGAGATATGCGCCATGCAACCCGGGTTTCCGGTGGCGACCGTCTGACAGCGCGTGGAACGAATGTGTTTCAGCTTGCGATCGAGAAGATCATTCGCCATCTCAGGCTGAATCAAATTGTAAATACCCGCGCTCCCGCAGCACCAGGTGCTCTCAGGGAGTTCGGTCAGCTTCAGATTCGGGATTGCCTTCAGCAACTGCCGAGGTTGAGCGGTGATCTTCTGTCCGTGACACAAATGACACGCTTCGTGGTAGGTGACGTTTTGCTCTGGTTGGTTGCGCGCGATGGGCGGTTCGATGCCGATCTGTCCGAGCCATTCGTGAATGTCTTTTACCTTCTTGTCCCAGAGCTCCGCCCGCTTGCTGTAGGCCGGATCGTTCTTCAGGAGATTGGTGTAATGCTTGAGGTGCGAACCGCATCCCGCGGCATTGGTGATGATCGCGTCGTACTGCTCGGGTGGAAACTGATCAATGTTTCGACGCGCGAGACCAGCGGCCATGTCGAGTTCGCCGTTGTGAGCATGCAAGGATCCGCAGCAACTCTGCTCAATCGGAGTGATCACTTCGCAGCCATTTCGCGCCAGGACTTCAACCGTGTCACGATTCACATCGCTGTACATCAGGTCCTGGGCGCAACCGGTCAGCATCGCGACACGATACTTCTTTGTGGAGGTGGGTTGGGTTACCGGTGCCACCAGGTCAGAGGTAAATTTCGGCTGCATTCTCGGAGTCATAGCCTCCAATTCGCGTAGCCGTTTAGGCATGAGATACATCACTCCGCTCTTGCGGAAAAACGCTTCGAAGCCGAGTTGCTGATACAAACGAATGGCAAAACCAACTGCCTGCAAACGTCCATGATCCATGAACAACCAGCGTAACGTGACGTTGCGGATAAGGCTGCGTTTTGGATTGTCGAGGCGCTTGGATTCTTCGGCTTCCGCGCGAGCGTGTTCAAACAGTTCGGCGTAGTTCACTCCCGCAGGACATGCGGTCATGCACGCGAGGCAACCGAGACAAAAATACATTTCATCGCCGAACTCCTTGGTGGCTTCCATGCGGCCATCTGCAATCGCGCGCATTAACGCGATGCGTCCACGCGGACTATTACGCTCAAGCTTGGTGGCGTCGTAGGTCGGACAGGTCGGAAGGCAGAGACCGCAATGCATGCACTGCTGCACTACCGAGTAATCCAGATCACGGAGATGTGAATGCGTGTGCGAGTGCGCATGGCCCTCATGCGAGCAGCTTTCGCTGTGGGTATGACTATCACTATGGCTATGCGGTGCGGTCGGTGCGGCGCTCATGGATTTAGCTGCGGTAAACTATCAGAGGGCAGGGATGGGCAAAGAAAATTCATCGGCATGGTAGGAACTGCGAACCATCGGCCCGCTGGCCACATGAGCAAATCCGAATTCCTCAGCCGCCACCTTGTAGGCAGCAAATTTGTCGGGATGGACGAACTCGACCACGGGCAAATGCTTCAACGTAGGTTGAAGATACTGGCCGAGCGTGAGCATATCGCAGTTTGATTCCCGCAGATCCCGCATGGCCTGGAACAACTCCTCTTCCGTTTCGCCAAGACCAAGCATGATGCCCGATTTCGTGTAAATGGATCCCGCTCGCTTTGCTTTTACTTTGGCCAGAACGGAAAGCGACCGATCATAAGTCGCGCGATGACGGATGTGCGGGGTCAGGCGACGGACCGTCTCCAGATTGTGATTGTAGATATGCGGGTTCGCCGAGAGAACGGCGTCGATCGCAAAGTCTTTGTCGAGGAAGTCGGGCACGAGCACCTCGATAATGATCCCCGGATTGAGCTCTCTTACCTTCTCGATAGTTTGGCGGAAATGTTCGGCGCCACCATCTTCGATGTCGTCGCGGGCCACGGCCGTGATGACGACATGCTTCAATTTCATGCGGCGGGTTGCCTCTGCGACACGGGCGGGCTCATCCAATTCCAGGGGTAACGGTTTCGCCGTGCTGACGGCACAAAACTTACAGGCGCGCGTGCAATGATCCCCGGCGATCATGAACGTCGCGGTGCCTTTGCTCCAGCATTCCCAGTGGTTTGGGCACTTTGCGCTCTCGCAAACGGTATGCAGGTTCAACTCATCAAGAAGCGAACGTGTATGCGCAAACGTGTCGGACGTGGGGAGTTTCAGCCGCAGCCACTCAGGCAGGCGGGGACGTGGCTTTAAAGGGGTGTCGGTGCAGCTCATTCAAATTGCTTCCAGAACTTTGCCAACTGTCCGGTATCAAAGTCAGCCAAAATCTCGCCATCCACATCGATGACCGGTGCCAGCGTCTGTCCTGAAAGGGCCAACATTTCCCTGCGCGCACCGCCATCGGAGATCACATCGAGCTCATCATACTTGATGCCGCGTTCGTCGAGCCAATCCTTGGCTTCGGTGCACCATCCACAGTAGGGCTTAACAAAAAGGCGAATGCTAGTTGGTTTCATTTTCAGTAATCACAGTATCCTCGTGCTCATAACCTGGAGCACAACAACACAGTAGCGCTAAGATACCTCCACCGGTGTTCCACAGCTTATGCTTTAAGCCGGGAGGAATCGCTATGGCATCACCAACCTTCACTGAGCGGGTCTCATTTTCAATTCTGATTTTTCCTGACCCGGCGGTGATGAAGTAGATTTCTTCCGCTTTCGGGTGGAAATGTTCGAGGGTGCTTCCGCCAATTGGGATCCGTGCTTCGGCCAGGCTTTGGTTGCGAATGGAGGAGTTGCGATGCGCCAAAAGCTCCCGGATTTCCGATCCGTCCTTGGTGGTGAAGGCGGGGACCTCGTTAAGATTGGTAATGTTCATCGGTTTGCTTTGTCTTAAATCAGAAAAGTTTTAACCACGGATGGACACGGATAAACCCAGGGCGGCGTAGCCGCAAGGACGGACTGCGGTTGTGTGCGAAGCACCAGCCGCAGCGGATGGAAACGGGGTGGGAGATAGGAGTGATCGAGGCTGACTACCGATGCAACGTGCTGCGGCTGGATCCTTCGGGCACAGCCGCGGTCCGTTATTCATGTCCACCCGTGGTTAACACCGATCCGAATCGGCTTACCGGAAGCTGGCTAGCAATTCTTCTGGAGTCACAGTAGCGGTGCCTACCTTACCGACCACCACGCCAGCGGCGTGATTGGAGAAGATGGCGGCTTCGATTGGAAGTGCCCCCGCGGCAATGGCGATGGTGAAACTAGCAATCACGGTATCGCCTGCCCCCGAAACATCGAAAACCTCCTGGGCGACGGTGGGTATATGAAACGGCGGCTTATTACGTTCGCACAACAGCATGCCGTGATCTCCCAATGTGATGAGAAGCAGCGCCGGTTGCAGATCGCTCAACAGCTTGTTCGCGACGGCGAGAAGATTTAGATCCTTCATCGGATCATCAGTGCGCGTGTTATCAGGAATCTTCGCGAATTCAAACGCTTCCTTGCGGTTTGGTGTGATCAACGAGAGCCCGGTGAGATTGATGTTATGCGTCGGCTTGGGATCCAGGCTCAGCCAAATCCCGCGCAACCGACAAAGCGATTTCAACTCGTCCAACAGGTTTTGGGTGACAACTCCTTTACCGTAATCGCCCACGATGACCGCATCGATCTCCGGAAGGCGCGCTTCAATTTTATCCAACAACCTGCGGACAGCCTTGTCGTTCAATGCGCACTTCGTCTCCCGGTCCACGCGCACTACCTGCTGCTGATGCGCGACGATACGAGTCTTCACACTTGTGACGCACTGGTCGATCGGCAGGACTCCGTCACAGACAATGTTTTGCTTTGTGAGGATAGCTTTTAGCTTCTTCGCGGCATCATCTTTTCCGACAACCCCAAACAACTCAGTCGCCACCTGGAGATCGGCCAGGTTACGAGCGACATTCGCGGCTCCCCCGGGCATGAAACTTTCTCGCTCGAATTCAACGACCGGAACGGGCGCTTCCGGAGAGATGCGGCTGACGTGTCCCCAGAGAAACTGGTCCAGCATGACATCGCCCACTACAAGAACACGTGTTTTGGCTGCTGAGGATAACAGTTTCTGAACTCGAGCTTTCGAAAGCGTCTTCATCTTCAATCAAGAAAGGCAGTTAAAGGACTGGTGGCGCTGGCGATGTTCTGCGTCTGTGCGATGCCAATCTCGTACGCTGTGCGTCCGCACTCTACCGCCATTTTGAAGGCGTGCGCCATCCGGACAGGGTCGCTCGCGATGGCAATAGCGGTATTGACCAACACGGCGTCAGCTCCCATTTCCATTGCTTCCGCGGCGTGGCTGGGGGCACCGATCCCGGCGTCCACCACAACAGGAACTGTAGCCTGCTCGATGATGATCCGAATTTGGGCGCGCGTTTCGATTCCACGGTTGGATCCGATCGGGGCTCCGAGCGGCATCACGGTCGCAACCCCAATATCCTGCAACCGTTTGGCAAGCACCGGATCAGCATTGATGTAGGGGAGAACGATGAAACCTTCTTTCACCAGGATTTCTGCGGCTTTAAATGTTTCAATGGGATCCGGCAGGAGATAACGAGGATCGGGATGTATCTCCAACTTCACCCACTTGGGCAGACCAGCAGCAACGGCCAACCGGGCCAACCGGACAGCTTCGTCCGCGTTCATTGCTCCGCTGGTATTTGGGAGCAGGAGATATTTTTCAGGATCGATGAAATCAAGTATGTTCGCGAAGGGATCGTGCTTGCCGGTGAGATCCGCGCGGCGCAAGGCAACGGTGACCATTTGCGTGCCGCTGCCGACCAGTGCGTCCCGCATCATTTCGGGCGCAGAAAACTTCCCGGTGCCAACAAAGAGACGGGAGCTAAACTCACGACCGGCGATAACAAGCGGTTTGGGCGCTACAAACATGCGAGGCAAACGTAGGGTCACCCTATCAGGGGTTCAAGTTCTTTGCGGAAGATGTCACTGCAGCGACTTGAGAATTGCCTCGGCGGCGGCCCGTGGATTTTCGGCGGCATAGATTGGACGACCGATCACGAGCCAGGTGGCTCCAGCATCCATCGCTTCTTTTGGCGAGAGCGTTCGCTTCTGATCATCCGCTTTGTCGCTGCCGGTTCGAATCCCGGGAGTGATCAACTGCACATCGCGCGGAATAATTTGACGCAGACCAACGATCTCCAAAGGAGAACAGACCAAACCTCTCAGACCGCATTTGGAAGCCAAGCTGGCTAAACGCTCAACTTGCCTGCCCACGTTGTTGTCGAGGCCGACTTCCGTAAGTTCATTTCCATCCAGGCTGGTCAACACGGTGACACCAAGGACGAGAGGGGCGTTGCGACCTGTCTGCAGGGCGGTGTCCTGGGCGGACTTCTCAGCAGCGCGCATCATTTCGCTCCCGCCGCTCGTGTGGATCGTGAGCATCTGAACATCAAGACGAACTGCGGAAGCGACCGCTTTGGCGACCGTATTCGGGATATCGTGGAACTTTAAATCAAGGAACACAGAAGCGCCGGTTGCGCGGATTTTTTTAACGATGTCAGGACCAGCACTGGTGAAGAGCTCGCTTCCAATTTTGAATGCGCCAACGAAAGGAGCCAACTCCTCGGCAAGCTGCAACGCTTTCTCAACAGTCGGAACGTCCAGGGCAACGATGATCGGATTCTGCATAGGTCAACTGTAAACAACCTGCGACACCAATCTACACGAAACTTCGAGGCTATCTTAGCAACGGCAGGGCTTTTTCTGCTTCGACCGAACCATTGATCCGCTGCATCTCGCCGCCGCGGATCACTTCAAACTTTTCGCCACGCCATTCCACCGTGCTTCCGGTGAAGGAAAGCGCCCAGATACAAAAGGAGAGAACGTCTTTGACCGGCACCATCCAGTAATAACGATAATGAGTAAACGTGCCGGTTAATTTTTCCGTCGAGTTTAGTGCAACCCACATCCGAATCGGCAGGAAGATGAGAATTGGAAGGAAGACGACCTGAATCGAAGTCATTTTCAAAGCCAGATAACCACTCCAGAAGATCGGCCAAATGGAAGCGTTGCTCAGGATGCTAAAGAAGTATGGGACCGGTTGGCACACCCGAATCGTTCGTGCCCAACGCAACTGATGTCGCCAAACTTCCGAGAAGGTTTTGGGGGCTTCCCAGCATTCAACCACCACCGGAGAAATGACCAGGCGCTTGCCTGTTTTGGCAATGCGATTTCCAAGTTGATAATCATCGGCCAGGAAATTCACGAGCTTTTCAAAGCCGCCAACCTGGGCGAGATCGTCGCGTCGTAAAAGCATTGCTGCACCCAAAGCGAAATCGATTGGTTTAATCATTTCTGATTGCAGCACCTGATTCCAGAAATCGGCATTCGCCGCGAAGGCCTCCCAATGCATCGGATAGGTGGAAGGATTGGCGAATTTGTAAAAACAATTAACTAACCCGACTTTGGAATCTGCCAGCGGTTGGACCGCATTCGCCAGCAAATCAGCAGGCGCCCGGACGTCCGCATCGCTCACCAACAGGAGGTCATACTTTGCGAGACGCTCCAGATGAATGAGCGTGGACACTTTGGCGTTTGGACCGAATTGTTCCTGGCAATAAACCAGTTCAGCGTCGATGCCGGGAAACTCGGCCATCAACTCGCGCACAATTACGCAAACCGGATCCGCAGAAGAAGCCACGCCCAAAAGAATCTGCACGGTCCCGCGATAATCCTGGGCAAACCAACTCAGCAAACAGGCCTTCGTCTCACTGTCGCAACCCTTTAAAGGTTTTAGGAGAGAAATTGGCGGTGAAAACCGGGTGCCCAGTTCCCTACGGTGTAGTGGAAACTGGAATCCAGCCAGCCACTGCCAAAGCAACAGCAACAGGCTCACGAGTGTGAGCCCCGCGAGAATCGCATGTATCATGGTGAACTGCATTCGGGGGCCGTTTGGGAACTTTTCAGAAAAGCGAAACTAAAATTTTGGTGGATTCCTTAAAAATCATCCATCGTGATGACACGTAACACTTCTTCCAATGGAGTTTCGCCACACTCAACCCGGTGCAGTCCGTTGTTCCACATCGTCTTCATACCTTGAGCAATCGCAATTTGCTGCAGATTGCGCGTGGGCATTTTCTGCAGGACGGCGTCACGAAACACCTGGTCGACCCGCAACATCTCCGTGACGGAAGCACGACCGTTGAAACCCGTTTCCATGCAATGTTCGCATCCGGTTCCTTTGCGGAACATCGCGTTATCGGCGAAACCTTCAGGGAGAAGTTTCATTAGTCCCGCCTCAGGCTCATAAGGTTGCGAGCAGTAAGTGCAGTTCTTACGAATCAAGCGAACACCGATAACGCCAATGATACTGGAGGCCAGCAGGAAAGGCTCGATCTCCATGTTGATCATTCGTGCGAAGACACCGGCTGTGCTGCCCGAATGAATCGTGCTGATGACCAGATGTCCTGTTAAACCGGCTTGCACGGCGATCGCCGCAGTTTCTGTATCCCGAATCTCGCCTACCATGATGACCTGCGGATCCTGTCGCATCAACGATCGCAAGGCCCTCGGATAAGTAAAATCCTGAGCGAGGTTGACCTGCGCCTGCGCGACCGTCGGAAGCCCTGATTCAACGGGATCTTCAACAGTCGCGATGCTGATGGCAGCGCCATGCTTCTGTACCAAATGATGGAGCGCGGAGTAAATAGCCGTCGTTTTTCCGGAACCGGTGGGCCCCGTCAGCAGAATCAAGCCGCTCGGCTTGGCCAGCAGGTCAACCAGTGTCTGAAGAGTGTCGTCTTCGAAGCCCAATGTATTCAGGTCGAGGCTCCGCTTGCTCGGATCGAAGATCCGCACCACGATCTTTTCCCCACGCGTTGTGGGGAAAACAGAAATGCGTTGTTCCACCCCGCCCAATTCCGGATCGGCCGGCGCATGACCTTCCTGTGGCAAGCCAGTTTGGTAGGTGACAAGATTCGCGAGAACTTTGAAGCGGCCGGAAATCTTTTCCATCAAGTCCAAAGGCAAATGAACCAACTCGGAAAGAACACCGTTCAGGCGGATACGGACCACCAGCGAGTGCTCCCACGGCTCAATATGAATATCACTTGCGCCAGCGTGGATCGCGTCTTTCAGTATGCATTTCACGACTGTACCGATTTCCACTGACTTGGCGTTTTGGAGATAATTTACCGTTTCACTCATGTTTCTTCTTTTGGAAATTGGGTTTTATCAATTGGCCTCCAAACTGGCGAGCCGAAGATGCGGCAATTTTCAATGACGCGCTCGCACCTGTCACCATTAACTTGAGCCGCTGCCATTTTCAACTAACCTCGGCGCTCGTGAATATTGATTGCCGCACTATGCCTGAGCATTTCTGCGCAGGAAATATATGACCGCTACCCTTTCTTTTCTTCCCCCGTTCGCTGCCTTGAATTTTCACCTCCCGGATGAGACTGCCAAAGTGATGTTGGCCGTATTGCCGGTCTTTTGCATTGCGGTCATCGGCATTCTGATGCGGAAGATGAATTGGCTGACTGAGGAAGCCGATCAAAGCCTTCTCAAGGTGACTATCAACGTTCTTTCGCCAGCCCTCATTTTCCACTCAATCCTGAACAACGATGCACTGAAGAACCTCGGCAATGTCATAGTGGCTCCGCTGGTTGGCTTCGGCACGGTGGCAATGGGCATCGGTGTCGGATGGCTCCTGGCTCGGTTTGCCAGGTTCCAAGACCGAAAAACTGTTGCCACGATTGCCGTCTGCGCCGGGATCTATAATTGGGGATACATCCCAGTGCCACTCGTGACGACCCTCTTCGATCGAGAAACCCTGGGTGTATTGTTTGTACACAACATCGGAGTAGAACTTTGCTTTTGGACTTTGGCTGTAGCGGTGCTCGGCAGTAAAAGCGGAAAAGGCTGGAAACAATTTCTCAATCCGCCTGTGATCGCGATCCTGATTTCTCTCCTTCTGAATGCCACAGGCGGTGATGAATATGTACCGAAAGCTCTTTTGATCACAGCAAAGATGCTTGGGCAATGCGCCGTCCCAATGGGTATTATTCTGGTGGGTGCGATGACTGCAGACCATTTGAAGGAATTCCATTCGTCTGCAGGTTTGAAAGGCATCGTGGTTTCTTGCGTCTTGAGGCTTGGCATCCTTCCAATCTTCTTCCTTCTCCTTGCGAAATACTTGCCCTGTTCCAAAGAACTGAAGCGGGTGATCATTGTGGAAGGAGCCATGCCGGCCGCCACTTTTACCGTAATCCTCGCGCGGCATTATGGAGGGGATCCGTCCACCGCTGTCCGGGCTTTAATTGCAACTTCCGCGCTTAGCCTGATTACCATTCCACTTTGGATTCGCGCGGGGTTGAAATTCGTCGGGTTGTAGACCTGACGTTTAAAGGCGATTTTGCGGTTTAGGAAATGCCGATTTGATCAGCAGGCTGCGGACCATAAGAATTTTATGTGAGAAACCGGCGCCGTGCGTCTACTCTCCGCCAACATGAAAAACGTCCAGCGCGCATTAAACTACTTCCGTGGTGATGCCTTCCGGATGACACTCGTTTTCCTGTTGATGCTGGCGAGCATTGGGCTGAACCTGCTCAAACCCTGGCCGCTTGCCGTCATTGTCGACTCCGTCCTCGGGGGGAAGCCGCTCCCGGGTTGGCTGGCCCATCTGAATCCGGCTTGGAGTTCGTCCTTTCTTGCGGGATTGCTGGCCAGCTCGCTATTCGTTATTCACTTCAGCCAGGGCACCTTCTCCGCGTTGCAGAATTTCCTCTCCATCAAAGTCGGATTACGGGGACTTTCCCGGGTGCGGAACGATGTGTTCGCAAAACTTCAGGAATTGCCACTTCGTTTCCATCAGGGCGCAAATTCAGGTGACTTAATTTACCGTGCATCGTGGGACACCTACGCCTTTCAAACATTGTTCCAGCAAGGGTTGATCACTTTTGTCACCTCGCTCCTTTCGCTGCTTTTGATGGTGCTCGTGATGGTGCAGCTCAACGTGCTCCTTACCTTGTTCGCCCTGGCAGTCGTCCCCGTGCTTATTCTCGCGATTCGCCTGTTCGGAAAAAAAATGAGCGAACGCACGACGGCCGCGCAGCAGGCCGATAGTAGAGTGACCTCCCTTGTGCAGCAAACCATCGCCGCCATGCCTCTCATCCAAAGCTACACACGGGAAGGGAAGGAAAAGGCGCGTTTCAGAGAGCAGGTCGCCGAGGCAAAAGACAAGAGAATGCGACAGCACGGATCTGAACTGGTTTACTGGTTTGGGATCGCGGTGGTGTTCGCCATTGGTATCGCAGGCTTAACATGGCTTGGCACTGACCAGGTGATCAAAGGCAAACTCACAATCGGACAGTTGCTGGTTTTTCTCGGCTATCTAGCACTGCTCTATGAACCCCTCAACCAATTATCCCATGTGGGCGCAACGGTTTCGGGAGCGACCGCAGGGATCAGACGAATATTTGAGTTGCTCGATACCAAAAATGACGTTTGCGATCCGCCGCAGCCAAGAAAGCTCCCGAAGCCGGTAAGTGGGCGCATCGAGGTGGAAAACGTCTCCTTCAGTTACGATGGCAAGCGGGATGTCCTGCATAATATCTCGTTCATCGCCAACGCGCACGAATCGGTTGCCATTATCGGACCGAGCGGAACCGGCAAGACGACGTTGCTCAACATGTTGCCCCGTTTTTTTGATCCGAATGGCGGTACAATTAAATTGGATGGAACGGATCTCCGGGAACTATCGCTGAACGATTTGCGGAGTCAGATTGGACTGGTGCTCCAGCAGCCGATTATCCTGCAAGGGACCATCGCGGAAAATATCGCTTACGGAAATCCTGATGCGACGCGGGAGCAGATTGAGTCGGCTGCGCGGTCTGCAAATGCACATGCGTTCATCGAACGGCTCTCGCAGAAATATGAGACACAGGTGGGAGAAGGTGCCGATCGCCTCAGCATCGGCGAGCAACAAAGGTTAAACCTGGCGCGCGCCTTTCTGAAAAATGCCCCAGTGATACTTTTGGACGAACCGACCAGCGCGCTTGACGCTGAAAACGAAGCCTTGGTGATGGATAGCCTGCATGAGCTAATGCGCGGACGCACCACCTTCATTGTGGCGCACCGTCCCCGAACCATTGAGCGTGTCGATAAAGTCTTGGTGATTGATAACGGCGTCGTTGAGACGTTTGGAACTTTGAAGGAAGTCCAGGCCGCCAGCAGCTACTACAAGCGGATGCTCGCGGCGCGCGGATTGTAAACGTGCGGGCTTACTTACGCGTTCTCCACTCGCGCGGGTTCAGCCAAGGTGTCTCAGATGGCTTGCTTAAATCGTAGCCTCGATAGGTTCCATTAACTGCCACGTCCTCAAGCGGACTTGACTGCTCCGGTGTCAGATGGGAAATCGCGTCGTCTGCTTTCTTCCACATTTCCACAAAGCTCCGATAAGCCGCATCTGTTTCGATGTCTCCTCCGAAACCGCGGGTCAGATTGCAATGCCAACTGTGGATCTTTGCCTCACTTCCCTGGTGGGCAAAAATGGTTTCATAATCAGAATCCGGCACAATGTAATGCTCGCGCTCCATTGTGAAAAAACCTGCCTCCCGCAAACCGTTCCACATTCTCCATGGCGACGGATGATGGACCGTCCCGACCCGCATATTACCCGAAGGATCGGAGAATAGAACGGTGCCGTCCTTCCACAAAGCACGCTTGAGCGGGACGGGACCGCGGCTCTCGTGACGCAGCTGAACGACGGTGGGCCAATCACTCTTCAGGATCCCTTCGATTTCTCGGATCACTTCTTCCAAAGACGCTTTCTTAAGCTGAATGCTTTTATCACTTTCAAACCATTCAACCTCTCCATCGCTGACCGGGAGAACTCCCAGGTGCCAATTAGCCCCTGCAAGGAGATCTCCGTCGCGCCGCAAAAACAGAAGATGTTTACCAGGTTTGTATCGCACCTGCGCACAAATGAAGTTTTCCTTTCCATAAAGTTTTGCTTCATCGGCGAGTTCCCCTTTGATCACGCGATCCACCTTCACAGTGGCGACTTCGTTATAGGTCCACCCGAAACCTTTGGCCTTGGTTTCCTCAACTTTCATTACGTCAACGATAGCGATGATCTCGGCCGATCTCACCATGTCTCCTTTGTGGGAGTAAGCGGCCTTCCCCAATAGGGTTGATGATGCACAGCAGAGCAGGAGAGCAGCAAACAGTGAGAAATGGTACGTGTTCATAGTCAAAGTTTTCGACCCAGCGCTTCAGTTCTCGTCCCCCTCTCCTCCCGGTTTCAACTCACGCGCCTTCTTTACCAAATTGATGAACTCGGAGCGGTAACCTTCTTTATCGTCGCCCTTCGCTTCTTTGGCCAATTCCAGCACTGATCCAAAGTTTGCTTCGCCCTTGTGTTCTGAATGTTTCATCACCATACCAAAACTCGCAACGGCGGCAGCGAAACGGAAGTCGCTCGACGCCTGAGAATATTTCTTTTTGGCATCCGGCAGTGTGTGTTCGCGCAGAACACTCTTGTCTCCATCCGGTTTCTTGTAGCGGAGCTTGAGCGTCAGCATTTCATTGCTGGCATTCACAACCGTAACGCGTTGCTGTTTCGATACTGGCTGGCGGCGCTGATATTTCAGGTCATCCACCGCAACGCGAGCTGCTGCCAATTCAACCCGGGCCGGCACGATCTCGTAAAGGGCAGTGACTGTGTGTCCAGCCCCGATCTCACCAGCGTCTTTTTTGTCATTGTTAAAATCTTCCGCGGCCAGGATGCGCTTTTCATAACCTATCAATCGATAGGAACTCACCTTGCTGGGATTGAACTCGATCTGGATTTTTACGTCTTTTGCGATCGTCACGAGAGTGCCGTTCATCTGCTCGACAAGGACCTTGTGCGCTTCTTCGACGGAGTCCAGGTAATGATAGTTACCGTTTCCTTTATCGGCCAATTTTTGCATCAACGCATCTTTGTAGTTGTCGGTGCCGACACCGAGGACACTCAAAAACACGCCACTCTTCGCCTTGCGCTCGATGAGGCTGATCAATTCAGCCTGGTCAGTGATGCCTACGTTGAAATCTCCGTCCGTGCAGAGGATGACCCGGTTGACGCCGCCTTTAATGAAGTGCCCTTCCGCGAGACTGTAAGCGCGCTGGATCCCTTGACCGCCGTCCGTGGAGCCACCTGCTTCCAGACGATCCAACGCTTCCAAAATCTTTTCCTTGTTCCCACAGGAAGTCGATTCGAGCACCACGCCGGAGCTGCTGGCATAGACCACGATTGCAATCCGATCGTTCTCCGTCATCCGCTTCACCAGCACGCGCAAGGATTGTTTGATAAGCGGCAGGCGCTCCTCGGGCGACATCGAGCCAGACACGTCAATCAAGAAAACGAAGTTGCTCGGCGGACGTTTGTTCTGGGCCATTTCTTTTCCTTTGAGTCCCACACGCAGCAACTGATGCTCCGGTTGCCAGGGACAACTCGCCACTTCCATGTTCACGGAGAACGGTTCGCCATCTTTTGGCTCGGGGTAATCGTAGGAGAAATAATTGATCATCTCTTCAACGCGCACTGCAGCCCTCGGAGGCATGCGTCCTTCGTTCAGGAAGCGGCGCAGGTTCGCATAGGATGCGGTGTCGACATCGATGGAGAAGGTCGACAGTGGATTTTCAACAGTGGATTCGAATTCGTTCTCGGTGTATTTCGGATAACGAGCCGTTTCGTTGGACGATTGCCTGCGCAAGGCCTGAATCTTCTCCTTTTGCCTCACGATAGAGGGATGCCGGTCCGTATATCGGAGCTTGAGTTCAGCAAGCTCTTTTTCCGCGAGGTCTAACTTCGGGGGAGCACCCTGGAGAGAATCAAAATTCCTCTCAATCTCATAATCACTCTCTCCAAAAAACCCTGTGACCTTGATCTTGGGGCGATCGATTGATTCCGACTTGGCGCCGCTCTGTTTCAAGTAAGCGTCGTCAAACGCGTAAGACATTGGCCTGTTCTGGTTGGGCGCGCCTTGGGCTGCAGGGGTTGAAAATCGGGTGTCAGCCGCACGCGAGCGGGCATAAAGTTTATCTACCGACGATTCCGGAGCTGTCGAAGCAGGTGTGGTTGCGACCGGCGCGGAAGCTGCGACTGATTGCCCAGATGCTTCGGGAGCTTTCTCTTTAAAAAAATTATCGAATTTCCCCGGCTGACCCGCCACTTGGGACACGGAATCGCTGGCCGCCAACGTCTCCAAGTTTTGCTTAGCCTTTTTTCGTTCAACGGGCACCGCTTCAACCAGCTGCATAACTTCAGGCTCGCGTTTTTGTAGCGTTGCCACCGCCTTGCCATCCTGACGCTTCGGAGTTGCCGCTGTTTGTGGCCGCGATGCCGGGATTTCCGCAGGAGCATCTTTCGGCACGCTGGGTGCCGCAGGGGAAATGCTTCTTCTCTCGTCCAATGCCTCCACCCGTTGCGCTTTGGCGACGCTGAATGTCGGTTCGTTTGATTTCGGTGCCCAGAACTGCCATGCAAGCAAACACAAGATCCCGGCTGCAATCGCACTCAGGCCGGCAGTCCTCCAAAAGCTTCGGTTCGGAAGGGAAATTACGTTTTCCGGTTGAATCGCAGCGACGACAGATGCCTTGGCAGTCTCCGACAGGAGGGGCCCGGGCTCCGCGGCAAACTCGGATTCAAGCAGCTCAGCCGTTTGCCGAATTTCAGCGATTGCTGTTTGCAGTTCAGGCGAGTTCTTGATGGCAACCTCTACTTCGGCTGCTTCATTGGCAGGAAGTTCACCGAGTGCGTAGGCCGTCAGTTTTGGATCATCGGGAGAAAAGTTCATTGCGCCCTCCTTAGGTTTTGGTTGGTTTCGGACTGGAGTTTCTGGCGAAGGGTTTTGATTCCCGTGTGAATCAGGAATCCCACATTGGTGACGCTGTGCCCGGTGACTCGACTGATCTCGGCGTAGCTCAGGCCCCCTTGGAATTTAAGTCGAATGGCTTCCCGCTGGTTGGTGGGTAATGCGCCCACCAGGCGGAGCAGTTGGGTGGCAGTTTCGTTCTTTTCGGCAGCGGCCGAGGGGGAAGGCTCTTCACTTTCCCGAACATCAAGATCCATATCAGTCAGCGGCGTCATGCGTTTCTCCTTTCGCAAAACGTCCAGCGCACGATTGCGACAGACGGTGAAGAGCCACTCCGCAAGGCATCCGTCGAGCTTGGCGGGTTCCTCAGCGCACAGCCGGACAAACGTGTCCTGCACTATATCGCGAGCCCGTTCCGCATCGCCGGTGATGGACGCTGCATAGCGTAGAAGCGAACTTTCGTGTCGTTCCAATGCAGTGCGCACCCAATCGGATTTCCTTTGGTCGTTCATGGACGAGCTTTGCGGCCCTTCAATGGTGATAACGGGCGAAATGAACTTTTATTAGGAATTAATTTCAGGGATTCACCGTAGCGAATTTGGGTGCCCCACGCCACCCCCCGCCCATTGCGTTGCGCTGGCTCCGACGCTTCCTTATCTACGGATATTTACAAAAAACTATGCAACCGAGACATAACACACAAACGGGCGATCGAATGAAACAAGACGGAGCGTCCCTCGCCGGAAAAAGAGTCGCGATCCTGGTCGCCGACGGTTTCGAACAAAGCGAGTTGGCCGAACCTCGCAATGCTTTGAGGAGCGCAGGAGCGGAGGCGCTTATTGTCTCGCCCGTGAAAGGACAGGTAAAAGGTTGGAAAGACATGAATTGGGGCGATTCCTTTCCCGTCGATCTTCCATTGGAGAAGGCCAGCGCAGATGATTTCGATGCCTTACTGCTGCCTGGTGGAGTAATCAACCCCGACAAACTCCGCAGCAACGATCAAGCCGTCCAATTCGTTCGCAAATTCTTTGAACAGGGCAAGCCGGTGGCTGCGATCTGCCATGGCCCTTTGACCTTGATAAACGCAGGGGTTGTCAAAGGTCGGCAGCTCACTTCGTATGCCTCAATTCGGTTCCTCGCTATTTTCGGTGGAGTTGGAAAGAGGGATAGGGAATTAGTGGGGAATGACGCCTGAGAAGATGTTTAAAGATTTGTTGGGATTGGGGATGAAATGGGAGGTGGTAGAGAGTCGATTTGAGAAGGAGAGTGGGACGGTATTTTTGGAGATCCGAGAGACTCCGCAGTTATGGGAGTCAGTCCGATGCCCCCAGAGCGATGGGGGACACGCATTTTGTTATGACCACACGGAGAAGCTGACATGGAGACATCTGAATGTGTTCCAGCACCGCTGCGAGATTACTTGTCGATTGCCCCGAGGCAAATGTCGTCACTGCGACCATGTCTTCCGGGTGCGTCCACCCTGGGAAGGATTAAGCACGCATTTCACTAAAGAGTTTGAAGCGTTTGCGTTACTGCTGATGGCGGAGATGCCGATGAGCAAAGTAGCTGAAACGGTGGGGGAGACAGACACCCGTTTATGGCGAATGCTCTTTCGCCAGGTGGATGCGGCATACCCGGAAGCGGACTTTTCTTTCACCACGTGTGTGGGGGTGGATGAGATGAACGTGCGCAAGGGCCAGCACTACATCACGGTCTTTGCCGATCTGATGGCAAAGAGGGTCCTGTTTGCTACCGAAGGCAAGGACAAGAGCACATGGGAAAAGTTCATTGAAGCCTTTGAAAAGCACAATGGACATCGGCATGGGATCACCCAGGCGAGCATGGATATGAGCAAAGCCTATCAGGCCGGGGTGGCGGAAAACTGTCGCAATGCCCAGGTGGTCTTCGACAAGTTCCATGTGATCCAACATGCCAATGAAGCCGTGGATCAGGTGAAGCGCATGGAAATTCGGGAGGCGGCCCAAGGCGTGTGGAAATCATTAAAGAAAACCCAATGGATCTGGCGTAAAAATCCGGAAAATCTGACACCGAAGGAACAGGAGCGACTGTCCTGGATCCAGGACAAAAAACTGCATACCGCCAAGGCCTACCAGATGCGGCTGAAACTACAGGACATCTACAGGGAATCTGCTCACGCCACTGAAGCTCGTCATAGATTTAGGGTATGGTGTCGCTGGGTTCGGTGGGTAGCTCGTCAGCACAAACCCTTTCTTTACGCTTCCATGGTTAAGCTGGCCAACATGATAGAAACCCACATGGCCGGAATCCTTGGTCACTGGAAGTCCGGAATCACCAACGCCTTCATGGAAGGACTCAACAGCGTCTTTAGCGCTACCAAACGCAAGGCACGTGGATATCGTTCCACAGAATACCTCATCACCATGCTTTACTTCACCGCCGGTAAACTGCGCATCCCTCAGTTCTAAAATCTATTCCACCGAAAATAGCGAGGAACCAAATCCCACGGAACAGGGCAAGCGCCTCCGCGCTCTGCTGCCTTGTTTTCTATCTTATCTTACCACTTGTAATTTCACCAGCGCTCCCTGGGGAATCTTCACTAGACGCTGCGGGGGGGCATGTTACAGTGCTGCCGCATATGTCAACGCCCGCGCCCGTCGCGCCTCAGCAGAAAATTAATCTTCGTCGTCCTGATGTGATGGAAGCGGTTCAGGCTTTGGTTCTTTCACATTACCAAAGTGAACTCATTGAACGTATCCGCGCCAAAGGTCATGTCCTTTCCGCAGACGGTTTATTGACGGTCAAATTGGCCAAAGAGTTCGGGTTCTGCTACGGAGTCGAACGCGCTATCGATCTCGCTTACGCCGCCCGGAAGTATTTCCCCGATAAGCAGATCCATTTGCTGGGCGAAATTATTCACAATCCCGAGGTGAATGATCAAATCCGTAATATGGGTATCAAATCGATTTCACCGAAACCGACGGAGGAGGAGATCGCCCTACTGAGCCCTGAAGATGTGGTGATCATTCCAGCTTTCGGAACAGAGGTGAGCACGCGAAAGAAGATTGAAGGCAAAGGGTGCATTGTGGTGGATACCACCTGTGGCGACGTGATGAGTGTCTGGAAACGGGTTCGCCAATATTCCAAGGAAAGTGTCACCAGCATCATTCATGGAAAGGCCAAGCACGAGGAGACCAAGGCCACAACCTCACAGGCGACCGCTTATGGTTCGGGACATTACCTGGTGGTCTACACATTGGATGACACGGATTACGTTTGTAACCACATCCTGAATGGCGGAAACAAGGAGCAGTTCCTTGAGAGGTTCAAAGGAGCTTATTCGGCAGGGTTTGATCCGGATTTGCATCTTGAAGCAGTAGGGGTTGCAAACCAGACCACCATGTTGCGGGGGGAAACCGAAGAAGTGCAACGCCGGTTCCGCAACGCCATGGAAAAGAAGTATGGAACGGAAACGCTGGCCAAACATTTTAGATTCTTTGATACGATTTGCGGTGCAACGCAGGACCGGCAGGATGCATTGCAGAAGCTTCTGCGGGAGCCAATGGATTTGTTGATTGTGATCGGCGGATACAACTCCTCGAACACTTCGCACCTGGCCGAGATGGGTGAATCACAATTGCCGACCTATTTCATCAAGAATGCGGCCATGATGGAATCGGACAACAAGATCAGGCACTGGAATCAGCATCGGCAGGAAGAAGTTGAGACAGAGACGTGGTTGCCCAGCGGCAAGATTACGGTCGGAATCACAGCGGGTGCCTCATGCCCAAACAACTTGATCGAAGATACCATTCGTCGATTGTTTGAACTGCGTGGCGTTTCCGTGCAGGAGTTATTGCCCCAGGATTCTCCCACTTCGTAATCTTTACCTTCGATGCCTTGCATTCGAGTAGAACTGGAACAGCGCGAGCGAGACACCCTCGCCTCCTATGCGCAATTTAGCGCGGATACATTAGGTCGAGTATTCAAAGAGGAAGATCCAGAGTGGCGCACCCATTATCAGCGGGATCGTGATCGGGTCATTCACTCCAGAGCCTTTCGTCGGCTGGAATATAAGACGCAGGTTTTTCTGAATGGTACCGGCGATCATTTGCGCACGCGCCTGACCCATACAATGGAGGTGGCAGCGATCACACGGAATATCGCACGTGCGCTACGTATCAACGAAGACCTTGCTGAAACGATCGCCCTGGCACACGACCTCGGTCATTCTCCGTTTGGTCACAAAGGGGAGATGGTTTTGCACCGCTTGATGAAGAAGCACGGTGGCTTCGAGCACAATCGTCAGAGCTTGAGGATCGTGGAAGAGCTCGAGCAGAAATATCCCAAGTTCAAGGGATTGAATCTTTCCTGGGAAGTGCGTGAAGGCTTGATCAAGCATTACACCGCTTACGATCATCCCAGCCGAAGGAAAGGCTTCGACGCCAAGTCCTCTTCGCTGGAAGCACAGGTGGCCAACCTTGCCGATGAGATCACCTACTACAGCCATGATCTGGATGATGGATTGGATTCGGGACTGCTCACCGATAAACAACTTTGCAAGGATGTTCGCCTTTGGGCAGAAGCAACTCGACGCATCAAGAAGGACCACGGGGATCTGCCGGAAGAAAGCCGACGATACTTTATTATTCGCTGCCTGATCGATGGCCATGTGAAGGATGTTGTCACCACCACGGAGAAGCACATAGCTGATGCCAAAGTGAAGTCAGTGGATGATGTGCGATTGCAGCCAAAGCCCCTCGTTCGTTACAGCGCCCGCCGACGCGAAATGAATCTTGAGCTCCGGGAGTATCTCTACAAAAATCTGTATTATAATCCAGTTGTGCATGAGCCAAACATGCGCGCGGTGCGAATGTTGGAAGAATTATTCAACTATTATGTGAAGCATCCGAAACTCATTGGTGAACGCTTCATAAAAAGGGCTCGCAAAGATGGCTGGCATCGTGCGATTTGCGATTACCTTTCCGGGATGACCGATCGTTATGCGATCCAGGAACATCATAGGTTGTTTGGATTAGGGACTGTCCTCCATCCCTGAAGCCTCGCCCTCGTCCACACTGAACTCGCTCCTCTGAAAGGAACGACGCAACTTGGTCCCTTTCCCCGAAAGACCTTTCAGGAGCAGCTCTATTCGCAAAGGTTTGATTTCTGTCAGACTGAAGCCATGAAAAACACCGTCCCTGCTGAAGATCTGTTTGAGAAAGCCCAAAAAGCACTGCTCCTCGTGGTACAGTCTCGCACTCGCAAAAAACTCTCCTACAAGAGCCTGCGCGCAGTGAACGACAACATTCGCCTGGAATACCTCCTGTCCCTCGTCAACCAGGCCGAACTTTGGCTCGACTACCGGACGCAACTGAAGGGCCTCCTCTCCTTCAACGACGCAAATCTTTTCAACGGAACACTCCAGGAACATTGCAAAGCGATCTTGAAAGCTTGCGCCACGATGAACCCGATCATCTTGAATCGCCGCCCATTGAAACGGGTCTCCAGCCCAATGGAACACAGCGCCGCCAGCATTGGCTCACTCGCGCTTTCCGAAGCTTAAACTTTAACCCAATAATTCAAACAGACGGTGTGTTTGTGTTGGAGCTCCGAGGTTCGCCTCGGAGTTTTTTTGCGGGAGTTAAGCAGACGTCGTTCGGACCCAACGTTTCGCCTTCATCTCGAAACGGGGCAGGCTGCCGCGAGCCGCGAGCCGGACGGGAACACGCAGGCTTAGCGCAATTTGTAACTTCTTCTCCACTGAGCGAGCCAGTGCAGCTTCGTCGGAACATTTCTCGCCCGGCTCAATCTCCACACTTAGTTCCGCTAAATTGTTGGTTTCAAGGAGGTGTACCCGATATTCCGCGATTTCGTCCTCTCCTCGCAGTATTGCCTCGAGGGCACCAGGATAGATGTTCACGCCGCGGACGATTACCATATCGTCCACCCTTCCAAGGATCCCACCGTTCAAACGCATTTCATGACGACCGCACAGACAGGGTTCAGCTGAACCGCGCTTCACCAGATCACCAGTCCGATAACGAATGAGTGGTGAACCCGTTCGGCCAAGAGTCGTCAAAATCAGTTCACCCATCGTGTTGTCAGGAGCAGGGGTTCCCTGGTCATCTATAACTTCCGCGAGGTAAGCTGTTTCAATAATGTGCAACACTCCCGGTTGCGCAGGGCACTCGTAGGTCACGGGGCCCACCTCTGTCATTCCGTGATGATCGAAAATGCGCGCCCCCGGCCAGGCTTGTTCCAGTCGCTGCCGTGTACTGGGAATACTTCCGCCCGGCTCACCAGCCATCATCAACGTCTTGACCGGGGAAGAACGGAGATCAACGCCGATTTCCGCAGCGACCTCCGCGAGTCTCAATGCATAGGTTGGCGTGCAACACAGGACCGTTGTGCCGTTCTCGATAATTGCCCGAAGACGTCCTTCACTGCTGAGGCCACCGCCTGGAATGCAGAGGCAACCCAGTTGGGCGGCGGCCTCAAACGCGAGCCAGAAACCCAGAAACGGTCCGAAAGAAAATGCGAAATAAACCCGATCACATTCATTAATGCCTGCGACTCGGAAAACTTCCTTCCAACTTTCTGTCATCCATTGCCAACTCTCCGGCGTATCGAGCCAGCGCAACGGGGTCCCGCTGGTGCCACTGGTTTGATGGAAACGCGTGTAGCGTTCGATGGGGAAGGTCAGGTTTGTGCCGAAAGGACCGTGAGATTGCTGATCTGCGACAATCTCCTGCTTCGTGGTCATGGGAACAAGCTTCTGAAAGCTGGCGAGATCGGAAAACTGCTGCGGATTGATTCCCGCCAACTTTTCTCGGTAGAACGAATTCGTAGGAACAATCTCCATCAGCAGTTCATTGAGCTTGCGCAACTGATGCCGCTCAATTTCTGCCCGCGATGGAAAGTGTTCAGGCATCCTATTTACCTGGCTGTCCTGGAGCTTGCGATACCACCTGTGGCTTGGCTGGAGCTGGGGCGCCGGGTTTATAGAACGTAACCAAACAGCCACCGACAGCTGCGAGCAAAATGCCGAGATAAAACTGCGGCTTGATGGAACCCCATCCTCCCGCCGGCGGATGCATACCCAGCGAAACGATTGCGTTCACGATGGGAGCGCCGGCAAAGACTATCGACATCACGACCGGCGGCGTTCCCTTGGCGCCGAATGCCAGCAACACACCAAATGCACCGATCGCGCCGACGATCCCAGCGATCAGCGACCACCATAGGCCCTTCGGTGGATAGCTTAGAAAATCCATTCTACCACCTTGCAGTTTCAGCATCACCAGTGGGCCAAGCACCGCCACAAGAAAGTAAGCAATACCGACGTAAAGGAAGGCCATGTAACGCCCGTTCACCGGGTCTTTCATCCCCACTTGGCCAGTATGAAGAAATACGCCGTAGACTCCCCACGAGACAACCGTCATCAGAGCAAAAACAAGCCAGTTCATGACGCGCGAGTTTAGACACGTGAACACTTTACAGCAAACCGTTTGTCGGCGAATTTCGGGTGCAATGGCTGACCGTCCCATGTGGAGCAAACTGTTTTTGTTGGCACTTTCAAGTGTGTTTCTAGCTGGCTGCGCGACCAGCACCATTGAGGATCGTCGAAAGGAGAAGCAGTCATCATATAGCAACCTTCCGCCCGAAACGCGTCAACTTGTCGACAGTGGCCAGATCAAAGTCGGGATGCCGGCCGATGCTGTCTACATCTCGTGGGGGGCGCCTGCTGAGGTGTTGGAAAGCGAAGACGAAAACGGCAGAATCACGCGCTGGCTTTATCATGGGAGTTATCTGCAGGAATCTCGCGTTTGGAACTTTCGCGAGTCCCGCGATAAGCATGGATCTTTCCTCGAACGTTACCTGGATACGGACTACCAATCTCGCGATTTCGTTCGCGCGGAGATCGCCCTCAAAGACGGCATGGTAAAAAGCTGGCGTACCTTGCCTCGTCCGAACTAATGCCGGATTCTCGATCTCGCGTTCAGGATTTCCCCTGACACCATTCCTTCTCCTCAAAGCTAAAATCCAAAGACAATGGTCTTGGATTTGGCTGATATGGGCATGCGGGTCGGGTTCGCTTTCGCGAGCGGATTTATCCTCGGGATGGAAAGAGAAGCTCATGGGAGGCCCGCGGGCTTGCGGACAATCGTCCTCGTTTGTGTTGCCTCAGCCATCGCTGCCATACTCTCAGAACAATTTTACCGCGGGAGTTTCGCGGGTGATTTCGGCAGCCAGACCTGGCATCCGGATCCAGCCCGGCTCGCAGCGGGTATTCTGACAGGTATTGGGTTTCTAGGGGCAGGAGTCATCATCCATCAGCAGAATTTCATTCGCGGCGTCACGACAGCTTCTCAAATCTGGTTTGTCACGATCCTTGGCCTTTGCTTCGGGGGCGGACAATTCTCCCTGGGGATAATCGGCCTCATCGTCAGTATTGTGACTGTCTTTTTCCTGCGCAAAATAGAAGTCATGATTGCGCGTGAGTCTTATGCCACCCTGCGCGTCTCCGCCAATCTCGATGGTGGGCGAGTCGCAGAGATCATTCGAGTTGCCGAAAGCCTGGATATTAAAATCAAACAGATCGAAATGGAGAACAACCTTGAGGAAAAGCGTACAACGATGGCCTTCAAACTGCGCTTCAATAAAAAAGAGGAGAATCAGATGCCGGAAAGACTTCTGGCAGCGGTGGCGGGACTCCCCGGTATCACTTCGGTCCATTGGAAATAGCGCCCGCAAAATTTTGTTTCCTTTTCTGCCTTCGAAAATAAGCTTCCGCACATGGCAAACATTCCACTCGAAGACTCTTTCGCGGATATTATCGGCAAAGCCCAGCGGGGTTTGAAGCTGGCGGATGAAGATTTGGCAGGTAGCGCAGGCATCGCAGTTGAAGATCTGACAAAGGTGAAGGGTGGCGAGTTTGACGAAGCCATCGTCCGCAAATTAGCTGCGCCCTTGAAGCTGGCGGAAAATGCTTTGGTGGAGCTCGGTCAGAAAGCTTGGTACCCGCCTTCGCACGAGTTGCATGGTTTGGCGCAATTCAACACCGTATTCGAAGACATGACGGTGAATTCGTATCTCGTTTACGAACTCATGACCAAAGCGGCTATTGCTTTTGACACCGGTGCCAATGCCGCGGAAATGCTGGCGTTCGCCCAAAAACATTTACTCCGCATCAAGCTGGTGTTGATCACGCACGAACACGCCGATCATATCGCGGACCTCGCGCGTCTCCAGAAGATGACGATTTCCAAATCCTACTCCAGCGAGGCACATCCTATCGAAGGCACCGAACCGTTTGCTGTAGGGAAGAAGTTCGAACTGGGCAACTTCATGATCGAAACCCGGCAGACCACCGGTCACTCAAAAGGTGGCATCACTTATGTAGTCTCGGGCTTGAAGCAACCAGTGGCAATTGTGGGCGACGCCCTATTCTGCTGTTCCATGGGGGGCGGGGCGATCTCCTACGACGAAGCACTCCGCACCAACCGCGAAAGTATTTTCACCCTGCCGGACAACACCATTATCTGTCCAGGACATGGCCCGCTGACCACCGTTAGCGAGCAGAAGGAGCACAACCCGTTCTACCCTGAATTCGCCAAATAACGGCCAACGTCAGGGTTTGCCTGTAAAAAGAAAATCGATGCTACGCGTAAAAACCGGTTGCCGGTTCGTTCCAATTTTCTTACGGTGACCGCCCTAGCTTTTAACTAAGACATAAAAAATGAGCAAAATCGTTCCATTAATCAGTTCCGGCGTGGCCGGTCCACTCGGAGTTCTTCACCTGCCGCGTTTGTGGCAGAAAGTGTCCCTCGAAGCCCGCGAAAAGTTGGCTCCGGGTTACCCTGGCGCTGGCAAAGGTTATGACCAGATGGTCATCGACGCTCTCGGTTTGAACCGCGACGCCGTCATTGCCTACATCAAGAGCAGCCGCCCGACCTATCCACAATTCGAAGCCTGGATCAAGAGCCAGCCGGGCGTAAAGCTCGACAAAGCCAGCATCGATCAAATCAATGCCGCGATCCGTGGTTACAACCACGACGACGCGACCCGCAAATCGATCCTCACTGCCAACAACCTTCCAGATGACGCTTCCGCTCCTAAGGATGCGATCAACTTGAACAACCTGGATGACTGGAAAGAACTGCACGAAGCTGACTTGAAGTAATCTTCAATTTATTTTTGAAATTAGCCGGCACTCGCAAGGGTGCCGGTTTTTTTTGTGTTCTTGTCACTCGAATGGCTAAAAGGTGGGGTCGTGGCCTGTCAGACCCAAAAGTGGTAAGCCCCATCGTCGTAATGGCATGGCAAACACGAATGGTTCGACCCCACATTCCCGGGAATGGTATGGCGAACACGATTGGTTCGACCCCACATTCCCGAGAATGGTATGGCGAACGCGATTGGTTTGACCCCACATTCCCGAGAATGGTATGGCGAACACGATTGGTTTGACCCCACATTCCCGAGAATGGTATGGCAAACACGAATGGTTCGACCCCACATTCCCGAGAATGGTATAGCGAACGCGATTGGTTCGACCCCACATTCCCGGGAATGGTATGGCGAACACGATTGGTTCGACCCCACATTCTCGGGAATGGTATGGCGAACGCGATTGGTTTGACCCCACATTCTGCATGTTGGGAAGGGTTTTTGACCCCTGATTTGCAGGGGTTGTTACGATAAAGGCCTTTTTGGGCGGGATTGTGGGTCTGAAACTCTGGACGGCAGTCGAAGGTTCGAATGGTGAACGCACTGGGTTTTGCCCCACATTGCGGCGGATGAATGGCACCCAGAATATTCAGCACCAATACTTTAGGTAGCTCGGGCAGTTCCCATTTTTTTACGCGACTAATTCACGCAAGTCGAAGTCGGACTTGCCGCGAGAAGGTATCCGGCCAAATGAACCTTGCACTTTGGCTTCGTCGCGGCATGTTTGCTCCAATGACGAATCCGCCGGAATCGCCGATGGACAACCTGTGGCAGGAGTATAGTGCCGTGTTTCGCGAGTTTGATGACCTCACGCTTGCGCGATGGATGGCCCAAACTCTCGGTCAACTGCAAAGCCGTTCCTGGAGGATGTCTCATCCTTTGATCGGTTCGTACCGTCTTGCTGCGCAGGTCGCTCAGGAGCGGGAACTGTGGGCCAAGAAACTTGTCACCTCCCCGGGAACATTCACTCCGTCCCCTTGTTGCGGCGCACCGTTGCTCCCTGTTTTTACAAGGGACGTATTGGAGACCGGTTTGGCCTGTGCTCATTGCACGGGCACCTCAGTTCCATTCGAAGCAATTCCAATCGATTTGCAACCTTCCATTCGCAATTGGGCGCAGGAATACGAACCGGTGCATGAGGTCGCACACTGGGATGAGGCCAAGCAAAACGAATGCGAAGATTACGAGGAAGTGTTCGAAGAGGCAGCGGAACGCGCAGAAGTTCTTTTAGCCATGGCCGGTAAACGGATCGTTCCCCGGTTGGCCGAGTTTTATCCTGCCTTGATTTGGGAAGATAACGACGAGTGCCTCGAGGTGCGCCCCGAGGATGTCGAGACTTAGAACTTCTTCCTGATTCAACCCGGCGCAAGCGTCCCACCAGCGGTATGAAAAAACTCCTGCGCTGGACCATCTACCTGCTCCTGATACTGGTGTTACTCGCGATCGCAGCAATCTTCGCGATTGATCCTGTCGCCAGGTCGCTCGCGGAAAAGCGACTTACCGCTGAGACGGGGATGCAGACAACAATCGGCTCCTTCGAACTGGGATTGCGTAACAGGACCGTCCGTTTGCTGGACGTGAGGCTTACCAATCCACCGGAATTCGGCGGCGGAACCTTCGTTTATTTGCCCGAGCTCTACCTCGAACTCGATCCCGAAGCCGCCCGCGAAAACAAAATCCATTTGTATAAAGTCAGGGTGGATCTTGCCGAACTGAATGTCGTAGAAGATAAAGAGGGACGGAAGAATACAGACGCCTTCCAGAAAATCCCTCTGCCCGGCCAAGTCAGCTCAACCAATAGTCCATCCACCAATCAGCCCTCCGCCAGAATTCAATTTGGGGGGATTGATCATCTCGAAGTGACCCTCGGCAAAGCAAAGTTTACGAGTGAGCGTTATCCCAAGCGAAATTATGAAAGAGAGTTAGGGGTGAAAAGTCGCATTTTCGAAAACGTCAAAACAGAGAAAGACCTGGAAACAGTAGGCGTTTTGATTGTGGCGCAAATCGGGATGAGTGCGTTGCTTGAGCGGTATATTGGCGGGAAAGAGATAAGAGAGGATCAAGCGCCGGTCACGAACTCGCCGGCTCTCACGATCGAACCTGGCCCTTGATAACCGGTCGTTATCGTTGGCGATTGACGCGTGAACCCTGTTCTTGCAATCCTCCGAGACCCGTTCCATTCTAAGTTTGCGCACTTTTTCGAGGCATTTGCCTGACGTATGAGCACTGAAGCTGAATTCAATCTGGACAAGCTGTTCCTGCCCTCCTGGGCTCAGGAATCGCCCTCTTATAACAAATATGCAAGCCACTCTGGTGACGACCGCGGCGAACGCCGTGGTGGTAGCCGGGATAACCGTGGGGACCGCAGAGGTCCTCCACGTCCAGGGGGCCCGGGTGGTCCGGGAGGTCCTGGTGGCAGAGGAGGAAGTCCTTCCGGCGAACGTCGCTTCGGCGGTCCTCGCCCTGGGGGTCCAGGTCAAGGTGGACCTCGCCCGGGTGGTGGGGATCGTGGCGGAGGTCCGCGTCGTGATTTTCGCGATGGTCCAGATCGCAACGTAGAACGCCGCGAGCCAGCACCGCTGCCGCAGATTAATGTCACACTGGTGCCGGACGACAAAGGGGTCGATTCCATCGCTCGTCAGATCAAGATGACTGGTCGTGCGTATCCATTGTTCGAAATCGCCAAGCTCGTTCTCCAAAAACCGGAACGCCAGCAGGTCCGATTCGAGGTCGTGAAAAAAGAAGGCAAGGTTCTCCAGCCTTTATACCTCTGCATGTTGGATGATTCGCTCTGGCTCACTGAAGGCGAAGCCATCGGTCACGTGCTCGGCAAGCATTTCGATACTTTCTATTCATCGGAAAAGATTCCGACTGATCCACCAAAGGGTGTTTACACCTTCGTCGCCCAGTGCGGAATGAGCGGTGCCATTCTAGGGCCGCCAAACTATCACGATTACCAGAACAAGCTCCGCAAGCTGCACCAGGAACGTTATTCCCGGATGGCATTCGACATGTATAAGTCCCGCGTGAAAATCGTGAAGGACGAAGCCATCGTGAAGAAGTGGATCGAAGATCAGAGCTTCAAGACGGAATACACGACCTTGAACGTGCCCGAAGCTGAAGTGAAGAAGTTTAACAGTCGCGAAGAACTGGACGCACATTTCCGCACTGTTCACCTTCCGAACATCATCAAAGAAGTTGAGTCACAAACGATCAGTGGACAGGCCAGTCGCCAGTTGCCTTCGGCAGCTCTCGGACGCCTGGTACGCTACGCCTGGGAAGATCAACAGAAGTTTCCTTTGAAGTTGGTCACATACCTGAGCCAGCAGTTTGCTTCGCACGGTTTGCAATTCTTCAAGGTAAACAAGCACGTGACTCATGTCGCTGTGGCACGTCCGCATTACCTTGATCTGGATACTACCCCGGTTTCCGACAGCATCCGCAAGATCGTTGAGTATATCTCCGCGCATCCCAAGGCTACCCGTCGCGATTTGGTTGAAACACTCGCCCCAAGCCCGCTGGTTGCTCCCGGAGCAGCACCCGCTGAAGGCGAAGCGGCTGCTCGCACCACGACTCCTGAACAAACAGCAATCATTGGGGACCTCCACTGGCTGGTGCATCAGGGGCATGTTATCGAGTTCGCCAATGGCGTCCTGGAGACAGCCAAGAAGCCGAAACCCCGTCCAGAGCCGAAGAAGCGCGAGCCGAAGCTTCCCGGTGCCACCGCTGGAACTGTTCCAAACGCCAGCGTAGAGACGATCGAGCCCAAGGTCGCTGAATTGGAAGCTGCCCGTCCGAATCAACCGGTTGAGGCGATTCAATCTGCTGAAGGCGAAGCAGGAACTGAATCCGAAGAAGGTTTCTCTGAAGCTGAAATTGCAGATCTCCAGGAGACTGGCGAAAACAATCTGGACTCCGGTTCCGGATCCGAAGCGAATCAGGATCAGCCCAAGGCATAAGCTCTAAGCTATTTCACGAGGCGCATGCGAAAGCATGCGCCTCTTTTTTTCGCGGTATTCCTGACGCCAGGGAACTCACTGGAAAATGCCTTTTGATTTTCTCCGCGCCTGTGTTTGAATATTCCCTCGGTTGCATCCGTAGCTCAATTGGATAGAGCTTCTGACTTCGGATCAGAAGGTTATAGGTTCAAGTCCTATCGGATGCACCATTTCTACTGAGCAAAACGAAGTTTCCCTTGCAAGCCGCACCTCCAAAGTGAAATTCCAAAATGTAATTACACACCGGAAAGCAGAGGCGAAGAATCTACAGCAAAAGCGAGAACTACGCTTATTATCGCCTCTACTAAGAGAACCTCAAGCGCCCAAATTCTACAGTTAGCGCAATTATTGGTGCTCACTGATTTCCGTGGAACACGAGTTCGAAAATCCCAATCAACGCTTTTGCAGGAATTTTTGCATTTGGGGATCTTTGGTTGTGGTTTCACCTCAGGGGCTTTGACGGGCTCTGTGTTTCCAGCTTGGTTTTTTTCAAACGACTAGGTGTGGTGTACCACGCCCCCTCCCTAATCTTGTTTTACTAATTAACTACTAATGAATGCTAAATTAGTATTTAACCCATTTACTAATTTAGTTAATTTTAGTAGGTTATTAGTAGATGAAGATTCCTCAGGCACCAACTCCGTGGATGGATCTGATGAACAAATTTTCTCAGAACAACCGGCTCGGCGAAATTTTTAGGATTGGTTCAAGTGCAAAAGCTCGCCGCGATTATCTTCACTGGAACGAATTGCGCCATCGAACTCCTCCTGCTGGTTTGGAATTGGAAGAGTGGTGGTTGGCTATAAAGATGCACCGACAGGGGCGCGCGACGCCACTGCTCGATAAAAAAGGAGCATCATTTACGTTTAATGTCCCCGATTGTGTGGTTGAACAGCTTCATCAAATTGATAAGGGAGGAGGCACCTTAATCATACCAGAGCCTGTCACCAACCCTCAGACAAGAGATCGATATCTTATGAGGTCCTTAATCGCTGAAGCGATTACCTCCAGCCAACTGGAAGGGGCTGTCACTACCCGAGAGGTTGCCAAAGAAATGTTGAGTAGTGGGCGTAAGCCCAGAGACAAGAGCGAGCGGATGATTCTTAACAACTTTCTGACAATGCAGCGAATTCGTCAGTTGAAAGATTCTCCACTAACGGCAGATCTAGTCTTAGAGATTCACCGAATGGTTGGGGAAGAAGCGTTAGACAAAGCTGACGCGGCGGGCCGCCTTAGAAGGGCCGATGAGATGATTGATGTCTCGGACCATGAAGGAAATATATTTCATGTGCCTCCTGATGCTAAAGAGCTACCGGAGCGCTTGGACGCGATGTGCCGGTTCGCCAACGGCGAAACACCTGATTTCTTTATTCACCCTGTCGTGCGGTCGGTCATTCTTCATTTTTGGCTAGCATATGACCATCCGTTTATTGATGGGAACGGAAGAACCGCGCGAGCGCTGTTCTATTGGTCAATGTTGCGAAATGGTTTTTGGCTTTTTGAGTTCATTTCTATTTCGGAAATCATTTTAAAAGCCCCGGTGAAATATGGAATGGCTTTTCTTCACACCGAAACAGATGAAAACGATTTAACCTATTTCTTAATCCATCAGACAGACGTTATTCGCAAGGCCGTTCAAGGGCTGCATGAGTACATCGAGCAAAAAACGCAAGAGATCGAAGAAACGAGGACGCTTATTGATGGCATAGACTGGGCAAATCATCGCCAACAAGGACTGCTGGCACATGCCATGAAACATCCAGGGCAACGTTACACCGTAGCCGAGCACCGGGGGAGACATGGGATCGTGTATCAAACGGCAAGAACTGATTTGCTTGAATTGGCAAACCACGACCTTCTGGAGAAGCGCGTGGTTGGTAAAGAATTCATTTTTCGAGCACCAGCCGACCTGGTGAAGCGCTTAAAACAAAATCAAGTTCGGAACAATGAGCCCGCATCGTAGGTGTTATTTCGTCCAACTCTCTGCTTCATCCCAATTTGCGCCGCTGAGTCCTGGCAAAGCGCGAGTGGCTTCCGAAGGCTTCTAATCTTCCGGAGAAAATTCAGACTTTAGGAACATTCTTTTTTGCTGACTCATCGCACAGTTAGTTAGATTCGACACAGCTTCGCACAAAATTTACTGCTCGTAGCTGCACAATAATGCGACTATACCCGTGTGGTTATTGAATATTTTTGGTATAAAGAGGGGCAGTTAACAGCACAACGCAGCAAATGTTAGCAGCGACGAGAATGCGCCTAATATAGGTTCAAGTCCTATCGGAGGCACCCAATTGTCTCTCCTCGTCTTTTCCGCCGCCCCAGCCCTCAAATTCTTGCCGTGCAAAGCGCGACAAATTCATTTGCTGGAGCTCTAAATTTTTTCTAAGGTCCGAAATGCATATTCCCGTTCAGTTTCATCCGCCGGAAAGACTTTTGCTTGGACCTGGCCCTGGAAACGTTGCTCCTTCCGTCCTGAAGGCAATGTCTCAGCCTCTCATCGGTCATCTTGATCCTGTGTTCGTGCAGATGATGGAAGAGATCAAAGGCATGCTTCGCGCAGTGATGCTGACGAAGAATGATATGACCTTTCCAGTCAGCGGAACTGGCAGCGCAGGAATGGAATTTTGTTTCGTGAATCTCATCGAACCCGGTGACGAAGTGATCGTCGGCGTGAACGGTGTGTTTGGAACCCGCATGGTTGACGTGGCTGAGCGCTGCGGCGCGAAGGTGACGAAAGTCGAAGCTCCCTGGGGTAGAATCATCGAAGCCCAACAGATCGCTGACGCCCTGAAGAAAGTTTCCAAACCGAAACTCGTCGCCGTCGTTCATGCGGAAACTTCCACTGGAGCGCTTACTCCAATCGAAGAAATCTCGAAGCTTGCCCATGATGCCGGTGCCCTCCTCCTCATCGACACCGTGACCTCGGTTGGTGGCTGCCCCGTTCGGATTGATGATTGGAACGTCGACGCAGTTTATAGCGGGACACAGAAATGTTTGAGCTGTCCTCCGGGGCTGGCTCCCATCTCTATGAGTGCCCGCGCGCTGGAAGTCGCGCGCACGCGCAAGACCAAAGTCCAAAGCTGGTACCTCGACGTAAACTTACTTTCCTCTTATTGGGGTCAGGAACGGGTTTACCATCACACTGCCCCAATCACGATGAACTATGGCTTGCACGAAGCGCTCCGTCTCGTGCTGGTCGAAGGCTTGGAAGTCCGGTGGCGTCGCCATGAACAAAGCTATTTGGCTTTGAAAAAAGGGTTGGCCGACATGGGGCTCTCGCTCGCCTCCCAGGAAGGACATCAGCTGTGGCAGTTGAATGCAGTGACGGTTCCCGAAGGTGTGGATGAAGCTGCGGTGCGCAAACGTTTTCTAACTGAGTTCAATATCGAGATCGGCGCTGGCCTCGGGCCGATGAAGGGCAAGATCTGGCGGATCGGTTTGATGGGTGAGAACTCAACCCTGGAGAACGTGGATCGCGTATTGAAGACGTTTAAGACAACGCTCAATCGCTAACACCCACCGGTTCGCGAAGCTTTCCAGCGACCATTGCTCCTAGCGAGTAATGGTCGCTTCTATTTGTCCGTGAGGCTCATCCGTCGGAACAAATATCTCATTTTTGTTCTCCATCCCAAACGGAGCCAGGTTGACCAATAAACAATGTTTGTTGGGCATCTGTATGTTCACCGACGAAATCTCGGGTGTGCTCTTGAGGGCCTCCTCGCCCATCTGGAATAAAGTCGTTTGAACCGAAGGACTGAAATTCTCGGCAAACGTCAGCAGCATACTTTCGAGTATTCTGTCGTTCGTTGCGAGATAACTGAAAGGTTGATCCTCGTATTGCCAGACAGCCCTTAACGTCGTTGCAAAAATCCGATCATTCGTTTCAGGAAGAGTGGTGAACTTGTCGCGAACAAAACTGGTGAAACTCGAATCGGTCGATTTCAAAATCAGGAGATCCTCAATTCCAGACTCAACCTTTGTCCCCTTTTTCGTCGCAACGACCTTGGCAATGCGACGCGCAGCGCTTCCTTCTGTGAAACTGTGACGATGCGGTTTGCAATCGAATTGCATTCGCAGCCACGAACGTTCCGAGATGGAAATCTCTACGCGGTGCACCTGCAAATAGGTCGCGAGAAAATGTTCAGCCAGCGCCACTCCAAAAAGTTCATTCTCCGGCCCGAGCTTTTCCTTGGCGAAGATGTTTACCGTGTTCTTCATTGAGTCGGTGGCCACGACCAGGCTGTTATCGCCCCTGGTGTAGGAGCTCTCGAATTCGCCCTGCAACATAACCTGCACATCCAGTTCCTTGATCGAATGCTCGCCGCCCTTGCGGAAAATTTTCATGACGCGGACGTGGGCTTTGCCGTAGAGGTGGGAAACAAGTTTCATATCAGCCATGCAACTGATAACATCTGGGGTAACCTGTTGAAAGCCCGATGAAGCAGCGCTACACACTTTCCGAAATAAATTCCCTCTCCCACGAAGAATTTGTCCGGCTACTCGGTGGAGTCTTTGAACATTCGCCATGGATTGCACAAGTCGTCTCAACGCACGGTCCCTTTGCATCTGTGGAAGAATTGCACCGCTGCTTGTGTGACGTGGTTCGTGAAGCGACGAGTGAACAGAAGCTTGCGCTCATCTGCAGTCATCCCGATTTGGTTGGGAGAGCGGCGCTGGCGGGCGGTTTGACGGAGGCTTCCACCAACGAGCAAGAGAGCGCAGGTCTGAGTAAGCTCTCGCCAGCCGAGATCGCCACCTTCCAGAAGAACAACGAAGCATACCGCACACGCTTCGGATTTCCCTTTGTCATCTGTGCACTCCTCAATAAGAAAGCTGCAATTCTCGCCGGGTTCGACAATCGATTGAAAAACGACCGTGCCCAAGAGATTCAAACAGCACTTGAGGAGATATTCAAAATCGCAGAGCTTCGAATTCGTGACCTCGTTTCCAACTAGTTATGCCTGCAAAACTTAGCACTCACGTTCTCGACACCGCCAATGGTCGTCCCGCCCACGCGATGAAAATCGAGCTCTGGTCACTGCAGGACAATGATCGGCAATTGCTGAAGACTGTTTTGACGAATGCGGATGGTCGCACCGACGCACCGTTGCTCTCTGCCGATGAGATGAGGACTGGGGTATTCGAAATTGTATTCTTTGTGGGAGATTATTTCAGGGGAAAGGGAAGCCCCTCGGCTATCCCTTTTCTGGGTGAGGTTCCGGTCCGCTTCGGCATCAGTGACGCATCGGCATCTTACCACGTGCCCCTCCTTTGCTCGCCCTGGAGTTACAGCACCTATCGCGGAAGCTAATGCAAGACGACGCCCGAGTTATCATGCAACGCATCGATGCTCTCGCGTCGATTAGCGAGGATCCACATCAGCTCACCAGGACCTTTGCGTCCTCAGCCATGCGCCGCGCGAATGACTTGGTAGCGGAGTGGATGAGGGAAGCGGGGATGAGCGTTCGTACGGATGCCATCGGCAATCTCATCGGGAGTTTCGAAAGTAATCACTCCGGGGCGAAAACCCTCTTGTTCGGTTCACATCTCGACACTGTTCGGAATGCGGGACGGTTCGATGGTCCCCTGGGCGTCATCCTCGCCATCGCGTGCGTTGCTGAGTTGCATCGCACAGGCATACACCTCCCCTTCGCAATTGAAGTCATTGGGTTCTGCGATGAAGAAGGGGTGCGCTACCAGAGCACGTATCTCGGAAGCCGTGTGCTCGCGGGATGTTTTGATCCTTCGAATCTTGCGCGTCTCGATTCGAGTGGAATCTCTATGACAGACGCGATCCGCGAGTTCGGCGGTAACCCCGACGAAATCAACAACGCCCGACGCGATCCCGCTGACCTCCTGGGATTTGTCGAGGTTCACATAGAGCAAGGTCCCGTCCTCGAGCGGATGAATCAGGCAGTCGGGATTGTGAGTGCGATCGCCGGCCAGACTCGCGCCAAACTGACATTCATCGGAAACGCCGGACACGCCGGAACGACCCCGATGACGCTGCGCTCGGACGCACTCTGCGCCGCTGCCGAATTCATCATGGCTGTTGAAAAACTGGCGAGAGAAACTGCCGAACTCGTGGCCACCATTGGTCAGATTCAGAACGAGCCGAATGCAAGCAACGTGATTCCCGGGTTGGTGAGTTTAACCCTGGATGTCCGTCACCAGCTCGATACGGTGCGCCGAAAGGCAGCCGCCCGGATGGAGGAGATGAAGATCGCCATTGAACGCAAGCGCGGGGTTCAGAGCACCTGGCAAATTGTGCAGGAAACGGACTCTGTCGAGTGTGATCACCGCTTGTCTTCACTTCTTAAAATAGCGACCGAAGCGTATCAACCCACCGTCACCACCCTGCCGAGTGGCGCCGGGCACGACACCGCGGTGATGGCACAAATCACCCCTGCCGCAATGTTGTTCGTTCGCTGTGCGCGCGGCCTTAGCCATCATCCCGATGAATTGGCTACGACGGCAGATATCGCAATAGCATTCCGTGTGATGAATCGGTTCCTTCACTTGCTCGCGCAACAGCAGCAACCATGAGCTCCATCGACTTACTGATACGCGGAGGCATCATTGTTTCTCCAACAGGGTTGGGTATGGCCGATATCGCGGTATTGCAGGGCAGGATCGTCGGGATCGGTGAAGGGAGTTTCGGAGAAGCGAGCCAGGTAATAGACGCCACTGGCCTTCATGTTTTTCCGGGTATCATTGATTCGCATGTTCACTTCAACGAACCAGGCCGAACGGAGTGGGAAGGGATCGCTACAGGTTCGCAGGCGCTTGCTGCCGGCGGCGGGACATTGTTCTTCGATATGCCTCTCAACGCGCACCCGCCTACGCTGGATGCCGAAAGTTTTCGACTTAAATGCGAGGCTGCCGAACGCAGCTCGGTAACCGACTTCGCTCTCTGGGGCGGTTTGGTTCCAGAGAATTTGGATTCGTTGGAAGAACTCGCTGATCAGGGAGTGATGGGCTTCAAAGCGTTCATGTCGAACAGTGGCATCGATGATTTTAATCATGTCGATCCCACCACTTTGCGTGAGGGAATGAAGCGGGCGGCGAAGTTGAAGTTGCCCGTCGCAGTCCACGCTGAGAGCGATGCGATGACCAGGAAGTTGATGCAGGAGAAAATCGCATCGGGCAGGACGGATGTCAGAGCCTATCTCGACTCCCGTCCGATTGCGGCTGAGTTGGAGGCAATTACACGCGCTATCGATCTGGCTGGGGAGATCGGTTGTTCCTTGCACATTGTCCACGTGAGTTCAGCCGCGGGCGTAGCGCTGGTTGGAGAAGCGAAACGTAACGGAATCGACGTCACGTGTGAGACTTGCCCGCACTATCTCGTGCTTACGGACGAGGATATGGTGCGACTCGGCGCGGTGGCAAAGTGCGCTCCACCCCTTCGCTCATCAGCAGAACAGGAATCGCTTTGGAGGCGGGTGCTCGCGGGCGATGTGGATACGATTGGATCGGACCATTCTCCTTCTCCTCCGGGGATGAAGAAGGATCCCGACTTTTTCAAAGTCTGGGGAGGCATCTCCGGGGTTCAGCACACTTTGCCAATGCTGCTGAATCGTTGCCGCAAGGAACTGAGGATTTCAGATGGGATTGATGAAGAGGTCCGGGACTTTGAGATCATTCCGTCGAACGATCAGCTATCTAAACTCACCTCATTACTTTCGCAGAACGTGGCGCGACGTTTTCGCCTTCCGATCAGCAAAGGTCGACTTGAAGTTGGCTGTGATGCTGACCTCGCGCTAGTGCAGCTTGGGCATCAAACCGAGATTATGCCCGGCGATCTTTTTTATCGGCACAAGCAAACGCCTTATCGGGGTTATTTAAATGACGCCGTTCGCCGCACTTTGGTTCGCGGTAAGACAGTTGTATTCCCCTCTGGTAATATCGTCGCCAAACCGGCTGGGCGTCTGGTAAAACCTTTGCGATGAACGAGCTTTTCGGTTCCACCCGTGATGTCGTCAAACAACGTTACGCGCTCCGCACCCCCAGTGGTTTCGTCCCGAGTCACCTTCCAGGCTGGAGCGATTGCGTTGTTGTTGTGCAAATCTCTCACGCGATGGGCGCAAATTTTTGTCAGTTTCTTATCACCATGGGGGACAAAGGTGAGGGTCGTGGCAAGAGCGGTGTCACCGAATATCTCGTCTATGTCATGGACGGGAAATGCACGCTGAAATTGGGAACAAAAAAACACGCACTCAGCAAAGGGAGTTACGCGTTCATTCCACCGAATAACGATTTTCTATTCAGCGAAGCAGCTAAAGGAACTCAGTTTCTCATCTTTCAAAAATGGTTCGAACCTCTCGCCGGTTGCAAAGCACCACAGGCCATCGTCGGTCATCAGAAAGACATTCCCGGAAAAGCTTTTCTCGGCAACGAGGACGCGCAATTGCAGGTGCTCCTTCCGGACAAGCCAGAATTCGATATGGCTGTGAATATTTTCACCTATCAACCAGGGGCGACTTTGCCTTTTGTTGAAACGCACATCATGGAGCACGGTTTGGTGATGCTGAGCGGCCAGGGCGTTTACCGGTTGGACGCTGACTACCATCCTGTGCAGAAAAACGACGTGATCTGGATGGCACCTTATTGCCCGCAGTGGTTTGTGGCGATGGGCAAGGAACCTGCCGCTTACATTTATTACAAAGATGTAAACCGCGCCCCCATGCAATAACAGCGTCGAATAACCAACCCGCATGACCCATCCGGTACGCATCGACATCGACCGACTGCAAAGCGAAATCGACGAACTATCGTTGATTTCCGAGAACCCTCCCCCGGTTGTCACACGGGTTCTCTTTTCAGAAGCTGATTTGCATGGAAGGACGTTCGTTAAACAAGCATGTAAAAGCATAGGCCTCCTCGTTCGGGAAGATGCCGTCGGGAATATTTTTGCGCGCTGGAAAGGAAGTGAAGAGACGTTTCCTCCGGTTGCCACTGGATCTCACATCGACGCCATCCCCAACGCTGGAAAGTATGACGGCGTGGTTGGCGTGTTGGGTGCATTGGAAGCAATCCGCGCTTTGGGAGAAAATGGATTTGCACCAAAGCGATCGATCGAGCTGATCGTCTTTACCGCTGAAGAGCCGACGCGTTTTGGAATCGGTTGCTTAGGGAGCCGCCTTCTTTCCGGGGTTCTCTCGCCGGATAAAGCTAAAGGATTGAAGGATCGCGAAGGTAAGGATCTCGACTACTGGCGGCGGATGGGTGGTGCTTCTTCTGCCGGACTTGAAACGGTCCGCCTGCCAAACGGTTGCTACTCCGCTTTCGTCGAACTACACATTGAACAGGGTCCTATTCTCGAAAAGGAAAACATCGATATCGGAGTTGTTGAAAAAATTGCCGCACCGAGCACGTTGCAGCTTCAACTCACCGGCGTCGGTGGACACGCGGGAGCGGTGCTGATGCCCGAGCGTCACGATGCATCGCTCGCTGGTGCGGAGATCGCACTCGCCGTCGAACGCGCGGCAAAAAACAGCGGCAGTCCTGATACCGTGGGCACAACGGGTGTTTTCAAGATCGAACCCGGAGCAGTGAATAGCGTTCCCTGCCGGGCCTGGTTGGAAATCGATGTGCGCGACACTCAGCTTTCCACAAGAGACAGCGCCCTGCTGGAAATCGAAAACGCTGCCACCGAGATCTGCCAACGTCGCGGGATTCAAATGGAGATGAACCGTTTGAATGTCGATCCTCCGGCGATCTGCGATTCCGCTCTTGTTCAGTTGGTTGGTGAGGTTTGCGGCGACGTTCGTGTTTCGTCCCGAAAGATGATCAGTCGCGCCTATCATGATTCGCTTTTCATGGCGCAAGTGTGTCCTGCCACCATGATCTTTATTCCCTGCCGCGATGGAGTGAGCCATCGGCCTGACGAATTTTCTTCGCCAGGTCAGATCGAGAAGGGTGTTTTGGTCCTCGCAGAAACGTTGGCCCGTCTGGCCTCTCAGTAAGGGGTGACCGGCTGGGCCGCGACGGGAATGATCAAGGTGCCAGGGATTTCCGATCGATACACGGGCTGCTCTCGCGAGCAGTCTGGACTTCCAGATCGGGGGAGACCTGATCCCCGGGAAGACGCGTTTTCCAGAGCGGAAAATCGGCTATCCCCGCGGGATGGCCGAGATTCCGGAGTAGAAATTCACCGATCCCCCGGGGATGACCGAATTTCCGGACCGGAAAACGAGTCATCCCCGAAAAACCGTCTGTTTTTCCTCCAGAAAAGAGGAATTCCCCGCGGATTGGAGAGTTTTCCGGAGTGGAAATTTGGATTTCCCGCGAGAATCGGACAAAACCGGAGCGGAAATGAGCATTTTTTGCGGGAAATCCTGTTTTCCGGACCGGAAAATCGGCCATCCCCGCGGGATGACTCGTTTTCCGGTCCGGAAATCCCGTCATCCCCGCAGAAACTATCGTCAGAACCGGTGGATTTGCAGGGGTTTTAACGATGTAGAGGCACCTTTAAGCTGTGAATGAATTTATTGTGACTCATCTACCACGAGGCTGGTCAGGCAAAGACGGGTCGCATCGATCAAGCCTTGATCGGTGAGCTTGAGTTCGGGAATGGGAGAGAGGCTCAGGAAGGAAAGCGACATAAATGGTGCCGGGAGATCACAACCCAAACGATGCGCCGCTTCGTCCAAAGCACGGGTCTGGTCGATCACATTTTCCAGGGACAGATCCGAAACGAGGCCTGCGATAGGCAGCGACAACTCGGCAGCAATTTTTCCGTCGACTACAGCGACCTGTCCTCCCCGCATTTTCTGCAGCGCTTCGATGGTCGCGATGATGTCAGTGTCATTTGTGCCGACAACTACGACATTGTGCGCATCGTGCGCGACGGTGGACCCCAGTGCTCCTCGCTTAAGGTTAAAACCTCGAACAAATCCGACACCGACGTTTCCAGTGGCACGATGGCGCTCCACCACAACCAGCTTAAGAATATCTCGATCGATGTCTGAAACCATCATTCCACTCACGACTTTCGGGGCCTCAATGCGGCACCTGGTAACGATCTGATTGGGCACGATTTCAATAACCTTGATTTGTTTGGCGGCATTCGCGGGAACGTCGATCTGTTCGCGTCGGTAGCTCAAGTTCATCGTGCTCCGTGGCTGTTCCACTTTGGGGAGGGAACCAGCGAGAAATTTTCCGTTCTCCGCCACAAGCACACCTTTCTTGTAGATCTGGCGAATCTGGAATTTTTGCAGGTCGTCAAACACGATGAAGTCCGCCCAGTAACGGGGGGCGATTGCCCCGAAATTCTTCAAACGATAGTGACGCGCCGTATTGATGGTGCCCATCTGGATCGCAGTCATGGGAGAGACCCCAAGCTGGATCGCCTTGCGGATCGAATGATCAATGTGGCCTTCCGCCACGAGTTCGCTGGCCACTTTGTCGTCTGTGGCGAATGAGCAGTTGGCTGAATTCTGCGCGGTTACGAGGGAGATGATATGTTCCAGATTCCGTTCGGTGCTGCCCTCGCGGATCAGCAGATGCATTCCGAGCCGCAGCTTCTCCCGTGCTTCTTCGAGTTCGGTGCTTTCGTGATCCGAGCGTACTCCCGCCAGGGCATAGGCATTTAAGTTTTTTCCACGGAGACCGGGGGCATGCCCGTCAATGGCCTTGCCTTTGCCCGCAACAATTTTAGCAAGCTCAGCCTCATGGCCGAGAAAAACGCCGGGATAGTTCATCAACTCGCCGATGCCCGCGATGCGATCATCGGCAATCATCAGCGCGAGGTCAGCTGCCACCAGTCTTGCGCCTGCAGATTCCAAATGGGTTGCCGGCACGCAGGAAGGAAGCATGACAAAGAAATCGATCGGCATTCCTTTGCTCGATTCCAGAACGTAGCGAAGGCCATCAAGACCCAGCACGTTCGCATACTCATGCGGGTCGATGACCATCGCACCGGTGCCGTGCGGAACCACCGCACGCGTCAATTCAGGAATGGTGAGCATCGTGCTTTCGACATGGAAATGCCCTTCGATCAAGCTGGGCGCGAGATACGCACCCGCGAGGTCTATTGTTTCCTTTGCGTCGTAATCACCGATTCCGACGATGCGACCATCGTCCACCGCCACATTCGCAGGATAAATTTCACCGCTGAGAACGTTGACCAATTGAGCGTTCTTGAAGAGGAGATCCGCCGGTTTCTCGCCCCGTGCTACGGCGAGTTTATGTTGAATGTGTCGCATAGTTTGACGTGTTATCCCTGGCGTTGAAAAATCGAGAAAAGCGCTTCGGCATCATGCGCTCGGGGCGCAGGGTGGGTCTTTTGATTTGCTCGAGCTCGCTTGCTGCATAGCTGGTTCCGACCTACTATCCGGCTACCTGTCGATTTAACCTTAATTCGCATTTTCTAACAAGGTGATTGCCACCCTATGAAAAGGTCAGTGTTTCACGCTCTTGCACTTGCCGCTCGCGCTGGAGAGTCGGTAGCGCTTGGGATTATCTCCGGCGTGAAAGGATCAAGCCCGCAGAAGATCGGCGCGAAGGCGCTCTTTTATGGGGATGGCCGAATTGAGAGCACGCTGGGGGGAGGTTGTTTGGAAGCCGAAATTCAACAACGAGCGATTCGCTCGTTGCAGACCAACAAAGCTTCACAATTTGAGTTGGTGCTCGATCACGATTTCGGTTGGGACGATGGCCTGATCTGCGGTGGCAAGGTCTCGGGAATTATTATACCGAATGCCCAGAACGCTGGAGAAACGTTTTGGGGAAAACTCGCCGCGCGCGAAACCAGGATGGGCTGGGGAGTGAAGGGCGACTTTACGGTGTGCCGCCGTGATGGCCTGTCAGCAGCAGAAGCTTTTCTCTATGAGGAAGAAGTGAATCCTCCTTTCAATCTTTGGATTGCGGGCGCAGGTCACATCGCCCAGGCCGTGGCGCCACTCGCGCTGCAACTGGATTTCAACGTGTCCGTTTTTGATGATCGGCCCGCGTTGACGAACCATCGCCACTTCCCGGAATCGGTTCACCTGTTTGCGTCGGACTGGACGGATCTTCTTGCGCATCCAATGCCTACAGCACCCACCATGGGCCTGATCGTCACGCGCGGTCATCGGCACGATGCCCTGGTGTTGCGCGAATGGATCAAAAAACCGTTTCAGTTTTTGGGAATGATTGGCAGCGCCCGAAAAGCACGAATCATTCGCGAGCATTTTGTGGAGGAAGGAATTGCCACTGCGGGGGAGATAGAAAGGGTCGCATGCCCGGTTGGGATTGAAATTGAATCCAAAACCGTGGAAGAGATTGGAGTGAGTATTGTCGCGCAATTGATTCAAGAAAGGGCTCGGTTCGAGGCTTTCAAATCATCGGCAGTTCAGTCCGGCGCCGTTGTTGAATCGCGTTGAAAATTGCCTCGCAAGTTGCGGGGGAACTTAACGCAACTTCCCCTGCGCCCTTGCCAAAGCTCGCAACAGCATCACGGATCGCCTCTCGAACGGAGATCGCAAGCATAAAGGGTGGTTCGCCCACGGCCTTGCTCCCGAAGATTGTATTCCGCTGCGCGGCGTCGCCTAAAAAACTCACATTGAATTGTTCGGGGGTATCACCGATGGCCGGTATCTTGTAAGTGTCCGGAGAATGGGTAAGCAATCGTCCCTTGTCGTCCCAAATCAGCTCCTCGCAAGTTAGCCAACCCATTCCCTGGACGAATCCGCCTTCGATTTGTCCCCGGTTGATTGCCGGATTAATTGAATCACCCACATCATGCAGGATGTCGGTGCGCAACACGCGACTCATGCCGGTAAAGCCATCCACTTCGACTTCCGTGACCGCAGCCCCGACCGCAAAATACAAAAACGGTTTACCTCTGCCTTTGGCGCGATCGTAATGAATTTCAGGCGTCCGGTAGTAGCCTGTCGAAGAAAGACTGATGCGTTGAAAGTAAGCCTGCGTCACCGCCTCACAGAAGGTGACAGCGTCTTTCGCTTTCGGTTCCTCTGCGACACAGCGGTCTCCGCATGCGGCACCCGCTGCCTTTGGATCCGCAGGTTTCGAGGTGCGCGCAAAAACCTCGTTGTTAGCAAAAACAATCTCTGATTCCGATACATCTCGCCCGAGCTTGTTAGAAAGTAATTTGGCCGCAACTGGAGCAAGCCGTCCGCGCAGGATGTCACAGGCATTCTTCACCGCCATGCCGTTCAAGTCTGTGCCGCACGAGGCAGCCGTTGCGGAGGTGTTCGGCACTTTGTCAGTGCTGGTCGGCATGATGCGTACCTTGTCGATGGTCAACCCGAGCTCTCTGGAAGCGATAATCGCGATATTAGTGTGCAGCCCTTGCCCCATTTCAGTGCCGCCGTGGTTCACCTGGATTGTTCCATCCTGGTAAATGAGCACCAATGCGCCCGCCTGATTGAGGTGGGTCAGTGTGAAAGAAATGCCGAACTTCACCGGAGTAATAGCAAGACCTCGTTTGGCGTGCGGATTTTCTGAATTCCACTTCTTTAGCTCTCCCCGCCGCACATCGAACGCAGAACTCGCTTTCAACTCTGTCCAAATGCGTTGGATACGATTGTCTTCGATTTCCTGGCCGTAGTGGGTTGTGTTTGTTTCACCGGTTCCACGATAAAGATTTCGTTCACGAACCATCTCTGGTGGCAAATCCAGTGTGCGCGCTACCCGATCCAGAATCTCTTCGATGACCAACATGCCTTGCGGCCCGCCGAATCCCCGGAAAGCAGTGTTCGATGCGACATTTGTTTTCGCGACACGACCGCTGAACTCGACCGCCGGGATGTAATACGAATTGTCGAGGTGGAACATGGCGCGGTCCGTCACTGGCATCGAAAGATCGAGCGACCAGCCACCATTGGAAAATAAATCTACTCTCGCCGCGAGCAGACGGCCGTCGCTGCCGAACCCGATGTTAAACCTCGCTAGAAAAGGATGCCGCTTCCCGGTAAGCATCATGTCGAGGTCGCGGTTCACTCGTACTCGCACCGGCTTTCCCGTCTTCGAAGCACCCAGCGCGGCGAGCGCCGCAAAGGTCGCGGCCTGCGTTTCCTTTCCACCAAACCCTCCACCCATTCGCGGACTTTGCACCACTACCTGGTTCACCGGAAGGTGCAGGAGATGAGCCACGATATGTTGGACCTCGCTCGGGTGTTGCGTGGATGAAGTGACGCACATCGATCCATCTTCGCCCGGCTCGGCAAACGCCGCCTGCATCTCAAGATAGAAATGCTCCTGACCGCCAAACGAAAACTCTCCCGCGAGTAGGTTAGGAGAACCAGCCAATGCGGACGCAACATCGCCACGGCGAATGAAATTGGCATCGGTGTGGAAGCTTTCCTGCCCAATCGCCTCTTCAATTTTCAGGATGGGCGGAAGAAGTTCATATTCGACGACGATCTTTGCCGCTGCAGCACGACACGATTCCTGCGTGTTGCCCACAACCAGCGCGACCATTTGCCCATGAAAGAAAACCTCTTTATCTGCGAGCAAAATTTCATCGTGACGGACCGCACCGACATCGTTCATCCCGGGAATATCTTCTGCGAGTAAAACTGCCGAAACTCCAGGCATGTGAACGGCGGCCGAGATGTCACGCTTCAGGATCTTGGCCCGTGCATGCGGCGCACAGACTGGCCAGACCTCCAACATGCCCCTGCGCGCGCCCGTGTCATCGGTGTATATCGCCTCACCAGTGACATGCTTGTGGGCACTCTCATGAGGTAAAGATCTTGCAGGAGCTGCCTCCAGGAGAGGTGCATGGGCGGAGGTCTGTATTTCCCTTGAACCGATCTTCGACACAGTCGCGGTGTAAAACTTCGAAAATAACTGAGCGACTATTTCACTACGATATTCGGCACTGCCGCGGACATCGGAAATCGGAGCAAACTCCGCGCGCAGAATAGAGACTGCTTCCGTGATGGTCGCCGGAATCCAGGCTTTTCCAAATAATGCTGCCTCAGCGTTCCGCGCACGAATCGGGGTTGCTGCGACTCCTCCATAACTCAGACGAACATGTTGAATCAAATTGTTAGTACCGAGCTCTACCACGAAGCAAGCCGCCACCGTGCTGATATCCATTTCGCGCCGTTTGGAGACTTTGAACCAACCACTTAAACGCTTCGTGCCCGCGATCGAGTTGCCACGAGGAAGAAGGATTGTTTTAAGAATCTCTCCCGGTTGAAGGGCAGTTTTCCTGTAGCTGAGAAAGAAGTCGGCAATGGGCAAAACGCGCTCAGCATCCGCGGAGGCCAAAATAACTTTCGCGTCCAGGGCCAATAACACAGGCGCGCTATCGCCAATGGGCGAAGCAGTTACGAGGTTCCCGCCCATCGTTGCGCGGTTTCGAACCTGCCGCGAACCAAACACACGCAGCATATCCGCAAGCTCGGGATACTCGGGTGCAATAAACGTTTCTATTTGGGTGAGAGTAGCCGCTGCGCCGATTCTCCACTCGGTCTCCGTCTTCTCTATTTGCTTCAACTCCTCGATTGCTTCGACGGATACCAGGCATGGAAACTTTCGGAAGCGTTTCGTGATATCGAGCCCCAGTTCGGTTGCACCAGCGAACAGTCGTGCATTCGGATTCTCCCGCAAAACCCCAAACAACCCAGCCAGAGACCCGGGCCTGAAAAACTTTTCGCCGGATATTTCTCCTTCGATCACGCCCAGGCTGAAATCCTGGTCCAGCGCTTGAATAAACGGATCTTCGTCTCGATCCTTTTTTTGCGAGTAAGCCTCAACTGCGGCATCCCGGATGGGTCGATATCCGGTGCAACGACAAAGGTTCCCACACAACTGTTCATCCAGTTTCGCTGCGGTGTCGAGGTCGTCCCGGTAGTAGCCCTCGAAGAGCGACATTATAATTCCGGGTGTGCAATAACCGCATTGCGAGCCGTGGTGCTCCACCATTTTCTGTTGCACGGGATGAAGCTGTTTTCCACACGCCACCCCTTCCACGCTGACCAGGTGCCGGCCGGCAAGAAGACAAATGGGAACAAGACAACTGTTGATCGCACGGTAGGTTGCTTTGGCACCGGGAATTTGTTCAACGATCGCCACCGAGCAAGCGCCACAGTCACCTTCGGCACAACCTTCTTTCGTGCCGGTTCTGCCGGTGGCGCGAAGGAATTCCAACAACGTGATATTGGGAGAGACGCCGTCGAATGAAACGACTTGGCCGTTCAGGGTAAAGCAGAAGGGATCGGCCATGATTCGGAATGTTACCGAACTTGCAGAAGGGCGCAAACAGGTTTCCGTCCGGACGTCAGTCCAACGGAAAGTTTACTTGGGGGCTTCAAGCCCAGAACGCAGGTCGGATGAAAAACTTCTACAGATGTTCGTTAAGAGGAGCCATCCCCATGCTGGTGACATCGATGAAAGCCCCGGGTGCTATTCCAGTGGGGCGGGTTCCCGAAAGCCAAAATTGCTCCAGAGTTTTCACAATCAGCAATAAATCCTCGGGATCGCCCGGTTTGATCAGGTAACCGCTGGCACCCAGCACTCTGGCCCGGCGAAAATCACTCTGCTGGTTCGAGGAAGTCAGAACAATCACCGGCAGGTCAGCCAGTAAAGGTTGGGTCCGAATCCACTGCAAGACCTCCAGCCCTGTTTTTCCCGGCATACTCAGATCCAGCAATATCAAGCTGGGAAGTGGGTTTTCATCACGATTCGCAAAAGCCCCGGCTCCTGCCAGGTAAGCAATCGCCTGCTCTCCGTCGGGGACAACCCGTAGCGGATGCAATAATTGCAGCTTCTTGAAGGCGCGCGCCATCAGCAGCGCGTCGCTTTGGTTGTCTTCCGCATATAAAACCTGCTTCATCATCTCTCTTCACTAGCCCTGACCGTTTTGAATCCGGCGGCCGACTTTGCCTAAAGCCCGCTACGCCAACCACCGAATATTAGCGAACATGTGAATTCGCGCAAACAGCTTTCCTGAGCTTTCGCGTTCAAGTAAATAAGGAGTGTTCCCTCAGGGATACCCCCTACTACGTCATGCTCAACCATCGACGTCCAAAACCCACGGGGTGCTTTTCCTTCCGGGGCGTTCCTTGATCTATTGTTTCGTTTTCAGTAACAGCCTCCGTTGATTCAGTCGGAGTTGCAGAGCCCCCCTCGTGATCACAATGGCGGGTCGGACGGAGCTGCGGGACCCCCCTTGTGATCACAATGGTGGGTCGGACGGAGCTGCAGGACCCCTCTTGTGATCACAATGGCGGGTCAGACGGAGCTGCAGGACCCCCCTTGTGATCACAATGGCGGGTCGGACGGAGCTGCAGGACCCCCCTTGCGATCACAATGGCCGGTCGGACGGAGCTGCAAGACCCCCCTTGTGATCACAATGGCCGGTCGGACGGAGCTGCAGACCCACCCTTGTGATGGCGAGGAGTTGTTGTAACTCGTTATTTAGCAGTGCTTTGCAGAGAGCGTTGGGAAAGTTGTGCCATTATGGCGCTCGCCGGGAAATGGTTTTATTGGCACAGTGTTGTGCCACGTCTAAGTCAATGTGAGCACCCAGCACTCTCCTTTACCTCGCTTAAACCTTGTTCGGTCTTCTATGGGCGAATATTATGCAGGACCAATCGTCCCAAATAGCAGAGAACTGCCGAAATTAGATATATGCGCTGTCATTACCGGGTGTTGTCGAAAATTTTGCCGCTGGCTTTTGCGGCGTGCGCTTCCGTGCTGCCAACGGACGGTTTCGGTATCGATAAAAGCCAACTTCCCCCTGTCGCTTCTAAAAAGGTTGATTTCGTCAAAGATGTTCAGCCGATTTTTGAAAAGAGTTGCTCTGCCTGTCATGGTGAAAAACTGCAGAAGGGCGATCTCCGTCTCGATGTTAAGCAGCTCGCTTTTAAAGGCAGTGCCCATGGGGCGGTATTCAAGCCGGGCAATAGCGCTGATAGTTTACTGATCCATCTGGTCGCAGGCCTGGATCCCGAGATGGTGATGCCTCAGAAAGGCGACCGCCTGACCAGCGAACAAATCGGAATCCTGCGGGCATGGATCGATCAGGGTGCGGTTTGGCCGGACGGGGTCGATAAAGCAAAATTTAAAGATCCCAGGGAGCATTGGGCATTCAAAGCACCTGTTCGTCCGGCTGCGCCCAAGGTGAAAGATGGGAAATGGGTTCGGAATCCGATTGATGCTTACGTTCTCGCGCGTTTGGAGAAAGAGAAACTTCGTCCTTCGAGTGAAGCCGACAAAACCACGCTGATTCGTCGCCTCAGCCTCGATCTGATTGGGCTACCCCCAAGTCTTGAGGAGATTGATCAATTCCTCTCGGACCAATCGCCGGACGCTTACGAGAAGCTGGTTGATCGATTACTCAGTTCGCCGCATTACGGAGAACGGCAGGGGAGACACTGGCTGGATGCAGCGCGTTACGCCGACACCAATGGCTACGAGAAGGATTTGCCGCGCATTGTGTGGCCGTATCGGGATTGGGTGATAAACGCGCTAAATAAAGATCTGCCTTTTGATCAATTTACCATCGAACAGATCGCGGGAGACCTCCTTCCAAATGCGACCAGGGACAATCGTGTGGCGACTGGATTTCTGCGCAACTCGATGCTTAACGAAGAAGGCGGCATTGATCCCGAGCAATTCCGCGTGGAAGGAGTCATCGATCGCGTCGATACAATTGGTAAATCATTTCTCGGACTCACCGTGGCCTGTGCGCAATGTCACAACCACAAATACGATCCCATCTCTCACAAGGAGTACTATCAAATCTTCGCGTTTCTGAATAATGATAATGAACCCGAACTCGAAGTACAGGGGCCGGAACAACTAAAAGAACAGGCGAAGATCAGGAAAGCGATCGAGAAGATCGAAGATGACTTGATTGCGCAGAACGCGGATCTCGGTGAGAGAATGAAGCCGTGGGAGCAGAAAATGCGCGAGATCAATTTCCAATGGGAAGTGCTCGATCCCGATGCATTTTACGGGGCCGTCGGCACAAAATTCATCAAGCAGAACGACAAATCTCTCCTGGCGCTTGGTTCCAGCCCTCCGATCTCTGGATACACCTTTGTTGCGAAAACCCAGTCGACGAATATCACCGGCGTCCGGCTGGAGGCGATTGCTGATCCGAACCTGCCGAATGATGGGCCGGGTCGCGCCGATAATGGAAATTTCGTCCTTACTGAGATTGCGCTGGAAGTGACACCTCTTAACGATCTTTCCAAAACGAATAAGGTAACCTTTACCAACGCGACCGCTGACTTTTCTCAACCCGCTTTCCACGTCTCGAATGCGATTGATGGGACGAACAACAACAAGATGGGGTGGGCGGGCGAAGATCTTCCCGGACGACGCAATCGGAACCGCACTGCGGTGTTCGAGACCGGGGAAAGTTTCGGATTCGATGGTGGCACTGTTTTGAAGTTTGATCTTAAGCAGGTATTCGGCGGGCAGCACACGCTCGGTCGGTTCCGGCTGTCGGTGTTGACTGAAAAGCGCAATCTCCAGGCCGATCCGCTCAGCGAGGCACAACGGGCCGTTCTTGCAATCGCTCCCGAGGGGCGCTCCAAAGAACAGCAACGTGCGTTGTTCAGCGTCTATCGGTTGGGCGACGAGCGTTTCGCTGAGGGGAACAAAAAGATCGACGAAGAACAGAAGAAGTGGCCGGGCGGTCCGCGGACGCTGGTGCTCGCCAAAGCAAACGAACCCAGGGAGACGCACATTTTCAAGCGAGGTGATTTTCGGAAGCCTGCAGAGCTCGTCACCCCCGGCGTTCCGGCAGTTTTACACCCATTGAAAGCCGAGGGTACTCCGACCCGGCTGGACTTCGCAAAATGGCTGGCCGACAAGCGCAATCCAATGATCGCGCGGGTCACGGTGAATCGGATGTGGCAAAACTATTTTGGGGAAGGACTCGTGACGACTCCTGAGGATTTCGGGACGAGGGCTGAACTCGCGTCGCACCCTGAGTTACTCGATTTTCTTGCCACGGAGTTCATGGCTCGCGAATGGAGCTTGAAAGCAATCCATCGGTTGATCGTTACCTCGGCCACCTACCGGCAATCTTCAAAGGTCAGCCCAAAACTTTACGAGCTGGACCAATACAACCGGCTGCTCGCCCGCGCGCCTCGCATTCGCGTGGAAGCGGAAATCATCCGGGACATCGGCTTGAAAACGAGCGGCCTGCTCAACACTAAGGTGGGAGGACCGAGTGTTTATCCGACACTGCCGGATGGTGCGTTGACCCTGGCTTATGGGAATCCGAAATGGCCGACCAGTGAAGGTGCCGAGCGTTACCGCCGAGCCATGTATACCTATTGGAAGCGAACTGCGCCGTATCCCAGCATGACCATTTTCGATGCGCCGACCGCGGATGTCTCCTGCGTCCGTCGGGTGCGATCCAACACGCCGCTTCAGGCTCTCACGACGCTGAACGATGCTGTGTATTACGAAATTGCGCAGGCAATGGCCCTGCGGGTATATAAGGAAGGCGGCACTGATGATGCGGCTCGGGCCCAGTTTGCATTCCGACTTTGCACCGGACGCACTGCAGATGATTTTGAACTGAAAGAGATCCTCGCCTTGTTAGAGAACGAGAAGAGTTATTTCGAAGACCGGACGGACAAGGCAATCACAGTGGCGCTAGCCGATCCTAAGAATCTCCCGGCGGACGTCAACCTGCACAAAGTCGCCGCGTGGACTATGGTTTCGCGCGTCCTTCTCAACATGGACACCACGATCACAAAGGAATAGCGAATGAACTTCCACAATGAGCTAAACGAAGAGGCGCGGAAGCTGATAACCCGACGCTGGTTTTTCAAGCAATGCGGTGTCGGCCTGGGCTCCATCAGCCTGGCCTCGCTGCTCAATCAGTCGCTCCTCGGGGCAACGAATTTCAAAGTGATTGATCCGACCACGCCCAAGCCCGCGCACTTCGCGCCGAAAGCCAAGCGCGTGATCTACATGTTCCAGGCCGGTGCCCCGAGTCAACTCGATCTCTTCGATTATAAGCCCGGGCTGCAGAAGTACGATGGCAAACCGGTCCCGGCCGAGGTGGTGAAAGGTCAGAAATACGCCTTCATTCGACCGGATGCGGAGTTGTTTGCTTCCAAGTTTAAATTCGCGCAACACGGGCAGAATGGGACGTGGCTCTCGGAAGCGTTGCCGCATCTTGCGACGGTGATTGATGACATCACGATGGTGAAGTCGATGACGACCGATGCGTTCAACCATGCTCCGGCGCAGATTTTCATGAACACCGGGTCGACCTTGTTTGGGCGTCCGAGCATGGGTTCCTGGGTTACTTACGGTTTAGGCAATGAGTCGCAAAACCTCCCGGGATTTGTGGTCTTGAGTTCCGGCGGTGGTCTAAGTGGAGGTGCTTCGCTCTATGGATGCGGATTTTTGCCGACGGTTTTCCAAGGCGTGACGTTTCGTCGGTCCGGCGAACCGATTTTGTCGCTCTCTAATCCCGCGGGGATTACGCGGGAAATGCAACGCAAGTCGCTCGATACTTTGAAGAACCTCAACGAGCATCATCTCGAGCTCACGGGGGATCCCGAGATCGCTACTCGCATCAACTCGTTCGAGATGGCTTATCGGATGCAGATGAGCGCGCCGGAGTTAGTGGATCTTTCCCGGGAATCGAAAGAAACTCTGGAGATGTATGGCGCGGAGCCGGGCAAGGCATCCTACGCGAACAACTGTCTGCTGGCGCGCCGGTTGGTGGAACGGGGCGTGCGCTTTGTTCAGATTTTTCATGAAGCGTGGGACCATCACAGCGACGTCACGGGAGGAGTTAAAGCCCAAACCGGCAATACCGACAAAGCTTCGGCTGCCCTGATCAAAGATCTGAAACAGAGGGGTCTCCTGGAAGATACCCTGGTAATTTGGGGTGGTGAGTTTGGTCGCACGCCGATGGTTGAAACGAATGTGGAGTCGGGCCGCAGCATGGGTCGTGATCATCATCCGCAGGCGTTCACGATGTGGTTCGCAGGTGGGGGGATGAAACCGGGATTGGTCCTGGGCGAAACGGATGAACTTGGTTTTCACATCGTGAAGGATCGGGTTCATGTACACGACCTTCAAGCCACGATCCTGCGCCAACTCGGGTTCGATCACACGAAACTGACTTACCGCTTTCAAGGCCGGGATTTCCGGTTAACCGATGTCCATGGCGAAATTGTGGATAAAATGCTCGCCTGACGGTTTTGCCTCGCAATCTATCGGCGGTTTTATAGATTTTCTGCATGAAAGCCAAAGGTGTTCTTCCGTGGATTATCGTGCTCGCATCCGTCGGTGCAGCCTTTTACCTCTACTCTGCAAACCAGGCGGCTCAAAAAGAACTCGCCAGCGCGCGGGGAGAAAAGGCCGAGCTAACCAAGTTGCGGCAGGAGGTCGCCGATTTGAAGGGGATTGAATTTTCCGAGGCGGAGCTAGAACGACTGCGCAAAGAAGTAGCTGAAGTTTATAAGTTGAGAAACGAAGTGCGGCAATTGCGCGAGGAAAACAAACAGCTGGCCGATCAGCCTCAACAACAGGCCCAACCTGCGCCTGATGCTGCTGCTCTCCAGCAAGCCCTGATGGAGGCCCAGCAATTGCGCGCGGAGAACGAAGCGTTGCGTAATGCCAGCGGCCAGCCGGCAGCGAGCCCATCAGTGGAACAGAACCTCACGGCTTACAAAATGGAGTGCATCAATAACCTCCGGCAGATCGACGCCGCCACAGAGCAGTGGGCCATCACGAATAAAAAATCTCCCGGAGATATTCCGGAATACGAAGGTCTCCTATCGTTCCTTCCCAGTCCCCCGGTGTGTCCGCAGGGCGGCGCTTATACCTTCTCGGGTGTCGGAAAGAAGCCCACGTGCAACATGCCAGAGCACGTGCTTCCGTAATAGGTCAGGGCAGTTCCTGAATCGTTATATCTTTGAACCATGCCTCGCTGGGCGGTCCGCCATGGATCTGCACAGCGATGATGCCGTGGTTTTCGATATCTTTCTGTTCTTCCTTGTAATCAACGGTTTGCAGACCGTTGATCCAAAGCTGAATCCTGTTTCCGTCGCAACGAATCTTGTAATCGTTCCAATCGCCGCGCTTGAGCACCTTGTTGACCTCTTCCATTTTCGAATGTGCTAAAACTTTGTTGCGGCGAGATTCGTCGTAAATGCATCCCCACCAATGACCGTCGCCCAGGTCGGCTTGATATCCGCTAACTTCATGATTTCCGGGAATTCGTTTGGTTCGGAACTGCACACCGGAATTAACCCCATCCCCTAGCAGTTTAAATTTCAGGGTGAGAACGAAATTGGTATAGCTGCGGGTGGTGCAAAGAAATTCGTTTCTCGGAATGCGTTCCTTCAAATTCCCAGCCACGATGGCACCCTCTTCGATGCGGAAAGTCTTGTTCGTGTCTCCTTCCCATCCGGTAAATGTTTTCCCGTCGAAAAATTTTGTCTCGGTTGGTTTTGTAATTTCCGCAAGCGCCAAACCTCCGAGAACCGACATGGCAACTGCAATGGCTAGGATCTTCATTCGTGTTTAAAAGTATTAACTGTGCTTCGCGACGATGGCGTCAGGTCCGCTGAATCCGACGATCTTCACCTGCTCCCCCTTCGAAATCATTTCCCCCCGTGAAATCACATCCAGGACCTCGTCACCGAACTGAGCCCGGCCTCCTGGACGCAAAACCGAGGTGCTCATTCCCACTTGGCCGAGGCGTAGCGAACGAGTCCTTTCTACTTCCATCTCTGTTCGTGTGCCACTGGTTGTATGCGAAACCAATGTGGCGTAAATTGGCATTTTCGGGAGGATGCGCGAAAGGAGAATGACCCCGGCCATTGAGATCACGAGAGCCATTCCAAATGTTTCGATGGAATCCTGCAAGGAAGTCTTGAATTCGAGGTCACTTGGCCAGGCGGGGGTACCCGGATAGATATCGACAAACGCCATAATCAAAGAGACCACGACCAGGGCCAATCCCGCCAATCCAAGTGCAATGGTTCCCGGAAATACAAAGAATTCCAGGATGATGAGTACCAGCCCGAGAAGGAACACGAGAACCCACTCCGCGCCCGACAATCCGGCGATGTAACCTCCCAGGAAGTATAAAGCGAAGGCTGTAATTCCCACCACACCCGGCAATCCGAATCCGGGCGTCTTGAATTCCAGCCACACACCCAATATGCCAACAGCCAATAGCACAAAACTAATGGCATTAAGCCACTTCCCGAATTTCTCTGCTCCCGTAGGTTGAATGCGCACGAGCTGTGCGTTAGTTGCGCCAACCTTTTTCAACAATTCCTGCACTGAACTTACTGTGCCTGCGGAAAGTAACGACTTTGGTGGGTTGCCGTATTCAGCCGCGGCCTCCCGATCTGTCAAAGTGAGAAGGCTTCCCTTTTCATTGATTACTTTGCCATCAATTGTCAGTTCTTTCGTCTTCTTCACCATTGCATCTGCCACCTCTACATTGTGACCATTTTTCTCGGCATTGGCTCGAATGAGGGCGCTGAGAGCTGAAGTCATCTTAATCTCAACCGTATCGGGCAGACTTTCTGCGCCTCCTCCGAGGGCGATCATCATGGGAGCCGCAGCGCCGATTACGCTTTGCGGTGACATATAGATCTTTTGGGTGGCAAACGCGATGTAAGCTCCAGCCGAGAAAGCTTTTTGGTTCACGAAAGTGATCGTTTGTCCCTTGAACTTTCCAACTATTTGAATGATGTCCTGGGTCGTATCCACTCGACCACCATTTGTATCCATATCGAGAATCAAGATGTCAGCCTCTGCATCCATTGCTTGCTTCACGCCTCGTCGTACCAGGTAGAGGATGTCGGGTTCGATGTCTTCCCGGATGGGTAATACAAAAACTTTTTTTGCACCCGAAACGTTGGTGCTTTGCGCGTGGGTGGGTGACGCAGCAAAAAAGTAGATGATGCTTAGCAGGCCAAAAACCCAGGGTCTCATTTGAGCGAGCCTAGTGCAGTTCACCCACCCCGGCAAGCCAGAGACGAATAAGGGCAACGGGCTTCAATTTGTTCGGCACCCGCAACGTCCGGCTTCTCAGCTTTCGAACATCTTTTGCCAATGGCTGCTGATGTATTCGTCATCGAAAAGGATTGCGGCATTCTGCTGGTTTTGAGTTCGATGATCCTCTGCGAGGTGAGTCAATTCCTGCAGCGAGGCGCCGCCCATTTCCAACGTATCGCTCACCACAAATTCTTTCTGGATCAGATGTGCCCACGTTGTGGTGTCGCTCCTGACGTAGACCTTGGTTCCCAGGTAGAGAAATCCATAAAGGTTCCCAAGCCCCTGTTGCCGTGGCTGATTCATAATGAGGACGTCTGCTTCCGCCATCAGTGCTCCATATTCTTCTGGTGTCACGTAATCGATCAGCGGCAGAAAGTCTGAACCAAAAAGCCGTGTGCCGGCTTCAAGAATTGGGTCTTTCGCCGTGAGGTCCCCATAAGAAACCACTGTTCTCACCCGAATCTTGCCCCTGAATCGAGCAAGAATGTTCAGCATCCCCAAAGTGCTTTGGTCGGCTGAATTATTTATGTGTACCAGTGGAAGGGCATTGTCGAGGACCTTGGTTTTCTGCCGCAGGTGCTCGAGTTTGAGCGGATTTCTGTAGAGCGCCGAAAAGTGAAGGCCCTTGAAATCATATAGTTTCCTGGCCGTGTCGAAATCGCCTGGGGTAACGGTGACAATCGCTTTCAAGTGGCGCACCACCGATTGCTTAAGCAGAAACGCTTCGTCTTCCGGTTTGCGGCTGAGATCGCCATAGAGGTCGCCGCCCCAGATGATCCAATGCGCTTTGGCAAGTTGCCGGGGTCTCTTGCTTAAAAACTCGATCGCCTGGCGGCTAAACAATCCGTGGAAAAAGATTTTGCGGGAGCGGCGGAGCAGCAGATCCAGGATGAGGAATTCAGAACTATTCTTCAGATGAATGACGTTTTTGCCGGGAGGCAGAGCGAAAACATCCTGTTTATAGCCACCATAGAATACGAAGACATGGCCGTTTTCATTGAACCGTCTGCGGATTAGCTCAACAAAAGGGGCACTGAATTTGTCGTTCGGTAGAACATGAAGGAATTTAGCTTTTGCAACCAACGCGATCAGCTGTGGGAAGCCGAACCGGTGGAACATTTCAGACCAACGTGTGAGAGCACTGTTGAACATACTTAATGTTCCGGCAAATCTGCAGGATATCTTGATCGCTCAAGTCACCGTAAAATGGTAGGCAGAGAACCTCTGTTTTCAATCGATTTGCATTGGTAAGCGCAACCGGGTTCGCGCTCGGCAGCGCGGAATAAGGTTCCCCGTCTGAGCAGAGCGGATAGAAATATTTTCGGGTGATGATGTTGAAATGTTTCAAGCCCTCATAGAGCTGGTCCCTTGTGATCCCGAACTGTTGCGGATTAATCCGCAGCACGAAATACTGGCACGAATCAGTCGCGTCCTTCGCCAGTTCTGGGATTTCCAGTCCGGGAATTCCGCTTAGATTTTCTTCGTATAAGGACCTGATCCTTAATCTTGTGTTTTTTTCAGCCTGGAACAATTCCAGATTGTGCAGTCCAAGGAGCGCCTGCAGCTCATTCATTTTCCCATTGATCCCGATCCTGGAAACAGTTTCCTCATCTTTGATTCCGAAATTCCTGAGGAGATAGACCTTCTCCGCCAATGCCGGATCGCGATAGGCGAGGCATCCTCCTTCAATGGTGTGGTACAGCTTGGTTGCGTGGAAGCTGAACATCGTGACATCTCCGAACCCGGCGATCCCCACGCCGCTGATTTCGGTGCTGAAAGCGTGTGCCCCGTCATAGATCACTTTCAAACCATGTCGATCGGCGATTTTCTGAATGGCTTCCACATCGCAAGGGAAACCGTAGACGTGAACTCCGAGGATGGCAGAGGTGTTTTCGTTGATCAAAGCCTCAATCTTGCCGGGATCAAGGGTCATCGTGTCAGGTCGAATATCGCAGAATATTGGTTTCAGCCCGTTCCAACTAATACAATGCGGAGTCGCTGGAAAAGTGAATGGAGTAGTAATGACCTCACTTCCCATCGGCAGGTCCAAGGCCTTCAAGGCGATGAGTAGGGCGGTGGTTCCATTGTTGAACAGTGAGACGCCAGGGACTTTCAGAACTTCCGCTAATTTCCTTTCCAATTCATTGTGTTCCTCGCCGTGATTGGTCAGCGCCTTGGAAGCCCAGATTTGCTCGAGGTCCTTCGTGAACAAGGCGAGGTCCGGGAGAATCGGCCTCGTGACATAGATGGGACTTGGAAAACGCTCACCAATCCTCATTGGGAACCTTTAGCGCGACCACCCGCAAACTCGGGACGGGACAGGTATTTCTGCTCCAGTTCAAGCAGTCTTTTTCTGTCCCGCTGTCCAATGACCTCTGCCGGTATGCCGGCCACGATTTTAAATTCTTCTACGTCTGTTCGCACAAGGCTCAAGGCACCGACCGCCGATCCGATTCCGAGTTCGACATTCGGCAGGATGACCGTTCCTGCTCCTATCAGTGCGTGTCGCCTCAACACCACCGCTCCGTTCGTGCACTTCCGGAATTCGGCCGGCATGGTGGGGTTTGCAATGTAACCCTCGGTGTAATCGTCCGAGGAGGTATAGATGCTCGTTCTACCGGACAGTCCGCAAAACGCTTCAATAAGCACTCGCCCGCCTCCGCCAAAAATTGCGGCGTGCGCACTCACGTGAACATTGTTTCCAATCTCAACTCCTTGATCTCCGGCCGTGATAACAACGAAACAATCGATTCGGACCCTGGATCCGAGCTTGATCCTCGCTGGATTATACAAGCGTACGCTTCTATCAATGAGAACATCATCTCCAAAGGCACCCAGGCCGAGGGACGACAATTCATCCTTGGAGTAATTCATGTCCAAGAGTCCCTCCGTTCCAAGTGGTCACTTGTCGTCAATTTATAAAAAACTTAAGAGGATTGCAGCTTTGCAGTCAAAAGGAATGCGGCGGTAAACCATCAGGCACCATTGAGTAAATCAAATGTCCTCATTTGATCGTGCCCGTTTTGCGTAGCATCCAAAGACGCTGCCAAAAAAAGGGTTTGACGGCATCAATGATGAGGGATGTGTAGCCGAGCTTTCCGTCTTGATTGCGCTGATCATATCGCCTCGATCGTTTTATGAGCCCGCGATCATTGGTCCAATCCGTGAAGTGAAACGTCCCTAGTTCATCCCAATATTCCAGAAGCTTTACATCAAACCCGGCAGTCTCAAAAGCGGCTCGCAACGTTTGGTAGTTATACAACACCTTGTGATCTGAGGCACCGGGACCCGTCCCACCGGGGCGCACGTGCTCGCGATACGCAGGATCTGGATTAAAGCCGTCCGGAACCGCCACACGGATCGCTCCTCCTGGTTTCAAATACCGAAAGCAGATCGCATTCGCCTTCACGGTTTGTTCGGCGGTGATATGTTCAAATACATGCTCCGCCATCATGCAATGGGCTCTTCGGCGACCAAAAACGGTTTCCCAATCTTTTTCACGGGTTATATCCAAAGCATCAACGTTTGTTGGCATCCACCCTTCCTGAGAGGTTCGAGAGGCTCCGAGAATGATTCGAATACTGGAGGCCGCAGCAATTTGCGCGCGCAGGTTGGCTTGCTTGGGCGGAATCTCTTTTGTGGAACTCGGAAACATTGCAATTCATTTTGGATTTGTCTGCGAGGCTTTCAAGCACGAAGCAATGAGCAAATCCAAAACGGATTAGAGAATGATTTGAAAATGGTGGGCCCACTCGGATTTGAACCGAGGACCAAACGATTATGAGTCGTCTGCTCTAACCGCTGAGCTATGGGCCCCAAAGGAAATGCAGTTTATGCTGTCTTCTCTTCTTTGACTACAGCGAAGTGAGGCCATCCGCTCCGAGCGGGTGAAATGGAGGGGCGTCGGGAGACCACTGCGACGACCAACTCACCGGTTGCATCACCCTCCCGGCAGCCGAAACAGGGGGGAATCAGCCGTTAACGTGACAACCCCTGCAAATCAGGGGGCAATAACCCTTCCCAACATGCAGAATGTGGGGTCGAACCAATCGCGTTCGCTATACCATTCTCGGGAATGTGGGGTCGAACCAATCGTGTTTGCTATACCATTCCCGGGAATGTGGGGTCGAACCAATCGTGTTTGCTATACCATTCCCGGGAATGTGGGGTCGAACCGATCGTGTTTGCCATGCCATTACGGTAAGTAGCCCGGTTCCGATCGGGGGTGGTAATTTCAAGTGGCTGAGATGGTGGCGTTGTGACGGCACAGCCGGTGGGGCTTACCAATGTTCCGTTTACGGCACCATCTGAACCGTTTAGGCAACCCATTTCCGAAAATAGACACCGGTCCTTTGGGAAGTGGAAAACCTGACAAGCCTCCGCCATTAAAGAACTTTACAGTTTCGGCATGTTTCGCAAACTAGGCACCGTGTCAGTTCAAGTTAGTAAACACGATCCGGCTGGAAAGCAGGAGATCACCACGGCGTCGGTTTTACATCCCTTCAATGAGCTGGAAACAGCCATCAGGAGATCCCAAAACTATTTGCTCTCGGAGCAGAAGCCGAAAGGTTATTGGGTCGGCGAGTTAATGGTCGATTCCACCTTGGTTTCAGACACGATCGCTTACCACCATTGGAACGGGAAGATCGACAAGGAATGGCAGCGTAAAGCGGTTAACCACATCTTTTCAATGCAACTGCCGGACGGTGGTTGGAACATCTATTATGGTGGCCCCTCCGAGGTGAATGCCACCATCAAAGGCTACCTCGCCCTGAAGCTCGCCGGCGTTTCGGTGACTGATCATCGAATGCTCAAGGCGCGCGAGGTGGCGCTCAATCTCGGGGGTGTTCCGCGGATGAACACTTTTTCGAAGCTTTATCTCGCCCTCATCGGTCTCTATCCCTGGGAATACGTTCCTACGATCCCTTCCGAAGTCATTCTGATCGGGAAATGGTTTCATGTAAATTTCCATGAAATGAGTAACTGGAGCCGGGCGATGCTCGTTCCCCTTGCCATCATCAACCATTACAAGCCGACTCGAAAAGTACACGTCAGTCTGGACGAGCTTTACCGGGAAGGTTTTCACGAGCGCGATCTGATGCTGCCACCGGATCCGGATCGTGTGACCTTGCGCAACTTCTTTCTGTGGCTCGATAAGTTCCACAAGGTGATCGAAAATAACAACCTGCGTCCTTTCCGGAAATTCGCTTTGAAGAAGGCCGAAAAATGGATGCTGGAACGCTTCGAAGGGTCGGACGGCCTCGCCGCAATTTTTCCGGCCATGCTGAACTCCCTCATTGCCCTGAAGGCATTGGGCTATCCAGAGGATCATCCGCAAGTAGTTCGTGCTGAACGCGAGCTGAAGAATCTCGAGCACGAAACCGAAGATACGGTCCGTATCGAACCCTGCCTTTCTCCGGTCTGGGATAGCGCCATTGTCGCAATCTGTCTCGCAGAGTCCGGTGTTCCAGCCGAGCACCCGCTGATGAAGAAAGCGTGCGATTGGTTGATCGATAAGGAAATCCGTTTTCGCGGTGATTGGATCTACAAGAATTCCGCCAACGTGGAGCCGAGCGGTTGGGTGTTTGAGTTTAACAACAAATGGAATCCCGATGTGGACGACACCGCCATGGTGCTTCTTGCCCTGCGGAAAATTCCCACAGACAACCCGAAACGACGGGATGAATGTTTCAAACGCGGTCTGAACTGGATGATGACGTTCCAGTGCAAGGACGGGGGCTGGGCGGCCTTCGACAAGGACTGCACCAAGAGCATTCTCGAAAAAGTTCCGTTCGCAGACCACAACGCAATGCTCGATCCAGAATGCGCCGATATCACAGCGCGCATCCTGGAACTACTCGGCTACGAGGGCTACAGTCTTTCGCATCCGCAGGTCCAGCGCGGCTTGCAATACGTGAAGGATCAGCAGGAAGACGACGGCTCATGGTATGGCCGTTGGGGTGTAAACTACATTTATGGGACGTGGCAGGTCCTTCGCGGAATACGTGCTCTCAACTACAACATGAACGAACCCTGGTTGCTCAAGGGCAAAGCGTGGCTGGAAAGTGTGCAACATGAAGACGGCGGATGGGGTGAGCGTTGCAATACCTATGACGATCCTGTTTTCAAAGGACAAGGTCCGAGCACCGCATCCCAGACGGCATGGGCCGTGATGGGTTTGTGCGCTTTTGACACCGACAGCCCCGCACTGCAGCGTGGCATTGAATATCTGATACGCACCCAGAATCCGGACGGTTCATGGACGGAATCGGAAACGACAGGAACCGGTTTCCCGAGGGTGTTTTATCTGAAGTACGATATGTACCGCAACAGTTGGCCGCTTCTTGCGATGGCTACTTACAAGAAGCTGCTGCCAGCAGTAGCGAACTCATGATCCTGGCTGGGACATCACTGGCAAATTGGCGTCCACAATTTTATTTTGTGAATGTTGGCGAACGCGTTGTAGTCTTCCTCTGCTATGACTCGGCAGCAAATTCTGGATCTCTACTTCATGGATGCCCGATCGAAGTTGATTGATCTCGCCGCTTTTATCGATCGCGTTCAACGAGGCTCCGGCGACGAAGACTTCCGCATGGATGCTTTTCGCAAGGCTTTGAAAGAACTCGAACGTGGTGAACCCAACCGGGCCCAACAGGTCCTGCTTTCCTTAAGTGATCCTTCCAGCGAACCGATCGAACGCGCCCCGGGTAAAGGGGCGATCGGAGCATATCTCCCCTGCAAATAACATGCGCTACATCGAACCCCACGGGCACATGGTCAGTCGAGTTACTGACGACTATATCGATATGGCGACTGCCGGGTGCGCCGCAATCTGCGAGCCCGCTTTTTGGGCGGGCTTTGATCGCAGCTCTGCCGACGGTTTTCATGATTATTTTTGCCAGTTAACCGACCACGAACCGAAGCGTGCCGCGAAATTTGGGATTCCTCACTTCTGTTGGCTCTGTATCAACCCAAAGGAGTCTGAGGATATTAAACTGGCGGAAGACGTCATCGCCCTCATTCCTCAGTTCATCGATAAGCCGAACGTGCTGGGCATTGGTGAAATCGGGCTCAATAAAAACTCTCGCAATGAACTGAAGGTGTTGGAACTACACGTGGAGGTTGCGGCAAAACACAATCAGCTCATCCTTGTTCACACTCCCCACCTTGAAGATAAGCTAAAGGGAACCAGGCTGATCCTGGACGTCCTGAAGAACGACAAACGGATCGCACCAGAACGGGTCGTGATTGATCACGTGGAGGAGCACACCATTCAATTGGTCCTCGATGCGGGCTTCTGGGCGGGCATGACACTCTACCCGGAATCGAAATGCTCACCAGCCCGAGCGATCGATATGCTGGAAGTTTATGGTAACGAGCGCATCTGGATGAACAGCGCCTGCGACTGGGGTGTCAGTGTTCCATTGGCAGTCCCGAGGACTGCGCTTGAAATGAAAAAACGCGGACACACTGCCGATCTGATCGATAAAGTGATCTACAAAAATCCGCTCCAGTTCCTGAGCCAGACTTCGAAGTTTAAGATTCCTTAGCCCTGCAGCACTGATTAAACGATTAACCCTGGTCCCGGGTCTTTCCCATTTTCTCGGGACGGTCGTCGCATTCTTTCATCCATTTCTCCAATGCGCCTCGAAGTTCTCGTTTGGTCTTCTGATGGTCGGGTGATTGCGCAAGGTTATTCAACTCATGCGGATCGTTCTTGAGGTCATAGAGCTCTTCCGCCGGTTTTGTGGGAGCCATGAATAAGGCTTGGGCTGGTGTCAGTTTCCCAGCGGCGTGCAACTCCTTCATTTCCTTCAGCACCGGGTAAGCGCGTTCTTTATATTTGTTGGGTTGGGTATACGGTCGTTCCGGCATGAAGTTTACAATTAGCTTGTAGCGATCGTCGCGCACGCTGCGGATGCGGTCCATCGTTTCGTCACAACGATCCCGTGCGCCGAAGATATACGGACGCTTCTGTGCTTTTGCTCCGAGGAAAATCTGCCCCTGCATGCTCTTCGGGAGCTGGATGCCAGCGAGGTGCAATGACGTTGTGGAAATGTCGATGGCGCTGACGAGGTCATCTCGAACTGTCCGGGGTTTCAGTTGTCCCGGCCAACGAACAATCAGCGGGATATGTAAGCCGCCTTCGTAGAGCCATTGTTTATCCCGCACATGACAACGCCCATTGTCTGCGAGGAAAAACACAATCGTGTTCTCCGCCATCCCTTCCTTCGCGAGGCGATCCAGGATAGCTCCCACCTTGCTGTCGAGAGAGTTGATGGCACCCAGGTAACCGGCCCAATCCTTCCGCGCGAGCGGCGTGTCGGGGTAGTAAGGAGGCAATTCGACCGTCGCAGGGTCGACCTCGTAAGGTGGCTTTTGCCCCTCTTTCCACGACCCGCGATGTGGCTCATGAATTTGATACTCTGCGAAGAACGGCTGATTCCCTTTTAAAGCATCAAAGTCTTCGCCGTCGAACAATTTGCCGGTTCTAAAATTCAGATCCGTTTTGCCGCCGGAAATCTCACCCGGGCCCACCTTCTTCAAGTTGGCCACAAAATAACCTGCATCGCGAAAAAGATCGGTGATCGGTCTAATTCCCTTTGGCAAGTCAGTGGTGCTGCGATGGTGATGAGCATTGATCGACGTCTGGTACATCCCGGTCATGATGGCGGAACGGCTTGGCGAACAAACCGGAGCTGTGGTGAAACAATGGGTGAAGCGCGCTCCTTCCGACGCGAGTTGATCGATGCGAGGAGTGCGCGCCCCCCTGGTTCCGTAGCAACCCAACTCCGGCCCCATGTCATCGGTCATGATCCAAAGAATGTTGGGCGGCGTTTTGGCTTTCGTAGCGGCGGCAAGGCCATGCTCCATCGAGACAGCGAGCAGAAACGCCAGGCAAAGGCAGTAATGTCTTATCACAGCCTCCCAGATGCGAGCTGAGTGCATTGGGTTACGGAGCGGAAAAAATAATCAGTGTTCCCAAATATCATGGAATAGTTCCCGTGCGTTCAATCCAGGAAACTCCGTCTGAACTCGTTAAAATTCTGTTTGCGCCAACAACCACCAGAATTTGCCCGTTGCTGGCCACCCCAGTCAGAGTTTCTGAAACTCCCGAGATGCGGTTGGTCCAGGTGATTCCGTCCGGACTGGTGAGGATCGTTCCTCCCGATCCGACCACGATAAATTGCGCTCCATCCCAACACATGCCGCGCAACGAAGTGGTAGTGCCTGCTGAGCGACTGGTCCATAAGATACCATCCGTACTCGTGATGATGGTGCCATTTGCTCCCACTGCGGCCAGCAGTCCACTGCCATCTGTGACGCTCAGAAGATCGTTCGTCCTACCGGAAGCGCGGCTCACCCACGAGATGCCATCTGGACTGGTCAGCACCGTTCCAGCGGAACCTGTCGCAACCCATTGTCCTCCGTCCCATACAATTCCGCGCATTCGGTTTGTCGTCCCGGATGCTTCCGTATTCCAATGGATACCGTCTGAACTGCTCAAAAACAACCCGCTGTCGCCGACCGCAAGAAAACGACTGCCATTCCATCCCACCCCATAGTGTGCTTTAGCAGCCGACGAACGCGTCGTCCACGAAATGCCATCCGGACTGGTCGCAATGAAACCCGACGATCCAACGACCACATTGAGGTGCTGATCCGATGCGGCTGCAAAGATAATATTAGAAGACTGCCCAGCCGTCTGGCGGGACCATCGAAGTCCTTCGGCACTCGTTCGAACCCGACCCGAATCTTCCCCACAGATAAATTGCTCACCCGTCCAGGCGACACCTTGCACGAGTCCGCCTGCCACGATGCTTCCCGCCTCCAGGGGAAGGTTGGGATTCGTATTAACCCGATAAAAACGATGGCGGAAATTGGTGCTCGCGGTGATAGGGATAGACCGGAGTCCAGAGGGTAACGAAACATTGGAAATCGTTTGCCACTGCCCGAAATCCTCACTGCCTTGAAGGTCGATGCTTAGGCCAGCGGTTCCTTTGGCCGTCACCTGCACGATGCCATTGGTTAATGCTTTGATCGATTTAATGGCCAGATCGATCCTATTCAATTGACCCAGTCCGGTGCGTGCGGTGCTTCCAACCGTGGAGAATGCTCCACCGACGACGACCGATCCGATGGCCCGATTCATGAGGGCGGTGACCGGCCCGTTCAAAGCGATTCGCTCGTTGAAGTGGGGGTCAACAGCACCCAGGGAGCTGAGGCGAGCGATCCCGGAACAGGCGATGCCCTGCACTTGCATGAAGTCACCGCCGATTAACACGCTTCCGTCGGATTGCAGCACAATGTTTCTGACCAGACCATCAGGCCCCTGGTTTGTGCCGAAGGTGAGGTCAACAGCTCCTGCCGGTGTTAACCGTACGATCTTCGGCCGGATGGAGCTGGTATTCACTGTAGAGAAAGTGCCGCCCACCAGTATTTTACCATCTCCCTGGATGGTCAGGGCATGCACTTGGCCATTCAGGCGAACGAGGCCGAAGCTGCCGTCCTCGGTCCCATTTGAATTCAGCCTGAGAACGTAATTAGAGCCGCCTGCGATGATCCTTCCGTCTGGCTGCACGGCAATCGCACTTACCGGATTGGTGAATATATATTGTGGATCAAAAGAGGTATCCAGTTGCCCGTTATTATTGAGACGGGCCAGGCCCTGGCGAGGGTAGACGAATGGTCCCGCCACCAAAATTTTGTCGTTCGCGTCAATGACAACAGCCTGGACTGGCCAGTGAGCTCCACCTCCGTCGCGGGTGAAAGTGGTGGAAGTGCCGTCCGCGGCGATACGTTGCAATACATCCATCGTTGGTGGCGGGGTTGTCGATGGTCTGGAGGCAGCAACGATGAAGCTGCCGGAACGTTCCGCTGCAATCGCTCGAACGGAGCTATTAGGTTGGAAAGCGGACCTGGTGAACAGTGGCTCCAGAGTGCCGTCCTTTCGAAATAGGGCAATTCCATCCAGATACTTGCCACCTACATTGGTGAAGCTTCCGCCGACGGCGAAAGTCCCATTGGTACCTTGCGCGATCGCAAGGATTTGAACTCCGTTTGTTCCTTGGAAGACAGGGTTGAGCTGCGCATCTAACACGGTGTTTTGCCCGGAGGACGCCAAAGTACTGATGAGCGTGGCGAGGAGGACAAGGTAGCGTCCCTTGATTTGGTTCTTTGAGAATTGCACAGACTGGTTGGGGTGGATCGTTGTGATGGTTGGGATCGTTACTTTTAATCCTATCGCGAGCAAAATTACGCCGGGACGATCCATACCTTGGCTGATATTTTTAGTTGGCGCACCCTACAAATGAGATGTCTCTTTGTAACGGACCTCCTTTCTTTGGCCTAACAGTGCCTTAAACCCGAACTCCGAAATAGAAAAAAGAGTCGCTTTGTGGAAAGGGTATTTGGGATAGGGATTGATGCTTAAACAACCCGATCCAAGCCTGCACAAAACGACTCGCACTGAAATT
>JBKJKE010000168.1:0-25934 GCA_046597605.1 Limisphaerales bacterium | reverse complement strand
CGTGCAGCGGGGTCTCGCGCAGTGCGAAGGGTCGTCGCACGGCGTGCAGCGGGGTCTCGCGCGGTGCGGAGGGTCGTCGCACGCCGTGCAGCGGGGCCTCGCGCAGTGCGAAGGGTCGCTGCACGGCGTGCAGCGAGGTCCCGCACGCGCGGGAGGTCGTCGCACGCCATGTTTCGACCTCCCGCGCAGGGAAATTCAGCCCGCAGGAACCGCCGCGAGCTCCCCCTCGCGCGAGCCGTTCCGGCGGAAACGAGAGGGCCCGACAGGGTCGATTTAGAAACTTTTTTGACCATGCCGGACGGTCTGGTTCGGGTGAAATCCCTCTTTTGCATCTGTTTCTGCTTACCGGGTGTCCCAAAGAGAGTGAATCGCAGCCAGACGGATGTAACCAGGCTTGGTCGGCGAGGCTTCCATCGCCACCGCGCAGTTCTTCTGTCGTGCCATTCTTACCATTGGGATGACGCTCACTCCTTCGCAACCTTCAGGTTCAACCATATCCCTCCAAAAAGTACCAATACTAAATCACCTTTTCCGGAAATACTTTTAGGCAATCGCTATAACACTCTCGTAGTGAGCGACAAAGCCGGAATTCACTTTCGCTAAAAGGCAACGGCGGTGCAGAGCACCGCCGTATCAGTTGTTTAGAATTTGGTGCTTACGCGATTAGCTTGTGAATGACTTGGGCCGGTTCGACTCCGGTAAGTTTCTGATCCAGTCCCTGAAAGCGGAAGGTAAACTTGTCATGATCCATGCCCATCATGCGCAGGATGGTAGCATGGAAATCGTGAACGTGAACCGGATCACGAACGATGTTGTAGGAGAATTCATCTGTTTCGCCGTAAACAGTTCCGGATTTGGAACCGCCGCCTGCCATCCACATTGTGAAACAGCGCGGATGATGATCGCGGCCATAGTTCTCTTTGCTGAGCCCGCCCTGTGAGTAAATCGTGCGTCCGAATTCTCCACCCCAGACGACGAGCGTGGAATCAAGCAGACCGCGCTGTTTCAAATCCTGGATTAAACCATAGCAGGCCTGGTCGATATCTTTGCATTGCATGGGCAGGCGTCCAGCCACGTTGGAATGAGTGTCCCAGTTGTTCAGGTAGATCTGAACGAAGCGAACTCCCCGTTCCACCATTCGGCGGGAGAGCAGGGCGGTGTGAGCAAATGATCCGGGTTTCTTCGCTTCATCGCCGTAAAGCTTGTAAGTGGCTTCGCTTTCGCTCTTCAGGTCTGTGAGATCAGGGACACTGGATTGCATGCGAAAGGCGAGTTCGTATTGTTGAATACGGGTGTGCGTTTCAGGATCGCCCACAATCTTGTAGTTGATCTCGTTCATCGCTCTTAATCCATCGAGCGTCTTGCGACGGACGCTGCTGCTTACTCCATTGGGATTATTGATGAAGAGAATTGGATCTCCGCCCGTGCGGAAGGCGACACCGGCGTGTTCTCCCGGAAGATAACCGGAAGACCATAGGCGCGCTGAGATCGCCTGGATCTGTTCGGTATTGGTCGGCTTGGCGACGAGGACAACAAATGTCGGTAGATTTTCGTTAAGTGAGCCAAGGCCATAGGATGCCCAGGAACCGAGACAAGGTCTCCCGGTAATCTGGTTTCCAGTCTGCATGTAAGTGATCGCTGGCTCATGGTTGATCGCGTCCGTTTTCATCGAACGGATGAAGCACATGTCGTCGACCATTTTTGAGGTCCACGGCAGGAGTTCGCTGACCGTCATTCCAGACTTCCCGTGTTGCGCGAATTTATAAAGGGACGGTGCGATAGGGAATCGCGCCTGGCCTGAGGTCATGGTGGTGAGACGCTGGCCCATGCGAATGGATTCCGGCAGGTCCTTATCGAACCACTCTTTCATCACCGGCTTGTGATCATAAAGATCCATCTGCGGGGGGCCGCCCACCATGTGAAGGTAAATGATGTTCTTCGCTTTCGGGGCGAAGTGTGGCCCGATTGGTGTGCCTGCTTTGGCGAGGGCTGCGGCTGCGCCGACGGGATTCTTGTTCCCAGCCTTAAGCAACTGAGGAGCAAGCATGGCGAGAGCTGCGGTTCCCATGAAGCTCGCCCCGCGTTTGAAAAACTGGCGGCGGGTCTCGTAGCGGACATAATCCTGTAAAAGTGAATGTTGGAATTCTGGATTGTTCATATCGACCTTATTTGTTCAGGACTTCGTCGAGGTTCATTAACTGATTGGCCACCATCGTGTAGGCAGCAAGCGTGGGCTGATCAAGTGATGAATCGGCTTTCGATTCGCCGGTTTTAATCAACGCCAGGGCTTCTGCGGGAGCCGCTTTGTAATGGGTTATCAAATCTTTAAGCACTGCATCGACAATCTTCTTTTCATCGGACCGGAGGGTTCGCGACAAGAGACGACGAGCCATGTAGTCCAGGCGGGTGGGTTCCTTGGCTTCTTTCAAAGCATGTTCCGCCAGGTTTCTCGCGGCTTCCACAAATTGAATGTCATTGAGCGTTGCCAGAGCCTGCAACGGCGTGTTGGTGCGTTCGCGCTTCACCGCGCAAGTCTCGCGGTTGGGAGCATTGAAAACATCCAGGCTGGCTGGGGGAGCGGCCCGCTTCCAGAAGGTGTAAACACTTCGACGATATAAACTCTCTCCGGAATCCTGCTTATAGTTGCGGGTATTGCTTTCCGGCATCGCTACCGCTTCCCAGACTCCATCCGGTTGATACGGCTTCACGCTGGGGCCACCAATTTTTGGAACCAGCAAACCACTGGTCGAGAGCGCATAATCGCGCACCATCTCAGCGTCCATGCGGAACCGTGGGCCTCGCGACACGTGCAGATTTTGGGGATCTTTGTTGAGCTTTTCAGGCGTAACGGTGGACTCCTGACGGTAGGCCGCGGACGTCACCAGCAGTTTGAAAAACTTCTTCATGTCCCATCCGTTCTCGCGGAATTCGATCGCCATCCAATCGAGCAACTCGGGGTTCGATGGCATCTCTCCTGCCACACCGAAATCCCCGGAAGTCCTCACAATGCCGTTCCCGAAAAGCTCCTGCCAGAATCGGTTTACGGTTACCCGAGCCGTAAGGGGGTGCTCCGGTCGTAGAAGCCACTTTGCCAATCCAAGGCGGTTCCGCGGGTAATCAGAAGGGAATGGGGGTAATGCCGCGGGCGTTTCAGCGATCACCTTGTCCTTGCGTTTATCATACTCTCCGCGGAAAAGGACGTATGCTTCGGGGGGTGTTGGTTTTTCATCGGAAATCGCAGCGATTGTTCCGCGGGCTTTGAGGTCTGCCTCTTCCTTGTCCAGTTTTGCCACCGCCGCCGTTGCTTTCTGGTAATCCACGTCGAATGAAATCAAATACCTGGTATAAAGTTCCTTCTGTTCCGCTTCGGTGCGTTTGGCCTTTTCCTTTGAAACGATCCAGCCCATTCGTTGTGAATTGGACAGCTCTTTGGCTTCTTTCAGGTTCAAGGCGCGGCTGTAGAATCGAAGATCCTGAAGGCCAGCTTTTTCCAATGGAGCTTCCTTATTGCGTTGACCCAGCTTCAAAGGAACTTTTGTACGAATCGTATCAGTTAACGCATCTTTTTGTATCTCGTTCGATTGTTGTTCACCATCCAGATAGATGGTTACACCGCTCGCTTTGCTCGACCCGTCATAGGTGATACAGACGTGGGTCCATTTATTAGCTTCCAGTGCTTTTTTTGAGACCACTTTGATTGAGTTCTCCGGCCAGTTATGGATGATGTGTGTGCCGGGCCTTCCACCTTCAAACCACATATCCCACCCACGGTATGCGCCCGGATCATCCATGCGCGCAATCAATGCGCCCCCCATGGCATCCGGGGACAGCTTCACCCATGCTGCCATTGTGAATTTCTGGTCCCTTTCGAAATCTCCGGCCTCCGCAATTTCCGGCAGACTCGCTTTCGTGGTGGTAAATGCTTTTTCTCCAATCGCTCCCTCTTGCCAGTTCACGTTGGTAGTAACAGCGATATCACGGCTTTCTGTTCCGATTCTCACTTTAAAGACTTCACCGCCTTCATTCAAAGGAGCGTGAAAGATAAGCGCATCCGAGGGGACATTGCCTTTAATTTTATCCAATGGATCGGCGGCGATCCATTTTTCAAAATCGTTGGTTCCAGTGTTCTTTCGATCTTCCACGTGAGCCTGCGCGAGCTTCTTCTCCGCCGGCAAAACTTCCGCCCGCGCTCGATCCTGCTTCAATGCGACGGCAATAATGGGAGGAGTATCTTTGATGTTTCCATCCCGGGCAGTCTGGGTCGTGTTGTTGAAGAAGGCCGATAGTTGGTAAAACTCCTTTTGGGAGAAACGGTCATACTTGTGATCGTGACAAACAGCGCAGCCTGTAGTCATCCCCATGAAAACCTGCGAAGCGGTCTCAGTGCGATCGCGAGTATAGAGAACATAGTACTCTTCATCGATCAGTCCACCTTCATTACTGGTGATGTGGTTGCGGTTGAATCCGGTGGCAATCTTTTGTTCGATGGTTGGATTCGGCAGAAGATCGCCCGCCAGTTGTTCAATGGTAAATTGATCGAAGGGCATGTTCTTGTTCAAAGCATCGATCACCCAGTCACGATAGGCCCAGACCTCACGGTAGTTATCGAAATGAATTCCATGGGTATCGGCATAGCGCGCTGCGTCCAGCCAATAGCGACCGCGATGCTCGCCCCAATGTGGTGATGCGAGCAGTTTGTCGACGTAAGCTTCGTAGGCCTTTGGAGATTTATCCTTAACAAACGCTTCAACTTCTTCGGGAACTGGCGGCAATCCGATCAAATCAAGGCTCAGTCGACGAGCAAGGGTGCGGCGATCTGCTTCCGGGGCGGGTTTTAAACCTTTCTGTTCAAGACGCGCTAAAACGAATGTGTCGATGGGAGTCTTTGCCCACCCTTTGTTTTTGACCTGGGGAACTTGTGGGCGAGTAGGGGCAATCAACGACCAGTGTTCCTGGTAGGTAGCTCCCTGGGCGATCCACTCTTTGAGAAGAGCTCTTTGTTCGGCAGTGAGCACCTTGTGTGACTTGGCAGGGGGCATGATGTCGTCCTCATCAGTGGTCATGATGCGGGAAACCAATTCACTTTCGTTTGGTTTCCCGGGCACGATAGCGGGTTTGGCGTCTTTTCGTGGAGCGGTTGCCTCCGCAAAAAGATCGAGGCGCAAACTGGCTTTGCGGGAGGCGGAATCGACCCCGTGACAGGAAAAACAATTCTCCATCAGGATCGGGCGAATCTGTTGATTAAATTCGATTTTACTCGCAGGCTGTTTTTGGGTTGCAGCCATTAGCACCGCTGATCCCGTGGCTCCTCCGAGCACAACTCCGAGAAGAGCGGCAAACTTCCATTCAAACGAAAAACGCTTCACAATGATTCTCCAATATCAAAATTCATGTCGGGGGGCACTTGACTACATTAAAACCTGACGCGCCGGTGTACTGCAACACAAGACGCTCACCACGATCTCAACATTCATTGTTCTGTTTGGAGACAAAACGTGACCTTAGTTCCGCCTCATCGTCCTACTGAAAATGCCTAAGGGACCAGGCCTGATCTTTTTCGTAAGTGTCATTTGCGTAAAAGGCGCGGTGAATTATTTTATTTACAGGAGGTCTTTGTCCCATGAAGCGTAGATTTAAAATTATCGATCGTTTTACCAACATGAAGAAAGCCGACGGCACACCAATGTCCCGGCAACAAATTCATATGCTGCGGAAGCGCGCCCGCGGACTTTGCTGGATCTGCAGCAAGGCAGCACTCGAAGGCGGGTATTTTTGTTTGGACCATCAGATCCAGGCTCGCGAACGTATGCGTAAAAAACTCGGGTGCCGTCGCCGGAACACTGGCGCTGCGAGCTATAAACTGAAAGAAAAGGCACAGGCGCGCTCGAAACGTCAGATGCAATCGGCGAAAAGCAAAAAAGTTTCAGCGAACGTTAAGAAAACCAAGGCTGGCGCTAAAACTGCGAAGGCCAAAAGCGCGGTGACTACCCGTTCTCAAAGGCCGGTCACCCGGCACAAAGCCAAGGTTCTTCCGAGAACTACGCGCAAGGCTGTCGCTCGGAATTAGGCGCGGCTTCAGCTTGTTCAGCTCGTGACCGGATGATGGATCTTCCGGTCGCGAGCTTTGTTTTTTCTCCACTGTTCCGTTGCGCAAGGTCTTCAAATTTGAAAGAAGGGGCTGTGTCTCATTCTAAAACAGTTAACGCGACGGCAAATCGGCTCGCTCAGCAAAAATCGCCTTACCTGCTACAGCATCAGTACAATCCAGTTGATTGGTTCGCTTGGAATGAGGACGCGTTTCAAAAAGCGCGGGAAAATAATAAGCTAATCTTCCTGAGCATTGGTTATTCCACCTGTCACTGGTGTCACGTGATGGAGCGGGAATCATTTGAGAATCAACAGATTGCCGACTTCCTGAAAAAGCATTTTGTCAGCATCAAAGTCGACCGCGAGGAACGGCCCGATGTCGACAAGATTTATATGACGTTCGTGCAGGCGATGACCGGGCAAGGGGGCTGGCCGCTGAACATCTTTTTGACCCCTGACCTCAAACCTTTCTACGGAGGAACCTATTGGCCACCGGAGAGCAAATATGGCCGTCCTAGTTTTCTACAGGTGTTGCAGCAGATTGCCCAGGCCTGGGAAACCCGGCGTGGCGAAGTGACACTCTCCGCCGAAGATTTTCATCAGAAGCTCAAAGGCTTCACGGCTCAGCAATCGGACGATAGTTACAAACTCTCGCCCTCGGTGCTGCAAACGGCCCTCTCACACTTTAAACAAGAATATGATCCGCGGAATGGTGGATTCGGGGGGGCACCGAAGTTTCCGCGCCCCAGCCAACCGTTGTTTGTCCTGCGCCAGGCAGTTCGTTACGCGGACAGCGACGCCGTGGAAATGGTTCTCCATACGTGCGAAAAGATGGCGGCGGGCGGAATCTACGATCAGCTTGGCGGCGGCTTCGCCCGTTATTCCGTTGACGCTCAATGGCTCGTCCCGCATTTCGAAAAAATGCTGTATGACAATGCTCAGCTGATTCACCTCTACCTGGATGCGTACCTCGTTGGTCGCGAAGAAAAATTTGCCGCAGTCGTGCGTGATATCATCCGGTATGTGCTACGTGATATGACCCACCCGGACGGTGGCTTCTATTCCGCGGAGGATGCTGACAGCGAAGGGAAGGAAGGGAAATTCTACAGTTGGACACGTCGGGAACTTTCCAGTCTTCTCACCAATGAAGAGTTCAACGTGATCGTTCGCTACTTCGGGATTACCGAGGAAGGCAATTTTTTAGACCATAGCGATCCAGATCCTTTGCCGAATCAAAACGTTCTCAGTATTGTTGACCCGGAACTATCGGATGCCGACAAACTGCTGCTGGAATCTGCGAAAAAGAAAATGTTCGACGTGAGGAGTAAGCGGGTGCGTCCGCATCTGGATGATAAAATTCTTGCCTCCTGGAACGGCATGATGCTCGGGGCTATCGCGCGCGCCTCGGTTGTGTTAGGGGAAGAAAGTTACCGGCACGCTGCTGAAAAGAATCTTTCTTTTCTGCGCAGCAAGCTATGGGAGCCATCAACAACAACGCTCTATCACCGCTGGCGGGATGGAGAACGAGATAACGTACAATTGCTAGATGCCTACGCGGACCTTCTTGCAGGAGTGGTTGACCTATATGAAGCGACTTTGAATCCGCAGCATCTGGAATTCGCGGTAGCGCTGGCAGATTCAATGATTGCGAAATTTTACGATGAGCGCGAAGGAGGTTTCTGGCAGAGCGCCGCTGATTCCACCGATCTTATCCTCCGCATTAAAGAGGATTACGACGGTGCGGAGCCCTCTGGAAATTCTGTTGCGGTCATTGCACTTCTTAAGCTGGGGGCAATGTGCGATCGAGAGGATTACAAACAGGCCGCGGAGAAAACGTTGCGGTTATTCGCGGAACGACTGCACAAGCTGCCCCAGGCGGTGCCTCATATGTTGATCGGACTGGATTATTGGCTGGAGGAACCCCGTCGTGTCGTCATCGTGGGCAATGCCTCCGAGGCCGCGACTCAAACCTTGCTGCGGTCCGCTCATTCCGTGTACCAGCCGTCGAAGGTTATCCTGAGCAACACGGGACCAGTGGAAGCATTCGCCAAAACTCTGCTGACCACGGATGCCCCTATCGTTTTTCTCTGCACCGGGACCGCTTGCCAGCCACCAACTCGGGATCCAGATGAAGTGAAGAAACTGCTGGTGTGAAATGCGAGACATTACTGCCGCTGAAACTGAAAAACATGCACCTCAAAGGGGGCGAAATAGTCACTGAACTTCCCATTCTTCTGCTCAACCTTACGAGGTTCTTCGAAGAGCAGGTCGCCTCCTTTTGCATCCGCTGGAAGCCCGCTGAAATCGACCTTTAACGTGGCTCCGCTTGTGCGTTTTGCGGCAATAATGAAAATATCGTTTCCCACTTCTCGAATGCAGAACTCAATATCCTTGTGGTTGGATCTCACCGGCATCTTTGAATCCGATTGGAGCAGTGCAGGGTAGAGTGGGCTTTTCGAACCGATCTCCATTATCACGCGACGTTGGACATTGGTCCAGTATTGCCAGTTCCATCCGTGCTTCTTGTCTTCTTTCGACAGCGTGCTTTCGATGTGAGGCCCGAAGTACATCAGGCCACGAGCGCCATTGATGATCGCGTCATACGTCATAAACCGTTGTTCGTGAAATGTCGGGAAGCGCAACGTTTTGCCGGGGTTGCTCATGCCGCTCCAGGCCACCTGCAATGTCATCCAAACGCCTTTGTCTTCCCCCGCGAGTTCTACCATGCGCCTGGCATAGTCACCGACCAGGCTCATCTCTCGGTTGGTCAGATCCGTGTGCAGACCGGGCGGGTAGGCAATTGGATAAATATCGGTACCCACAATATCGGCGGCCACATTGTACGGTCGGAGGTTATCCAAAGTGCCACGAGGGGCTTGAATCACGACTACGGGGTGATGCGGATCCACCTCCTTCACGATTTTATAAGCATGCTCCACTGGTCCGATCGGCATCTTTCCCCAGGCCGGTTCATCGACACCTTTCCAGACCCCCATGGCCGGATGATCTTTGTACTTTAGCAATAGATCGCGAAGCATTTTCTCTTTTTCGGCATCTCCCGGAGTAATGTCTGCCAGGTCTCGCAGGGCCACCCAACAATACATTTGATGCTTCTTCGCTGCATCCAGAGATTCTTTTACCTCGCGCACCGTCTGGGGGTTCCAATCACCTGCCAGGCGAGTCGGAGTGCGCAGGAAAGTAGTTCCAGCCTCTGCAAGTTCTTTGATGGCGTCATGGCCCTGCGGTGTCTTACTTCCAATCGGCGGGGGCAAACTGAAGCCGATAGGGAAGACTGGCTTACCATCGATCACCAGGAGCTTGTTGGAGTTGATCAATGCCTTCGAGGCGGTCGCCGGAAAAGGGACGCCGAGCATCAACGCCGTTGCGATAAGTAATATAACTTTCGGTGGAGCCATGAGCACTGGATTAGCAGGGACCATTCCGGCTGTCTTTAAAAAATTACTTGTCTCTCTGGTGCCGAGGAGGTGGACGCAAGGTGCTCTCAGTTGATTGCTGACCATCCGACGGGGCCCGAGGCTTCATTTCTCATCTGACTGTGCGCTGCTACATTGCTTCATGGAAGTACGACACCTCCACAAAGCCTTGCGTGCTCGTCCCCTTTCGAACGATACCGCCGCCAGGTTCATCCCATCTCGTCCTTCCATCGATAAGCTGCAAGCCGCCGCCGCTGGCTGCACCGCTTGTCCCTTGTGGAAGATAGGCACCCAAACGGTCTTTGGAGAGGGGGCACATCATGCTCGGGTGGTATTTGTTGGGGAACAGCCCGGCAACGAAGAAGATATCGCCGGCGAGCCATTCGTCAGTCCCGCCGGGAAGCTGCTCGATAAAGCTCTTGAGGAAGCTGGAATCGATCGGGAAGAAGTCTATGTCACAAACGTGGTCAAACATTTTAAGTGGGAGCCAAAAGGAAAGCGGCGGATCCATAAGAAGCTGAACGCACGTGAGATTGCCGCCTGCCGTCCCTGGTTGGATGCCGAATTGGAAGTGTTGAAGCCTGAAATTTTAGTTTGCCTCGGTGCCACGGCCGCCCAGGCTCTACTGGGGAAAGACTTTCGAGTAAGCCAGCAACGAGGCGAATTCATTGAATCGGATCTGGCCCCACACGTCATCGCTACGGTCCATCCTTCCTCCATTTTGCGTTCCCCGGACGATGAAACCCGACGCGAGGAGATGAAGCGGTTTGTCGCTGACCTGAAGAAAGTTGGGGCGCTGCTTGGCGGTGTTTTGGCCGAGAAACTTCGAGCATAACCGGCTCAAAGCGCCTGTAATCGATGTGAAACGTGGCGGTTCCTCAGGGTTTTTGCCGTTGCTCCAAAAATAATCGGGCAAGCGCGCAAACCACTGATAATATTATGCTTTATTATCCTTAGGCCTAAATCTCACCTACTCATCCCGCGGGAAACCAAACAAAATTTCAGTCACCAGCGACCGGTCCCGCGGGATTGATAGCTGGTTATGGGAACCAGGATTTGAGGTCGCGGGACGAAGAGCTCGGGCCACAAGATTCGGAAATCATTCGGGGGATTCTCACGACAATTCGGGTCATTGTTCTTTTGTAGATGGCGGCATGCTTCGCAGTTTACATCATAGCGCCGCTATGGCTCAGTTGGATGTTCGCCCATCCATATGAAACCCGCCCTCAGGAGATCTGCCATTGCCATCGTCTGTTTCCTTGTGCTTCTGGGTGGGCTGGCGGCGTGGTGGTTTCTGCCGGGTCGCCGAGCCGAAGTGCATCTAGCGCCCAGCTCTTCCGAGGCAGTGTCGCGTTCCGCATTCCCGTTGGACCCATTCTTCCGTCAGGCGGATCCGAAGTGGGGGACGGAGAAGATTGGTGGCAGCGGCGAGCCGTTACGCTTCGTTGGCTGCACGATTTCCTGCTTGAGCATGGCCATGGCACAACATGGAATCGATATGAACCCATCAGAGCTCAATCGAAAGCTCAAGGAAGTGGACGGCTATACCGGGCGCGGTTGGATTAAGTGGGAGGCTATAAAAACAGTCAGCGGCGAGCGGGTGCGTATCGACTTACCCCAGGATCCGACACACGAGGTCATCAACGAAGCATTGGCTATCGGCGATCCGGTTCTCGTGAAGGTCGTGTTACGATCGGGCATGCATCATTGGGTGCTGTTGGTAGGTCGTGACGAGAACGAATACCTCATGAAAGACCCATTGAAAAATGGTAAGAATCTTGAATTTCTCTCCTCCCTGAGTAGCAATATTCTTGCTGTGAGAATTATGAGGAAGATATGAGAATTTACGATCGGCCTCAATTCATTGGAGTTCGGCGTATGCCTCAATGAAAATCGTAAGAGGCACTTCCCGCCAAATTCTCATGGGTGAGTCTTTGAATTTTATCAGCACGAACGTGGATGACGTTTTCCGTGTTTTGTAAAACACCTTCGATTAAGAGGTATGGCTCCTGGGTGATCAAGAGGCGCAGTTCTTCAAACAGGTCGGGTGAAACGATGGCATTACTCATTCCGGTTTCATCTTCCACTGTGATGAAGACGAAACCTTTAGCCGTTCCAGGGCGTTGGCGGCAAATCACATTGCCAGCGATTCGGATTCTCATTCCCGCCGGAGCTTCGACCAGATCACAGGCGCGCCAGACGTGGAGTTCATCGCAACGGTCGCGCAGGAGGGCCATCGGATGCGGGCCGGTAGTGAGACTCATCCCGGTATAATCCGCGCGCAATCGTTCCGGTAAAGTCATGGCATCCAACGGTGTGTCTTCGATTTCATTTTTCGGAGAGCGCGCAATTGCCTCCGTAAACAAATCATTCTCCGGAACGTCCTTCTCAACTTCCCACATCGCATCGCGCCGATGTTTGGCGAGCGAGTTGAGCGCGCCGATTTCCGCCAAGGTTCGAAGTTCGTCCTTATTGAATCCTGTCCGAAGTTTGAAATCAGCGATCGAACTGAAAGAACTTTGTTGGCGTTGTTCCAGCATGGTCTGGGCGGTGGTCTGATTCACCCCACGAACCATGCAGAAGCCGAGTCGAATGGAATTGTCTGGTTCCACCGCACAGAGCCAATCTGACTTTACGATGCACACCGGGCGAAATTTGACCCCGTGCCTTTTCCCATCCTTCACGAGCGTAGCGGATGAATAAAAACCCATCGGTTGGTTATTGAGAAGCCCTGCGTAGAATTCGGGAGCACGATGCGCCTTGAGGTAAGAACTGGCGTAGGCCAGATGCGCGAAGCTGATGGCATGTGATTCCGGGAAACCGTAAAGAGCGAAGGAGGTGACAGCGCCTACCACCTTTTCAATAACCTCTTCATTATATCCTCTCCTCGCCAGGGATTCGCGCAGCTTTGTTTCGACCTTCCGCATTTTTTCATCAGATCGGTGAAAGCTCATGGCGCGACGCAATTCCTCTGCTTCAGATGGATTGAAGTCTGTCATGAGCATCGCCATTTCGAGCACTTGCTCCTGGAAAAGCGGAATACCAAGGGTGCGTTTCAAAATCGGCTCTAAATCGGGGTGATAGAATGTCATCGGCTCCTTCCCGGAACGACGAAGCAGGTAAGGATGGGTGAGATTACCTTGAATGGGGCCCGGCCGAATGATGGCTACTTCAATACAAAGATCATAAAAATTCACCGGCTTCATTCGTGGCAATGTCGCCATCTGCGCACGGCTCTCTATCTGGAAGACGCCAATCGTGTCTGCCGCCCGGATCATCTCGAAAGTTTTTGGATCGTTTTCCGGTAGATTGCTCAGATCGACCGGATTCCCCCGTGCGGCACACATTTCAACGCTGTCCTGAATCACCGCCATCATCCCCAGACCGAGGAAATCGATTTTGATGATCCCCATGTCTTCGCAATCATCTTTGTCCCATTGCGCGACCACACGTCCAGGCATGGAGGCATTTTCTAGCGGCATCACCGTGTTGAGCTTGTCTTGGCACACAATCATGCCGCCGGAATGTTGCCCGAGGTGACGCGGCAGAAAACGCATTTGGCTGTAGAGTTCCGCGAACGCGCGGGAACGAGGATGTTTCGTCGGGAGACCAGCCGTTTCCATTTGCGCCTCGAACTCCAGGGTGTGTGGAAAATCGCCATTCGCAAACAACGCGGAGAATCGATCAATCACATCGTTGGAAATGTTTAACGCTTTCCCGATCTCGCGGGCAGCACTGCGTCCGCGATAAGAGATGACGTTCGCAGTCATGGCAGCCCCATGCTTGCCGTATCGTTTGTAGACTTCCTGGATGACGCGTTCGCGCCGATCTCCGCTGGGGAGATCGATGTCGATATCGGGCCAGGAACTTTTGCGTCCCTCGCTCAGGAACCGTTCGAACAAAGTATGAAACTTCAGGGGATCGACATTGGTGATACCGAGGCAGAAACAGACCGAACTGTTAGCCGCACTGCCACGCCCCTGCGCGAGGATTTTTTCCTGGGCACAAAATTCCACCATATCCCACACGATCAGAAAATAGCCGGACACACCCAGCTTGCTGATGAGGGGAAGTTCTTTCTCCAATTGGGCGCGCACTTTGGCTGGCACTTTTCCTCCGTAACGTTTCCGGGCGCCGGCATAACTTTGCTCGCGCAGGAAGGAGTCCATGCTGTGGCCTTCTGGAACCGGATATCGCGGAAATTCGTAGCCGAGATTCTTCAACGAGAACTGCAGGCGCTCGGCCAGTCGGGAGGTGTTCTCGATCGCTTCAGGCAAGTCGTGAAAGAGGCCACGCATCTGTTCTTCGTTCTTCAGATAGCGTTCTCCGTTTTGAGTGAGCAATCTGCCTGCGGCATCCAGGTGAGTGTGATTGCGGATGCAGGTGAACACATCCAAAACTGCGCGACCGGTGGGAGTTGCTTGCAGCACACCATTGGTTGCGAGTAGGGGGAGATTATAATGGGTGGCCAGTTGAGTAAGTCCCGTATTCACCTTCTCCTCGCCACGGATCAGGTGGCGCTGAATCTCTACAAAGACGTTTTGCTTTCCGAACGTTTCCAGGAGTCGATCCAGGACGAGAGACCCTTTCCCTTTCTTTGTCGCAGGTAGTGGAACGACAATGGTCGCGAGAGAGCGCCGGGATTTCAGGACTTCGTGGACGAGCGGGCCGTGTTCATCACCGGTGAGCGCCACCAATCCGGTCGCGAATCGTGGCAATTCATCCCAGCGAACTTTGCTTTTCCCTTTCTCCGCCCGGAGATGGGCATCGGTGAGGAGCCGGCAAAGATTCTGGTAGCCGGTGCTGCTTTCCACAAGGACGGGAAGGATGGTTTCATCTTCCATCGTTAGCTCTGCACCCACGATGGGGCGGATGCCGAATTCGTTGGCTTTGTTGAAGAAACGCGGAGATCCATAAACCCCGTCGCGATCACAAAGCGCCACTGCAGGCAGTTGTAATTGCGCGGCTACTTCCGCGATCTGCTCCGGAAGAGAGGAGGCGCGAAGGAAGCTAAAACCGCTGCGACAATGGAGTTCTGTATACGGCATCTGCAGATGGCGGTGACCCGCGAGCGTAGTGTGCCATCAGTCGTAGGTCCCATCAATAAACCAATCGTTCTTTGCCTGGTAGATGCGATAAAGAGTGCCATCGGCAATTTGGATATCCCATTCATCGCGTTGCCAGTGCTTTTCGAGTTCCCACCAATCCCCCGAACTGCGAAATGGGCCTGAGACCTTTCGGATCGGGCTACTTAACTTTAAGGAAGAAAGGAATGTGGGTCGTCCGTTCTGCACTTCCACATCGGCATGGAATGGGGGACGAAATCTGCGCAGGGACAAGCCTTGCACTGGTGTCTCGGCAAAGGATGGATTTTTAGTTGGGGCGTCCACGGGAGGTTCAAAGGTGGGCGTTCCCATTTTGAACGCATCAGGACGAAAAGTGTTCTCCGGCGTGGCGCTGCCGACCTTGTCATTGCCGCAAAGGGCTGCGAGGCGAGCGAGCGTTTCGGCGAATTGGTTGGGATCGCGCAAGGAGGCTTCAAACAGGCCGAACTGAAAGTTTTCGCTGCGTGTTGGTTTTGCCAGGAGTTCGAGCGCCACAATCGCAGTTTCCGTCCGGACATTCTCAAGATGCGTTTGCAGCATTCTGAAGAGCACCTCGACGTTGGCCGTCGGTGAGGGCACATTGAGAATGGAATTGTAGGTGTCTCCGGAGGCAAGTTTCAGATGCAAAGTAAGCTCTGACACAACCAGGTGTAAAAGATCAATGCGTCGCGAGAGTTGCTCAATGAAGCGGCGAAGAATGAAGAGCAGGGGTTCAAGCGATTCAATTTCGGTCTCAAACTCCATCGTCTCAGAAAACTGTTCGGACGGAATGGTAATGTCCAGAGGACGGGTCTCCGTGGGAGAGGCTCGGTCGAACAACTCTAAAGCCTCAGGTCCGAGGCGTTCGGCAATCTTGTCTTTTCCTAGAGCAGTGAATTCGCCAACCGTGTGAATGCCCCAGCGTTGCAGGATATCGTGAATGTGCGGAATTGGTTCCAGACTTTCGATCGGCAGAGCGGAGATAAAGGCAGTTGGATCTTGCACAAACAGGCAAGATTCGGCTCGTCGTGATGCGTGCAGCGCCAGGTTGGGGGTTTCAGCAATTCCAATTTGAGCGCGCAGAAACAATTGGCTGAGTGCTTTCAAAATGGGTGTCGCCCAGTTCAAAAGAGAGGTTTCGGTTGCGTTGCTTGCAACGCGTAAGCCCTGGAGGTCCATCGTGCAAATACCCTCTGCAGTATCTTCGATCCGTGGCGAAAAGTTGTAGGAGGCTTGCAACAGGATCGCCGTCGCTGTTTTCTCCAGAGTGGAGGAACGGGGTTTGATGATGACCCCGCTACAACGGGCTGATGCCTGGGTGGATGATAATCCTTCACAAACCCCCATTTCCCGCGCCTGCTTTGTTACCTGGAGAACCGGGGCTTTCTTTTCCTGACCATCGATCAAAGCGACGGGCTTCAGAAACAGTTCAGGTTCATTGCGAAGAACCGCCTGCAGCGCAAAGTCTGGAATATAAATGACGGTGAACATTCGAGGATGCCTGGAAAAAATTAGGAATTTATATTCACGGGATGGCACCAAAAGATGTCGTGTCCCTCATCCCTGTCCATCCGTGGTTAAGTTCTGAGTGAACGGTTCCTTGTAGCTCAGTGAACAGCACTAACTCGCTGCTGCAATCTTCTCGGAAGTATCCGTGATATTCAACCGATACTGGGTGAGCTCGGCTCTTAGTTTTCCAAGTAACTGATCCCGATCTTCGGCCAAATCTTCCAGCACAAATCGACCGTTCAAACTAAAGCGGACCTGGGCGCAGCCCACCATCGGCTGGGGCGTGATCACGACAAACGTAGTTCCACTCGTTTCCACAATCCGTTGCAAGCGGTACCAGGTGGAGGAGGGGATCTTGCGGAGTTGCTGCGCGGGGCTAAAAGCCAGGTCCAGCAACACGAGTGGGAAATTGCGATCGCGCAAGAGGAGGTCAGTCGCTTTTAGCGCTTGAGCAGTTTCCTTGCAACGAACCCAGAGTAAACGCGATAGAAGTTCTTTGTCCAAAGCAGCCGGATCAAAGGAGTCTTGCCCATCAACGAGGGCGAGAATCTGTTTCTCAGCAGCAGCTTTCTGCAGGACTGCCGAAATGAGCAGGGCGCTGCCGGAACTCTTTTTGCAAACCAACTCGGTGACGCCTGCTTTCAGTAATCCCCCATGGAGCAGTTCGTCGATCTGAGAAACGCCGGTCGCCCAAACATTCTTAGCCTTATCGATTGCCGGTTCCGCCTGGAAACGTGAGCCCGGAAACCTCGCGGACAGGAGTTGGCGCAATTCGACGATTTTGGGGCTGGGTGGCATCTCGCGAGCGGTTGACGGAGGTAATTTAGTATAAGCAGGAACCGGGGCAAGAAAACGCGGATAAAAAATTGGCTTTCGGAGCTGAAGCCATGCTTTGCGTGATGGACTCATAAAATAGATTTAAATTGTTTCATTTCTCCAGCACTCCAGCACTCCGTTATCATCCCCCCCGCGGGGACTTTCGTGAATTGGCTTTTGCCTTTGCCCCACAATTGCTCATATTTCCCGCACATGAGCCATTTGGCGCGAGCGCGCGAAGTATTTGATTGCGAGTTGCAGGCCTTGCAGGCCGTTCGCCAGCATCTGGATAGTTCTTTCGATACTGCCGTCGATCTTGTGGTAGAGGTTTTGAGCCGACGTGGGAAAATTATCGTCGTGGGAATTGGTAAGTCCGGGAATGTGGGACAAAAGATTGCTGCCACACTTACCAGTACTGGATCTACCAGCGTGGTGCTGAGTCCGGTGGATGCCCTGCACGGGGATCTCGGTATCGTAAACGATGGTGACCTGATTCTTGCTCTAAGCTATTCGGGCGAATCCGAGGAGTTGCTGAACCTGATTCCTGCGATCAAGCGGTTCTCCGTAAAAATCATTTCGCTTACGGGAGGAGTAAAGTCGGCCCTCGCCCGGTACAGTGATATTGTCCTCAACGTTAAGGTGCCAAAGGAAGCTTGCCCGTTTAATTTAGCTCCTACTTCCAGCACCACCGCCACGTTAGTAATGGGGGATGCACTGGCGATGGCTGTTCTTCAGGCGCGCGGTTTCAAACAGGCGGACTACGCGAAGCGCCATCCTCACGGTGCGATCGGGCGCGCACTACTGATGAAGATTGGAGACATTATGCGGGTGTCTGATCGGAATGCGGTAGCGTCAGAAAAGGTGACGGTTAAAGAAGCGCTCCTCGTCATGACCCGTGCCAAGGCTGGCAGCGTCAGCGTGGTCAACGCAAAGGGAAAGTTGGTGGGCGTCTTTACCGATGGTGATTTGCGCCGCCAGATGGCGAGTGATGACCATGCTCTCACGAAAACGCTTTCCACAGTGATGACACGTAACCCGATTTGCATTCGAGAAGATGCTTTGGCAGCGGAAGCTTTGAAAATATTCAATGAGCGCAACATCGACGACCTCATTGTGGTAAATGCAAAGAAAGAACCGATAGGGCTGATCGATTCGCAGGATCTGCCTAAACTCAAATTAATGTAGCCAATCGAGATCAGGGAAATATCGTCTATGAAAATTGGATTAGTTGTTCTATTCGCTTTTGTCGCATTCAGCATGACCGGAGAAATCATGGCGCAAAAAACATCAGCCCCGAAGCCGCAGGACCAGTTCCTCAAACCGCACGTCTTCGAATACCAGACCAACCATATTCAGAAGATGAATTACCTGACCTTTTTGCCGAAAGGTTATCAGGAAGAGGAAAACAAAACCAGGAAATGGCCAATGATCCTGTTTCTTCATGGCGCAGGAGAGCGGGGCACCAACGTATGGGATGTTGCCAATCACGGCCCGGCCAAATACATCGTCGAGCATCAGGATTTCCCATTCATTCTCATCACTCCCCAGTGCCCGGCCAAAGAGTTGTGGTCCAATGAATCGCTTCTCGCGTTGCTGAATCAGGTTGAGAAGAACTACAAAGTGGACAAGAGCCGTGTTTATCTTACGGGCTTAAGCATGGGCGGATATGGCACATGGAATCTCGGGACCACTTATCCGGAACGTTTCGCGGCAATTGCGCCGATCTGCGGTGGTGGCCAATCCATCCAGGTGATCCTCGCCGCGCGCGGCTATGCTCCTGATAAACTGAAATCCCTCGCCGATCTTGGAGTCTGGGCATTCCACGGAGCCAAGGATACCGTTGTCCCACCCTCCGAATCCGAACACATGCTGGAAGCGTTGAAAGAAGCGAAAGTAAAGGAAATCCAATACACGGTTTATCCTGACGCACAGCACGATTCCTGGACGGAGACTTACGACAATCCGGATCTTTACGATTGGTTCTTAAAACATCACCGCTAACGTCGCTGTTTCTTTTTCAATCCCGCTCCGAAGTATTGGTAACGGTCGAAACGATCATCATCCGTGACTGCCCTGGGATCGCCGGTTTCGTGCATCCATTTGTCGAGTTCATCTCGAAGCTTTTTCTTCTTTTTGGAATAAAGAGGATTGCCGGCGAGATTATGGATCTCGGCCGGATCCTTCCGCAAATCATAAAGCTCCTCGGCCGGGCGCTTGCCAAAGCTCAACTTGAAGAACTTTTTCCCCTGCTTTGTTTCGCGGTTCTCCAGGATGAGTTCCTTGGTCGGGGAGGCATCAACATCCCCAAAGGCACCGACTGCAAACCACATTTCCGGGTCGCCCGCGGGCCAGCGGTCTGGTCGAAAGTTCCTGATATACAAGTATTCCTTCGTTCGAATGGCGCGAACAGGAAAACTGGCATTGCCTTCACGAACGTTGGCGTGACGTTCACGTTCCACGAACACCCTGTCGCGACCACTTTGCTTTCTCCCCTCCAACAGCGGTAGTAAACTTCTGCCATCCATTTCCTTCGGGATCCTAACCCCGGCCGCTTCCAAAAACGTGGGGGCTGTGTCATAGAGGTTCACAAACGAATCGATGGTTTTTCCACCTTTGATTTTTCCAGGCCATGCGATCGCGAGAGGCTGGTGGGTGCCCGCGCCGTAGACATTGGCTTTACCCCGCGGAAACGGCATGCCGTTGTCTCCAGTGATAACCACCAGAGTGTTCTCTTCACGCCCACTCGCTTTTAATGCAGCCAGAACCTCTCCCACCTCCTGATCAAACAGCTGCACTTCATAGTAGTAGTCTAAGATGTCGTTGCGAACCTCGGGAGTGTCCGGCCAATAGGCTGGCACTTTGACTTTGGTTGCGTCCATACCGGCAGCCGCGCCAGAGCCTTTATCATATGGCCGATGCGGATTGATGCTGCCAAACCAGAAACAAAATGGTTTTTCGTCAGGGATGTTCTTCAGAAATTCAGAGAATTTGTTGAACTTCGGTCCCGCCGGATTTCGCGCCCGACCAGCCGCTTCGACGTTTCCGGGACTCCAGGCTTTTCCTTGCGCTCCCACGACATATCCGGCCTTTTCCAAAATATCGGGATAAACATCAAATTTCTTCGGCAGAAACCCATGAAGGTTGCTCCCTTCCTCCAGGGAATGTACAGCTCGTCCGGTCAGAATTGCCGCCCGAGAAGGTGTGCAGGAAGGAGCGGCGGAATGTGCTTCAGTAAACAAAACCCCCTGTTGCGCGATGCGATCAAAGTTGGGTGTTTTAACAATCGGATCTCCATAAGCGCCCGCGTGCGGATAGGACCAATCGTCAGCGATTAGAAAAAGAACGTTCGGTTTGGAAGACGTTTTAGCCGCTGCATGCGAGGAGGAACTTAAGAGAGCCGCAAGTATACAAATCAACAGGCGCATGGACGGATCATGCTTACGGCTTTACAAAGCTCAAGACAGTTCCTTGGCAAAGGGCGGAGGAGGGGGCTACTCGCTGATGAGTAGACGATAGAAACCGGTATTCGCGCTGATTGCGTTGGTAGCGGTGATGGTGCGAGCTCCAGATGAGCTAACGAAGTTAGTAAGCGGGGCCCAATTGGTGGGATTCAGTGACGTGGACCTCTGCAGTTCGTATGACTCGTTGGTCCGTGTCTGGAAGGACAGGTGCACAAAAGATCCGGAATTGGTTAATTGAAGGAGCGGTGGTGGATCAAACTCAATTGCCAAAAGGGGAGCGTAGTTTTCGTCCTCGCTTGCGGCAAAACGGCGCGCGGTGGTGGTGGTGGTTTCGTCCTCTACTTTTAGCAACCAGCCAAAATTCTGTTCTGGATTGTTTACCCATAGCTGCACATCGGGCGTCATTTGAGAAGCGGGTCCGCCAAAGGTGTACGGTTGATTGTTGATGGGATCGATAAATTGCTCGGACGTGAAGGGAGAAACATAATCCGCACCAGTCTCGCCACCGGGTGTCGACCAGTTGTTCGTCGTGAGAGCAAAGCGGTGATTCCAGGTTGCTTCGCCGACCGTAGCGAGTTCACCGCGACCTGGAGAAGAGCTGCTGACCTTCTCTCCTTCGCCCCAATTTCGCAGCATGCGGTGCAATCGGAAATTCGCTCCAGCCGGTTCGTCTATCGGAATCCCAACTACCTCCAGCGTCAGCAAGGCGGAAGTGATCCTGGAACCTTTTGGAATGTTGGAAGCCAGATCGAACCGCAGAAGTCCTCGGTTCTTGCTGCCATGCAACGTGCTACCTGCATTGAAGAAAGGATGGGCGCCCATGTTGTTGTCAGGCACCAACTGGATGAGAGTGGTATCGGCAACAGGCTTCATCGTGATGGAATCGGCCATCAGATTTCCACAGAAGCCAGCAACCGCCAACATGAGAATCAGGGGAAGGGCGGGCTGCATTAAATTACGTTTAGCTCACCCATGATGGATGTGCCATCAATTGATGATGTTCCCGCCGTAAGGAGTCTTTCTCCGGCATTGGCATAGCCCGGAATGATACGATTCAATTGACCCTGGGTGGCTCCGAGGTGTTCACGGATCAATTCCCCTAGGACAGATCGGTAATCAATTGCGCGCTTCAGGTATCTGCCGCGTATCCCGAACATTGACCCTGATGGCCCGCTGATCCAAGGGACTGAATCGCTTGGATGACATCCATAAACCCCACCGTTAATGGCGCCGCCGGCAACAAACATTGCGCCAGCTTCCGCGTGATCCGTACCGCCGCTGTTGTTTTGAACAGTGGTGCGACCGAATTCGGATAAAGTCACGATCGTCAGGTTATCCCACGTAGCTTTATCGCCGTTTTGGATGAAATACTTCCGTAACGCATAGATTGCCCATCCCACGCGACGCAACAGGTCAGCATGTGTTCCAGTCGCCCCACCCTGAACGTTGTGAGTGTCGAAGCCGCCTAGTTCCGTTCCTGCGATGATAGCATCGGTCTTGTTCAGAATCAGGGCTGCTGCTTTTAAATTTGTGAAAAAGCTGTAGGCACTATTGCTGGAATCCACAACGTACTTATCTGGATCGTTGTTGTGCATTGCATAGCCGCCATTTTTTGCGTTGCTCGTTGGAAAAAGGTAGTACGGCTCGGAATCACCGTCCGTGTTCGTGTCGTCGCGGAACGTATTTCCTGCTTCGGTCAAACCGATACTGCCGAAAATCGGCAAAGTATCGGTCAAATTTTTATACTGCAGGGCCAGCAGATCGCGGTTCCGCTTGGGCGCGTGGGGAAAGAAATTGGCGTCCAAAATTCCCTGGTCTGCTTTAAAATTCCCATCTGTCGTATTCGGCACGCCGAGAAGGTTGTAGCGCGTTGGATCGGTCAGATTGGTCATGGCCGCTTCCGAACCACGCAGCAAAAGCGGCAGGCCGGACTGAACGGAAACACCGGTCAGCGGAGCCATGCGAGCAAGTCCTGATTCCACCAGGGTGCGATAGAAAATGCCGTCTTTTAAAAGGTTGTTGTTCGGGCTCCCATTCTCCCAATAGATCTGAGAATCGAAATGCGATTGGGATTGCTTGGGGTATCCTACGCGATGAATGACCGCCAGGTCCTGTGCGTTATAGACGGGCGCTAAAAACTTTAAGGCAGGGTGCAACGCTCCAAAACCGTTTCCCAATTTTAAGGCGTTTTGATAATGGAAGGTGTCGTAGTCGGGTGCGCCAGCTGTCGCGGAGCTCTGCGGGAAATCGCAAGGGCCGGTCGTTGAATAATTAACCCCCCCATCCGGAAGAATGCGGATAAGTGGGCGGCTTGTCGCATACGCCGAATCCTGTATGGGGACGATGGTGTTCAATCCATCCATGCCACCGCGCAGGAAGATGAAGAGTAGCTTCTTTCCGTTTTGCCCAATCGTTCCTTCTGCCAAGGCGCGTTTCATCACGAACGGAATATCCGTCAGCGTCGACATCGCGACCGCTGCGCTGGCCATGAAAGACTTACTCAGGAAACCGCGCCGGGTGATAATATTAAAGTTATTCATTACTGCTCCTGAAAACGTGGCATGGACATCAGCATGGCTACCATGCCGCGCACGCGGTTGTCGTAAATGTCGTTTGCGGTGCTGCTAACGGTCAAACTTGTGAAAGGCGAACTGGTTCCCGTGTCTGAGGAGTTGAGAAACTTCACGGCAGCCTGACGATACAATTCCAAATTTCCAGAACCCTCCCCGGGGTAGAGAATGCTTAGAAAGTAACTTGCGACTTTCGTTGCATCGCGCCGATCAACATCGGTCGCTATTCGTGTTTTCATCAACTCCACGGGGTTACTGAAAGAGGCTCCGGCATCATTGACGGTGCTGCCGTGTCCAAATTGGCCGGAGGCAATGCAGAGTGATTGCACAAAGCGGATTCGTTCATTCAACGTGCCTGCACTGATCCATCCTGCGGCAGATTCCGGATAACCATCTGGATCGCCCCGATCAAACAGCAACATGCCGCCCATCCTCGAAAGCGGGGTGGCGACCGCATAGCCGTCCGAATCAGCCGAGAAAGTGTTGGCTGCATATGTTCCATTGGTGCTGGATCGAAGGGCGCGGATTGCGCTCACAGTGTATTCGAGCGGAGTTTTCACCTTTTGCCCGGCAGTCTCCTGGCTGCGGAAAAGCGGTGAGTTGAAAATCGTCGCGAGGATGGGGCGGATCTGCCCTTTCGGAGATCCGCTTTCCCACTCGGTCATGCAATTCCACACGAGCGCTTCCTCGGGAGTCCAGATGCCATCACTAAAATCATAACCATGGTTGAAGTCGTCATGAACGAACAGGCGACAGAGCTTTACGCAGATATATTCCTGGGTGAAGGGCAGGTCTGCAAGATGCTTGATCACATCGTAGCCATCCTGGATCCCGTTCGTGCCCTGACGGACAGGTAAGCGGAGGGAATAAAGGCCCGCTGAAGTATTCGTTCCATAGGTTTGTCCGGAATAATAGGAGCCAAAACGGCTCGGGATATACTTGTTGGAGAAGATTGTTGTCGCTCCGTTGGTATAGTGAAAACCGCTCTTGTAGTTAAAAGCCCAGACCCCGAACAGATTTGAAACTGCTGTGAAATTATTCGTCGCATTTGGCAAATTGACCGTGGTCCTTGGAGCAAACGGATTCGAGGCATTGGTCGGATTCACGAGTTCCAGCCGCCAGCCTGTCCAGGCGCGAGAGAGCAGCGTGATATCATTCTGGTCGTAGCCGTTATCGACTCCCACAGTGAAAAGCTCCAGCAGCTCACGAGCATAGTTTTCGTTCGCGATATTGGCCCGATCACCGCTGCTACCCACCGTGTCCAGGTAGATTATCATCGCGGGGCTTTCCACACTAATTTTGAGCAGATCATAGAAGCTGCAAGTTGGATTCAGCAATGCTGTCCGCCAGCGGTCAATCTCCAAGTATTCTGCTTGCGCTGCCATCCGATCCTCGCGGACACCCGCGTCGCCGTTATAAAATCCGCCGAAGTAGGTGTAACTCTTGGAATATTGAGTAACAAAATGGTTATCCCAAAATTGCAGTAGCACTTCCAATAACTGCCGTTTTGCTCCAATTGCCTTCAATACATGCCATGCCCGGAAATCCGCAATGGTAGCATTCGTGCTCGCGTTCGGGTTGTTGGTCGTGACGACCAACGTATTGGTATTTGTGGTGTAAGTTTGGTTGAATGTATAATCCACGACTTGAGTGGGGCCGGCGAAGCGGGCCGCAATTCGAGCGAAGTTGGTATGAGAATTAAGATCTTCTGTCAGTAGTTCGAAATTGAGTTGCTCTTGAATATACGCCTCTGCGCCGACAGGACTTGCCCCTGTCGCAATTCGTTCCAGTTCGTCGGGAGTTTGTCCATAAGCGAGACGATTTAGAACAGTGGCCGTTAACGCCTCGTTCGCGCTCAGTGGTGTGACCGCAATTCTATAGAAACCCTGGCCACCAGATTGAGCAGCGCGCCATTCGTAACCGCCAATTAGATTAGTTTCCGTGGTAACGGGAATGACTGAAGAAAAGCGGATGGCATCGGCCATTACTAATTGCGGCGAGTCGACTGAACCATCGGTGATCCGGACATTCCCATTCGTGCCTGCCGCGAACGTATAGCGACCTAGCAGGTTCCATCCTCCTCCATTTACTATCTGATTCATGTGAACCGTGCTGGAGCCACCCGCATGGGTTATGACATGTCTCGCAATGCCCGTTCGATTGGTGCCTGCAGAGTGCCATGAGTACACGTCATATTCGCCAGGGAACTGAATATTGGGTGTGAATTGGACGTAATTGGTTCCGCCGTTGCTTGTTCGGTAACGGTAGTCTGCCCCGTACTTGTCGTTGGAAGTTCCGGTTGACCAAGAGGGAGAAGTCCCGACGACCCTCGCAGCGAGGTTGTCGATAATGATTTCTCCGAGAGAAACAGGCACCGTATTGGTGCCGTAATAAGGAAGATAAAGGAAATTGGTATTCGGAAGAAACGGTTGGCTCAGGTTCGTGGTGCTGAGAACCGTGTAAGCTTTAATCCCCGGCTCAAGTGGCATTCGCACGCCCTTCTGGTTGCCCGAGATACTGAAGTCCGTGATCACTGGTTGCGTCGTTTGACCTTGCGCCAGGCAAGCGAGCATCCACCATCCCACAAGAAGAAAGAATTTCTGCATAAGCCGGCCGTAACCGGGATTCTCTGAGTTGAGATAGTGAGAATGCTATCAGTATGCGTGCCAAATGCAACCACATGGGACAGGTTCCGCAAGGCAGGGAGCTCCTGAGCCTTCTGAGCTAGTGAAAAATGAATTGGATCCTTCTACTTGTTCCTGGGAAATCCAAAAGCGAATGGAAAAGGGGCGTATTCAGCTGTTCCTTCGGGAGAACAAAACAGTTCCCAAACTCCACTGAAAACAGCGAGGAATTTGCCACTCACTTCCCCCAGAAATTCGGGCCTACCCAGACAACAATTTCCAGCTCCAAAAACTCTTCGCTTTCGCCAAAATAATCTCCACAGGTGCTCGCAGAAACTAAACGTGCCTA
>JBKJKE010000004.1:0-2859 GCA_046597605.1 Limisphaerales bacterium | reverse complement strand
TCGCCGTGATATCGGAACTGGCTGATTCTTTCTCGGGATGAGCGGTGAAGAACTGCTTCATCGATTCCATCAAAGGCTCGAGTTCATCGGCTTTACGTGGAATCTCAAGAGAGCCATTGAATCCTGTTCCGATCCAGTTGGCTGAATAGAAACGACCCAGGCTTGGCCGAAGAACATCCCGCGCCAGCAGCCCGAATTGGCGGGATTCCAACGCCTTGGCATCCAGGATCTCCTTGAAATCCCGCAGGTCCTCCTTCCCGGCGTCATGCGCCTCCCGGGCAGAGATCGCTTGTGAACGGGTGAGGGTGAGAGCGGCCCCGTTATGATACGCAAGGACAAGGATCGCCGCGTGTTTGGTGTAGCCTGCGATCGCGACGTTGATGGCGCTGAGAAGGCTGTTTTGTTTACGAACAATGCTTTGTTTCATCTGATTTTACCTTTGTTTTTAGTTTTTTAGTTACTTTTGTTCGCCTGACACACTGTCCAACGAACAGATGCGATCCTGGCATATTCAGTCCGACAAACGGTGTCGGACTGGAAAAATAGTTTAAAATATTTTCTATTGATGGAAGTGGCTGCTGTTGCGGGTGTTACGCGGATTTTGAGGCACAAAACGCAAAAAAACTTCCCCGCGATTTCCCCAAAAGTCGATTTTGCCTGCCGCGGAACCCAAAAATCGCCTCAAAACCGGTAGAACGCCCGAATTCCTCTCAAACGAGGTCCTTTTCGAGCCTTTTTCACCCGCTGCAACGGCCTCAACAACGTTGCGAAGCGTTTTGCACGCGGTGAAAAGTTCTCGGAAACGTTGCAGAGCATTTTACACGCGGTGAAAAGTGCTCGGAAACGTTGCAGAGTGTTTTGCATGCGGTGAAAAGTTCTTGAAAACGTTGCAGAGTGTTTTACACGCGGTGAAAAGTCCTCGGAAACGTTGCAGAGCATTTTGCATGCGGTGAAAAGTTCTTGAAAACGTTGCAGAGCGTTTTGCACCGGGTGAAAAGTCCTCGAAAACGTTGCAGAGCATTTTGCACGCGGTGAAAAAGGCTCGAATTCCCCTCGTTTTTGGCTCAGACAGAAGGGCAACTGATTCCAGCCCATGGCAGGATTAAACGCACCCCAAAACCCAGCCTGGGCTGTCCTTTTCCGCGAAAAAATGAACGCGGCAATGCCAATCCATTTCTTCGGGATGCGGGGAGAGGCGAGTAAGCCTTGAGACATTTATCAAGACAACGAAAAAGCCCAAAACCACCGCAAATGCAATCGACAGCGCAGACCGCCACGCCTAGGGTGCCCTGCATGAACCGTGATATGTCCCACATCCGAGGTGGACTCAACTGTTCGGCCTCAATGACTACACGATGAAAAGCAAGGATGCCATCCGATTGGCGCTGCTAGTCCTTAGACTAACAGCATTCCCATTTCCTATTACTGTGGGCGTTCTTCTGATCGTGTCGAACTTTCTATATGGACGAATCGACGGCTACGGGGACCCTTACTCCGATGCAAGCATCTCAGATGCAGGCGTTGAAGTGGGTCAGATGATCATGGCGGCTTTCCTAGTGATGATTCAACTGTTCTGGGGTGGTCCATCCGTTCTTGTTCTCGAAAAAACACGGATCGGAATCGGTGGGTATACAGTTGTGGGCCTATTTACGGCGATCACATTGTCACTTCTGCTTGCTCTTGTCCTATCTTCTTCGAGACAGGGAGAAGCTTTCCACGCGTCTTTCGGTTGGACCCTGCTGATATTTGGGATCCCACTTACTTATTCGTATATGCTGGCATTCTGGGTTTGCCGATGGTGTGAGAAACGCTGGCCGAACCAAAGCGTCGAGCCAACCGCCGGTTGCGCTTTCTCTTTTGATCTTGAGTCAAAGGCCGGCGGTGGCTCACGCTGACGTTAATTGGGTCGGGAGCACGTGGCCAAGCCTGCAAAAAAGATTTTCAACGGGCGGTAATGGGGTTAAAACGGGTGCACGAGAGAGCTGGTTTCAACCATTGCGGATATGAAATTTAATTTTGGGTGTGCGGAGATCGCGGGCCCTGACCCAACTAACAAAGCGTTGGAGCCGCACCGCGCCACGACCTATTATTTACTAAATAATCGCAGGCTCGCGTTCGCGAAAGTGTGCGATGCAGCTCAACAGCTTCGTTCTGCCTGAATACATGGAGACGTCACTGCCACTATGGGAATTGCGGAACGAGCGATGCCGTTGTTGTAATGGGCAGGGAGAGCTCGCGTTTTTGACCTGCCCCCGATGCCAGGTCACAGTGCTGATCTGCCAAGAGATCGGGACGCTGTATGAGATTACCGAGAAGAAAGCCGGGAAGGAGATCGGTGACACGATCGGTTCGACACGGTGTTTCACTTGCGGAGGACCGCTCCATTCCGAGTTTCCACCTTCGACAGCGGAACAGATTATTGCTTTCGGTTTTTCACATTCGGATTATCGATAACATGAAGTCGCCGAACAAAAAAAGGAATGTAGATAACTTGGAGCGAAGCGCAGAGTTATTTGCATTCCCGGGTTGAACGAAGCTGCGGTTGGACTCAGGGCCGGGTGGAATGGCCGGGAGGGGCTGTTTGCGGAAAGTGTTTGGCGACGGGATTCTTCAGGGAGGTATTTTCTTGCGATGACACCTCGGTTGGAAATGCAGCGAGGGGTTCGGCGGAATGTTTTTTGATCATGTGAAATCCGGAGCTTCACCCCGGGCTTTCCTCTGCCGGACTTCGGTCCGCAAATCTTTAGCCCGGATTTCTCACCAAATAAGAATGAAGAAGCGGAGGTTTTTGTAGTCAAACTGTTGGACTAGAACAAGTTATGACTGGCACCGCATCCTCCGCTTCGACGACAGACTGTA
>JBKJKE010000002.1:0-6891 GCA_046597605.1 Limisphaerales bacterium | reverse complement strand
GGCCAGGCAGACTGCGCTGAAAACAGCGAGGTCTTTGTGAACCGCCGGATACGGAACCGTACGTCCGGTGGTGTGGGAGGACGGTGAGGTTTTATTCCTCACCTCCTACCCGATATTTGTTCGCCAAAGTTGGGCGTCCGTTGACCAACTGTCCGAAATTCTGGCTACAGCTTCAGCTTGCGGAGTTTTTCAATCCAGTCACTGTTTTTCCCGCCGTTCGGTTCTCCGAGATTATTCGTCTCAAGGTAAGGTTCCGTGTAAGGCCTCCAGGCCGCGGGATAATCGTTCAACTCAGGTTTATCGCCCAGGAATCGAAAACCGACATTTTCGTCTTCTTTGCCGACATCGATTGTAGCCTTCACACCTCCATCCCACCCCAATTCTCCTGGATCAGCCGATGTCAGCTTACCAGTTTTGGTTCGGTATTTGAGAAAGTCGACCTGCTTGCCGAGATGCAACAAATGCAAGTTGTCACCGCTGTCAGCGATACGAAAAGAATTGGTATGCGGGGCTGAATTACAGAACAAACTCGACTGAGCATAGAACCGAAGGACAAAATCTGATGCATTGGTGTCATCCGTGCCGATGCCGTTATAGAGCACAATCAACGTTCCAGGTCGGAGGTTACCCAGGAAGCCCTGCCCTAAATCCTGCACGGTGCATTGGTCTTCAGATTGGCGATTCCAAATGTCGCGGTCAGAAATTTGCAAACCATTCAGATCGAGTCCTGACTTCACCACAAGCAACTCGACCGCTTCGAAATGATTCGGTTCAGGAGACTCGAGCAGATTAAAATAAACCTCATTGATGATGACTTCCCCGGGGGCGACCGCTCTGCCATAAAGAGCGGATCCAAGTAGCGTGAATAGAAATACGATCTTAACCAAATACATTAAGAGCTAATCTACCGCGTCAAATAAAGATGGCCAGAGATTTACCACAATCGGCTGAACGTCGAACGATTAAGCGACCCAACGAAGGTACAATCAAAGTGTGCTTACTGAAGAACTTGCGACTCATCCCGCTGCGCCGTCGCTGTGCGAAGCGACTCCAGAAGCAAATGCGCCAGGTGCTTGCTATAAATGGCGGCTGCCTCAGGACCCATATGATATCCGTCAGGAAAAAGTTTGGGGGACAAACCATCGACCACCCGGGCATCAAGGAACGTCATGCCCGCTTTCTCCACGGTCGTCTTGACCTGAGGATCCATCAGGTAGTCAGTGGAAACGGGCATCGCCACAATAATCACATGAATTTTGTGGTCCGCCGCCATCTGTAGCAAACGCGACAGACGCTGATAGGTAGGTGCCGCAGATTCTTTCTCCCGGAGTGCCTTCACCGCAATCGTCATGTTGATCCGCTCCATGGAGGTGCGATAATGGGGAGCAACGAAGTCGAGAACCCTCGGAGAGACCCGGGCGCGATTGGCAAAGGAACAAAGACCGCTCGACAGCAGGAACTCCGTCCGATCTCCGAAGTTCGATATGTCTTTCGCAAACACTTCCGGAGTATCGCGAAGACCCGTGTAGAACGAGCCCATCGCCGGCACATTGAAAGGTTGGCCGTCCTGCAAATGTTTGACCGCGAAGTTGATCACCAATACGTCCGGCTTTTTTTCGGAATTAATGAAAAAATTCTTTAACACGTAATGCCAGATGAGGATAGAAGAGGCATCAGGATAAACGGTCGCCAGGCTCAGTGGATGAAGTCCGGACGCCTTCGTTTCATGGGTAAAAACCTTTTCGTCAATGCCGCAGCGGGTGAGCGAATTGCCCATGAACAGCACCCGTGTGCCGGGCCGCTTCGTCATCTTTTCGGCGATGGCCGGTATTTCGCGGATATGCCGAACATCAAGCGACAACGATTCCTCCACGCTTCGCATAGCTAATTCGCATACAAGCAACATCAGCAGGACGACAGCGATGACCTTCAGCTCGCTTCTAAAATTGGAAGTAGATGAATTCATTATGAACCGGCGCTGGAAAGAACCAAAGCATCAGGATCCAATAGGAATAAGCCAGGCCACGCGGCAGCCATGGATAACGGGTCAGGATTTCCAGGTCCTTCTTCTTATCCACCCAAAGTTCGTAAAGGAACAATGGCCCAGCATAGAACAGAATCAGGGACAATCCGAACCACGCAAACTGCGTCGCTCGCAAATCGAAGATGACCAATTTCATCATCCCCCAGGCTTGTCCGATCGTATCGGCACGGAACAACAGCCAGCTGAAGCAGATGAAATGGAACATCAGGAAAATTTTGGCGCCATTCAGAAATGGGTTCTCTTTAACCTCCGGACTCGTCTTTTTCGATGTTTCCGCTCCGATCATTCTGTAGGCGCAAAGAAGGGCCCCATGAAAAGCGCCCCAGGCCAGGAATGTCCAGTTTGCACCATGCCATAATCCGCCCACCACCATGGTGAGCATTAGATTCCGATACGTCTTCCATCGGCCATTTCGATTACCACCTATTGAAATGTAGAAATAATCCCGCAACCAGCTTGAAAGACTGATGTGCCAACGCCCCCAGAAATCGCTCGGACTCTTTGCCAGATAGGGATTCCGGAAATTATCCATCAAATCAAAACCCAACCAGCGCGCCACCCCTTTAGCGATCGAACTGTACCCAGAGAAGTCACCGTAGATTTGGAAAGCGAATGCATAGATGCCAATTAAACATTCCATCCCGGAGAGCTTGGAAATGTCCGTGCGGAAAATAGTGTTGGCGATTGCAGCCATGTTGTCAGCCACGACCACCTTTTTGAACAAACCAAAGACGATGTGATAGAGTCCCAGCCGAAAATCGACTTGCTGATTCCGCAACGTATCCTTTACCTGTCCCAACAAATGCCAGGATCGTTCGATTGGGCCTGCCACCAATTGCGGAAAGAAGAAAACGTAGACGGCGTAATCCACGAGGCTGTGTTCCGCTTTGGTTTGCTTCCGATAAACATCCACCGTGTAGCTAATGCTTTGGAACGTGTAGAACGAGATTCCGACCGGTAACACCACTCGCAGCAATGGCAATGAGGCATTGATGCCAATCGCATTCAACGCCTGCACCGCTTCGTTGGCAAAAAAGCCGTAATATTTAAAAAAGGCGAGCAGCCCCAGATTGATGCAAATCGAAATGATTACCGGGAGCTTGCGTTCCCTCTCCGTCTGTCCGCGCTCGATCAATTTTCCCGCTACGAAGTCCACCCCGATGGAAAACCAGATGAGAAAGAGGAACCGCCAATCCCATAATCCATAGAAGAGGTTACTGGCTGCAAGCAGAAGCCAGTTTTGTCCGCGATGCGGCAGCAGTCGGTAAAAGAAAATAACTACCGCAAGGAACACCCAAAAAATATAACTATTGAACAACATCGTCAGGAGGGGTTGCTACCCAAACATTAGCTTCTTCGGAAGCGAAGGCCTGGCGGCTGGCAATTTCGATGATGTGTCCTTGTTCTTCTCATTGTCCTGGGTCGGCAAAAGAGGCCTAATCTATGCCTGAATTGACTCTTAAGAGCTAGCCAAAAGTCGGCTTGCTACATCCTCTTCTCACCAAAAATTCCAGGCTCCCCGCCAGTTCACCCACAATCCGAGAAGAAGATTGGTGATCGCATGAGCCGCAATCGCATCGCCCAGTCGGTTCTTGTGCAGAACCAGGAACTGATAAGCCATCGCACACAGAATACCAGAAAGCCATTGGTCAGGGTGAGCAAAGCCAAAGATAAAGGCCGTCAGAAAGAACGCTTTCGCATTGAATTGCCTGAAAGGGACCGACTCGAAATCCGGCTTCACGATCCACCTGTATGCAAAAGAGCGATAGAAAACTTCCTCCAGGAAAGGAACGACCAACACCGAACCGAGTAGTCGCACCACGATGAACATCCAAGCCAATCCAGAACCCTGACCGAATTCAGTATGCGGGTTCCATGGCTTCGCCAGCACGGTCGAGGATCCGAACCCGGCCTTCGCGACCAACTCGTTCAACGATGGATACAATCCATCCAGGCCCACCCATGCGGCAAACACCCCCACGCCGACAATGACCGCTTCCCAACTGAACGACCATTTCATCTCGGCCACCAAGGGGCGAACTACCCACAGCATCCACACACCCAAAAACGTTTTGGCGAGATACACCCAGTAGCGGGAGGCCTCACCGAACTGTCCCTGCAATGCCGTCAATCCGACGAAGATGAGGAACGGCACCACCCGCGGTAACGCCGGTTGGGTCGAAAGCTTGCGACGAAGAAGTATCACCTTACTGCGCTGTTTCCAGGATTCGGGTGTCACCGTTCCATTCCACAGTCACTTTATCGACTTCGATCTTCACGATGCGGGCACCCGCTACCGTTGCGCCAGTGAGGTAGGTTTTCCCATTGATGACGGTGGACGGTTTTGTCGGGTTATAAAAGATCCCTTGCAACTTAAGCGTTGGAAATTGAGGCACAGCCGGAGCAGCGGGTGCCACAGGATCCGGGGGCAAAGCCGGTTCCTCTTTGGCGATGACTGGATTTACCGTCTGCACCGCCGCATTCACAGGGGCTGATTTTTCCGGTTCAGCCACCGTTGAAGCTGGCACAACCGCCGACGGTGCAATTGTCTCAACCTCCGGCACCTTCGCGGTAGGCTGAATCTCCGTGGGTCTTGTGGCCGGAGTTGCTGCGACCACACCTTTCGCAGCTGGAACAGTCGCAACCGGAACCGCAGTTCCACTCGATTGCCTGGAACCATTCCACATCCAGATCAGAACCACGACACCCACGAGCACAAAAACCAAAGCAGCGGAAAGTATGTAAATCGTCTGTGATTTCGGCTGCTCCTTTGTTTCCACCGGGCGCATCGCAGATTCGCGAGGCGCTTGAACCTTCTCTGAACCCTGAGTCGGCGCTTGCTCTTTGTTCTCTCCTTCTTTCGCACGCTTTAAAGCGTCATTGATCAAACTCATACGTCTATATTTCCTTCCAACTCACGAATCGCGCGTCCTACCGTGCCGAAATCAATTGTCGCGCTCTGCTTTACAAAACCAGCGAGCAAACACTTATCAGCCAGCGCATTCACAAGTCTTGGAATCCCCTTGCTGTAGCGGTAAACGCGCCAAAGTGCCGGCGTCGTAAAAGTCGGACGACCGTTCGCTCCCGACACATGCAATCGATGCCGGATATACTCTCCCACCTGCGCGAATTTCAGCGGAACAAGATGATAACGCACGATAATCCGTTGGCGAAGTTGTCGCAAACTGTAGTCGTTCAATCGTTCCCGTAATTCCGGCTGGCCCATGAGAATGATTTGAAGAAGTTTTAAGTCATCCGTCTCAAGGTTCGAGAGGAGGCGCACCTGTTCCAACAGATCATTGGAGAGATCCTGCGCCTCGTCGATAATCAGCACACTAACCTTTCCCTGCTCCATCTGTTTCAGGAGAAACTCGTTCATGGAAGCCACCGTCTCGAGGCGGTCCATCCCTTTCACGTTGATCCCAAACTCCATGGCGATTGCTTTCATCAAGCCATCGGCATCGAGCACGGGATTCAAAATCAAGGCGGTACTGTATTTATTGGGATCCAATTCCTCCAGCAAAGCGCGGCAGAGCGTAGTTTTACCGGCGCCCACTTCACCCGTGAGCTGCACAAAACCTTTCCGCTCGCGAACTCCGTAAAGCAAATGGTTGAACGCCTCGCGATGCCTGGCGCTATAGAACAAAAACCGCGGATTTGGCGTGATGTTGAACGGCGGCTCTTTCAAGCCGTAATATTCCAAATACACTCCTACAGTGTATTCAAGGTTTCCCCCGAGGAAAGGAAAACGTGTTGGGGGTGGGGAAAAACGGAGTGCTGGAGTATTGAAAAAACGAAGAACTGGCATCACTCCATCACTATTTCGTGAAAATCAGTTTCGTTCCGGCGATGACCAGGACTGTGGCGAGCATCAGGTAAATTCCACGGATCGGAAACTTCCGACTTCCCAGGTGCGAACCGATCGTTCCCCCAATGATCGCTGCGATGGAAAGTTTCCACGCAAACTCCGGGATCGGCCTTCCACTACTGAAATGGCCCACCAGACCTGCGCTCGAATTCACCAGGATAAACAACGCCGACACCGCCGCCGCCTGCCGGGTGTGCGCCCATTTGCAGAATAATAATAATGGTGTGAGAAAGATTCCCCCGCCCGTACCGGTTAATCCGGAAAGGAATCCGATCCCCGCTCCGGTAGCAAACGCGACCGGCTTGTTCGGCGGAATCGCAATCGCTGGATCTCCCTGTCGCGCAAACAATCGAATTGCAGAAAAAAGGAGAACAACTCCCAGGAGTGTTTTGAGCGCCGCCGTTGGAAGATGCCAATAGCCACCAAGGTAAGCCGCAGGAACCGAAAGAACGGCAAACGGCCAAAACAATTTCCAGGAGAAATACCCTGCCCTCCAGAATTGAAACGCAGCGATCGTCGCGACAAAGATGTTGAGGATGAGCGCCGTTGGTTTGATCTGCTCCGCCGCAAAACCGAACAACGTCATCACTGCGATGTAACCCGACGCTCCAGCATGACCCACGGAAGAGTAGAGAAACGCAACCACGCTGATAGCGATGCAGATGTAAATCAGTTGCGAATCCATGAATCGAAGAACTTCTTCAGGGGACACGAAAGTCGAAACTATATCAAGTAGCACTCTGGTGCAGTCTGGTTCCGGAACACTGAGGAAAGTGAGTTGATTACGAAGGAACACCAATGGACACACGAATGAACCCTTCCTATTCGTGTTAATTAGTGTCTGGCCGGAAACTCGTGTTTTCAGCGAATGCGCGAAAATTCCACATCAGGAACGGGAGATGACCTGCATTTTCATGGAGAAGAGGTTCACTATCGTGTTTATGGCGACTTTCATCCAAACGGTAGTGGGAGAAGGATC
>JBKJKE010000001.1:0-10385 GCA_046597605.1 Limisphaerales bacterium | reverse complement strand
CACGCTTTGCCCGCGTTTCATCCCTCCATACCTTTTCTCCCTTCTCCCCGTATTTTCAACTGCATCTGCCTTCCTCTTCCTCCAGCACTTCCCTCACGTAAAATGAGAATTGCTGCAACAAACCAGGCAAGCCAGAGAGGACATCCACGGCGTGAGAACTCGACGCGCCCATCCATACTTTTCGCGGTATTCACCAAACCAAACCGTGATGAACCCAAGGACAATAGGCACTCCGAAGATGAAACTACTGCTCATCACCTCAAAGATATCCCCCGTCTTCTTCAGGCCAAACATAAGCCGGGCAAAGAGGCCGTAGGCGAGACCAAGAGCACAACCGATCCAGATCAACTGCTTACGGGTAAGAGCTTTACGAGGAAACGCGACCATAGAGTCGAACCAGAGTCACTGAAACCCAGGCCCGATGCGAGTTTATCCGCCATCACTCCCGAGTAGAAAGCGGTGCGACTCTCTCTACTCCCGCAAAGCGTTTGGGACAATGGGTCGGAGAAAAGATCGATGTCCTGAGGAAAACCTTGCAATGGCCGATTGCGAACAAGGCCTCAGCCGCAAATCCCCTGTTTCGCATAAGCTATCGGAAACAATCCAGGCAGAGCCTCTTCTTCCCATTTGATCCCAATAGGTTCTGCCGGCAGGTGGATGTTGCCGACTGGCATAGCGTCCCCGGTCTGTGCTTCGTAGGCTTTGGGCGCTGCGTACATCAATGGCTCGCCGTCCGGAGAATCGTCTTCCGTGACCTTCTCTGCGATCGATTCGGGATTCGCCAACGCCTCGTTGTAGAAACTCTCTCCCTTGCCAATGATCCAGGCCGTGAAGTAATCAAATGAATCATCTGAACAGCCGCCGCACAGCAGGTAAGCCACTCCCCAGAGATCCCATCGGTAAGCAGCGATGCGTAACTCGGCGAAAATTTTATCGAAGCCCTGGATGTGTCCTGCCGGAAGTTCCATCAACAACTCCTCCAGCTTTTCTGCTTGTCCCTCCGTGGACTGAGTCCCACCGCGACTCTTATCCATCAATTTCCAAAATGTTGTTTTATCCATAAGAGTATTATTGGGTCTGCTGCCATCATCCAACATCGTTCCGATGAGCAGCAACCCACTTTTACCCTATTCTGTTTCAGGTTTGGTCCGGTAAACCTCCTGTTCATCCTCTCGTTAGGTGAAATGGGAGCACGCCTGCGCCCCAGCCGGACTTACCGAAAAGAAAAGAACCGCCCGGTTGCCCGGGCGGCTTTGAACTCCAGGTGTGAAGGATTTATGCGGTGACGAGAATCGTTACCTTCGTACTACGAGCACTTTCCCCACCGCTGTTCACGGCCGAGACCATGATTTCGACCTCCGCACCGAGCGGGAGCCCTTCGAGGGAGAAGTTCAGGTCGGACGCATTGCCCGCCGTAACAAAGTCTTCATCCACTCCGATTACCTTTTTCCAAACCCGATAGTACTGGGCACGCGTCGCTGCACTCCATTTGACCAGGGCGTCATTCCCCATCGACACGACGGAGAGCTTGGTTGGCACTTCCGGCGTCGCCTTCAGGCCCGGCTTGTTGAAGCCGAACGACAACCAGCGCGCATCCAATGGATCCAGCGTGACGTGCAACTCGGCCAGGAGAACGCGCAGGGCACTTTCAAGCGCTTTCGCCTTTTCATCACGGGCGGTCATTGCCTGGTTCACAGCATCCTTTTGTTGAATGTAAGCGTTGTTGGCCGCCAACAATGCGTCGTACTGAGCACCTGCCTGAACTGCAGTCACACCGAGTGCCGCGTTCTCCAGCGCGGGAGTGGCGGTGAAGTTACCCTTGGCCGATTGCAGCACCGGCAACAACTCATCCGCCGACTTCGGGATACTGATGGACCCGACTAGACCCATCGCATCCCACACCTGCGAATACTGCGAGCCGAAGGTGGGCTTCACCACATCTCGCGCCACCGTCATGAAGGCACGCGCCACGACCAGCACCGCATCCAGCGCGGTCTTGCGTGTCCTCAACAGCACCTTGGCTTGCTTATGCGCATTGTCCGCCGTCAGCAACTCGGCGAGCTTGAGGGCCAGTCCATTGGCCACCGTGTATGGCAACCCGAGCTCTGCGACATAAAGGGCCATGCCAGCAATTGCCTTCCCCGTCTGTGTCACCAGGAATGACACCCTGCTTTGTATTTTATTTAACATATGTTTTTCTCCGATCTGTTTTCCGTCATTCTGCGCGGAGCGAAAGGCCTCGATTCAACCGGCACACGCCTGCTGAATCCTGGTTTTCTTCCACCCCGTTTCGCTCGATATTTGTTTTATTGTTTATCGAACTTTGATGCCTCGTTTTCGAAGCGGGTATTTTTTCACATAAACGACCGGCCTCGCATAAGGCCAAAATTTGTCCACAAATTCGGGCCGCCCTCCGGAGGGCCGTCCTTATTGGGTTTTATGCGAAAAAGAATTTTCAAATTTCTTGTTTTGTCTTGGAGGATAAAATCAGCAAATCGGCAAGAGGAAGGAATACAATCCGCGTAAGCACCTGATAATACGATAGATACAACAACCGTCATCCGACGCAATTTCGTGACACAAAAAAACACCCCTCAGGAAATAGCATCAAAACGGGACCGATTAGACCCAAATTTCACCCGCGAACACGGAGAATAGGCCCTGTGGCATTGCCTTTTATGCATTTTGCAAAACTAGTGGAAAAATCGTGTTTTTCGGCACGAAGAAGGTTGGAAACTTGAAATTCGGGACAATATCAACCAGACATCGCATGCGTTGAACCGACCGAACCGTTGAATGGCATCGCGTCCCTTCAGGCCGCAGAAATGAGTTGCAACCGTATACCCAGCCCGATGGGCTTGGGCTAAGGGATCTCCGGCCCGTTGGGCCTTCTTGCAGTGAGCACCAAAGGTGCGACATTCCTCAGCCCAGCCCACAGGGCTGGGTAGGGATGCAGACAACAATTGCGGCCTGAAGGGCCGCGATAAATCACGTTGTCCGTCCATAGCCCGACCACTTTTCCGTTCTGTTTTGAGGCCGAGCCATACGACTGCACCACTTTTCCATTCTGTTTTGAGGCCGAGCCACACGGCTGCACCACTTTTCCATTCTGTTTTGGAGCCTAGCCGTACGGCTCGACCACTTTTCCGTTCTGTTTTGAGGCCGAGCCACACGACTGCACCACTTTTCCATTCTGTTTTGAGACCGAGCCACACGGCTGCACCACTTTTCCGTTCTGTTTTGGAGCCGAGCCACACGGCTGCACCACTTTTCCGTTCTGTTTTGGAGCCGAGCCGTACGGCTGCACCACTTTTCTGTTCTGTTTTGGAGCCGAGCCACACGGCTGCACCACTTTTCTGTTCTGTTTTGGAGCCGAGCCGTACGGCTTGACCTCTTTTCCGTTCTGTTTTGGGGCCTAGCCGTACGGCTTGACTCTTTTTTACTGAAGCGGAAGACTCAACGCGGGTTGATAGCCAGATACGAAGCCAACTCCGGGAAGAACACGCTAAAGTCCGGCTGAAACACATCGTAGTTTTCCTCCAGCACCGCGTAGGATTCCAGAAAGCCACATTTCGGGCAGCAAAATGTTTGCACGTGGTGCTGCGTCTTGTCGGATATCTTTGTGCCCCTGAAGAAGGATTGCTCGGGGTTCCCTTCCACCCACGTCTCCTGATACCGGTAGTTGCCGTCGCCGCGATCCATGATGTAACCCACTTTCATCTCGGTTTGGAACTTTGGGCATTGGGGTGGTGCATGAATCATATTTGTGATCTGTTCGGCATCCCCAGCTCTTATTCGGGGACTCCTTATCGGCTATCGAAGGCGAATATACGTTTTGTCTCGCGATCCCGATAGATCCGGAAGCTAGAGTAAGGTTCATCGGATGGTAGCCACATATCATAGCTTTCCATTGGCTTGGGAGCGAACCACGTCGGCTGATCAGGAAGCGCATGAAAATTTGTGGAATCGGGAACAACAGATTTCAATTTTGCACCCTGAATCCAGGCCTCCAAAAAATCATCCGGTGCTGATAATTCAAAATAGTAACCAGCCTCGTAGGTGAAGTGGAGCGAACGCCAGTAGCGCGAATGGTGCACCGTCACGTTAGAAGGCTTGGCCTGACCACCAAACGCGCGCTCCCAGTTTTCGGTACTGTCATCCCAGGTCCCCGACTTGTGACAAGCTGAGAAAAGCAAACAACTGGAGACGAAGACCAGAAGGTAATAAGCGAAGCGCCCCTTCCGCGTTAGTTTGGATTCAATGTTATTTGTGTTCATGCGCCGGTCTTGCGCCAGCCTCGCCAACTCGCCGTAATGCAAGCCAGAACAAACTGAGCACGGTTACATTCGCGATTACCAGCCAAAGGAACTTCTGGCGCCAGAATGATGTGGAAGTCGCATGTTCGCTTGAAGAGTGGAACCACCCGCTGTTGGTGTGAGAAATCGGGGATGCGGGGTCGAACGTTGAATAGGTCCGTTTGAAGTCGGACCTCAGTGTATTAATGAATGAATCCACCTCAGCCTCAGAATCTCCGACAACTCGAACATGGACAAGGCCGTCTCTGGTCTGGTGCTGCACTCTGACTTCGATCTCAGATAGAATTTCGTGAGGACGATCATTTGTGGGTCGATTGCGACCCCATCGCGCGGGCCATGATGATTTTTCAAAAGGTTCACCGTCCACCAAAAATACAGCTCGCTTCTCGACCCTTGACGAGGTCAGCCAACCCCAGTTCAGAGAACCAGGAAGGGATAGCATGTGCGCCATTAAAAGACCGAGATTAACGAGTAGAAATAAGACGATGATGGTTCGAGCGACTCGCATGTGTTCAGGTGCGACAGTCATTTATATCCCCGAGACAATCAAGACCGAGTCCGTTACGCTGATAGCCACTGCAATTCTGAAGATTGAAGCATGGCCCGAAGCATTCACATGACGAGACGGACCTATCGCGAATTGCGAAGGCTCAAGTTTGAGACGGAAGCAGAACGGGAGGAAACGCTGGAACGAGCTCGTAACGAAGGGTTCCGTAAAAGGCGTATCAAACGTTCGGTCCGCGCCGAACGGCACAGTGTTCCATCAGCGGGTGCTCCGACGACATTCGAAAACGTTCCGATCGAAATCATGGAGGCCTCCGAAGTGGTGCACTTCCCGGTCGACGCTGCCGAGATTAGAGAACTGCTCGGAGAATTCCCGCCCGGAACTTTTGATGGGATCGGCAAGATCCAACTTTCCCTTGGGAAAACCTACATGGATGACAAGACGGAATGGGAGGACACGGATGACAGGGATCCTCACACCGGTCGACTGAGCAGTGGAGCAGTCTTCCCGGGAATTCACTCCGGGCCAGTGCTGGGGACCTACCATGGTTGGAGCAACCTCGTCTGTGTTTACGCATATGTGTATGACGAAGTTGGAGTGAACCGGTTGCCGTTTTCGAAAAGTGCGATGGAGTTATATCTCAGGCTGCATTTCTTCAAAACCCTCATCCATGAGGTCGCCCATCATCACGATCAGGTGCAGAGGGTCGCTCGTGGAAGATGGCTGTCGGATCGAAAGTGGAATTTCGAACATCATGCGGAACGAATGGAACATCAGTGGACTCGTGAATATGTGATTCCATTCCTCCAAAAGAAATATCCAGAAGAACAAGATGAGCTGCTGGATTGGATCGAATGTTGGGGCGGGACACGGGTCGATCTGGAATTTCTCGCGGGTGATCCCCGCAGAACAGAACGGAATGAAATGCAGCGACTCGTCTTCAGCACCTCTAGCGCGTTCGAGGATTTTGTGGAGGCGTTTCAAAAACTACCACGACCGGTCGACACCTTTGAAGCGCACCTCGCTTTCGCATGGGAAGTCCACTACGCAGATCAATACGAACTTTGCCTGAGCATACTGGACCGCGTGCTTTCTGCCTCCCCCAATCACGCCGAAGCCCTCGTGTGCAAAGCGGACACGCTGGAGCATTTGGAACGTCCAGATGATGCTTGGGAAATTGCGGTCCAGGTATTAGCCACCGATCCGGGGAATAATGGAGCGTGGGAAATTCAAGCGAGCGTTTTGGAAACGAAAAAGGATGCGACCGGTATTCTGCGCGTGTGTGATGAATGGGAGAAACAAGGCGACGCGGACTCCGAAGATAAGAAAGAGCTCTTTAAATATCGTGCGATTGCATGCTGTGCGCTGGATCGGTTCGAAGACATGGAGCGCTGGATCAAAGCCTATCTACCCGAAGGAGCAGCACCCAGACGCGAGCAATATCTCCGCCGGTTAGTTTACCGTCGGAGCGGAAAACCGCTGCCGAACGCATGACGGGCATGGGGACAGTTTCCCCTCTTCCATGCCCCTAGCATTTCGCGGCATTCTCCTATACGAAGTGGGGCACTTAGGCCCCTTACCTTCGTCAGTATTATTTGCCAATTTTCAGCCGCCCACTAAGCGCTGGAGAGTCGGACTTGCAGATCGGCAGTTCGACAGCGGGATGCCCACCACCATTAGCGCCCTTGGATTCGCTGAGAGATTCTTCTCAGTCACTCGTTAGGAGAAATATTTATGACACATTTGAATACTATAGCCGCGGCGCAGCGGCCTGATCGTCCATTCGTTGCTCGTATGCAGGCAAAATCGTTGTTCACTGGATCAGCCCTGGCCATGGGAATGATTCTGCTGCAACAGGCGGCGATGGCGGTTCAATTACCGGTTAATCTCCGGGAAGCGACCCGCTTTGCTGTATTAGCAGGAAGTGAAATCACCAGCGTACCGACTGCTGATATCAGAGGAGATGTCGGATTGAGCCCGGCGGCCCGGTCCAAGATCGATTTGACCCCGGTGGAGGTGACTCTCGGATCTATCTATGCCGCGGACGATGGAGGGGCGGTGGCAGTCATGTTGACGACCGCTAAAGGTGACCTGACGACGGCTTACAACGACGCTGCCGGTAGATCACTGGGGGCGGTGGCGGTAAACAATGCAGATCTCGGCGGATTAACTCTCACACCGGGACTTTATAAATCATCTGGCACACTTGCCATCACCGGAGATCTCACGCTGAACGCTGGCGGGGATGCGAATGCTGTCTTTATCTTCCAGGTGGCCACCGTTCTGGACACTGCGCCCGGCGCGAAAGTGATCCTCAGTGGCAATGCCAACGCCAACAACATATTTTGGCAAGTGGGCAGTGCCGCGACCATCGGCACCACCACCAGCTTCAAAGGAACCATCATGGCGAATCAATCGATTTCGTTTTCGACCGGTGCAACACTGGAGGGCAGAGCATTGGCACGGATCGGCGCGGTGACACTGGAGTCCAATTCCATCACCAACCCGTACCGACGTCCCACGCCTCCAAGTTTTGGGCCCATGCTGCGCGCCCCAAATGGAAATGTAACTCTCGTCATCACGAACACGCCGGGACAGGCTATCATCCTCCAACGTTCTGCGAACCTCACGAACTGGACATCTCTTAATATGCCGATCCCGAACGAGACGCCTGAGACATTCATCGATACCACCGCGTCTGGTCAGTCGATGCGCTTTTACCGCGCGTCTTACGTTTATCCGTGATCCTGGCGTTCACTTCACTTCACCACTCCGGGCGGGTGGCCAAAAACAAAACGCCACCCGGCCCATGATATTTCCAGCTGGCACAAACCCCCAGGAGCGGCTGTCCATACTGTGAGTAGAATTGTCCCCCAGGACATAATAGTGCCCCGCGGGAACGGTGACATCGATGTAATCGGGCCGATGGATCGTTTCAGCTGGCCAAACGTAGTCGATCGCTCCGGCAGCGTTGCTCAGCACCACCTGCTTGTCATTGATGTAAAGCTTGCCGTCATCAATCCGGAGCTGATCACCTGGCTCCCCGGCAATTCGCTTGACGTAGATAGTAGAAGGCAATCCCGTGATACCTTCCGTCCGGAAGACAGCTATATCCCCTCTTCGTGGCTGCCGGGCTACATAGGTGAGTCCCTCCATCATGATATGGTCTGCAGGTGAAATAGCAGGTTCCATTGCACCAGTCGGCACAGAGAATGGCCGAATGAGATCGAGGCTAAGGAGGATCCCAATTCCCACCGTAATAACAACGACGACAACGCCCAATCCAATCAGCACCTTGTTTCTCTTGCGTAAAGGAGCCGGGGTTCCAGGCAGTGGTGGTGGAATGACTGTGCTCATGTGTATCGTGCGGTGGTTAAGCTGCCTCCCACAATGCGCCTCGCCAAAAGACATTAACAGTCCCAAGAACGCCAGTTCATATAGCAGGAGAAATTCCGCGACTGCATGAATCTTGCGCGCCTAAACATTAAAGCCGCGCCTTAACTGATCCTTTCGCGTCAGTCCGCGCTCTTCAATCGGTAATGGCCAATCACTTTGTATTTGAAAAGGATGTCTTCTTCGCAGGCACCATTACCAATGTTGTGAATGATCAAAGGAACGCCTCGAACTGTTGATTTATCCGAGACTAGCCCGATATGGACGAGCCCATTGCCCAGGTCCCAGCAAACGATGTCACCCGCACGATAGCTCCCGGCCAGGGTCAACTTTTCTTCCATCTTAAAGTGATGGCGTTCGAAGTATCGCATCAGGTTAGGCACCCGACGGTGATCGATGTTTTTGTCCGGTTTTCTTAAACCCCACTTTTGCGGATAGAGACGAAAGTTCGCCTTCATATCCTCATGCACTTCTTTCTGGAGGTCGGTTCCGATCCGTCTCAACGCCCGCACCACGACATCGCTGCAAACACCAGTCTGCGCGGGGACATCCCCTCCCGGGTAGGACAGAGTGACGTAGGCGGGATCATACGTTTTGGTCACGCCGATCTGTTTTTTTCCCGCTGCTACAATCTGAAGAGCTATGCCAGTGGATTGTTGTCCCTGCGCTGATACGACAAAAAGAAGAAGGGTAAGGAGCAGGAGAATTCTTTTCATAGGTTATGACAGGACAGGCTGCCCGGAATCGGCCAGAGCGGACCAAGGGTCTGCCCGGCCATTAAACGAGGAGCTACCGCTCCGATTGACCAATATGGCAGTGACACTCGCGCGCTTCCTTGCAACCCGCGATTTAGCGCGCTCCCGCCACTTCGACCGGGATAGCGTAAAGCGAGGTTCGGGCGGTGATGAATAAGGTTTTGTTCTTCTTCCCACCGAAACAAAGATTCGCCGGGGTTTCGGGAACGAGGATCTTTCCAATTAAAGAACCATCTGGAGAAAAGATGTGGACACCATCCTCAGCACTGGACCAGATGCGGCCTTTGCTGTCGCAACGGATCCCGTCGGGAACTCCGTTTCCGATCTCGCAGAACACCGCGCCATTGGTCAACGAAGCGTCCTTTTGAATATCGAAAATCCGAATATGATGGGGTTTACCGGAGTCAGCAACGTAGAGTTTCTTTTCGTCCGGGGATAAACAAAGACCGTTGGGTTTATCAAAATCTTTGACCACGGCTGTTACCGTTGCGGTCCTGAGATCGTAGCAATAAACGTAGTTCCCTTCAATTTCCCGCTTTCCCTGCCCCAGACCGTAATCTGGATCGGTGAAGTAGAGCCTGCCATTCGACGTCATGACGGCGTCGTTGGGCGAATTGAATTTTTTGCCTTCGAACTTGTCCACGAACGTACTGACCAACCTGCCTTTTTCGATTGAGATACGGCGACCGCTGTGTTCGCAGGTGATGAGATTGTGGCCGAGATCAACGGTATTCCCGTTGGCATTACCGCTCGGTTTGCGATAGGTCACCAATCTGCCGGGTGGCATCCACGCTTTCAGTTCGTTGGCAGGAATGTCACTAAACACGAGGAAGCCAGCCTCTTTGCGGACCCAGACGGGGCCTTCGGTGAATCCCATTCCAGTGGCAAGCTTCACCAACTTCTCTTTGGTGGAAACGCACTTTTTGAATTCATCTGCCTTGCGAATGTCAAAATCCGCCATTAAGGAAAATAAACCACCGAACAGAAGAAGCGAGGCGCTTAAAGTCGTTTTCATGGCGTGATGAGACACTATCGAAAAGAATTTTTCACCAAGTTTCGGTCGATTCACCGGAAGTAGCGCCGGAATGAACTGCTTCCCCGGAAACTTGCGAACTGTGCACCAAAAAGAAGGCGATCGTGTGTAAGGGTGCCAAATACAAGGAAATCACCACAATCTGGCTATCCGGGCGCGTCACATGCCCTAATCTATTTTGGAAACCAGCCTGTGACGCGTCGCATACTACATTTCCATTTTGGTTTTGTAGTATGCGAACGAGAACAGGGTCGTTTCCAAAATGATTTAGCCCGGATTTCTCACCAAATAAGAATGAAGAAGCGGAGGTTTTTGTAGTCAAACTGTTGGACTAGAACAAGTTATGACTGGCACCGCATCCTCCGCTTCGACGACAGACTGTA
>JBKJKE010000237.1:0-103575 GCA_046597605.1 Limisphaerales bacterium | reverse complement strand
GATCCTTCTCCCACTACCGTTTGGATGAAAGTCGCCATAAACACGATAGTGAACCTCTTCTCCATGAAAATGCAGGTCATCTCCCGTTCCTGATGTGGAATTTTCGCGCATTCGCTGTAAAACACGAGTTTCCGGCCAGACACTAAATAACTTCGTGCAACCGGTATAGACTTAAAACCTCCATATACTGGAAGGGAGTGTCTCATTCATAGACGTGGAAATCTTTGTATGAAAAAGTTGATTGCTCCGAGGCTTGTTTTCTCTAGTAAACAGACCAAAAAGAGGCTATTTTTGCTCTTGAATATAAATGGGAACGAAACTTGCAAACACATCTCTTAAGGGCTCAATTTCTGAACCCCAATGGAGGTAAATGAAGCAAACGAAGATTTCTCGCAGAAGATCTGTTGCAGCCACCGGCATGAGCGTTGTGAGTAGGTTCTGGATTTCAAAATCTCAGAGCTTCCCAGCGCGATTCATTCGTGAACGTTTTGCGGAGATCGGTCAAAGGATTGACGCTCCAAAGCACAAGCCGTCACCGACAACCTGGAGCGATAACACCCTCACTGCCACCTGGTTGGGCCACTCCACAGTGCTGTTGAATCTGTTTGGAGTAAATATTCTGACCGATCCGGTCCTGATGTCCCGCGTTGGGGCTGACCTGCGTTTAGGCACAATCGGGCCGAAGCGCGCCATTGCTCCGGCCCTCACCGTCGAAGAGCTTCCAAAAATCGACCTTATCCTGCTTTCGCACGCCCATTTAGATCATTTTGACATCCCTACGTTAAGGCATTTCGGCAAAGAGACTGCCGTGGTGACCGCCCGGAAAACCGCTGACCTGCTTTCGCGCACGAGATTGAAGAACAGCCATGAGCTTGGCTGGGGTGACAAGAAGACGATCAAGACCGAGAGTGGTGATGTGGAGATCGAAGGCATTGAAGTGAACCATTGGGGCGCGCGCTGGCGTTCGGATGCGCACCGAGGTTATAACGGATACATTATTTCCCGTGGCGGCAAAAAGGTTATCTTCGGCGGCGATACTGCGATGTCTGCCACTTTCCGGTCGTTGAAAGGAAAGGGGCCGTTTGATTTGGCGATTATGCCAATAGGTGCCTACAACCCCTGGATTCGTGCCCACTGTACTCCCGAAGAGGCAATCCAGATGTCGAACGATGCTGGAGCGGAGCATATCCTGCCCATTCACCACCAGGCTTTCGCGCTTGGACGGGAACCTTTCAACGAACCCATCGAGCGTTTCCAGGATGCCTTGTCCAAAGAACCTCAACGCATTGCTCTACGGAATGTTGGCGAAACGTTCGGCCTGAGTTGAACTACCGCACAGGTTGTGCGAACACTCAGGAAGGATGGCCGACTGGCGTTTTAAAATTCTCTATGATGGTGCATGCCCCGTTTGTCGTCGCGAGATGAATTGGCTGAAGCGCCGTGATCGTCACAGCCGACTTGCTTTCGAGGACATCTCTTCACCTGAAAGCAACGCCTCGCGTTACGGTTGCACGAAAGAAGAATTGATGGAGGTCATCCACGGTTTAACGCCAGAGGGGCAAATTGTTCGCCGGATGGAGGTGTTCCGGAGAGCTTATTCGGCGGTGGGTCTGGGATGGCTTACAGCTCCTACGGGGTGGCCGGGACTTCGATGGTTGTTTGATCGGCTTTACGACCTTTTCGCCAAAAATCGCATGAGGATTGGCGGTTTTTTTGGACGTGGTTGTCATTCCGGTCACTGCGAGCTGAAAACGGGAAAGTAGAGAAGCAGCTCTTTAGTCCGTATCGTCGCTTTTGTTCGACCACCCGTTCTTTTTCCATTTACGCCAGGCGTGAATATTGAAGCCCATGTAGACCAGGTTTGAGCAAATATTTGCCGCGCTGAAAGTCATAAAACCGAAGGCGAGCCAGGCGATATTTCCAAGAAATCCAAATACAAACCCCCGCTTCTTTCGCTTCCCCAGATAATAGAGCGAAAGAACGGCCAGAGCCATGCCGGCCCAATCAACGCCATGATACTTCCAAATCCAATCCATGTGCGTGGCTTGTTAATCGGAAGCTTTTTTTAATGCGCTCTTTTTGTGCGCGGCTGGTTTTCCTGACTTGGAACTTTCGACAAGATATTGCGGATCTGCCGCGGAAGCAGAAACTTTATGTGATTTGATTCTCCCGGGTTGAGTCAGTTTCTTCTTAACGACCCCCGTAGTACGTCCTTGCGGAGTGGCCCAAGTGACTTTGTCTCCCGCCTTCAAGGTTTTTGAACGCTTGATCATCTTGCAAGCTCGCACTTCCGGAAGTGCCTGCAATCAGGAGAACACCGGTCTGCATCAGGATGAGACCGCCTGTTTTGGAAAAGCGAAGAAAAAGGTACTTCCTACATTTACGGCGGACTGGGCCCACATGCGTCCGCCATGACGGCGTACCAGTCGTCGAACCACAGCGAGGCCAACCCCAGTACCTTCAAACTCAGCTTCAGTGTGGAATCGTTGGAACAACCCAAACAATTTCGGCTCGTACTTCATATCGAACCCCACCCCGTTGTCGCGGACGAAGTAGATCGTCTCATTTCCTTCGGACGAGGATCCTATTTCGATGATGGTGCCAGGATTTGGACCGGTAAACTTTACAGCGTTATTCAGCAGATGCGACCAGATCACACGAATCAAAGCATGGTCACCTGAAATGTTCGGCAATTCGCCGATCACAAAGTCGATTTTTCGTTCCGGATATTTTGCTTTCAGTTCAGCAATAATGCCTTCGACGAGCGCTGGGACCGGAATTGCGCTCACTTGTAACTGTTGCCGGCCGAGACGAGACAGGGTGAGGATACCGTCGATCATCCGGGTCATCTGACGAGAGCTTGTGCTGATGATCTTCATGTACCGTTTGGCGTCCGCGTCAAGTTTCTCGCCGTAGTCTTCGCGCAGTGCATCGGCGAAGCCGTGAACAGCCCGCAAAGGAGCCCGGAGATCATGGGAGATGGCGTAGCTCATATCTTCGAGCTCTTTTTTCAAATCGACGAGCTGCTCCTTTAGATTCGCCTCGCGTTGTTCGGATTGTTGGAGTTTTGTTTCTAAATCTTCAGTATTCATATAGAATGGGCCGCTGGTAATTCGATCCAGAAGCGACTTCCTTCGTTGAGTTCAGATTCCACGCCCACCCGTCCGCGCATTCGTTCAACCCCTTTTTTGACGATAGCGAGTCCAATGCCGGTTCCTGCATAACTGTCCTGCCCGTGCAACCGTTCAAACACACGGAAAATGCGTTCGTGATGTCCGGGTGCAATCCCAATGCCGTTATCGATCACCCAGAGGCGAACAAATGGCTCTCCCTCGTATTCTTTTGTTTCCGCTCGGAGTTCGACAGTTGGAGAATCTTTGCGAGAGCTAAACTTTACGGCGTTATTCACGAGGTTTGAAACTACTGTCCTCAAGGTCGTGCGGTGCCCATTCACGCTGGGAAAAATGCCATCCGCAATGAACTTGATATGTTTCATTTGCAACTCATCCGTTATGCCGTTCATGACATCATTGATCACAGACTGCAAGCCGATCACTTCGAATTTTAAATCTGTCCGCGCGATATGACTGTAAGCGAGAAGGTCCTGGATCAAGGAATCCATTCGGTGGGAGGCTCGAATAATGCGCTGGAGAAAGTCGCGCGATGTGGGATCAAGGATCTGCTGGTTTTCTTCCAGAATGGCTTGAGAAAAACCAAGCATTGCGCGGAGGGGAGCTCTGAGATCGTGCGCCACAGTGTAGGTAAATGTTTCCATCTGATCATAGCTGTCCCGGAGCGCAGCGGTGCGTTGTTCAACCCTCGATTCCAATTCCTGGTTCAGGCGCTGGATGTCTTCCTCCCAGCGCTTTCTTTCCGTGATGTCCCTCATGATTTTAGTGAAGCCCCGAAGGTTTCCCTGCTCATCACGAAGCGAAAACATGTAGCCGCTGCAAAAGAACCGGGAACCGTCTTTGCGTAAGTGCCATCGTTCGTCCAGCGCACGCCCTGTTTTCTTGGAGGTCTCGATCTCAAGTTCTGGAATTCCTTCTGCACGGTCTTCCGGAGTGAAGAGCAGGGCGCTGTGCTGGCCAAGAATCTCTAGCTCAGTATAGCCAAGAATACGCTCGGCTCCGGAGTTCCATGAAGAAATGTTACCTTCATGATCCAACATGAAGATCGCGTAATCACGGGCCTGCTCGACCATGATCCGGAAACGTTCTTCTGATTCGCGCAAGGCCTGTTCAATGACGCGCCTTTCTTCGATCTCCAGTTGGGCTTCCTGGTATAATAAGGCATTTTCGATTGCCAACCCCGCTCGTGAGGCAACTTCCGCAGCAACGTGGACGTCAAACTCGGTGTAGGTGCGACCTGATCCGGTTGTCGCAAATGTGATTGCGCCGTAGATCCGGCGGCGGCCTCTCATCGGGACTGAGATGATTGACTTAATCCCTGCCTCGCGAAGAATGTTCATGTGCTGCTCGTCCTGAGCAACTTCGTGCAGAAAATTTTCATCGACCTGGGGAAGGAAAACGGACTCGCCAGCTTCAATCGTTTTTTTGGAAAAGCGATTCGCCCGAGGTGGATACCGACTTGAAATTTCTCTCCCCAATTCTCGCCTCGAAGGATTTATATGGGAGGATTCGATCCGCTCCAGATTGCCATCAGCGGTCAGGAGATCCACCGCGCACCATTCCGCCAACGTCGGGACGGCGTGCTCGACGATAGCGTGCAAGGTAGATTCATAGGTAAGGGTCTCAGAAAATTTTCTCCCGACGTCGGAAATGAAACGCGCAGCATCCTCCTGTCGTTTGCGATCCGAGATATCCATCATAAGCAGGAATAGCCCGATGACTTCTCCCTGCTGATTCTTCTCTGGGATAATGGAGGCATGCACGTGTCGGGAGAGCCTGTTCGGGTAGGTCATGCTCTTTTCGAAATTCACATGCTCGCCGGATAAGCCCCGTTGCAGATAAGGATAGGCATCATTGAATGCGTCCTCCCCAAGAACATCTCTCATGCTGCGGCCTTTAAGGTTGGCGCTGTTTAAGCCAACCCACGATTCATAACTTTTGTTGTTGAAGCGGTAGCGGAGATCGCGATCAACTGCCCCGATCAGGACCGGCAACGCGTCGGCTATGGTCTGCAATTGATGTTCGCTCGCCCGCACGGCTTGTTCTGCTTTCAGCCGTTCAGAGATATCCCGGAAAATACCGGTGACGAAGAGCTTGTTGTCCCGCCTGAAGCTGCCATAAGAAATTTCCAGGGGAACTTCCTCTCCGTTTTTTCGTCGCCCCGGGATCTGTAGGGCGGACCATCCAATGGTTCGTTTTCCAGTTTGAATGAATTGTTCGAAACCTTTGCGATGTCGCTCGCGAAAACGCTCCGGCATAATCACCGTTAATGGTTGTCCCGTCAGCTCATTGAGAGGATAGCCAAGAATTTGTTCTCCCGCGGAATTTACAGTCTGAATGTTTCCCAGCTCATCAGAAACAATAATTCCGTCAGAGGCTGTCTGCGTGACTGTTCGATGCAGCTCTTCGCTGGCTTTCAACGCAGCCTGAGAGTCCTGCAACCGCTTCAGGGCTTCTTCACTATTATTTCGCGCGCGTGCCTCCGCCTCAGTGAGATAGAAAAGAATAAAAGAAAGGAGTAGGCCAACTGCGGGGATGAGTGGAAAAAGCCAACGAACAGAATTGCTGGGATCCAGGGAGTAAAACCGTATGGTCCATGGCTGGCCAGCGACGGTGATTGTGGAGATTCTCTCAAGGTTTGGTGACGTTCGGTTTTCTTTGAGAGATGGATCGGTTTGGAAGATGAGATTTTCTGGTTCAAGTTGTTCTCCATCGTAGATCTCGAATCCAATTTTTCGCACCCGTTCCGCGACGGCCACGGCCTCCAGAAAATCTTTCGCGCGCAAAGGCGCGTATATGAAACCTTCGATGGTTTGTCTTCTTTCCTCTAGAGTTTCGGGAACACCCCCCGTGGCGTAAATGGGCGTGTAGATGATGAATCCGGGTTGTTTCTCATGATCGATCTCCTGCACGAGTGTGATTTTTCCAGTCGCTGAAGGAAGCCCTTCATCGCGAGCCCTGATCATGGCGGCACGGCGAATAGGTTCGGAAAACATATTGAAACCGATGGCGGCACGATTTCGTTCATCCTGTGGCTCCAAGAGCACAATCGGAAAGGCCTCGATCTGGTTGGGTGCAGGAGTTACGCGAAATACGGGATTCGTTTTCCGAATTCGTGCTAGAAGTTCGCCCTGATTTTCCGGTGTCAGTCGCGGCGAGAAACCTAGACCTTGGACTCCAGGATAGAACTCTTTAAGACGGAGACGCTGAACAAACAAATGGAACTGCTCGGGTTCCACCCACTTGTTCACGGAATAAAGTCCACCACCCCCTCTGAGGAGCGCAACGTATGCCTCGATACGGGTGTGGATTTCTGCGTCAGTTTCCGCGACCGCAGTGTGGAAATGTTCCCGATTCCGGGCGTTAACTGTTTCATAGACGAAATAACTGGCAAAGATCGTAAGGAGAATGCCCGCCAAAAACACCAAATGAGGTATCCTTAGCTTTTTCAAAGCAAGCGGTTTGGCTGCGGATCGTCTCATTTCCCCATCGTTCAATGGCCCGGACGTCATCTGGTGCCTTGAATGTACAAGCAGACATCGGAATTTAAACCGGAGATTCCCTGATAAACCAACGCCGGGAGGATGGACTCCTGGGGTTTGCGCGTTTTGCGTCTGGCAAGTAGTCGTGAATCCAACCCCTTTCTTTTCACGTTGCGGATAGCAGGGGGAGGCGTTCACTATTGCTCATAGCAATGAAGCCATACTATGCCACCATCACAGTAATTGGTCGCGACAAGACAGGTGTCGTGGCTAAAGTCACCAGTTTCCTTTTCGAGCAGAGGGCAAATATTGAAGCGCTGGAAGAACAGGTTACGCGTGGCCAGTTCAGCATGACGATTCAGGCGTCGTGGAAGCCGGAGCAGGTGGCGATGGAGACGATTCGCGCCGGGTTGCAAAAGCTGGCGCAGACTCTGGACATGGAAATCAAAGCGCGGTTCACAGAAGCCCGCAAGCGGCAACGCTGCGCGATCTTTGTGACGAAAGAGACGCATTGCCTGGAAGCTTTAATGGCTGCGTTTAACTCCAGTAAACTTAGCAAAGCGCAGCCGGTGGTGATCATCGGCAACCGAGGCGACCTCAAGCCGCTCGCTGCAAAATACAAGCTTCCGTTTTTCTGCATTCCCTGGGAAGACCGGGTCCTTGCAGAAGCACAGGCCCTGAAACTTTTAGACGAGCACGAGGTAGATTTCGTGGTGCTGGCTCGCTTCATGAAGATCCTCTCTCCGAATTTTGTTTGGCGGTATAAGAATAAGATCATCAACATACATCCGTCACTCCTGCCTAGTTTTCCCGGTCCGCAACCATATCGGCAGGCTTATGAACATGGGGTAAAGATTGTTGGTGTGACGGCGCACTTTGTCAGTATGCATTTGGACGAGGGGCCAATTATTGCGCAGGACAGTTTCATGGTTCGTTCGAATGCTAGCCTGAAAGAGATAGTCGCTTCAGGCCAGAAGCTGGAAGCTAAGACACTCGTGAAAGGAGTGAAACTCTACCTGAGCAAACGCCTTGATGTCTTCTGGGGAGTGGTGAAAGAAGTTTAACAGTCCAGGCCGAGGGTTGTGTTTGTCCAAAACCCTCGGCCTTCGCCGAAAATTAACGTCCAACCGCTGCCGGCGGAGTAACCGTGATCCTGCTGCCCAGCGGAATGACAATTCCTGTTGGAGGTGCCGTTTTTGATACAGCACGAGTGCCTTCGTTGACTGCCACCGATGTTACAAAGGTATTCATGATCAGGTCCGCGTAACGGCGGAAATGACGATACGGCTCCGCGGGGACATAGATAATATCTCCTGGTTCCAAGGCGACGTCTTTGGCTTTCCCTTTGGCGATTTCCTTGTAATTCACAATGGCAACCTTTGGCTCAGAGAGAGAACCGCGAACAATTGCGATGTGTTGTTCGTAAGCTTCTTTGAAGGTGCCAGCTGTGTTGGCAATGGCACCGACCAGGGTGAGCCCCTCCTGGTAGGGAATTGATCTTGGTGAGTTCACCGCTCCCATCACATACACCTCGCGAGGGCCACCTGGTGGGAAATAGATAAAGTCATCGGGCTGTAAATAAATATTCTGGGAAATATCTCCCTCTTTAAGAAGACGTTGAAAATTCACGGGAAGAAGTTGGCCCTGGCGAACGACAAAGGCGCGTCGCAGATCCGCAATTTCTTCACCCGGCCTCATCTGGGTGGGATCAATATTTCCAGTGTAGGTTTGGCTTCCACCTGCCAGCGACAGCGCTTCCAGCAGGGTCATGGCACCCGAGAGAGGATAGACGCCCGGCGCTTGAACGCGGCCTAACACCCATACTTTTTGACTCTGCACCCCGCGAACGGTGATACCGATCTGCGGCTTGTCTCGCAGAAATTTTGAAAACTCCTTCTCAATCAGTTCTTTCGTCTGAGTGACGGTCAAACCCCAGACATCCAGCCCGGGAAGAATGCTGTAGTAAATCTTTCCGTCGGGGCCAACCGGAATGATGGCCCGTGAGGCGGCCGGGTCCGTGCCTTCGTCAAGAATTTCAATTTCCAACCGGTCCCCTGGGCCAAGGGTAAACGCCTTGGTAGGCGCCTGAAGCAGGGCAGAATCTAGCTTATTGGTGATGGAAGTAAGTTCCAGGGCAGCAGTTTCTGGTTCGACCGCCGCTTCCGCATGCGGATCAAATTTAGGACCAAGCTGCTGACAGCCCGTTGCGATGACACCAAGCGCTAAAAGTAAAAGGACACATTTCATATAGGTGCTTAGTCGTTGTTATAAATTCCGTGGATCAAAGGTTTCTTAATAAAAGGCCCGATATACTGGCCTGTCCAAGTGGTCACGGCCGATTGGATGAATCCTGTCGCGGCCTGGTCCAGCAATTCTTCAGCTCGGATGAAAGGCCGGTAATTGACATAAACAATGTCCTTCGGTTGCAGTTTGAAATCAGGCCCACGACCGTCCACGATTGAATGAGTATCGATGACAAACGTCTCTGGGCGATTCAAGGAGCCTCGGACTACAAGGACTCGTCCCTTGAACGCTTTGTCACCGAAGCCTCCGCGATCGGCTATCGCCCCCATCAAGGTCAGGCTGTTATGATGAATAGCTACGCCAGGAGCTCTCACTTCGCCTACCACATAAACCTCTTTCAAATTTGCTGGAGGGAAATAGAGGTAATCGTTCGGATGTATAGCGAGGTTTTGTGACAAGTCCCCTTCGTTGAACAAACGTTCGAAGTTGATTGGAATGCGTTGGCCATCTCTGATCAAAAAGCTGCGGGAAAGGTCAGCCATGTCCATACTGGTTCGGTTGTATAAGCCAGCCTCCAAACCTTCGGCGCGTGCGATTGCTTCCAGAATGGTAATAGGCTGATCCAGGGTGAAGACCCCGCGTTTCATCACTTTACCGAGCACATAATATTTTTTGCTTTGGTATACCATCGGAGTGACCATGGTCCTCGGGGTGCGATAATATTTGGAGAGTTCTTTGTCGAGGGCCTCGCGGAGTTCGTCAACCGATAAGCCTGCGGCCATTACATCCGTGGCCTGCAGATAGCTGATCCGCCCATCTGGCCCAATGGCCACTTCGTTCTTTGTTAGATTGGTTTCGCCAAAGAATCCCAGGTTTAGCACATCGCCCGGGCCCAGGGTTAACTTCTTTTGCCATGGTGCGCGATTTTCGCGATTCACGGAGAAAGAATGGCTGTTCGTCGCAGTGTCAGCGGTTGCTGCAGGGGCTACTACAGCAGCAGGGGCGGTTGGTGCGGTCGGCGCCGTTTCAGTGGCGGGTTGCGCTTGAGCGGAGCTCGCACCCAGCGTGACCAACGCAGCAGCGAAAACAAACCAGCGGGACATTTGATTGCGCCAGAAAGATACCGGCTCGCGATTTAAAACCGTACCCACCAGGTTGCAGCCAGCATGGCGCAGCGTTTCCAGATGATGGCGTGTCTCTTTCAGCGTGGTTTTGCCGCTGTCAGACAACCAAATCAATTGCGGCAATTTTTCTGCCAACAGAACTGACTCAGGCTCACAAGCAGGCGGGAGTTCTACCAGTAACACGAGCTTATCGATCTGTTCCCAATGGCTGAGGGCGTTCTGCCATTGTTTCCTTCGTTCCAGATTCCAAACCCAACCGGGCAGGGGGATATGAACGACCGGAAACGCATTGGTCGGATCATTCAAATGCTTGGTCACCTGTCCCGGCGAAGCCAGAACGTTAGATTCAAAGGTTCGCATAATCGCTTCGTCTTGTTTTATTTTTTCTTCCTCCGGGACGTCATGTGGATGCATGGCGTTTCCTTCGCTTGGCTTGGTGGAGACTGTGAGGACGCGCAGCCCGCGCTCGTTGGCGCTGCTGGTCAAAAGTTTAATCCAGGTGGACCGACCTTCTTTATGGTGTGCGGAAATGAACCCACACACGAGGCCATGAGTCTGGGACTCAGTGAGTTTGCCTTTTAAAATAGTCCAGGTTCGGAAGGCCCACGCCTTCTGCGCCGCAGCATCCATTTTCTCCAGGTCACCCAGGGACCCGAGGAAAGGAAGTTCTGTGGCCCGATCCAGGTCGGCCGGAGTGCGAATTTTATCGTCCAATACTTCACGGACCGCGACTAGCCCTGCCACACAAAAGAACCCAAACATGGCACCAAAGAAGGTGAAGATGAGTGTCTTCTTGAAATGGTTCATCGTGTTTACCCGTTCAACGGAAGCAGGAGACAGAATGGTGAAATAGCCGGGAGGATTCGTTAGGAACAATTCGGCTTCACGCTGGCGGTTCGCCAACGTCGTACTGATATTGCGAAGTGCTTGGAAGCGATTCTTCAACAGCGCATAACCGAGATCACCCTGGGACAGGCCGTTGACCTTGTTTTGGAGGTTTTCCCGCAAGGATTTCAACTGCTCCACCTGCTTGGACAACGATTGCTTTTGGCTCGCGGAAGAAACCAGGTGGACATTGTCCGCCCGGACATCTTCGGCACTGCGGCCGGAGCTGCTGTTTTTACTGTCGGCCGCCTGTGCCTCAAGCGACTTGATCTTCTCTTGCTGCCTGATGACGAAAGGATGGATTTCTTTATAACGCAGCAATAGGTCACTGAGCTCTTCCCGGGCGAGCTGAAGCTTATCATTAATCGGGTTGTTGACCTCTAAATCAATTTTGGCCAGTTCATACTTGGTTTCGATATCAGCCAGTTGCGCCAGAAGTGCTTCGGCCTGTTTGTCGGTATCAACGGCACGCGCCGAGGCTGGAATCTTTTCAAGTTGCTGGTTCACCGCAACAAGTTCGGTATTCAGCGTTTCGAGTTTTTCGGCGATGAAATCCCGGAAAGTTTTTGCGGCTGTTGTCTGCAGCTCTTTAGTGCGTTCAAGGCTTTCGGTAGCGTAGAGGTTCACCACATCTGCTGCTGTCTGTGGGCTTGCTTTCGCGTTGAACACGATATTGACGAGTTCGCTTTCGTGCTCGGGAAAAATCAGCAGGCTCTTAGCCAGGTTTCCAGGAGCCCAGGGCGGATTTAGCTTCGAACTGACACGTTTCACCATTTCTGGCGACTGCATTATGTTGACCAATGCCTGATCGGTGTAGGTGGGCAGTTTGAACGCTTCGCCATCTTCGCTTCCACCCCGGAACAGGGATGGAACCTGCTGGCGAGCAAGTTGCACACTGACCATCGATTTTGCTCCAAGGAAGTACCAGGACATTCCTAGTCCAGCGCCGAGCATTGCGGCAAGGATGCACCAAACGAGATTGCGCTTAAGTGCGTCGAGCAGCCGATAGGGGTCAAAAGGTAACTTGATAGGTTCCTCTTCCCCTGCTGCGGGTCCAAAATTCGGTTGGGCTTCGTAACGTGTGGGAAGCATCCGGGGTCGTTCGGCGCTCGGTTTGGTTTTCGCCCAGATTTCTTCTTCGGCGGCCACAGTGGTTGAGATCTTTTGCTCATCTCCCTCATGGTCGGTCGTTGCGCGGTCGGCGTTGGTAGCAGCGCGCTTTTTTCGTAGTTCAGAGATGCTTAAGTGTTCTTTCATGCGGCACAAAGATTGGGTTGTCGTGACAAATCGCTCAGCGGTGCAAATGCACCTAGCCGTTCAGGCGCTTGTTTTGCCAGTTGGTTGATTTTGCGGGGTATACGGTTGAAATGACGGGTGGCCGCTTCCGAGGTCGCCTCAAAGGGGCGTTCCCTTAAATTCCAGTATGAAAGCAGATCCATTCTCAATCTCGCTCCTTCCTTTCGGCCACAATAGGACCTCCGAAATTTGCGAGTTTCACGGTAAGCACCTCTCCCGCCTGCAACAATCGGGTTTAAAACGATTCAGCGCGGCCATTAAAGTCCGTACAAATGGTAATGGTTTCCTTCACCTTTGCCCTCAGGCGTCATTTTTGCCTGGACCGGAAATGGAATTCGAGAGGCTTGTTTCGATCGCTATTCATTGCCCTTCTTCGCCTCGGCTGTAATTCGTGGTGGGTAAAGGACCTCATGTGCCATGTTATTGAGTTCTTTGTCCGATACATTTGGAAGAAAACGTGGCTTGAAGATCTCGTCGTGAAGAATATTGGCCACCACGACGAGGGGAGCCGCCAAAATCGCCCCAAGCACACCAAAGGTGATGGCACAGAGGAGAATCGCAAACAACACAGCAACGGGATGGAGTTTAAGTCGTTCCGCCATAATCAATGGCGCTACCAGGTTATTCTCGATTGCCTGCACCGCCGCGTAAGCAATGAGTACCCACATCGGTGTCATTCCACCTTCTCCGAAAGCGAGCAGGAGTGCTGGAATCACGGCGAGAATCGGCCCAACGTAGGGTACCGCTTCAAGAACGAAAGCGATCAACCCTAGAAGTAATGCGTCCTGAAAACCCAGCACAAACCACATCAAGACAAATACGAGAATGCCGATTGCTCCCATTCCCATGAGAGTCGCAAAAGCCCACTGAGGTACAATGCGCACGATCCGCGTTATGATTCTGCGCGCTTTTTCATGATGTTTCTCAGGTACTAGGCTGAATGTAAAAGCTACGATAGGTCGCGGATTGAGAAGGCTGAACACAACGCCAACGAACACAGTGACGGCAATCATTCCCAGCTCAAATGTTCCACTCGCAATCGACTTAAAGGAACCAGCTACTCCAGTGAGCACCTGACTCAAGCCGGACTGGAGAAAGCCGGGTTGTTCCTGGGGAGTATTGTCTTGCGATTGGGTCGGCCGCGAACCGGGTCTTTGTGTTTGGGCATTGGTGATGGCCGTGGCCAGTGCCTGATTTGTCCTTGCGACATCTTCACTGATGATTTCGGTAGTGACCTGTTCCTTCATCTTTTGCTCTGAGACGGCTGCTTTTTGCTGAAGTTTCAGGAGCGGCTTTTGTATCCTTTCCCAATACTGCGGTAACCGTTCGATAAATTGGCCAGCGGACTTTTTGACCGGTCGATATGCAGCCCACCCGGTGAAGACGGCAATTACCAGGAATATAAGGACAACAATGCCAGTCGCGGCGGAACGACCTCCCATAGTTCTGCGCATGGATGCCACGATCGGGTTCAAGGCCAACGTCCCCAGTATCACCAGTAGAAACGCCAACAGAATTGGCGAGATGACTTGGTAGCTGTGGATGAAGATGTATAGAAAAGCCACCCAAAACAGCAGTACGTAAGGGTTCATGTTCTTTTTGGGTCCTGAAGGGTCCGTCGTCATTTAGATATTTACCAGACTATTGAGTGAAGCGCTTGCGGGTCATCAGGTGAGCCCCTGTTTCTGTGGTTAACTTTTTAGCGCCTGTGTCAATTGGGGAACTTAAGATGAGCGCGACAGGCGAGTAAAGAGAAGTCTCCGAGTAACTGGAAAAAGTAACAGCTCGCCACCCAAATTGGACGACGAGCTGTTTTCCCAGGAGGAACTGGAAAGTTGTTAGACGATGTAATCCTGCGGGAACTCTTTGTTTACCCGATCGACAAATTGCTCGTGCATTTTTTCCGCCATCTCCAGCACGGTCTCACGCGATCCGATGGCCGGTTCAAGCAGCACTTGTGGCTTCACCCAGGGTTGATCCGGTAGTTCGCCGCCGCGCCGCAGGTAACAATCCTGTTCCACTCGCAGCATCCCGCGATGCTCATTCAAGCTTGCAACTGTATGAACCAGGATGGTGGCGTAGTCAGGTTCGGCAAAGCGCCAGCGTTCGTTCTGATCGGCGTCATGGCGGCATTTGCCAATCTCTGTCTCCCGCTCGAAAATTCTTGTGGTCATCGCAATCTGTTAGTTCTGGACGAGAACTCCACCGCGGTGAAATAATTCCGCGTCATGCTTCCGTGCGGCGGTCAGTTGCGCCTCTGCTTCACGCCAAAGTTGAATCGCTCTCTGCGGATTCTCTTTCGCGTAAATGGCATAGGCGCATAGTGCAATCTCACTTTCGGTGGGAGGCACAAATTTGCGTTTGGTTGCCGTAGCCTTGCCAGACTGGTTGATAGTTGTCTTCCGTATCATGAGCATCTAAAGGAGACAACAATCGGGCATGGGTAACAATCAGGAGAGCTCGGTTCTTCCGGGCAGGTTCATGCGCTTTCCCCCCTCAGAAAAACCCTTATTAATCTTCAGATGCGTCCTTGAATCATGCAGTGGCGGCACGCAAAGCATCATGCGCCCGGGCCAGCTGATTTGCGTCCGTCGGTTGCTTGATATACTGAAAATCACCGCGCAACGCCTTGAGGGAATACTTCTCTCGCTCTATTTCACTGCGGGTTCGGATGCCCATGCGTCGCATCACGGGCAGCGGCGGACACCATCCCTGGGTTGCATGTTGAAACAGGAGTCCAAGGACGCCCGCTGAAAGCCAGAACCATCTTTTGTGAACGGTTGCTCCCAGTGCCAACCCTCCAAGGGCCAAAGAGGCAGCATTTACCTGGAGATAACGTTCGATATCCCATTCCCGTTCCAATTCCTCAATCCTGGCTGAGATGAGTCCTCTAGGTTGGGTGGAGAAAAAACGAACTCGCTCTACGATGTCCTGGTCGATCTTGGCCAGGACATCTGGTGCGGTGTGATTGCGTACGCGATCTGGATCTTTCCACATAGGGTCAATGAAAATGCTATTTGTCTTACCTGCCAAGGCCGTCATTTGGAATGTCCGTCCTGGACCCCAAATGCCCACCTTGCACTAGCCCCATGGTTGGGCATTTCGGCGGCATCTACAATTCAGGTAAGGTCCTGTTTCTCTAGGCGGTGGATTTACTGACCGCAGCCTTTGGAAAGTTTTTTTCGCGACAAGGGAAAGTTTCCTGGTGCCGGGACTAAAGCCCCATGCGTTGAAGCACCGCGAAATACATCCAATGTCCAAAATCGTTGGGATGATTGATGTTGTTCGCCAAAAGATCCTCTGGTTTTTTGTGAGACCCCAGGCTCTGCCAATTGTGGTAAACGTCAGCAAAGGCACACCGATTTTCACGTGCCACCTTTTCTGTCGCCGCTGCATAAGCCTCCATCGTGTGAGAGCCATAATGCCACTTCGGATTGGGCGGGAAGGTGGAAACAAGAACAATCTCGGCCCCCGTTTCCTTGCGGATACGATCGATGATGCTCTTCAAATTTTTGGAAAATGCCTCCAGCGGTGTGCCAAAGCCTCCGATGTTGTGATCGTTCATCCCGAATGCAAGGAGGACCAGGTCAGGTTTTTGACTCAACACTTTCTCTGATAGTCGGCTTATTCCTTGCGGGGTGCTGTCACCTCCGGTGGCGCCATTGACCGCTTCAATCGTGGCGCGGGGATACTTCTGTTTGAGCGCATCGGCCCAGCGTTGCCAGTAGATGAGGCTCGGCTTGGTGGCATCGCCGCCCGCGGTGATGCTATCCCCGAAAGCGACAATCTTGACCGATTCGCCACGCTGCAATTTCCCCTGTGTTTTTGGGAGAAGCTCAACTTGTGGCGATTGCACCGGCCACTCTGTTTTCTTCTTCGCGACGTAATCGACAAACACGAAAAACTTACCGTTTCCAAACCCGGGGAACTTGCTGTGATCGAAATCTTCCACTCCATGGAGCATGTTCGTGCGAAAATCTGGGATTCGGGAATTCGCGGTCCGACGAAGCTGTCCGAGCGCAAGATCGACGACATAGTCCCGGCCCTCTGCGTAAACCACTGTTTCAGGTAACGCCTCCAGGTAAGTGCTCCGCACGGCCACGACACTCTTCGGCGAGTAGGCCAGGCTGGCTGGTTCATTCCCAACCAAGACAAGCGTTTCACCGGTTAGTTTCTTTCCGCTGTCAGTGCTGCGGTGCGTGGTGGAGCAAGCGCTCGAAAAACAAACACCAACGAGCAGAAGATAACCCAGCGTTCGGGACAGAACTGTTTTCATGATGGAGGAGTGCGTAACGTTCCTGCCGGAATAAATCAATTCACAAAGTGAGCCTCGTGACCTCGGCTGCTACGAATTATTGTTTAGTCAGTCTTCCTCGACTTCGATATAAGCATTCCAGTCGTTGCTAAAGCATGAAACATCTCCCGTTCGATTCTAAATTTCGCCAGAACTTCCAGGTGGTTGAGCAACGGCAGGGGAGAACCAGTCTTTATCCGCACACCGATCAGCTTCCACACCTGCTGAAGGCGTTGCACACAGAGTTCAATCGACTCCTTCCACCGCGCCTCGCCGATGCCGATCGTCGTCTGCAGGATTATCACAAGATTGCTCTCCAACAATCCGCGCTCTTCTTTTGCAATATCATCAATGCCGCCCGCAAAGATGATGTGCTCCTTTACCCGCTGTTCGACCGCGATCTAATCACGAGGCCCGCCATCGTTCAGAAGATTACCGAGGACCATCCACTGGGCAGATGTCATCGATTCCGCTTCTACGCTGGAGAAAAGTTTTTCCCGGAAATTTTCGCCAACGGTAAACGAATCGTCTTTTCCGACCATCTGCTGCAACGCTTTTCGGATCGCACTGAAAACTACGAGGGGGAAGATCTATCGGCCTTTCTGATTGGTTTCTATGGCGCTCCCATCATCGCCATGCCGGTCGGTCCCGGGCGGGCGTTTGTCGTTTCCCATAATGGCTCCATCCTCGCGTTTCCCTACAAAGAGACCGCCAACGAGTTCTTCCTGACGAGCTGTCTCACCATCAATGAGATCACCTCGATGATGCCGGAAATTCCCCCTCACACCATCACCCTGCATTACGACCTGCCTTTTGTGCGACCCAGGATCCGCAATTGGATTCCGGTCCAGGAGATGCAGGACTATTTTCAGCGTTGGGAGCGGAAAGTGAAACCGACTCCGATCGAACCGATGAAACCGGGTGAAAAGCCATTCACCTGGGAGGAAGTCGCCGCCTATGGGCGAAGAATGAAGCGGGAGGAGGGATACGGTCCGGGTTCCCAAATCTATTTCACAGATTACATCCCTGGCCCTGACGTCATGCAGTATAAGCCGACCGAAGGCGAGTTCCGCTACGATGAAGTCGTCGGCTACAAACTGACCCTTCCTGACTTCGATTGGGAAACAATCATCGCCGCGCGAGTGGCCGAAGGAACCTTTGCTCCCGAAACGTGGGGCGGGCAGGGGACAAGTGCCGATCCTGGTCAGTGAAGGGGTGATACCTCGCCGTTCTCTTTACCATGGAAGGAGGGCAGGTCGCACACCCATTCAGACCTATCCCTTATCCGTGTTTACCCGTGAAATCCGTGGTTAAAATCCCTTCAAAAAACAGCCCCCAAATTGCAAAATGCGTGTGGGCTCATTGGGCAATCCAGGAAAGGTGCCAGGCGGTTAAAACCCAATGCTACCAACGGCTTTAAGCGTCTGAAGTGCGTTTTCTCACGTCTCCGACAGATTTGCCGGGACGCGAGATAATTATCTCACTACTCTGCCAGTCTTGCCGGGACGCGAGAAAATTATCTGACTACTCCGCCAATCTTGCCGGGACGCGAGAAAATTATCTGGCTACTCCGCCAATCTTGTCGGGACGTGAGAAAATTATCTGGCTACTCCGCCAATCTTGCCGAGGCGTGAGAAAATTATCTGGCTACTCTGCCAATCTGGCCGAGACGTGAGAAAATTATCTGAGCACTTTTCCAATCTGGCGGAGTAGTGAGAAAATTTTCCCGGCACCTCGCCAATCTGTTTTTGACGGCAGATAATTTTCTCAGCACCTCGGAATACATTCCGAAATGAGCGTGGAAATGGTGCTCTGAATCGCAGATTGGAAGACTTGTCGGATTCCCTCTTCCGGTTGCGCCTGGTCGGCGGTTTTTGCAGTTTCGAATCTCCGCCTCGCTCCCAACCTGAGAGCACCTCCAAAAGCGCACTACACCATTTGCCGTTTATCTTTCCAATCTTCTTGCCTGCGTATCAGGTATTTACCTATAAAGATAAACATCCACGGGATCGCGATGCCTGACCGAAACAAAACTGAATCCCGCCCGCTCAATCGCCAAAAAAGCGTGCCGTTGAAAACATTGTTGCAACGCGTCCTCTTTACCGCTGGCCGCGATGAGGACACCCTCACGACCCTAGCCGCACGCCTTGCCCGGCTCGACCGCGAACTCGACACCACGCAACGCCAACAGATCGCCGCCGTTGCCGATGGCCAATCGGTTGCATCATTAGCCGGTGCGCTCCTGCGCGCCTGCGATCCCGATGAAGTAGAAGCGGCGTCCCGCCGCTTTCTCCTGGACCGTCTAAACGACCCCACCGCTCCCGACGACTTTACTCCGTCCTTAATCAACTATTTTGATCCCGAAGCTCCCGTAGGACATTTGACCGGCAACTTGCCTCATTGGCGCCAGGATGGGGTGACATACTTCGTGACCTTCCGGTTGGCCGATTCACTCTCGCAGGAAAAGTTGCAACGCTGGCGTGCAGAGATGGAGGATTGGTTGGAAGCTCATCCCGAACCTCATGACGAAACAACACGCCAGGAATTTTACGATCGGTTTCCAGCCCGGATCCAAAGGTGGCTGGATGCTGGTTACGGATCTTGCATTCTGGGCATCGAACCCGTCAAAGAATTGGTTGAGAAAGCACTGAAATTTTTCAAAGGCGAACGCTATTCGTTAGATGAATTCGTCGTCGCTAAAAACCACGTCCACGTTTTGGTGACCCCGACCAACGGTCATCTTCTCAGCGAGATTTTGCATTCATGGAAAAGTTTTACCGCAAAGGAGATTCTTAAAGTAGAAGCGGCGTCCCGCCGCTTATCCGCTTCCCAGGGAAAGCCGATTCCCGTAAGTTACTCAATAAGCAAAAAGAGCCGGGACGCATCGAACCCGAAGATTTCGAATACGCCCCCTTCAGCCAACGCGGCGGCCTGGGTAAAGCTCATCAACTGTTTGGTGAGCAACTGCCAAAGTTATTGGATGAGTTGAACGAAGTTCTGGCCGCTTAGATATTTTGAGTATGGATATCAAGGAAGCCATCAACACTATCAACCAGATGCAAGCCGACGGCGTGATTGATCGTTACGCCATTGGTGGAGCGGTCGGCGCAACGTTTTATCTTGAACCGATGGCCACGCTGGATGTGGATATTTTCGTGACGTTCCGCCCTGAGCTGGGAAGTTTGTTGGTAAGTCCGCAACCTATTTTCGATTACCTGCAAGCGCAGGGCGGTGAAATGCAGGGCGAATACATTGTCGTCTGCGGGTGGCCCCTGCAGTTTCTTCCTGCTGAAACTGCGCTCCTGGAAGAAGCACTGAAAGATGCTGTCACGCGGGACATAGGTGGCACAACCGCTCATGTTTTCACCGCGGAACACCTGGCCGCGATTGCCCTGCAAACCGGACGGGCCAAGGACAAGGCCCGCTTGCTTCAGTTTATTGAGGCTGGCGCACTTGATGCGGCACGCTTTCAACAGATCATAGCCCGGCATCGACTTGTTGACGCCTGGCAGAAGTTTGAACGACAATTCCTCAGCGACACGCCATGAGTTTCGACCTCGAAAAAATTCTCGAAAGCAAACGCGCCATGCGCCGCAATCTCGCCGCCCTGCCGTTGGTGGAAAAACTGCGCATGCTCGATGCCATGCGCGAACGTGAACTCGCTATCCGTGGTGGTTCGGTTCCTTCTGGTCCTGAAGGCACACTCCAGGAAAAGCCTTCCCCTTATCGCACTAAATCGAAATGAGTCTTTCTGGAGAGAACATCAGCAGAGTTCCCTTGCTGAATAAAAATAAGAAGGCGCGTCCGGAGAGTAGCAGCGGCGTCCCGCCGCTTTCCCGGTCCCAAGGACAGAAAAGTCCAATCCACATCTCGCCACTTGTGTCACCCGAAAAGAGCCGAGACGGCTCTTCTACTTTGCCAATCCCAGCGGGGCGACATATCTCAGCCCAAAGTAGCAGCGGCGTCCCGCCGCTTAGACTTCAAGATCGATGAGACGATCCGCCGCGAACTGCTCAAGCAGGCAGACGTGCATACGTTGCTGCGCCTGCCCACCGGTATCTTCTACGCGCAAGGGGTCAAAGCGAACGTCCTTTTCTTCGATCGCAAACCGGCTGCCGACAAGAAAGCGTGGACGGAGAAGCTCTGGATCTACGATCTGCGCACCAACATGCATTTCACCCTGAAAGAGAAGGGTCTGCATCTCGGCCGGCGGATATTCGGAGGCAAACTTCCAGATGAGAATCAGGGCGGGGGGCAAAGGCTCGCCTTTCTTCACCAATTCCACGAAATAAAGTGTGATCAGGACGAAAACCGTGGGGAAGAGATCGCCGATCTTTTCTTTTTAATGAAACCCGAAGCCGGAGACTTTCTTTAATGCCCGTTGATAATCCCTGTTGTTCGCCAGATCTATTTGTTGCACCGGTCGGTTTTAGACGGTTCAACAGAAATTTCACGCATTTAAAGCCGTTAACCACGAATGAACACAAGAAAACACGAATAGAAACGGGCAGGTTTCAACTTCTCCCTCAGGATTCGTGTCATTTACCCCGCTTTGGCGTCTGCCAACTTTGGGAAAATCGCTCATAAATCACTTTTTTTTCACATTTTTAAAGTCCTGAAGATCAAGGGGTTAACAACGGTGCAGGGGGGAGGCCAGCGATTGATACCAATGATTGGCCTTATGCGACCACCCGTCGATATGGCATAAACTTCCCAGTTCGAAATTGAGCGAATGATTCGCAGGTGTCACAACAAAAAAACACCTTCTGTCACATCAAAAAAGTGTGGCGGACGTCGGACAGAAAAGGAAAACAGTGCAGCAGAAACCATATAAAACAGTCGCCAGTCTCGTCGCAGCCGGAAACCTCGTTAGTTCCGGAGCAGCAGCCCATGCCGCCGGTCTCGGGTTGGTGGTCGCCACCAAACCGTTAGTCGATGCCGATGTCCTGGGTGTCACCAACGGAACGGCTTCGCTTCTCCAGGGGAAACACGATCTGCGCGGGTTGCGGACCGCGTTGACCCTCAAACAAACGGACGCCTATGACATCGCCTTCGTGGTTCGCGATTCACTCAAACGTTCCTTCGGACGCAGTTACAACGTGCGATGGGAAGGCACGGGATTCACGAGCACACTCGTCGTTCCGAAATCGGTCGCTCGCCTGGAAGAACTGTTGCGGTCGTTAAAGGCGTTTTACACGTCCAACCCGCAGCACGAAGTGGAAGATGTCGCGACAGCGGCGCTTGTGGAAGCTGCCCTCACCGCGCTTTCCACGGCCAAGGAGGCGGTGACGGTGAAACGCGGGGCAGTTCGGACACTGCTCGCAGCACGCAAACAGAAAGAGAAAGTGTTGCGTAGCCGTATCCGCGGAGTGGTGGAGGAACTCAAACGGGTGGTCGGACCGATCGATGGGCGCTGGGATGCGTTTGGGTTGAATCAACCGGGGCTCAAACAGGCGCCGGAGCGTCCAGGGAAGATCACTATTGTCCTGCAGGCGGGAGGGAAAGCTGCAGTGAAATGGGCGAAGTCGGCACGGGCGGAGTATTATCGTGTCTGGTTGAAGGTGATCGGTGTGGACGACGAAGCGATACCGGTGGGAAGTCCGACGGATCTCGACTACATGATCGAGACCATGCCGGCGGCTTCTCAGGTGGAGGTATCCATCTCGGCCGTGAATAACGGTGGGGAAAGTGCGCGGAGTGAAGTGGTAGTTGTGGTGACGGCATAAACGCTGAACGATCGCATGAGAAAACACAAAGCCGCTCGGGGCAACCGGGCGGCTCTTTCATTTGAGAGCCTGGGGACCATGGGGCCATTCAGGTCTTTTAAACGTAGCGAGGTCATCGTGTTGCCTCGGTTGTTTTCTGCTTTAACTTTCCAGCTCCTCAAGACATTTTCGGTGCATGAAATGGATCGTTGTTCCGTTTGTTCTGGTCGCTGCACTCTGTGGCGCGGCCGAAAATAAAGAAACCTCCCCGCAGAAGCCGAAGGCAAAAGCCGAGTTGGAAACGTTTCTCGATCCAGCGAACGCCGGTCCGGATTTCGGTCCGCAAGGGGAGTATACGAACTCATGGGGAGGGGTTCAGGTCATCGCACTGGGCGACGATTCATTCCGACTGGTGAGTTACCCGGGTGGACTGCCCGGGGCAGGGTGGGATAAGAAATCCAGGACGGAAATCGAGGGAACACGTGCCGTCGAAAAGGTTGTGTTCATCGGAACCAACGGATATCGCGCTGAACTTGCCAAGGGCTCTCTCGTCATCAAGAGCACCAACGGGGGGCCATGGACCATGACAAGGGCTGAGCGGGTGAGTCCCACTTTGAATGCGAAGCCTCCGGTCGGTGCGGTGATTTTGTTTGAAGGTAATAATGCCGAGGCATGGGAAAATGGGGTGATGGATGAACGCCATCTTTTGGCTGCGGGTTCCAGAACCAAGGAAAGCTTCACCAACTTTACGATTCATCTGGAATTTTTGCTGCCTTTCAAACCGCTGGGCCGCGGACAGGATCGAGGGAACAGCGGACTGTATTTACAAGATCGCTATGAAGTTCAGATCCTGGACTCTTTTGGCCTGACCGGTGAAGACAACGAATGCGGTGGATTCTATAAGCAAGCCCGGCCTGCGGTGAACATGTGTTTGCCTCCGCTGGTCTGGCAGACTTACGACATCGACTTCACCTCAGCGCAATACGACGCGGCTGGAACCAAGACTAAAAATGCCTTCGTCACCGTGAAACACAATGGAGTGGCCATTCACGATCAGTTCGAACTGAAGCAACCCACCGCGGGAAATAACAAAAAAGAGGATCCAAGTGGCGGGCCGTTCTACCTCCAGGGCCACGGCAATCCTGTTTTCTTCAGGAACATCTGGGTGGTGCGGAGATAGACGGGAAAGCGCGGTGTCTAATCCCAAATGGATTCCGCAACGAAGACTTGACGCAACCCGCTTTGGGGTTGGCCAATTTGATTGCATCGTACTCAGGGTAGCTCTTGCCGAGCAACCCTTGGCTTTGTTGCGCAACCCCCTTGGGGTTGAGGAATTCAAACCCGGACTATAACAGGTCTAAGCCCTTGGGATCTTGGCGAATGTCGTTCCGGACAGTCCTGTTTGTTTATCGAAATTGATTCCTGCCTTTTATTGAACCGCAAACAACAGCACACCTGTTCTGCAAGGTGTAATCTTTGCGCAGAAACCTTTTACCCTTTAAAAACGTCCCATCTCCCGAACCAACGATCTGAATTTGACCCAATGAATAACTCTATTAGTAGTCTGCTCCTGACTTTGAGTGTGATGTGCCTTGTTCTCCAGAGCAGCGCTGCTGATCAGAAGACCAATATCGTTTTCATTCTCACGGATAATCATGGAGCCTGGACCCTGGGATGCTATGGGAATAAAGAGATCAAGACGCCGAATATCGATCGGCTCGCTGCGGAAGGAACTCTCTTCACCCGTGCCTATTGTAACAACTCGGTTTGTTCACCCAGTCGGGCGGCGTTTCTCACCGGATTGATCCCATCGCAACATGGAGTGCATGCCTACATTCCGAATGCGGCACAACTTGGACCTAACGCTTATCAGACTCTGGAAGAATTTCGGACGTTGCCAAAAATACTCTCTGAAAACGGCTACACCTGCGGTCTGTCCGGCAAATGGCATTTGGGCGAAAACAATGTTCCACAACAAGGCTTCACCTATTGGTATTCCAAAGCGGGCGGGCACACCGACAAGTTTTACAATGATGATATGATCAAGGACGGGAAGGTGTATGTGGAGACCAACTACACCACCGAAGTCATCACCGACCACGCGGTGGAGTTCCTTCAACAGAATTCAAAGAAACCGTTCTTCCTCTATCTCGCCTACAACGGCCCTTACGGATTGGGAGGTGCGATTGCAAAAGAGCATCACAATCGGCACACCTCCTATTACGCGGACAAAAACATGGATTCATTTCCCCGGGAAAAAGTGAATCCCTACCTGAAGAGTCAACGCAACCTGATCAACAACGTGACGGCGATGCGCAACTATGCCGCAGCCATCAGCGGAGTCGACGACGGGGTAGGGCGCGTCATGGAAACGTTGAAGGAACTCGGTCTCGATAAGAATACACTTGTGGTGTTTAGCGCAGACCAGGGATTGAATGCCGGTCACAACGGTTATTGGGGAATGGGCGATCACGCGCGTCCGATTCATACCCAGGAGGCAACGGTTCGTATCCCGCTGATTTTCCGCAAGCCAGGGCAGGGCGATGCCGGCAAGACTTCGGACTTGATGGTACACAATCATGATTTCCTCCCCACGGTGCTGGATTACGTCGGCCTCAAGGACAAAACACCGAACTCACCCCCTTTGCCGGGACATAGCTTTGCCGCTGCGCTCAACGGAAAACCAATCGACTGGGAGAACGTGATTTATCATGAGTTCGAAAATGTGCGGATGATCCGGACGTCGAAGTGGAAGTTGACGGTGCGTTATCCCTACGGACCCGACGAACTTTACAACATGGAGAGCGACCCGGAAGAACGTGAGAACGTCATCCATATCCCGGGCAATGGTCCTGTGATCAAAGGTTTAGAGAAAAAGCTCAGTGCCTTTTTCGCCCAATATATCGATCCCAAATGGGATCGCTGGAACGGCGGCGCCACCAAAGGGAATGAGATCATGAAGGCGCGGGAGTAATCGGTCTTCTAGGGGATGGACTTTGTTTGGAGCGGTGTTCATCAAATCTTGTTGATGGCGGGTCTCCTGATACCCTGCGTCATGGGTATCGGCAAATAGTTTGCGGTTTTCTTCCTGCTTCTTTGGACACTTGATAACAAGACTCAATGATTGCGGCATAGATAGTTACTGTTCTCCAATGTTTTGCCGGGATCGCAGCTTTGACTTTGTTTTTTGGCAAGGCTAAAGCAATGCCCCCGACGCGTGCGAATGAAATAGACCGCGCCTTCAGCGCTTGGAATTACCGAGGCGACATGTTCCTGGGCCTGCGCTATCGCTCCGACCCAGGCTGGTATAAAGCGGGCCGTTGGCCCTGAACGCCCAACTAACTGAAATAGCACGGATAAGGGCAGTGTTGATGACTGGATTGTGGATCACTCCATGCTTCCCAAAAACAAATCATGCATCGCGGCATCCTCTGCGAAAGGGTCTTCCATTTGCGCTGTACGGAATTATTTTTGGCAATCCCAGAAAGAATTCGGTTTAAAAATAGTGCCCCTTCGAGGATCCCGCGGCACCACAACGCCCCGATTAGGGTCGGACGCCAAAGCAGTTTTTAATGGCGCTTTGCTTCCATTCTGTTACGACAAGGCGCAATTATGTTCTCGTTGCAGCGTATTTTTGGAAAAGGTGACAAGTTCTTCGATCTTCTTGAAGCAAGTGCTGAGGAAGTGAACGTCAGTGTGCATGCGCTGGTGAAGATCCTTCAAATGCCGGCTTCGGCCATTACTCTTGACGATTTTGTGCTCGCACGGCGCAAAGATAAGCGGATCACCGAGGAAATCAGCGCCGAACTGGTGACTACCTTTGTAACCGGACTGGAACGCGAGGACATCGAGGCTCTATCCATCGCGCTCTATAAGATCACCAAGACAACGGAAAAATTTGCCGAACGCTACAAAATTGCGGCGGCACAACTCAGCGGTATCGAATTTATGCGCCAGGGGGAACTCATGATCAAAGCGAGTGATACCCTGGTTGAAATGGTGAAACATCTTCGCAAGATTCCGCCACTGGAAAAGATCAAGATATTGAACGATCGCCTGCAGCAAGCAGAAGGAGATGCGGACAAAATCATGATCGAGCTGTTGAAGGAGCTCTACAGCGGTAAACACGAGGCTCTGAAAGCACTGATCGTACACGATCTCTATGAGCTGTTGGAGAAGGTCATCGATCGCTGTCGCGACGCGGGCAATGTTGTTTCTCACATCGTTCTGAAAAATTCCTGATCAGTCGGCATGACACTGATTATTTGCGTCATTCTGGTAGCGTTGATTTTTGAATACATCAACGGCTTCCATGATACGGCGAACTCGATTGCCACGGTGGTTTCCACCAAGGTATTGACCCCGAAGCAGGCTGTCGCCATGGCAGCGTTCTTCAATTTGCTGGGAGCCATGTTGGGGGCAGAAGTTGCGAGTACGATTGGAAAGGGGATCGTAGATATCGCCTTTGTCACTACCACCACGATTTTGTGTGGGCTCACCGCAGGGATCATCTGGAATTTGATCACCTGGTATTTCGGTCTCCCTTCCAGCTCAAGTCACGCACTGATCGGAGGGATCGTTGGTTCCACTTTCGCTGCAGCCCACGGGAATTGGTCTGTCATTAAGCTCGCTGAGAAAGGAGGGCTGCTCCAAAAGGTGATTTATCCCATGTTCATTTCACCGGTGTGTGGTCTGCTGATCGGTTTTGTGATAATGGGTCTGCTGTATTTCCTCTTGCGTAACTGGCGTCCCAACACTGTGAACAGGGTCTTTGGTCGCCTTCAACTACTGAGCAGTGCAGGCATGGCATTAGGCCATGGTATGAATGATGCACAGAAAACGATGGGTATCATTGCTTTGGCCCTGGTGGCCGCCACAAAATCTGGTGTGTTTGCCAACCTCCCGACCTCTTTTGGCTTTCTTCACACCCCGGAGCCGGCGGCAGGAGCTCCACTAGAGATCGCAACTTGGATCAAGATAGTTTGTGCTTTCACTATGGCTGCCGGAACGTGGGCGGGTGGATGGAGAATCATACGGACTCTTGGCCACAAAATGGTCAAGCTCCAACAGGTCCATGGTTTCGCCGCGGAGACGACCGCGGCTGGTATTATAGTTTCCGCCAGCCATTGGGGAATCCCGCTATCTACCACGCACGTTATTTCTTCGGCCATCATGGGTGTTGGAGCGGCTAAACGTCTAAACGCGGTTAAATGGAGCGTGGTTCAGCGGATGGTCATGGCGTGGGTCCTGACGATTCCGGTCTGTGCCGGGTTGGCTTATGGATTTGTCCGAATGGCTCAGATGTTTGGTTGGATGTCTTAGAGCCGTTGCGTGGAAACCGGAAAATGATAGCCTTAACGCATGTCTGACAAGCCTCTTCACGTTCTTGCCGTCATCGGCAGCATGAATCGCGCTTCATTGACGCGAACCGTCATTGTGAATGTGGCCGAGCAATTGAGAGGTCTCGGATGCACAGTGGATGTGTTGGATTTCCAGCAGGAGCCGATGGCTTTGTTCAATCCTGACACATCCTACAAATCCCCGGAGTATGCTCCGTTGAAAGAACGGGTGGAACAGGCTGACGTCTTGATATTGGGGACTCCCGATTACCATGGTTGCATGAGTAGTACGATGAAAAGTTTCCTGGACCATTTTTGGCATGAATTTGCGGGAAAACTGTTCGCCAGCATCGTTGCCTCGCACGAGAAGGGTTTGACCGTCACTGACCAGCTTCGTACGGTCGCCCGCCAATGTTATGCATGGTCGCTTCCTTATGGATTGTCGTTTATCGAGAAGGAAGATGTCAGGGAAGGAGAAATCGTCAGTGATAGCTTTCGGAAACGTTTGCAGATGATGGTCCGTGACGTTTCTGTTTACGGAGAATTGCTGGCAAGGCAGCGCAAGGAAGATCTGGCTGCATCAGGCCCAGGGTTTTTGGCGCGGTATCGAAGTAGTTCGTCATGAAGGGGCAGAACTCATTCTCGGCTTGATTTCCGGTGTGATCCCCTTATCTCTCAACGCTCTGGTAATTGACGGAACTTCTATGAAAACGCGAAACACGGGGTTTTTTGTGCTTCTGATGGGAGCTGTTTTCTTTTGCGGCTGTATCAGCCAGCAGGAGACTGTCTACCGTGATGTGGATCGCACGAAAGTCGAATTCGAAAGCGAAGCGGCTGGCCGAATTTTCTACCAGACGCTCAGCAAGCAGGGTGCGGTGAATCGTCAGGAGCGAAATACTGAGGTAAGCTTGCCGATCGTTTTCGAACATAAACGGAAAGTCGTTCGCAGTGAAAATTTCCAATTTAACGATGCTGTGTCGAAATGCGATACCAACCGGGATGGTAGGATTACCGAACTGGAAGCCAAAATATTTTCTCAAATTTAATTCTCTTTAACCAATAAACTAAACAATGGCCTACAAAGACATTACCCCGCCTGCTGGCGGTAAAATCACGATCCAGAACGGCAAACTAATCGTTCCAGAGAATCCTATCATTCCTTTTATCCGTGGTGACGGCACAGGCCCGGACATCTGGGCAGCGAGCGAACGCGTGTTCAATGCTGCTGTGGAAAAAGCCTACGGCGGTAAAAGGAAGATCTCGTGGTTCGAAGTGTTCGCGGGCGAAGAATCTTTCAAGAAATTCAACAACTGGCTTCCGGACGATACGGTCGAAGCATTCAAAGAATACCTCGTCGGGATCAAAGGACCTCTCACCACGCCAGTCGGGGGTGGTATTCGTTCGTTGAACGTTGCATTGCGCCAGATGTTGGACCTCTATGTTTGCTTGCGTCCGGTTCAGTATTTCACTGGTGTGCCATCCCCGGTGAAGGCTCCTGAAAAAGTTGAAATGGTAATCTTCCGTGAAAACACCGAAGACATCTACGCTGGTATCGAATACGCTGCAGGCACCCCAGAAGCACAGAAGGTGCTCGATTTCCTTGCCAAAGAATTCCCAAAAGATTTCGCGAAGATTCGTTTCGGCACCAAGGAGAAGATTACAGAGTACATGAAGATGGCCTCGCCTGATCACAGCGCCGAGAACATGCCACTTCTTGTCGGCCTGGGAATCAAACCAGTTTCTGCCGTGGGAACGATTCGTCTCATGAAATCAGCGGTCGATTACGCCATTCGCAACAAGCGCAAGAGCGTGACGATTGTGCATAAAGGTAATATCATGAAATACACCGAAGGCGCCTTCCGCGATTGGAGCTACAGCGCGGCAGAACGAATCTTCGGTGACAAAGTTTACACCTGGGCACAGTGGGAACGGACCAAGAAAGACAAAGGCGAGGAAGCTGCCAACGCGGAACAAAAAGCGGCTCTCGGAAAAGGCGCTATCCTAATCAAAGACGCGATTGCTGATATTGCTCTTCAACAGGTCCTGACGCGTCCGGAAGATTTTGATGTGATTGCAACCTTGAATCTCAACGGCGATTATTTAAGCGACGCTCTGGCTGCGCAGGTCGGCGGAATCGGGATTGCTCCTGGTGGCAATATCAATTACGTGACCGGGCACGCTATTTTCGAAGCGACTCATGGAACCGCACCGAAGTATGCCGGTAAAGACATGGTCAACCCCGGCAGCGTGGTTCTTTCCGGTGAGATGATGCTGCGCCACCTGGGGTGGACGGAAGCGGCAGATTTGATTATCAAAGGACTCAACGGAGCGATTCAATCCAAGCGTGTGACCTATGATTTCGCACGACAGATGGAAGGCGGTACGCAGATCAAATGTTCTGAGTTCGGTGACAACATGATTGCTCACATGTAATCTGTCCGACATTCGTTTTTTTGCACGAACTGCCGGTGGCAATACCGGCAGTTTTTATTTTTCGGGTCCCGCTTTCGGGAGTTCAACCCAAAAACAGCTTCCTTTGTTTACCTGTGATTCCACCCCCATTTTACCGCCGAGTCGGGCTGTTGCTTTGCGGGCGATCGCAAGGCCAATTCCTGTGCCAGGATACTGATCCACAACGTTCAAACGTTCGAAGGCATAAAAAATTCTTTGTTGATGATCGGGCTGAATGCCGATTCCGTTGTCCTGAACCACCACTTTGATCTTATCATCTATCTCCTCCGCCCAGATGCGAACCGACGGCGTTTCCCCTGGCTTCGAAAACTTGATTGCGTTGCTGAAAAGGTTGAGGAAAATGTATCTCAGCATGTTTTCGTCTGCCGTCAGCTGAAAGTTCAGGTTCTCCAGCTCAAACTTAGCTTCGCTCTCTTTTACATCGGGCATCATGTGCCGGAGAATCAACTCGATTGCATCATGCAAGTGGATCGTCTGTAGCGTCACTTCCTGATGGTCCACGCGCCCATAGGCGAGAAGGTCCAGAATCAAAGAATCCATATTGGCCGCCGAGTGGTGGATGCGTTCGATGTAGTCCAGACCAGCGGGGTCCAACGTGTGGTGGTAATCTTCGAGAAGGGCGGTTGAAAAGCCCTGCATGGCTCGCACGGGAGCTCGGAGATTGTGGGCGATGCTGTAGCAAAAATCTTCCATAGACTTGATGCTGGCATTTAGTTTTGCCGACCGAGAGCTCACCTCTTTTTGAAGAGACTTCTTCGAATTGGCCAGATCCTGCCGTGCCTGTTCGAGTTCAAGTTCCGTGGTCTTAATGTGATGTATATCTGTGCAGGTTCCAAACCAGCGAATAACATCCCCATGCTCATCCTTGATTGGAAGCGCTCGCCCCAGATGCCATCGGTAACCGTCCCCCTTTTTTTTATAGCGATACTCCATTTCAAAGGGAACACCATCGCGAACACACCGGAACCACTTCTCCGTGGCGCGTTGAACGTCGTGTGGATGAAGGACCAGGGGCCAGATAACTAGAGCAGCCTCAGCTTCGTCCCTCGTTAATCCGGTTTGATCGAAGAATTTGGCGTTCCGGTAATCGATTGTGCCGTCCGGTTTGGCCATCCAGACAATTTGTGGCATTGAGTCAGCAAGTTGGTGAAATAGCCTTTCGCTCTCTTGCAGTCTGCGCTCTGCACGTTTTTGCTCGGTGATATCGCGAAGGATGATTTGGATGGCAGTCTCACCATGCCACGGTACAGGCATGGCGATGATCTCCACTTCCGAATGCGATCCATTGGGCCAGTTACAATTTAGTTCAATGAGGGGAGGTGGTTGACCAGTCTCGTGCATTAATCGGATGCGATCCTTGATTATCGGATGAGACTCCGGCGGAACGAAATCGAAGATCGAGGCGCCGATCAGTTCATGGATGCCACGGAAACCGGTAAGCTTAAGTGCCGCTGCATTGGCGTAAACAAGTCGGCCATTTTGGTGAACACAAACGGGGTTAGGACTTTGCTCGAGCAAGGCGCGATAGCGCTCTTCAAATTCATCTGCGACTCTCGACACGAGTTCCGCAGGAGTATGTGTTCTGTTCCCCTCTTCCATTGTGCCCTTTCAAACAATCCCTTTGCGCCGGACAGGATGATCAAAACTAGTGTTCTGGCCAACGGAAGCAATTCCAACTTGTTCACAATAATTAGATAATCGAAACCGGTAATCAGCGCTCAGCCAACTGGCCACAAAGGACCGCTGCATTGGCACCGGTAGTGCCGGGAATGTTTCCAGCGATATGGCTGTAGCGCAGGTAAGCCAGCAGGGCAAAGGCTGCGGGTTCGATCGATTGAACGGGCCACTTCAATGCCTCACTGCTCATAGGGGTGGTGGGAATGCCCACCTCTGACAGGGCATTTCCGATGCGGCGTGCCAGATCCGGGTTGCTCGCGCCCCCTCCTGTCAGGATTACACGATCAGGATTCCCGGGGAGGTGAGATTTGTAGTTTAATGCGAGGGATCTTGCTGTGAACTCGGTCAGGGTGGCGATTGCATCGAAGGCAGACATTGCGATCATTTGCTGGATGGATTTCGAAAAGAATGGTTCTCCGAAGAGTTCTCGACCGGTGCTTTTCGGTGGGCTTTTTCTGAAATACGGGTGCTTCAACCATCCAGCCACCAGTTTTTGATTCACCATTCCTTGCGAGGCAAAAGAACCATCGCGATCGAAACTTATCTTGCCGCCGCTGAAATGCCGCATCCCGAAGTCGATCAGCATGTTGGCCGGACCGGTGTCGAATGCCAACACCTTGGGTCTCGACAGCTTCCGGTTGCTCCAGTCAAGAGAAGTGACATTGCTGATGCCGCCGAGGTTGTTGACGCAAATATGCTTTCCTCGTTCTGCAAAAACGTACTCGTGGAAAATGGTTGCGAGGGGAGCTCCTTGCCCTCCGGCCGCCAGGTCAGCGACTCGAAAATTATTTACCACTGGCACTTTTAGCACCTCGACCAGATACGATGATTCGCCGAGTTGAAAAGTGGCCGGAGTCTTAGGATCGGGATTATGAAAAACAGTTTGCCCGTGCAAGCCAACCAGTTGCGGCTTGATTTTCCCGGTCGTCGCGTGCTTTGCGTAAAAGCGGCCGAGATCGTGGTGTACCTGGCAGAACTCCCAACTGTTCAATGCGCCTTTGGCAGCTTCGTTTAATTGTTTCTGAAGTTTGGTGGGATAATTCACCTCCCAAAGTTCTTTAAGCACCACACTGCGACCGGCGATTTCGCACAGGGCGTAGTCAACACTGCCGAGGCTGGTGCCTGACATGATTCCCAGAACAAGTTGTTTTTTCATTTCCAGAGTCTTACGTGCGACTATAAATGCATCTGCCGTCCGGTAAATCAATTATGAGGAACCTGTTTTTAGCAATCGTAGCTCTGCTTTTCGCGGGGAAAGCGCCCGCCCAAACCAACCAACCATCTATCGATAAGGCTTATATGGAGCCGGCAGGGCGCCTGATCCAGGCTGCGACTAATTCGGATGCCATGTTTCAACGGCTGAGTTATCTGTGCGATACTTTTGGACCCCGTCTCAGTGGATCCACCAATCTGGAAAACTCGATTGATTGGATATTGGCTGAGATGAAGAAAGACGGGCTGCAGAATGTCCGTGGCGATGATGTGATGGTGCCCCATTGGGTAAGAGGAAATGAATCCCTGGAGCTCCTCGCCCCACATTATAGAAAGCTGAGCTTGCTCGGTCTGGGTGGAAGTATCGCCACCCCGCCCGAAGGAATTACTGCCGAGGTTTTTGTCGTCAAAGATTTCGCAGAACTGATCAATGCGGCGGGGAAAGCAAAGGGAAAGATTGTGGTCTTTAATGCACCCTTCACAGAGTACTCCAGCACGGTGCTCTATCGGAGTCGTGGCGCCATGGAAGCTGCGAAAGCCGGGGCTGTTGCGAGCCTTGTGCGCTCGATTACCCCGGTTTCGATTTATAGTCCCCACACCGGTGGGATGCGCTATGCCGACGATATTCCAAAAATTCCCCATGCCGCCATCACTCTCGAAGATGCTGAAATGATGCAGCGAATGCAGGATCGGGGACAGAAGGTGATGCTACGGCTGAGGATGGAAGCACAGACGCTTCCGCCCTCCAGGTCGCGAAACGTCATCGCCGAGATCGTCGGTCGCGAGAAACCGGAAGAAGTTGTCGTAATCAGTGGCCACATCGATTCGTGGGATTTAGGGCAGGGTGCCATGGACGACGCAGGGGGATGTCTCGCCGCATGGGAAGCGGTCCGATTGATGCACACGTTGAATCTGCGTCCGCGCAGGACGGTTCGCGTGGTGTTGTGGACGAATGAGGAGAATGGTTTGCGCGGAGCTCGAGAATATCGTGAAAAGTATAAAGCCACTCTTACAAATCATGTGCTCGCCATCGAGTCAGACGAGGGAGTCTTCGATCCTCGTGGATTCGCTTTCAAAGGAACGGAAAAGGCGACCGGGACAATCCGAGAAATCATGACGCTGTTGAAACCAGTTCACGCGGTTGAGCTCACCTACGACGCGGGTGGCGCAGATATTTCCCAAATGGAAGATGATGGTGTTCCGTTGATGGACCTGAAGGTCGATCCCACGAAATACTTTTGGTATCATCACACTGCCGCCGATGCGATGGACAAAATCGATAAGAATGATTTTAACCGCTGTATTGCTGCGATGACTGTGATGGCTTATGTGGTGGCTGATTTGCCAGAGCGATTGCCGCCAAATCCGGTCAAGACAACGCCTTAGATGAGCGATTTCAACGATGTCCATGCTTTCCCGATCCATCGTCTCATTTTAGCACCTCCGCTCGTAAAACGAGCAGCTTTTTGTTCTCTTAAAGAATTCGACCAGCACTTTTGTTTCTCTCGGAGAATGGAAATTGCCTGCGGATGGATTGATTGAAATCTCCGCTGGTTGCAAAGCGCCGAAACCGGGAGATGACGTGCTTGCGGGATCCGCGAAGACACCAAATCTGGAAAGACCACTACGTGGAATCCCTTTTGAAGGCGAAAAAGAGTATGCTTAGGCGAGGTCTAAAGCCCCGCGTAATTTGGCTGCCACCTCTTTTAAGGCTTCTGGCACGACCGTGGTTTTGCTCAGGACTGGCATGAAATTTGTGTCGCCGTTCCAACGGGGAACAATATGCATGTGAAGGTGTTCTAAAATGCCCGCGCCGGCACATTTTCCCAGGTTAACCCCAATGTTGAATCCATCTGGCCTCATGACCTTGGCGAGCGCATTTTGACAGCGGCGCAAGAGAAGCATGAGTTCAAGCAACTCATCTTCGTTCAGTTCATTCCAATCGTTCACCTGCTTGTACGGCACGATCATGAGATGGCCGCCTGTGTAGGGGTAGCGATTCAGCACGGCATAGCAACTTTTCCCGCGCGCGATGACAAGGTTTTCGATGTCGTCACTCGACTGGGCAATTTGTGTGAAAATCGAAGTTCCATTCACCGGCTCTTTGGGCGAGAGAATGTATTCGATGCGCCACGGTGCGTGCAGGTTTTCCATGGCCGAAAAATATAGAGTCCGCACGAATTGTCAAAAGAGTGCGGGTCGCTCTTATTTCAATCCGTCGATCCAGGCAGCTAACGATTCCTGGGAAGATTCGCCGGAGCTGACATGGACCGGGTTACGGTTTCCCGAATAGAGTAGATTCAGTGTTTCTGCGGAGAAGTGGGATCTGGCATTGTACACGTATAAAGGGTTCGGTGCCGCAAGCAGTGTACACGTCTCGAAGCCTCCCAGCTTCCTTAGTCCTGGAACAAAAAGATCTGGGGCAAGAAGTTCCTGATCGGATGAGAGATCAACCTGTGCGAAATCGGAAATAATGCCGTCCATGGCAGGGGCCGCAAGTAATGTCCACAAGCCGGCTCGCCCAAAGCCGCATGCGAGAATATCGCCACCATGCCGTTTCTTTTTCAAGAATGTGGCCGCAGTGATTAAATCCTGAACACGAGCCTGGGTATCCGTGACGTTATAAGTGGTGAAGAACAGTTCGGCCTGCACCCGGGCATTGGAAATTTCATGATTCTCCATTTCGCCGGTTAAGAACGTGTCGAGCATCAGCACTGGAATATTCTTATCGAGAAGCATTTGAGCGATGCCTTTTGGGACAGAATCTTTACCCAGGAAAGCGGCCATTCCGCCGGGGTGAACGAGGATAACAGCTCGGCGCTGCGGCTTTTCTGTCGGGGTGAATAAAAGGGCAGGGATGCGATCGCCTTTTCCTTTGCGCCCCAGCATCAATTTCTCCTGTGTATAGGTGGGAGCGCTCTTTAGATAAATCGATTGTTCAATCACGGGATCGTTCAATGATACCTGGAGGGTTTGTTTCCAGGCTGGAAGCATGGCTTGCTTGTAGGTGCTCAGTGCCTTTCGATTCGATGGACGCATCTGCGCCAGTTCGGTTTTTGTTTGTGCGATAACATATGAAATCAGGGCGGATTCACTTTTGGCTCCTGCCGGAAGTTTTCCGCCGGGAAAGACGCGCAGATCCTGATCGGGTTCTTTCGTGTATGCCGTTTCCTTGCCCGCGGGTGCAACTGGCTTGAGGACCCCATTAAAGAAATCGTAAACTGCTTCGCGACTGGTCTGGTTGTAGTTGTGGCGAAAATCAAACACGGTGAATCGAAATTTATCCTGTTCGCCGAAAAGCTTATAGATGTTCTGTATTGCCGGTCCTTCCATTTTTGCAGTGTCACGAGTCCAATCGCCACTGGCGCCCACGAGGATCTGCGGCTTTGGAGCTGCGCAGGCGGCAATTTCCATATTTGAATGATTGATCCTGAGCCCGGGAGCATTCTCGCAGGAACATCCACCCTGCATGGTGTGACTCACCATCACCACTGGAGCGACTGCGGTCAGGCGCGGGTCGATCGCAGCCAACATAAAAGTCTGGGTGCCTCCGCCGGATTCCCCTGTGCAAGCCAATCGTGTTTTATCGACGTCCGGCAACGACTCCAGGAAATCCAGGGCGCGAATGCTGTTCCATGTCTGTAAACCCATCAGGTTGATGTTCCAGAGCAGGTTCGTGGCATTTGTCCCAAACCGCCTGTGGCGTTCGTAGAACTTAGGGTTCTTCTCATCCGTAACCGCATGGTCCAGAAAGAACGTATCGTTGTAGCCCGCCATGTCGTAGGTAAGAGCAATCATTCCTTCCCGTGCAAAATGAATGCAGCGAGCCGCGATACTGCCCTCCTTTTCATTCGCCATCCGACCGTTGTCCCAGTGACCGTGTGGATTCAAGATTGCTGGGAAAGGTCCCGCTCCTTTTCCGATTGGACGGTAGACATTGCCGGCCACGAAAAAACCTGGATAACTTTCAAAGTAAACTTTCTCAACGGAATAGCCGTCACGAATGACCTTTCCGAAAATTTTGGCGTTCAAGGCGGTCTTTTCTGGCATCGGCCACAAGCCGCAACTGACCAGGACCTGGTTGCGAATGGATTCCGCACGGGTTTCCCAATCTCCTTTCGTTCGCATCTCGGGAAAGGACCGAACTGAATTAACAGTCTGCACATTGACGCGCTCATCGAGTACGGTTTGACTGCTGGCAACCAAGGGGTACGCGGCAAGAGCGAGTGCAAGAATCGATCGAAAAAGCTTCATCTGTCTGTCGAGTCTAGCGGAAAAGCCCAATCCATGCCACGCCTTCTTCGGAGCTTCGATTTTCACATGTCCCGAGGACGTTCATCGCCAGTGGCGGACTCGGTGTTCATACAAGGTTCCGAATACACCGGGCTGTTTTCTGCTAAGATTTTGAACCTGGGAACGTTATGGAATTTGGAGGAACTACGCATCAAATCAACACGGAGACAGACTGGCTTTCTGGTCATCAACGCCCTTGGATTTTTGAGCGCATTTTGTTTGTGGCAGAGGGAGTATTTGCCGAGCAAATGCATGCAGAGCTGGAAAGAAGCTTGTATACGATGGAGCGTGTTAGAACTTCGGTAGACGCCCTCAAACGGATCATCCAATCGGAGTTCGAAGTCGTTCTCTGTCAGTTGTCTCCTGAATTTCCTGCCGAAATGTTCTACCGGGGCGTGGAGCGGGTGCGCCCGTATCTGACCCGGCGATTATTGTTTTTTATAGATGCGCAAACCGACCCGGCAGTCCTCCGGTTTGTCCGTAACATGAAAATTGCAACTATCTGGTACCCCAGCGAGCCTCATATCATTGTGGAAACAATCACGGGCGTGGTTCGAAAGACGACTTCCATGACCGACATGTCTGTTTCCAGCCAGGTCAAGGTTGTGAAGACGATTCGATCGTCCGCTTAGAGTTTAAGGCGTAATTTGAGCCACTGCAGAAGCATTGTTGTGACGAAGAGTTTTGCCCGGTTTTTCTCCAAGATGCTTGTCATCTTCGATTACCAGGACGCCATTCACGAACACATACTTGAATCCCGTGGAGTAGTGATGGGGATCATCGTAAGTCGCATGGTCGGTGACCGTAGCAGGATCGAAGATAACGATGTCAGCCCAATTCCCTTCACGGAGTTCACCCCGCTCTTTCAAGCGAAAGGTATTGGCCGGGAGAGAGGTCATTTTGCGGATAGCATCTTCAAGGCGAAGGACTTTCTTTTCCCGAACATACCGGCCAAGGACACGCGCGTTGTTTCCGTAACCACGCGGATGCGGCACTTCCGATCCAAATTTACGAACACCGCTATCCGAGGCGATCATCGTATTGGGATGTCGCATAAACTTCGCCACATCGTCCTCGCTCATTCCATGAAAAACTCCGGAGGCGCCACCGTTCCGTTCCAGTTCAAAGATCAATTCGATCTGGTTGTTTAAAGATTTCGATCCGCGGACTTTTTTGGCGGCCTCAGCAATGTTCAACCCGTTAAGCCCCCGGTTGGGCCGATAGGAAGCGATCACAGCATAGGAGTAATCTTTATTACCCCGTTTCTTCAAAGTCGCCTTCATCTCCTTGACTATAGCCGCTTTCTTCTTCGGATCATTGAGCAGCTTGATGAATGCTTCGCGGCCACCATCCTTGGCCGCGTCTGGAATAACCTGACTGATTCCGGTGCTTGAAGCTGTGTAAGAGTATTGATCCTGGGTAACATCCAGACCTTCAGCGCGCGCTTTCTCAATGGCACCGAGCACTTTATCGGTTTGGCCCCAGCTCGACTTTCCTGAGAGTTTCAGGTGAGAAATTTCTGCCCGCACATGGGCTTCCCGGGCGATGCGAAAGATTTCATCAAGCGAATCAAAAATGCCATCGCTTTCACTCCGTTGATGAGTTGCATAAATCCCGTCATAAGCAGAAACAACCTTCGCAAGTTCAATAAGTTCTTCGGTCTTTGCAAAAACGCCGGGCAAATAAATAAGACCCGTCGACATTCCCACTGCGCCTTCTTTCATCGCCTTGTCGATAAGAGCCTTCATTTTCTCCAGTTCCTCATTGGTCGGTGGGCGCATGAACGAGCCGCCCATCACTTTCTGGCGAACTGTTCCATGACCGACCAGGGTGCAGATGTTCGGCGTAATTTTGACTTCTTCCACTTTCTTGAAGAAATCGGCGACGTTCTCGGTTGATCCACCGCAATTACCGAGAACCAGTGTTGTGACCCCCATTCGCACGAAGTTCTCTCCCAGTGGCAAATCATCAACTCCCTCAGCATGGGTGTGGACGTCGATGAAGCCTGGTGCTATCACAAGACCCTTGGCGCTATATTCTTTCGCGGCCAACCCTTTGACCTTCCCGATGGACACGACTTTCCCTTCTTTCACTGCAATATCCGCGAAATAAGCAGGGTTCCCCGTGCCATCGACCACACGACCGTCACGAATAATAAAATCATAGGTTTCGGCCTGGAGGGCAGCGATTGAGGAAACCGCGAGGACGAAAGCCTGCAGAAGACGTTTCATGAGTGGCTTAATTAGCAGAACCCGTATGGCTTAGCCACAGTTTATCGGTTCCCCCTGTATCCAAGGGAACACTTCCCGGAGTTTATCCCGATATCGTCCCAAATCGACCCCTCTAAAGCGCGTATTGCGATATCCATTCATTCTGAAGTGGGTTTAATTCCTGCCGTTGGGTTTGACGGACTTGGCATTAAAAGTGCAGGTATCAACTTAAGGAAGAGGCGGCTTTAAGCCGGTTCGACCGCTTTGCATGGAAAATTCAGCATATGCCATTGGCCAGGCGGTGTTTTTGCGAACGGATACTCCCGATTTTGAGGAAGAAACAGTCCCGTTCAAGACCCTCGAAGAGATGGTCAGCATTTGTTCCAAGCCGCACCAGAACCTTACTTTGGAGAAGATCCTTATTTACGCCATGACCGGTGGTGAGGCAAATGCCCTCACATTAGGGTTTGTTTCAGCCACAAAAGGGCAACGCCCGGCAAATCTTGCTCACGTTCCAGGCTGATTAGCCTGCTTCTGCAGCCAGAAGCTAAATATCTGTTACTCTTCCGGGTGAAAACCCGTCTTTTACCGCAATGTGTCTTCGTCTTTTCGCGTTTTTAGCCTTTTGCGCCACGTTTTGTCTCAACGCAGCTGGCCGTCCCAATATTGTTTGGATTATTGGCGAAGACATGGGGCCGGAACTCCGCTGTTACGGGGACCAGAACGCGATTACCCCCAACATGGATCGCCTCGCGAGGGAAGGAGCGCGTTATACCCATTGTTTCACGCACGCACCGGTCTGCGCCCCGAGTCGGTTTGGCTTGATCACAGGACAATATCCCACCAGCGCCGGCGCTCATCATATGCGGTCGCAACTACTCGAGCCGCCGCCGATGTTCACCGAATACCTGAAAAAGGCGGGATACACCATCTGCTGGCCGAAGAACAATTTTGGAAAAACAGATTTCAACTTTGAAGTGCCTAAAAATGCGTTCGACGTGCGTGAAGATTGGACACAGTCCAAGCCGCAGGAACCATTCTTTGGCTATTTTAACGTCGCGGTTTCGCATGAGAGTAAGATTCGCGCCCCCAAAGAGGAATTTGCGAAGCTTACCGAGAAACTAAAACCTTCGGAACGACAGAATCCGGCAAAGATGAAAATACCTCCATATCATCCAGATGCACCAGAAGTCCGTCGTGACCTGGCCAACTATTACGAATTGGTCACGGCCGTGGATTACAAAGTAGGGGAGGTTTTGGCTGCGTTGGATAAATGGAACATCGCCACGAACACCATCGTCATTTTCTTTGGTGATCACGGCCGTGGGCTGCCGCGCAGCAAACGCTGGGTTTACGACAGCGGCATTCATGTTCCGCTGATGGTGCGGTGGCCGGGACAAATCAAACGTGGCGAGGTTCGCAACGATCTGGTGAGCTTTGTCGATTTGGCTCCCACGATGTTGAGTGTGGCAGGAGTTGAAATCACAAGTGACATTTTGCCTTTCGACAAGGAGAAGAAAGCAGCGAAGCCAACTTTCCAGGGTATTCCTTTTCTGGGTCCTCAAGCGCAGAAGCGCGACTACATTTTTGCAGCGCGTGATCGGATGGATGAAACCTGCGACCGGATTCGAGCAGTGCGTGATGAAAGGTTTAAATACATACGTAACTTCGAACCCAAATTGCCCTATGCCCAGCGAGTTGCGTATGGTGAGGAGATGCCAACGATGCAGGTATGGAGGAAATGGAATGAAGATGGAAAACTGAACGCCATCCAGAAATTATTCTTCGCTCCTGCAAAACCAACTGAAGAGCTTTACGATTGCGAGGCGGATCCGCACGAAATCAAGAACCTGGCGAACAATCCGAAGCACGCAAAAAAAATGGCGGAATTACGGACGGCATTGGACAAATGGGTTGCAGAGACTAAAGATTTAGGCGCAATTCCTGAGAGAGAATTAATCGAGCGAGGTTTGGTGGCAGATCGACTCGCTGAGTACGAAGTGCGTAAGACGGAAGGTTTGAAAAAGAAATGAGCAGCAATCAATCAAAACGGATGTGGCCCATGTTCGCGATCCTTGGAGTAATCCTCGGAATTGCACTGGCTGTAATTTGGGTTTCCAAAGAGGTGAAGCGCGTGGCGCAGAGGAGCGCCGGGTTGCAAAGTTTGAAAAGTACAAACGAGTCGACCAATTCTTCACCTTCGAGTAACGCCTCCGGCACCTGGACCAATGATATGGTCTGGATTTCCGGCGGGGATTTCTGGATGGGGTCCAATTCTGGTCAGGCTGATGAAAAGCCGGTTCATAAAGTCAGTTTATCCGGCTACTGGATGGATAAAACTGAGGTGACCAACGAACAATTTGAGAAGTTCGTGCAGGCAACCAGGTATGTCACCATGGCTGAGCGGACGCCGAATCCAGAAGATTTTCCCGGTGCTGATCCCGAGCTCCTGGTCCCTGGGTCCGTTGTGTTTACGCCTCCTTCTACACCCGTTTCTCTCGACGACCACATGCAATGGTGGCGTTACGTTCCAGGTGCAAGCTGGCGGCATCCCGAAGGCCCGGAGTCCGATTTTAAGGGACGCGAGAAGCATCCCGTGGTTCACATCTGTTTTGATGATGCAGTGGCTTACTGCAACTGGGCCGGAAAACGGTTGCCCACGGAAGCTGAATGGGAATGCGCCGCGCGGGGTGGGCTCGATCAGAAAAACTATACATGGGGAGAAGAACAAGTCCCGGGAGGGAAATGGCAGGCGAACATCTGGCAGGGTGAGTTTCCCGTGGAGAATAATCTCAAAGACGGTTCACGTCTTACCAGCGCGGCAGGAGCGTTTTCCGCCAATGGATACGGTTTGTCTGATATGGCGGGCAATGTTTGGGAATGGTGCTCCGATTGGTATTTGCCCGATTATTATGAAAAGAGTCCTTCCAACAATCCGAAAGGACCGAACACCAGCTATGATCCGAATGAACCGGGCGTGATGAAAAGAGTGACCCGCGGTGGATCTTACCTCTGCAACGAGTCTTATTGCATCGGATATCGTCCAAGCGCCCGCATGAAAACGACTCCCGACACGGGGCTGTCGCACACTGGATTTCGTTGTGTCAAAGATGCTCCCGCACCCAGCCTGGCAATGAAATGATGGCGAAGCGGAGGGCGATATTCGTTGTCAGGGTTGTTTCCCATTGGATATTTGCTTAAATAGTACAATTCGCATCAGGGGAATAGGGGAGGGTAGAAGCAGTAGCGCCCTGATTGAAACCTTTGACCGTACTTTATAAGTTAATCCTGTTGTTTGGGGGGATAAGACCGACCGGTTCCAGGTGATTGGTTGCATCTGGAGCCGGTCATCTTTTTATAAGGGCATCTTTAAGTTTTCTTTGCTCAATTGACGTCGGCTGTCTCGTTCTTCGGTGGATTTCTTTTCAAACTCGTTTCCAATCGCTGCCAATCGGTCATTAAAGCTTAAACGGCCAAAACGATGCCATTTGGAGAGGCGAAGAGTTTGCCCGATTTATCGCCATTTTTCAACTGGGGCGAAGAGCATAAAAATATTTTTACGCTCATTTCCCGCGGGGCGGCGGTCGTAAAAACGTTTTTATCGTCTTCGCCCGCGGGGAAAACATCGCAAATATATTTTTACGGTCTTCGCCCCCGGGGCGGAGTAGGCAAAAACGTTTTTACGCTCGTTCCCCCTGGGGCGGAGTACGTAAATATATTTTTACGATGTCCACCCCGCGGGAAAAGGTCGTAAATATATTTTTACGTCCTTTCCCCCGCGGGCGACGACGACAAAAATATATTTACGGTCATTTCCCACGGGGCGGGGGGCGTAAAAATATATTTACGACCGTCCCCCCCGGGGAAACGACCGCAAATATGGGGTTGCTGTAGTTGTAAGTGGCTTATTGGACGCAACTTACGCGCTCCAGATCTGGTTTCATAGGTAAGACGAGTGGATTACTTATGATTAAGGTTTTGGAGACGGTTCTGACACGGAGTAGAGCATCTGCGAGACGTCAAAAAGGAGGCCTTGGCGGAGGTGTCCACACGATGGAGCGCAGACACTGGTTTTTCTTTATCTGCAGGATCGAATGCGGTTTCATTCACCTGGAACCGGGTCAGAAAGATGGTGTTTGGATCTTCACATTGTCACCTCAGGCTGGTTTCGCACACTTATGCGGTGTTATGCTTTTCGAACGATCCATGCCGAGTGTCACCTGCGATGATGAAGTCCTGGTTGCAGCGAGCGTTCGCGGCGACCGCGACGCGTTTGCTCAAATTGTGCGTCGATACCAGTCTCTCATCTGCTCATTGGCCTATAATGCCACCGGCAGCCTCAGTGATAGTGAAGATCTGGCGCAGGAAACGTTCCTGGTAGCCTGGCGTGAACTGAAACACTTGCGCGAAGCGAATAAGCTGCGTTCCTGGCTTTGCGGTATTGCGCGCAATCTTACCGCAAACGCGGTGCGACGGCAGCAGCATCAGCCGGTTCACAAAGCCGAATCCATCGATCTAATTTCTGAACTGCCGTCAGATCAGAAATCGGCCGCGGAAGGGGTTATTCGGGAAGAGGAGGAAGCTATTCTGTGGCGTTCGCTGGAACAGATCCCGACGAATTATCGTGAGCCGCTGATTTTATTTTACAGGGAAGGGGAGTCGGTGGAGCGCGTTGCCCAGCATCTCGAACTTACTGAAGATGCTGTTAAGCAACGTCTCTCTCGTGGACGGAAGATGCTGGCGGATGAAGTTACTGCATTTGTGGAAGGTGCATTAAAGCGGTCGACACCGGGACGGGCCTTCACCGCGGGAGTGTTGGCTTCATTGCCGGTGTTTGCGACCAGCGCCACCGCCGCAACGATTGGCGCCGGGGCAGCGAAAGGGAGCGTGGTAGCGAGTTCTGCAACTATTGTTGCAATATTCGCCGGCCTGATTGGGCCACTGGTCGGACTTCTCGGCGGCTACATTGGGATTCGCGCAGGACTCAAATCCACGCGCACACCCCGAGAACGCGCGTTTATAGCGAGGGCATCGAAGCAGGCGATTCTGGGCGGGGTTGTGTTCAACGTTCTTCTTCTCTGCTTTATTTCCCTCGCGGTGAGGCACTGGAAACACCACCCGATTTTATTCGGACTCATGGGAGTAGGCTTGCCGCTGATATTCCTTACCTGGATTTGTAAGTCTGCCTTCGAGTCGAACCGACAATTCCATGCAATTCGGACCCAGGAGAAGGCCGCCCACCCGGAGATGTACGAACCTGAATTGCTGGACGGCAAAGCTGGTCGAGAGTATCGCAGCAAATTGGCACTCTTCGGGGTTCCGCTAATTCACGTCTGCGCCGGTGTCCGGATTGGAAGTAAATCCAAGCCCGCAGTCGGCTGGATTGCAATCGGTGATCGCGCTTTTGGAATTCTGTTCGCCGCCGGCGGAATCGCGGTGGGGGGATTGGCCATGGGTGGTGTAGCAGTCGGAGTGATTGCATTGGGGGGAGCCACCCTAGGTGTTTTGGCGATCGGCGGCATGGCCATTGGAGGATTCGCTGTCGGCGGTGCTGCCATCGGCGTTATTGCAGTAGGTGGGTTGGCAACGGGATGGGTGGCAGCACAAGGAGGAATGGCAATCGCCAAGACTTATGCCCTGGGTGGGGGCGCGATTGCCCAGCATGCAAACGATGCTGCGGCGAAGGAATTCTTCCAGCTGCTTTCGTGGATGGATTTACGGGAGGCAAAGCACCGAAACTTATTCACCTTGCTCTGCTGTTCTCCCGCGCTTCTGTTCCTTCTATCCTTTTTTCGCAACAGAAACGCCCGCAAATCCGCAATCACAACGGAGGAAAAAAAATAGATTCGGTCAATTAGGAGCAAAACCTTCGGTCTGGTTTTCTTCGTGGCGAAACTCTAATCCCACTAAAGTGTTCTTATAGCGCAACGGAAAGGAACACGTTCAGTCGTGCAATCGTCACCACGCAATAGGTTCTGGAGTTGCCATGGAAGTCAGTCGTGGGGACACCAGTCGCTTATGTTTCTTTCCCTCGAAGAAGTGCAGAATGTCGGAGAGGTATTCAGCCCGCCTCTCGGATGTGGAAATGGCTTCGAAAGGAAAGCCGAAATATACCATTTTGCCGCCACTAAAAGGATCTTCATGCTGCAACGCCGCGATCCCGGAACCGTCTCCATATTGCATCGCCACACGCGCATTCGCGTTCGGGCTCAAAGACCGGGTGCTCGCCAGAAAGTAACTTTGTTCACGACCTTCACTAAAACTTATCGACTGGTTCCCGTGAAAGATTGACTCGCGCTCAGAATGCACGTCACTGGATGTAACGGATTGATTCGGACAGTCACCGCAGGCCAGGAGATTGCGAACGAGCGATTCTTCATTCAGATCTGATCCGAGGGGATCAGAAAGATAAGCACCCGAAAGAAAGAAGTTGCCACCCGCTTGGGTGAAGTCTGACAAAGCACGATGTTCGCTCCCATCGAATAAACCTGTCTGCTGGCGTCCCGCCGCCCAGATGATCGAATCGTAATCCTCCAACTTCATAAACCCGCTGGAGATGGCTTCCCGTTGGCAGCTGTCAAAGTTCACTTTCTTTTTCTCCAGGGCTTCCCCGTGCTGCACCACATAATCGAATGCGTTATTTAAACGAGGTATCACGCGATTCATTTTTCCAAAGGCACTCAGTGCAACGTAGTTGGTAGCCTCGATCGTTTGCTTCGGATTGTTGAAACGGTCGAACTGAGTAAATCCATTTACGAACAGAATCCGCGGAGCATCCTTCCGACCTGTGTGACGCGCTCCGACTACCGCGGAAGGCAACGATTCGCCTCCACGATTTACGGCTGTGACCCGGAAGTAAAACGTCTCGTTTTTTGGGAGATCTTCAATGCGAACAAACGACTCCGTGGCAGCGACTCGCAACGGATTGCCGAATCCATAGCCATCCTTTGATTGGTAGACGAGGTAGTGATCCGGCGTGTTCGCCTTCACATCTCTTGGGCGATCCCATCCTACAACCACGGTATCACCAGTGATGCGTGCGCGCGGATTTTGAGGAGGTTCCGAAATGAATTCCAGCGGAACGCCATCGAACTCATTCATGTAACGGATCGTCGCCTGGTAGCTGGAACGGCTCAGGATATCTCGCACCTTCGGGTCCCGCAGGAGTTTGGCATCGTCCTGACTGTCGTGGAATGCCGCTTCGAGAATTGTGGCATCGAATTCTCCACCGATGTAACGGTCGTTTAACTCACCAAAAGGATAATCGTCTCGTGCATACGTCAGGCGCGTGCGATTAAACCAGGGCACTTCCAAGGGGGGGCTGCTGAGGTTGGTCAACGTGTTATTAGCTTCGAAAGCGAGTAGTTCAGCCCAGCGTTCCTGGTTCAACGTTTTCGAGCCGGGGAATAGTTCGGGGTTGTTCCATAATCCGGTAACCCCGCGACCGCCTCCTGCATTGGAATGGAACCCGAGATAAATCCGCTTGTACATGTTGCCTTCGGATTCACGGTTCATTTCCCGCGCCATGCGAATGGGCGCGCCAACATTGCGGCCCTGGTGATCGCCGTCGTCACCGGCCAGGAAGTTTGTTTGACCCTGACCAAAGCTTCGTTCCACCCAGTAGCGGGAAGCCTCCTCTTCACGTGGGTAGCCGGAAATGGTCCCGCCGTTCGGAAGATAATCTCCCATGCCATTCCCAAACCGGATCGCATCCGCGACTGCGACACTCCCGAAGCCCGGCGATGGTTGCAGATTGCTGATCACGACGGATCCCTTGCTGCGATGCTCGCCCGCATTGAAGTAATAGGTCCCGAGATACACCCAGCCATTCCCAACCATGTGATGGGGCACGCGGACCAGAGTCTGTCCGCCGGTGTGTAGAATGCGGTACAATTGGCTCGTGCGATCGCACCCATGTCTCGCCCAACAATAGACTGGGTAAAAACCGGCCGCTGGTATGTGTGGTGTGTAACTCGCGGAAGCGGTTTCCGAAGCGGAAAGGGGAGCGAACAGATAGGGTACCGCATGTGCCTTTCCCCAATACACCTCTGAATTGCTCGCGAACCAGTTTCCAGAAAAACTCACTCCATGTGAGTCGTTGTCCAGGACGACTTCATTTGTCTGTTGTCCAACGGGTCGGAAAGTGACAACGGTTGCTCCAGCATTGAACACGTAGGGAACGAATGAATTTTGTTGATCGAGGTTTCCGTAATCCTCGTTCATTTCCTGGCTGATGCCACGTTGTGTGTACCAGCCTTTTTTACTACTCCATGTCCACCCGTGTCCCCCTGTTGTGAACACGATTCGATTCGCCAGGTTGCCGACGGGTTGACGAGCGGCCCCCACGAAGTTGGTTTCCCACGATGTTTCGCCGGAAATGGCGGGCGGATACTCGCCATTGGATAGAGATTCACGGAACTCAGCGACCGCAAAACAAGGAGCGGAAAGACAGCTGAACATCAGCACGGAGAGAAGTCGTATGATCATTTTCAATGCAGGGCAGAGGAAACAGACTAGCGTCCTATTTCGCCAGATGAAAAGCGAAGTCTGCAAAAGGAGTCTAATGAATCAAACAACGAGGGCTCAAGCACGGGCTTCCGAAAACCTCGCTTTCGTCCCGTCGCGAGATCAAAACAAATAAGCTTTTGAGAGCAAAACTGGTTAGCTTCGGTTTTCTGTTTTCAGATACTTATCTCCCAGGAGACCTCCTCCTGAGTGTTTCATCTTGACGGATAACTCCTTAAAAGCGGAAGGTCTCGCATCCCTTCAGGCTCTCTTCGGTTTGATACCATTCAAAACACATTACTATGAAAAAAATTCTGTTCACATTAGGAGTTCTCGGGAGCATCTGCATTGGGCTGTCTACCGAGGGGCACGCTCAAATCATTGTGGATAACAGTAGCAAGGGCTTCTCGGCTTCCTCCAATTGGCTGACCGGCACCGGAGGATACGGCGGCACCTTCCGATATCGTTCAACCGCTCCGGTAGCGGATCCTGCCACTTGGGCCGCGGGGTTCAATTCGGGTGGTGTTTATCAGGTGTATGCATGGTGGCCGGCTGGGGCTAATCGGACGACTACAGCTACCTATCTTATTTACCATTCCGGTGGAACCACAACGGTTGTGAAGAATCAGCAGATAAACGGAGGCCAGTGGAATCTCTTGGGAACGTTCAACTTCGGTAGCGGAACAAATCAAGTGAAGTTAACACCCTGGACCACCGCCGGATTTGTGGTAGTCGCTGATGCCATTAAATGGCAGTGAGCACCCGCCAATTCTGATTGAGTCGAACGAGGTCGCTGCCTGGCAGGGCAGCGACCTCAGACTCGTTCTTACCTGCGCAGGAATACCCGAGAACGAGCAGGGGAATGCTCCAGTTAAACGGTCTGCTGATTTATTGCGCAGGTGCTTTTTGTTCCTTATCGGTAAGGCGAATGCGAATTTTGTTCTCCAGAGCTGAGGTGGCTTTTAGATTTCTCTGACGCTCGGGCAGTTCTGCAATCGCTTTCAGGGCTTTCGTATACCATTCCTGCGACTGACGCTTGTCATTCATTTGATCGAAAATTTCCGCTTTCCGAACCAGATAGGTTTCTTTTCGCTCTGCGTTCTCCAAAAGGACATCGATCCGCTGGTGGGCAGCACCATGGTCTTTTAGAGACAGTTCCAGTTCCAAAGCTTCCATTTCGAGCGTAATCAATGGGCCTAGCCGCTTGATGCCTTCTTTGATCACTATCAGGGCTTTTTCATTGTAGCCCGCTTGCCCCAGATTCTGCGAACGCTCAATGAACTGATCGGGCGATGTCTCGGATCCCGACTCGATCGCCTGCCGGAAGTCTTCTTCAGCATCCTCCCGCTGATTCAACCTGGCATATACCTGTCCGCGGACCCACCGCGCAGAAACGTGTCCCGGTTGTCTGGAGAGAAACGTATTTAACGGGCCCAACGCCTCATTGAATTTTGTAAACTCGTAAAGAGCACGGCCTCGCGAAAGAAAAATGACGTCCAGCGAGGGGGTAATCTTCTCGGCTTCTGCATAATCTTTCAGTGCCTCGGGATATTCGGCGTGAGCCCGATGCAGTTCACCCCGTTTGTGATAAAGCATCGCGTTCCTGGGATCGTTCTTGAGCAGCTTCGAGACTTCCTGAATTTGCTCATGTAAATCCCCATGCGCCAGGGCCCGGCTGATGGTGACGAGGCAAAACAGTGAAGTTAGAAGGATAATGCTGAATCGCTTCATAGTGTGGATTGGTGGGGACAGAATATGACTGCCATAAAGCAAAACCCCGGACAACAAACGTTGCCCGGGGGTGTTTGTATATAAAGTCTATTGAGGGACCCATCGCACGGCATCGGCGAGTACCACAAAACCTGTGGTCGTCCAGCAAGACATTTTAACTTCATTCAAACCTGAAGTGAAGTTGTAGGAACCTAAAGTGTTCCACTTTCCACCATTCACCTGTTGGTTCATGTTGGACGTGCTCGAACCGGCTGAATGGTAAACAATGTAGGGTGTCGTCGTTGATCGGTTGGGACCAGCGCTCCACCACGCTTGAACTGCGTAGAGCCCACCACCGGTTAAGTTGCCGCTCCATGTGGCTGGTTCACTGACTGCTTGCGTGCTACGAAAGCGATAATCGATACCGAATTTTTCCGTAGCGGCTGTGCCAGTAGACCAGGCGCCTACAACGGTAAAACCGGCATTGCTGTTATCCACTGTGACGATTGATCGACTGAGTCCGCCTTTGACGAGGGTGAAGTAGTCACGCACAACTCCCTTGTCGTCCAGGTATTTGGCATCGAGACGATTCTGGTCCACATCGACAATCATCGAACCGAGAACACTCATCGAGACGTACATTGCGGGATGATTCAGTGTGCCGCCGCTGATTTTCCCCGACGCCCCGGCCACTGCATAAACGGCACCTTCGTGCGGTTGCGGTCCGACCGCAGATTTGATGTAAGCACCGGTGCCATCTTCCCGTCCGCTGCCACTGTTTTTGATCATGGCGGCAGTCAGGGTGCCGGAAAGACCATAGTGACCATCCAGCAATTTGGATCGCTCGTAAGAATGACTGTGACCAGAAAGGACGAGATCGACACCATTGTCTTCGAGGATAGGGAGAATGTTCGCGCGCATTTGAACCATTTCAACGTCCACATCGGAGTCATGCGAACCTTTGCTGTAGGGAGGATGATGAAAGAAGGCGATCAGCCAATCTTTGGTGTTGTTGGCGAGATCGTTCCGCAGCCAATTCGCCATAGTCCCGGTGCTCGATCGATCCACGTCGTAGGAATTGAGGCAGACGAAATGAATGTTTCCGTAATTGAAGGAGTAATAAGCTTCTGTGCCTGAAGCCACGCCACCCGCTTCGCCAGCTTTCGGAAAGGTATGAATACTATAGTAGGGACCGGTCTGGGTTGCCGAGGAGGCGGACATACCATCATGATTGCCGAGTGTTGCCCAGAGTACCGATTTGCGAAACATGGTCGTATACACGTTGAACATGTTGCTCTGATATTCAGCGTCCGTCCCGGTGTCGTAGGCATTATCTCCCAGCATCAGCCAGAGGTCGGTATGACGAGTGCCGGTATAGGTGTAGTAAGCGTTGCGAACCGCGGTTTGATTCGTAGTGCCTGTGCCAGCATCCCCAATCACCCATATTCGAGTCGGCCTCGCCGTCGTCGGTGCGGTAACAACAAAGTAGCCAGTGCCGCTTGCAAGAGTCGCGGTGGTGGTTCCTACCGAATAGAAATACTTTGTATTGGCGGTTAGGCCGGTGATCCGCAATTCATGAGAAGTCTTCAACGTCGCGTTTGTCATTGACTGCGTCAGACTTGTTGAACTTGTGCCATACCGCACAACGCTACTGGCGTTGCTGCTGGTCTTCCAACGGATGGACACAGCTGAGCTGCTTCCGTTTTGGAGGTAGGGTCCACGGGTGAGTGTCTGCGCCTGTGTGTTCGACAAGGTGCCGAATAGTGCGAGGCACGCGACTGCCGTTGCGGTGAGTAATTTTCGTTTCATCGGATGTATTGGATATCAGGGCTGTTTACGACTAATCGTGTCCGTGGGGTGAGAACCTTTGTAGCGCAGTTTTGACCCAGTTTCAAATGTAAATCGTCAGGCTGTTTTATTTTTGGCTTTCGCTGGGGAGACTTATGTCAGACAGGGAGAGAAGGGTGAGTAACGTATTTTTCCAGATGACTGTCCTTCGTGTCATAGCCTGGATTCATGCATGAAGTATCCGCCCCGGTTGACCCTGGCGAATCTGCCAACACCAGTTCACAAACTGGAACGGCAAAGAACTCTACATCTGGCGCGATGACATAGGCCTCGGGGTTAGCGGCGATGGTCAAAAACCAAAATCAAAACCGCGCACTCAGGGCGATGCGGAATGAGATCGGCTCCACAGGATGGAAGTGAATGTCTGTCACAGGGCCAGCTTCGCCAGGCAACTGCGATTCGTAGGAATAATCAATTTCGCTGTCCTTGCGATTAAGCAGGTTGAAAACTTCAGCGCTGAGGGTCCATGTCTTGTTAAACTCGTAACCAACCTGTGCGCTTAAGAGTAACGTTTCGCCAGATCGGATGGAATCGTCTTCGATCAGGGGGCGCGGCCCAAAGTAGCGCAAGCGGATGCTGCCGAAGAATCCGTTCAGGTCATGCACGGCGATGCCCGCAGCTACGACATTTTCGATGGATCCTGGAATTTTGTCGCCGACTGGATCGCTGTCGCGAAACTCCGATTGCGACAAAGAATAGTCGAGGTCAATGGTAAGCCAATCGAGCGGGGTGTAGTAATTGGCGAATTCCAATCCATAGCGACGACTCGGGCGGCTTGCTTCAGTGTTGCCAGCATCTCCGATGAACAGGAGTTCGGAATCAATATCGAGCCACCAGAGTGTCGCTGAGCTGTGGAGGCCCGGAACCCAGGTGGTGCGAACTCCGACTTCTGCTCCATAAGTGCGAACGAGTGGATCAACGGGATCAATCGGCAATCCAGTGGCGGGATCGATGCGGGAAGTAGTTCCGCGAGCATCGTTGCTGTGAAACCCAAGTCCTCCGTTGAGATAAACTTCGGTCTTCGCCCAGGGACCAAACACCAGGCTTAATTTCGGACTAACAATGGCGTCGTCGTCATTGCCAGAATTTGCGCCGAGATCGCTTTCGACATCGAAGTGATAGATATCAGCGCGCACGCCGGCAACAGTGCGGAACTTTTCTGCCCATTGCGTTTTGTTCTGTACGTAGGGCGAGATGCTCATCTCCCAGATTTCATCCTGACGAACAGTGCTAAGCCTCTGGCGGGCTGCAGTGTTGTGCAGGCCGTTGTCGATGGCATCGCTACGGATCTGGAGGCCGATGGTGTTCTCCGTCTCACGTTCCCAGACGGTGTGATACATTGTATGGCTCGCTTTGATGCCCGAGGTAATGCGGTCGTCATGTTGATGGAACTGATCGCCATTCACCGGATCATTCAGGAAGTAGGTGAAGTTGGAGAACAGATCGAGGTCATAGTAGAAGCCGTAGGCAGAAATTTTAGTGGCTGAATTCGCATCCGTTCGATGCCATTCCGCGGAAAGGCTATGGCGCTGGGAATCCCCACCGCTGGTGGAATCGATCGCATCGTAACGCGAGAGGCCAGAATCGACGGCCCGTTTTGGAACCTGGTCGCTGGCATCCCAATCACCGATGTAGGTCATGCCAGTGATACTAAAACCGAGGGTGTCGTCGCCCTCGCTATAACGCAGGATACCGTTCAATTTTTTATAATTGTCAGGGTTCCTCCAGGGTCCGTTGTTGTGGGAGAGTTCAATGCCGTAAAGCAAGTTGCCAGCACCGACTTTGGGCGAAGAGGCAAACAACCCGCGGGCATAACCAAAACTACCGCCTTCAATACGAGCGAGACTTAGCGGAAGTGTTTTGAAGAGTTCGATGTCGGCTGCACCCGCAGTCGAGAAATCGCCTTCTTCGGCATAATAAGGGCCCTTCTTATAGTTCAGCCGGTAAACCAGTTCCGGAATGAGCATATTCAGATCAGTGTAGCCCTGACCATGTCCATGGCTGGGGTTGTTGATCGGCATTCCGTCGACGTGCGTGGCGAAGTCGGTGCCATGATCCAGGTTGAATCCCCGCATGAAAAACTGGTTGGCTTTGCCGGCGCCGCTGTGCTGCGTGAGGATGAGTCCGGGGACTGTTTCGAGGACTTCACCCGGGCGGGAGAGGGGACGGATTTCCAGTTGTTCCGCACCGACGGTGCCTTGCGAAGCGGATTCGGCGATCCCAATCAGGCTTTCATCGCGACCTTCGATGACGACTTCGTCCAGACGCTCCGGAACAGACGGTGCATTGGTTTGTGCGAAACTGGGGATCGTAGAGACAGAGAGAGCGGACATGAGCATGCCAAGATGGCGTGCTCCACGGGACTTGCGGAAAAGTTTACGTTTCATAAGAGACAAATTTTGGGTTAAAAGAATTGGCTAGGTTGAGGGGACAACACCGCAGATCAGCGGCAACAATTCAGGTCTCTTGAATGTGTGAAAGTGAACGAGGGATCCTCGATTTCGACCCTGGGTCAGAATTCGCGGCGGTTCACGTTTTTTTCTTTTTCTTCGCAGCCTTACTTCGGAACAGGAGATGAACGCCACTCCAGAGACCAAAGGTGGTCCCACTGGCACTGAGGAGAAATAGACCAAGCGGATACTTCTCAACGGGATCTGCTTTCAGGGCAGTACCCTCCGATTGGCCTTCCGGATAAACGATCTTTTTCACCTTCTCCATTCGTTCGATCTCCAGGGACGTCACGGCGAGGTATAACCCGAACGCAAAGCTATAAACTCCAAAGCTCAGTAATAGGACTGCGAGAATTTGTTTCACACTTCTGACTCACTGTCTGCTGAAGAACGGTTCTTCGGGGACAGGACAGTGTTGGTTGAGAGACCTTTCCCCGGCAAGTTCGACTTGCGGAGAACCAAACAATTAAACGTGAAACGCTGGAGGACCGCGACCCGGGCTGAAGATGTAGTCCGTCGAGATGGACAGGAGAACCTCAGAAGTTTCCGGCACGAAAAAATAGCCGGGATCTGCAATGAGGATGTCAGTCGAAACAATTTCCGCATCAACATGCCAGGCCTGGTGAGCTACGGCGCAACGGAGTTCGGAATCTTTTCCGTGAGAGATGTTCTGACTGATCCGGTCCGAGACAGCAACCAGTTGCAGAAAGAAGAACAGGTTAAGCAGGCAAAGCGAAAGGAATGTTTTGACAGATTTGTCGCGCATACTTGCGTTTAAAGGGCTTAACGAGCTCAATGAACTAAAACTAAATCACCGGTGCAAGCCTTTTAATTGACTGAGTCACTCGCTTGCGAGCGCCCCAGTGCGGTACGCACTTGCGACACAAAGAAAATAGGGCAGTCTCGTTAATGTGGACGACGCGCCGATCAACATCTCAAACAGCGCCAGTGCGCATTTGCCGCCGCTAACGGCGAGTACGCTTTATCTCGTCGCTACTCCAATCGGTAATCTCGAAGACATGACCTTGCGGGCAGTGCGAGTGTTAAGAGAATGCGACATTATCGCCGCGGAGGACACCCGGCATTCCGGGCAGTTGCTAAAACACTTTGGCATCTCGAAACCGATACTGAGCTATTTCCAGTTCAATGAAGCCAAGCGGAGTGAGGAAATCATCGAACGATTGCGTCGTGGCGAAAAGGTCGCTCTTGTCACAGACGCCGGCAGCCCTGGGATTAGTGACCCAGGTGAGCGGGTGGTCAGGGCTGCGGTTAATGCCGGTTTTCGCGTGGAAGCGGTTCCGGGCGCTTGTGCCCTTGTTGTGGCATTGACCGCCAGTGGATTGCCTGCGGACGAATTTCATTTCATCGGATTTCTGCCCCACAAATCCGGACAACGTCGAAATCGACTGGAGAAGCTGAAAGCAGTCCCGGGCACGCTCATCCTTTACGAGTCACCGTATCGAATCGAGAAACTCCTCACTGAACTAAATGATATTTTTCCAACTCGCAATGTGGTGCTCGCACGTGAGTTGACCAAGAAGTTCGAAGAGTTCCTTAGAGGGAAACCAGCACAACTGTTGGAGGTTCTTAAAAAGCGTTCTCTCAAAGGAGAGTTTGTCGTCCTGATTAGCGGACCGGATGAAGACGAAGAAAAAGAAGAAGACGGCGAATGAGAAAGCTGTTTGATGTTCTTGGTATCGGGACGGTTTCGGTGGACGACTCCATCGTCGTGGAAAACTATCCGGTGGCGGATGCAAAAGTTCGGGTGCAGCAATGTGAACGTCAGTTGGGCGGTTTGACGGCGATTGCCTTGCTGGCCGCTGCTCGTCTTGGAGGGAAGGTCGCCTACGCCGGGGTCCTCGGTCGCGATGATCTTTCCCTCTATGCGATTCGAGAATTGGAAAAAGAGAAAATAAATCTCCGTCATCTGCATCGTCGTGAAAATAATCCCCCGGTTCATTCCTTCATCGTGGTGGATTCCTCCCAACACACCCGGAATGTCTTTTCCCACCGGGCAATTCCTTACCGAATGCCAGTCAACTGGCCTCCTCGGGAATTGATCGCCGCCACACGTGTCCTTTACGTGGATCATTCCGATCTTAAGGCAATGATTCGGGTCGCGAAGATTGCGCGGAAAGTTGGGATTCCAGTGGTTGCGGATTTGGAACGGAACTCGGGCCCGGAATTTGAAGAACTGCTCGGGCTCATCGACCACCTGATTCTTCCACGCAAACTGGCGCTGCAATTAAGTGGTGAAACGGAACCGGAGAAGGTGCTTCGCAAGCTTTGGAGTCGGCAGCACACATTTCTTGCGGTAACTTTCGGAACAGAGGGATGCTGGTTTATTGACGCGGCCGAACCTGGGAAGATCCGGCATCAACCCATCTACAAGGTCGAAGTGCTGGACACCACGGGCTGCGGCGATGTCTTTCACGGAGCTTACGCCTGGGCCCTTTCGCAAGGGTTGCCTTCCCTTGAACGTATTCAAACCGCCACGGTCGCGGCCGCACTTCAAGCAACACGACTGGGAGCGCAAGCAGGAGTCCCGACGCTGCCGGAATTGAAGCGGTTTTTAAAATCGAGGTGAGAATTCCGGATTTCCAGAGGCGTCAGATACAGATTTCACCACGGCTGGGACCTGAACCTGGATCCCAGGTAGTTGGAGGTCCCGCGAGCACGTGAAACCTGCGTTTCCGGTCGTCGCGGATCCCGCGAGCACATGAAACCTGCGTTTCCGGTCGTTGCGGATCCCGCGAGCACGTGAAACCTGCGTTTCAGGTCGCTGCGGATCCCGCGAGCACATGAAACCTACGTTTCCGGTCGTTGCGGATCCCGCGAGCACATGAAACCTGCGTTACAGGTGCTTGCACGGGAAAAAACGAGGAAAAAGGCCATTTTTGAATCTCCAGAGGAGGCACCAGGTTTGAAACGAAGGAACGTTAGAGAGAGGGAGCGAGGACGCCGTTGGACGGCACTGTCAGGGAAAGGATCCGTGGATGGATCCGTTTCCCTCATCGGATGTATTTACAACCGGCGGTCTTAAACGGAGGAACTAACCGTTGAATTGCAAACGCGAATCGTTTTGAAGCATTTGCTTTAGATTCAACCAGGAAATGTCGTTCATGGCGTAGAACGCGTTCAGATAAACAGCGACTTCCTCCCGCGGGTACTTGGAAAGCAATGTGTCGATCGCGGCGGTGAGCTTCATGTCGGTTACGTTCGTTGGCAGATCATCCACAACACCTTCCTTATGCTCGATTCCAAGAATGGTGAGGAAATCGATCAGCATGTTCCGATGCTTTTTCAGGAGCCAGCCTCGGATTAGAGTTCCGGCGGCCAGGTCCAGACGAGGTTTGCCCAACATCGCGATCATTTCCTGATTCCGTTCGGGACGGGGCTTGCGTTCGTAAAAAACCGGACGGAGCTTCCGGGCGTCAGCCACCGCGTTCACCGTCAATTTATACAGATCGCGATCGTTTTCGTAGGTGTAATCCAGGATCTGCATCGCGAGAGCAGGAGGCATAAAACCGAAGAGTTCGTGTGAGGTCAGCATGGGCCAAATGAAATTAGCGGTTTTGTCAGAATGTTGTTTTCTCCTAAAGTCCAAATAGATGCTCATCTTACCTTGTGAAAGCAAGCTGGTTTTGGGAGGAAACAGGAAGGAACCGCAGTTCCTTCCTGTCAGGTCGGGAAGCTAAAACCTCTTGATGCGGTAAAAGCGAGTCGGATTCGCATTGGTGTCAGTTAATGATTGAAGCAGGTCATTGCCCACCACCTCGTTGCCAGTCTGTGTCCAGTTGGTGCCGCTGAGAAAATCTTTGTATTCCAATGCAAAGGTGCGATTGGCAACCGAACCAAAACGCACCTCGCTCGTGGTGCCGTTTCGTTCAATTGAGGCGATGTTGATGCCGGCTTGGAAGTAAATCGTCACTGGTGCTGATGGTGTATGAATCGGATCACCCCCCACTCCATTTGTGGAAACGTCGAAAGCTTTGAACGTCACCTTGTATATCCCCGGCAGTGTGGCGGTAAAACGTCGGCCATGGATATGCCCGAAGGGATCCGCGAGCGGAGAGCCATCGGTACTGCTCACGCGAAAGGTGTTGCTCGATGTTGTTCCTGTAAGGACCGAGATAGTCGGGCTGTTCGCCAACGCTTCCCACCAACCAAGGACTCCCCCAGTGGGACCTTCCACCGAAACGATCTGTGCGTAAACATGCGCCCCCAATGCCGGGTGATCCGCTTCCGGGCCCGCGTAATCCTGCGTCGCCGCGCGAACAGTCAACGTGATGTTGCCTTCATAGAAGCCGGCGTATCGGCCGCTGTTGGTGTAGTTGAGAGTTTTTATGTAACTCGATTCTGTGGCAAAGATGGAACCATTAGCGAAGATCAATGGTGCATTCTGGTTCGTACTGGCGGCCCCGATTTCCAAATGACCATGATCCTGCCCAAAACTGTGCGAAACAAGTGCGATGGAACCGACCAACGCAACAATCCAATTAATAATTTTCATTTTCCAGGTGTCAACAAGCTGCAATTAAGGTTTTCCGACGGGATTCACAAAGCGTGATCCCTTTCGGTTTAAGTCCGTCTGGAGAAGGTTCCATTTCAGGAATTGCACGTTGCCAGCGACGAACAGGTAATTGGCTCCGTTTTGATGCCGGTTTACGGCAATGCTTCCAGTGAATCCAGCGGGCGAATAATCCCCATCATCTGGATCTGCGAAGTGAAAGTGATCGTTGTTGGCGTAGGTATCGCTGCACTCCGCCATGAAAAACGTGTCGGTAGGAGAAGGCACTCGAGTAGTTCGCGAAAAGTCCGTGCCTCCGGTTCCATTCTGTTCCGGCAAAAGGAAGTCGTTGATCGCGAAGCTGTAGCGTCGTGTCTTGTTGGTGTCCCGGGGACAACGCCATAGGTTCGTGCCGCCAGCATACGGTTGCAATCGGGCTACCCAGGATTGTCCCTGGTGGGCCGAACGAGGCAGCGAATCGTCGTTATCGTCTGCATACAAACGGCTGGCGATCCCGATCTGACGGAGATTGCTGAGACAGTTGGCAGACCACGCCTTTTCCCTGGCTCGCCCCAGGGCAGGCAACAGCATTCCCGCCAGGATGGCGATAATGGCAATGACAACCAGGAGTTCAACCAGCGTAAATCCGCGCGTAAAACGTTTCATCGGATGCACCGACACTTCGGCGCTTTTCAGGAACAGAGATAATGATCCGAGCAAAAAACTCGGAACTAAGTTCAGCCACGAACAGCTGAAGAGAATGGTGGGAAACCTGTTACGCCAACCGGGGAGGGGGCAGGGGAGGTGTTTCAGTGCGAACCTCAAAGGAAAGGGCTCGCTCTTCAAGAATCAACCGGGACAATGCAAAGTAAAAAACAACCCTATTGTGTTCAGAGAAAGGATCGAACTTCTTCAGGCTAAGTTCACCTTCGGTCTTTTTTTCCGCCTGCTTACCTTCCTTCACAAAATGACAAAGCTTGCAGGGATGCTGACCGTTGAACGTTTTTTCGACAGCCTGGGTGAAAGAGGTTTCCTGAGAATAACGAACCATCATGCCCATCCACGCCGCGGATTGGAGGATGGTCCAGTGAAAGCCGAGCGTGAACGCTAAAAGCGCAACGATCAACCATCTTGTCGCAAGACGAAACACCTGCCGGATATTGATGTAGCTCCCCAAAGAAAGTCAACGATGCAAGGCTGTTCGACTGGATTTGCCTTGCCCGGTCAATACCGCTAAATGTCTCACCGCTCGATCCCATTTTTGGTCCACATTGTAAGCGCAAACCATTCCCTATCAGGAACCATACACTTCCGGGCCCGAGAAATGGCGACTCCGCACGATGTGTTTGGATGCCCCGCAACCGTTTGATTTTCGGCACAAACTGGGATCCACCAATTATTGATTCAGTCTATCGTGCCACTCAGTTGGCTACGGCAAGTGGCGCACTCCAAGGATCACGGACTATCGACCGCATCGCTTAAGTCACTGGTTTCCTGTCGGGCTCCACATTATAACCATGCGCTTTTGCGGGCCAGGCACAGGCGAAGAGGATGGTTCCGATCAGGCCAGCAGTCATTATGCCAAGGAATGCGGCGTCCCAGCCATGTTTGTCCACCAGGGAACCCAACCCCCATCCGGAAAGGATCGTGCTGGCGTAGCCGAACAGTCCGGTAAAACCGATGGCGGTGCCTGCCGCTTTTTTAGTCGCAAGGTTGGCAACGGCGATCCCAACGAGCGCCTGGGGTCCGTAGATAAAGAAACCCGCGCAACAAAAAGTTATTGTGTTCAAAACAAGTGAGTCTGCTTTGAGATTTGGAATACCTGCCGCCGTAAGCATCTTGACGAGTTCAGGCAGTTTCCAAAAGGCTAATACAGACAGTGCCGCCATGCCCATACAGAAGAAACAGGTCCTTGCTCCACGACTCTTGAACACCTTGTCCGTGAGCCATCCCATAAGGAGCATTCCCGCGATGCCGGACAATTCGAAGGCACCCGTCATCAACGCCGCCTTTTTCAAATCGAAACCTTTGAACTGGTGCAGCACCGTGGGACCCCAATCGAGGATTGCGTAGCGCATGGCGTAAACGAAGAAGTTTGCGAATGCGAATATCCAAATATATGGGTTCCCGAACACATGCTTGCGGACAAACGCCTTGAATTCAGCCGGGCTCCCGGTGTTATTGCTTTTGCCCAGTTCCGTTTCGGTAAGTTCCGGCAGTCCAACAGAACGAGGGGTGTCAGGCAACGTCATCCAAATGAACACGGAGCCAAGGAGGGCTATGATCGCCGGGCCGAACAACGCCCACCGCCACCCGAACACAACCAGATAGCCGCAAAGCACGACTACGAGGCCCGCCCCAATGGAGTGTGATGTGTTCCACACGGACATCTTCGTGGCCAACTCCCGCGGCGGAATCCAATGTGTCATGAGGCGCGCGCAGGGGGGGAATCCCATTCCCTGGAACCATCCATTCGCCATCCAGAATATTCCCAGGGCAAACACGGCAGAGCTAAAGCCGAACGCGATGTTGCACAACGCCGAAAGGATCAGTCCACAGACCATGAAACTTCGGGCATTCGATCGGTCACCGAGGTAACCATTCGCGAATTTTGAAACCCCATAAATCAGCCCGTGGAGAGTCAGGAAAATTCCAAGCTGTGTTTTGGTAATACCAAGGTCCTTCTCCATCAGCGGCATCGCGATGCTCAGGTTCTTCCGGACGATGTAGAAGATTGCGTATCCAATCAGAGAAGAGATCACCACGCGTTTCTGCCAATACTTGAACTGCGCTTTTATCTCTTGATCGTTTCCTGCGATTTGCGGCGCTGACTCTGCCGGTGCGAAGAAGCGACCGATCAAACCGGCTCGGGCAGAAGGGCTTGAGGCGTGATGAGGCTGGGGTGTTTGCAGCATAGGTTATACGTGCGGAAATTGAGGGTTCCAGGCTACTTCCCACATAAAATTGTCAGGATCAGCGAAGTAACCAGAGCGGCCACCCCAATCCGCTTTTTTTGCGGGCTTCACTACGCGACCACCTCCGGCTTCGACTTCGCGCAGCAACTCGTCCACGCCATTCTCGGTCGAGACATTGTGGGCCAGGGCAAAACCATGGAAGCCGGAACCTTCCGCCGACACTCCCGCATCGGCAGCCAGCAGTTCGCGTGGATAGAGAGCGAGCCAGGTCTTGCCCAGTTCGAAAAAGGTTACTTCTGGCAGTGCCTGCTTGATCGGAAGTTTCAGAACTTCGGAGTAGAACGCTGTCGACCGCTTCAAGTCCGAAACGCCCAGAGTGATAAAACTGATTCGTGGTTCCATAACGTCAAACGGGCCAAACACCGCGAGGTCCAAACAGCGCCTCCATGCTGGAGGTGTGCAGGTTTGCTGTCATGATCAGGTCTAAAACTGTGAAGCGGCGTCGGATATAGTAGGCTTGCTCGAAGCTGTCGCGAAGACGCTGGCGGGAGATGCCGATCTGCTCAGGCTCTGTTGGTGCTCCTGCTGCGGATAACATCAGCTTCAACTCAGAGTGGGGCAGGAGTTGTTCCTTAAGATCGGATTTGATCTGCGGCCACCTGGACCTCAGTTCATTCAATTGAACATGGAGATCGTTTCTGCTGATGTATTTGGCCGACGTTTCCTCAATGGCTTTCGCGGTGAAATCGCTTCCGGCGAAAACGCTGCGAATGCGCTTTTCAATTGTCGAAAGATCCGGCCACGCAGCGCACGCCTGATCTACATCAAGTTTCTCAATCGGCTGTTGGAGCAAATGTTCGTATAGAGCCGCAACCGCGAGCGTTCCAATTCCCACTTTAAACCCATGAGAGGGAGCGTGCCCGTTATGGGTGTGGTCCTGCATATCCCACAGATGGCTGAACTGGTGTTCTGCGCCACTGGCCGGTCGGCTGGACTTGGACCATTGCATGGCGAACCCACCGAGCATCAGGCCTTCGGTAAGTTGTCCGATAGCAGTTTCATCTTTGGCACTGGCGCCAGCTGGATTTCGCAATGCATCACGCAACCCTCCTTGAACGATGTTCCAAGCTTGTTCATCGATCGCCTCAATGCCTAACGCATCCGCCACAATCCAATCCGCACCGGCAGTCATTTTCGCCAGAAGATCGGCGTATCCCGAAGCGGTCATGTGGCCTGGCGCATTGCGAATGATTTCAATATCTGCGAGGACAGCCGTGGGGGCAGGGCAGTTGAACGTCTGCTTCGAACCACGGAACGTAATCGATGCACCGAAAGCAGTATAACCGTCCATGGAAGCCGCGGTTGCTACACACATATAAGGACGACCTGTGTTATGCGCGGCAAGTTTTACGATGTCGTTGATTGCGCCCGAGCCAACTGCAATCGGGATAGCGTCGTGTTTTTGCAAAGAGTCCACGAGGTCTTGGACGTAACTGTATTCGGCATAGAGATCGGGATCTGTGAAGACGAAAGGCTTTTCAACTGCATGTCCGCCTTTTGCAACTGCGTCCATCGCAGCGTCGCCGGCGATTGGTAGCGTATATTGATCCGCCACGATCACCGCAGTCCTTCCCGTAAAATGTTTGCGGAACAAGGCCTCGGTTTTATGCAGGTTGTTTTTGCCAATCTCGAGGGAGCGAGTTTCTCGAGCGGAACTTAAAGCTTCAGCGAGGGTCAGTTTGCGGGTGGCGAATTTCATTTGGTGTGAGTCAGGAGAAACTTAACGGCGACTGGTCGTAACTGCTTTTCCATGCTTTTGATAATACGAGCGAATCTCCTGCAGCGTGGTATCCGGATAATCGGTCGAAAAGGAGGCAAGACCAAGGTCCATCAAGGTAGCGTAAGCGGTTCGATCGTCCATGTAGGGAAGTGCCTGGTAGAGAATGCCGCGACTTCGCAGTTCGTCTCCAACTTCAATAATGAAGGCGTTCGACGGGAGGAACGGGTCAGAGCTCTCCTTCTTTGTGTTGGGATGAATATGGATCTGTAGTTGGGTAATCCCGGCGAAGTTTTCTTTCTTGAGCTGTTCAATGCGTGCGCGTCTTGTTGGTTCATCCCCGCTCATCCATAGCAGCGTTCCGGAATCAGGGAGATACGATTTCCACTCCCGAATCTGTTCCGGCTTCGGGCTGGCCAGAATCACCTGTTTTGAAACACCGGCATGCTTCACTTCGTCGGAGAGTTTCTTCAAATCCACATTCTTGATGTCGAGGTAGAGGTGTCGCCCAGGCCGATTGCGCATCAGTTCGAAAATCTCTGACATCTTGCAAACCCGGCGGCCCTGAAAATTGTCGCCATGCCATGCTCCCACATCCAGTTTGAGCAGCTCTGCGAAAGTCAGATCCTGAACACCTTTCTTTTTTAATTCTTCGCTGGCCCCTTTCACCACGCGGCTGAAGTTTGCGTCGTGAAAGGCGACGATCACCCCATCTTTGGTCGTGCGAATATCCGCTTCTGGATAAGTCTTCAACTTCCATCCGAGCTCGAACGCTTCAGTGGTGTTCTCGGGCGAGAGCACACCCGCCCCGCGATGACTCTGGAGGATGAATTTATCGAGGGGGACATGTTCCGTGACGTTCCACTTTGCTTTCGTTGGGACGGAGGCCTGCTTATCAGCAGCCACGGTCAGGAGCGATGTCATGCCGAGGAGTAGTGTGAGGAATTGAGTTTTCATAATTTGTGATTCTTCTTTTTGTCATCTTGGAGCAGTGCGCGGGCACCTGTTTCATCTATGACAAGGGATTTCAAAAGTTTGCCCTTAACTGCTGCGCGAATTGCTTCCGTGCGATCACTTCCCGCAATGATCCCAACCACCTGGGGGATCTTTCGCAACTGCTCAAAATCGATGCTGATGACGCGGTCTTTCCACTCGGTCTGACATTCTTTGCCCTGGGCATCAAAAAAACGTCCGCAAACTTCGCCGATCGCTCCGGCGTCCTTCAGTTCAGCAACATCTTTGCGTTCCAAAATGCCTCTTTCTGCGAACACCGAATTTTGCAATGTGCCGATACCAACCAAAGCTATCTCGGCCCGATTCAGGCGGCGCCGTATGTCTTGAATCTGTTCGAGTTGAAGAAAAGCTGTACGAGTCTTTTTATCCGGAACAAAGGCCGGGGTGTTCAACGTGAGAAACGTTCCACCAAAACGTTGGGCCAGTGTGCGGCCAAGTTCCAATGCATCTACGGGGCTAACACTGGAATCCACGCTCCCCATCGCCTGCACCACCGTAACTTGTTTGTTACCACCCTGGGGAAGGGCGAAGACCAGTTCCCGCATGGTTCGTCCACCAGAGATGGTCACGACACTTTCCGACTTCAGCAGTGTCGCCACAAATTGAGCGGCAAAGTGCCCGACGGTTCTTCGAAGATCCGCAGCGGACAGGTCCTGCGCCGTCTTGATCACAGCTACAGTCCCGATGCCGAGTTGCCGCTTGATCGCAGATTCCAATTCCAGATCGCGAGGTTGGTATTCTTCCACCGTGATCCGCACGATGCCACGTTCACGGGCGAGAGAAAGCAACCGAGAAACTTTAGCCTGGGAAACATTTGTGAATTTTGCGACTTCCGCCTGGGGCAGTCCGTCCCGGTAATAAAGCTGTGCTGCAAGGCGGACTTGATCGTCTGAATAATTATGCAGCATGCTTATGCATATGGTTATGCCGGTTTTTAGGAGAAGTGTCTAGCCGGGATTTGCGCCGTTTGGCCAGCGTTTCTGATCCCATACTGTTGGGTGGCCAGGACGTTTGCTTCGCCTTCAGGACATTTTTTGTTTATTTTCAGCCGCTGCGAGGCTAGCTTGCCGCCGAACGAAAAAAGGGTTCAGGTGCGTGTGTGCCTGGAGGTTTTTGAATGGTCGGGCCGCCATTCAGCGATTGAATTGCAGAAATGCAATGATGCGTGTCATTTCCCTTGGTAGGCCCCGGTCGGGAGCAAATCCGCACCGCTTCTACAAAGAGTCTGGCACGTGCTTCATTGCGCGATCAAATGAGACGATTTTTAGCACCGATCCTGGCAACCTGTTTCACGGCAGGGATATCCTGTCTGGCGTCTGAGCCTGCTGCCGGTGCCCACTTCCCTCGTCCTCTTTCGGAGTATGCGGTAACTAATAGCCCATCCATCGTCACGGTATTGACGAGTCGGTTTCAGGAAGAACCGTTCAACCTTGTTGCTACTGTCATTTTCATCCTCGCGATCCTGCACACATTTCTCGCGCCGTTTTTTACAAAACTATCCCATCGTTACGAGGCGGAACACAGGGAACGGACCAATGGCTCGGATGAAGTGTCATTCCGGGCACAGGTTTTTCATTTCCTGGGCGAGGTCGAGGCAATTTTCGGCATTTGGATTATTCCTTTATTGATTGCGATTACGATTTCGAAAGGATGGTCGAGCGCCAAACATTATTTCCACTCTGGATTAAATTTCACGGAACCGTTGTTCGTGGTCGTTATCATGGCGATTGCCGCCAGCCGACCGATTCTCCGGTTTGCTGAACAACTGATGTCGGGTGTCGCACGAATTGGAAAGCAATCAGCGGCGGCATGGTGGCTATCGATCCTAACGGTTGCTCCTGTTCTTGGTTCATTCATCACGGAACCGGCTGCCATGACGATTGGTGCAATCCTGCTCGGGCAAAAGTTTTATGACCGCAAGCCAAGTGCAACCTTCGCCTATGCCACCCTCGGTTTACTTTTCGTGAACGTTTCCATTGGGGGAGTCCTGACCAACTTTGCCGCGCCTCCCGTTCTGATGGTGGCAGGGAAGTGGGGATGGGGAACGGCTCATATGCTCACAACTTTCGGCTGGAAAGCGGTCCTGGCAATCGTCACCTCCAATTGTCTCTATTACTTTATTTTTCGTAAGGAATTTGCGCGCATGTTGCCCGCCGTTACTTCGGATGGTGATGCGGCGGATATTCGGGAGAACCGCAATGACCCGATTCCATTCTGGATCACGGCGGTCCACATCGTGTTTCTTGCCTGGACCGTTCTGAATAGTCATTACCCCAGTTTTTTCATTGGTGGATTCTTGTTTTACCTGGCGTTCAGCGAAGCAACGGAGCATCACCAGAATGAGCTGCGTCTGCGCCAGCCATTGATGGTCGGCTTCTTCCTTGCGGGGCTGGTGGTGCATGGAGGTTTACAGGGGTGGTGGCTTGAACCAGTTCTGAGCAGGCTCGACAAGATTCCGCTCCTGCTGGGAGCGACCGTGTTGACCGGTTTCAATGACAATGCGGCCATTACCTATCTCGCGTCGTTAGTGCCGAGTTTCAGTCCGGAGCTGAAATACGCTGTCATGGCGGGAGCTCTGGCCGGTGGAGGATTGACGGTCATAGCCAATGCACCAAACCCCGCCGGGCAATCTATCTTGTCCAAGTTTTTTCCAGATGGAGTCTCGCCTGTGAAGCTTTTTTTGGGAGCACTGGCTCCGACGGTAATCGCGGTCCTTTGTTTTTTGATTTTCAGTTGAGTCTAAGAACGTTTTTTCTGGGGAACCGAGGGATTCGTTGGTAATTTACAGCCGAATTCTCGTGATCAAACGTTTCATCAGACAGGTTGTTACCAGCTCGGTCATTCTGTGCGCCTTGGTGAGCATGGCATGGACAGTGAATGCAGAAACTAAAAAGCCGGCGAACAATTCTGCGCAGGTCAGTTTCACCCGTGATATTCGCCCGATCCTTTCTGACAATTGTTTCCACTGTCACGGGCCTGATGAATCCACGCGTAAAGCGAAGATGCGCTTTGATACCAGGGAAGGCATTTTCGCAGAGCGGAAGGGTAGATTCCCGATAGTGCCGGGTAAACCGGACGAGAGCGAAATCGTTAAGCGAATTTTTTCAACAGATCCCGATGAGCAGATGCCCCCTCCGGATTACCCCCGGCAACCGACGGTCGCGCAAAAGGAAACCCTCAAGAAATGGATAGGGCAGGGGGCTAAATGGGAAGAACATTGGGCCTTTCAAAAACCCCGGCATCCAGAACTTCCCCAGGTAAAGGCCAAAGGGTGGACCCGTAATGGGATTGATCATTTCATCTTGTCCCGCCTGGAAACGGAAGGATTGAAACCTTCACGGGAAGCAGACAAAGCGACGCTCCTGCGACGCGTTACCCTGGATGTCACGGGGTTGCCTCCGACCCCGTCGGAACTCCAGGCGTTTCAGGAAGATACGTCACCCAATGCCTACGAACGGGTGGTCGATCGTTTGCTGGCTTCGCCGCGTTATGGCGAGCGCATGGCAGTCGATTGGCTCGACCTCGCACGTTACTCCGATACACATGGTTACCAGGTAGATCGCGAACGGGTTATGTGGCCATGGCGGGACTGGGTCGTCCAAGCGTTCAACGAGAATAAAAAATTCGATGAGTTCACCATTGAACAAATCGCCGGAGACCTTTTACCCACTCCGACGTTGGACCAAAAAATCGCGACCGGTTTCCATCGAAATCAACGGATCAACATGGAAGCGGGAAGCATTGCCGAAGAATTCTTCGCCGAACAGGTCATCGATCGTGTTGATACGACGGCCACGGTCTGGCTCGGGCTGACCCTGGGCTGCGCGCGCTGTCACGATCATAAATACGATCCGCTCACCGCCAAAGATTTCTACAGCATGTTTGCGTTCTTCAACAACATTGCTGAGCGGGCAGTGGATCGCTCAAACGTGCAACGCAATAATGTGGTCAGCACGAAACCGACCCTGAAACTCCCGGTTCCGGAGCTCGATGCAAAACTGGCGGTCCTCGACACGAAGATAGGGACGAAACAGAAAAAGATGGATGAGTTGGTCACCGTATTGAAGGGACAGCAGAACGACTGGGAGAAACAAGTTCTTACCAACGAGCCAGTTTGGAGCACACTGAAGCTAAGTGAGTTCAAAGCGGAGAGTGGGAAGCCAACTCTGAGGAGCCTGGAAGATGCTTCGATCGTGGCGGAAGGAGATATCGCCGAGACAGATACTTACGTGGTTGTGGGGCAGACCGAAGTGACCAACATAACTGGAATTCGGCTGGATGTATTGCCGATTACCGGGAGCAGTAATCAGCTGGGCCGAAGTGCGGATGGAAAGTTTGTTTTGCACTCCTTTTCGGTGGAACTTACGAACCCGGACGGAAGCAGTAAGCCGGTTGAATTTCGAAAGGTAAACGCCAGCAGCGAACTGGCCGGTTTCAAAGCATCGCTCCTCTTATCTCCACGTTCGAACGGGATTGGCGGATGGAGCGCGGTGTCAACCAACGGCGAGGCAACCACCGCGTTTTTTGAAGTGAAGTCGCCATTCACTTTGCCGAAAGGGGCGGCTCTAAAATTCAAGCTGACCCAGAACAACCCCGGCAAGACTCAGATTGGAAAATTCCGGCTGACCGTCACCGACGACGAGCACCCGACGCTTAACCCACTATTAGCCAGAATCTTCAGAAACAAACCGGTGCCGAAGCGAACCGAGGCAGATGTGAAGATGGCTCGGGAATATTTTCTGTCCTATCAGCCGGAATATCAACGCCTCTCGGAGGAGATGGCGCAGCTCAATGGTGAGCGCAAAAACGTCGACGAAGATATTCCCTCCACCATGGTGATGCAGGAACAGGAGGGAGAAGTGAGGCCGGCCTTCATTCTTGTCCGGGGAGCTTACGATCAACCCGGGGAGCGTGTTTTTCCGGCTGTCCCCGCAATCTTGCCGCAGCTTCCATCAGACGCGCCCACCAATCGTCTTGGTCTGGCTCGCTGGCTCGTCTCGCCGGAAAATCCGCTCACGGCACGTGTCACGATGAATCGCTTTTGGGCCGCTTACTTCGGCAACGGGCTGGTGAAGTCCATTGAGAACTTTGGGTTGCAAGGGGATCAGCCGACTGATCCGGAATTGCTCGATTGGCTGGCAACAGAATTCATGCGGAGCGGTTGGGACATGAAAGCGATGCAGAAACTGATCGTGATGAGCGCCAGCTATCGTCAGTCCTCACGTGTTTCCCCCGAGTTGTTGGAACGTGATCCCGGGAACATCCTGATGACACGCGGGCCGCGGTTGCGGCTGGGCGCGGAGATGATTCGCGACCAGGCGCTGTCCCTTTCCGGTTTGCTTTCGGAGAAGATGGGTGGACCTGCCGTAAAACCATACCAGCCGACCGGTTTGTGGGAGGAGCTTGCGGCAGGACCGGAGGGAACCGGGTTCGCCACTTACAAGCAGGGGACGGGGGAAGATTTATACCGGCGCAGCCTTTATACCTTCTGGAAACGAACCGTGTCCCCGCCGGCGATGTCGACCTTTGATGCGCCAACCCGTGAGATTTGCACGGTGTCGCGCTCGAGAACTTCAACGCCATTGCAGGCTTTGGCATTGTTGAATGATGTGACTTACGTGGAAGCAGCCCGGGCGCTGGCGCAACGCATGTTGGTGGAGGGCGGATCCTCGATTGAGCAGCGCATAGCTCATGGCTTCCTGCTGGCAACCGCCCGCAAACCTAAAGAGGCGGAAATAACGGTCCTGAAAGCTGGCTTGGAACGGCGCCTTGCTGAATTCAAAGGCGACGAAAGTGCGGCTACGAAATTCCTCACTCTGGGTGACTCCAAGCCCAACGCCGCATTGAATTCCTCAGAACTTGCCGCCTACACCACCGTGGCGAGCGTCATCCTGAACCTCGACGAAGTAGTTACAAAGCAATAGCCATGAACCTGGAACAAGAACACAAGTTGATGCTCACGCGGCGGCAATTCTTCGGAAAAGCAGCCACCGGCATCGGCGCAGCGGCTTTGGGATCCTTGTTGAATCCGAACCTTTTCGGCGCTGCACTTCCTGGCCCACAAGAGGGCATCAATGCAGGGTTGCCGGGTTTGCCCCACTTCGCTGCCAAGGCCAAGCGAATCATTTACCTGTTTCAGTCCGGGGCTCCTTCGCAAATGGATACATTCGATTATAAGCCGGGGTTGAAAGAGAAGTTTGCTGAGGAATTGCCAAACTCCATTCGCAAAGGACAACGTCTCACCGGGATGACTTCCAACCAGAAGGAGTTTCCGGTCGCACCCTCTCTCTTCAAATTTGCGCAACACGGCAAGAGCGGGGCGTGGCTCAGCGAATTGTTGCCGCACACCGCGAAAGTAGTGGACGACATCTGCATCATTCGATCGATGCACACGGAAGCCATCAACCACGATCCTGCCATTACCTTTATTCAGACCGGCAGCCAGATTGCGGGTCGGCCCTGCATGGGTTCCTGGTTTGCCTATGGGCTCGGGAGCGAAAACAAAAACCTTCCGGCATTCATCGTCATGATTTCGCGCGGCACCGGGCGGAAAGTGGATCAACCGTTGTATGACCGCCTGTGGGGCAGCGGCTTCCTTGCTTCACGTTATCAAGGGGTAAAGTTTCGTTCCAATGGGGACCCGGTTCTGTATCTGACAGACCCTCCGGGACTGAGCGCCAAATCGCGTCGATCCATGCTGGATGACATTGGTAAATTGAACGAAATGAATTTTCAGGAGTATGGCGATCCTGAGATTGCCACGCGGATCGCGCAGTATGAGATGGCTTTCAAGATGCAGAGTTCGGTCCCTGATTTGACGGACCTTTCCAGCGAACCTGCGTCCACCTTCGAAATGTATGGGCCGGATTCTCGTAGGCCAGGGACTTATGCCTACAATTGCATTCTCGCACGGCGACTGGCGGAGCGGGATGTGCGATTTATCCAGTTGTATCATATCGGCTGGGACCATCATGAATCAGTGCCGCGACAGCTCCCGGGTCAATGTCGGGACACCGATCAGCCGAGTGCTGCGTTAATAAACGACTTGAAGCAACGGGGAATGTTCGAGGATACACTGATTGTCTGGGGTGGGGAATTTGGTCGCACGGTATACACCCAAGGTCCGCTGACGAAAGAAAGCTACGGCCGCGATCATCATCCGCGGTGCTTCAGCATGTGGCTGGCGGGTGGTGGCATAAAGCCGGGAGTCGTTTACGGTGAAACCGATGACTATTCCTACAACATCGTCCGTGATCCCGTGCATGTACATGACTTGAATGCAACCATCCTCAACCGGATGGGAGTGGATCACACCAAGCTGACCTTCAAGTATCAAGGGCGTCACCATCGTCTGACCGATGTGCATGGAGAATTGGTAAAGGGTATATTGGCTTAATCGTTCGGCTTCCCCGAATAAGGTATTTACCGGTAGTTCAATCCGCATGAGTACGGCTGGACGAGATTATATATGACTGAGCAGACTCTGTTTGATCGAATTGGCGGACGCACAAAGTTAATGGAGTTGCTGCGACACTTTTATATTGATGTGCAGCAACATCAGTTGATTGGGCCGGTGTTCAATGAGCAGATCGAGAATTGGCCGGAGCATTTGGAGAAGATCGCAAATTTCTGGTCAACGGTGACGGGCGGGCCTTCTCTCTATAATGGAGCAATGGCAATGCGACACGTGCCGCTCTCGTTGAAAGAAGAACACTTTCAGGCGTGGCTTGGGTTATGGGAACATAACTGCAAGATCTGGCTTCCTGCAGACTGCGCAACGGAAATGATCGCGACCGCGAAGCAAATTGGTGCGCGATTGCGGATGGCGAGCCGGCTGCCGGTACCGGGCAAGGATCGTTCATTACTCGGGCCATTTGGCGTCTAAAGCGTTGCGCACTGCCGATTCGGTGTAAAACATCATGCATCCATATCTTTGGGCGGAACCTTACATTGGCTCTTATCGAGCGATGCTCCTGCTTGGCTTCATCGGGGGATTCCTCCTCGCTCGGTGGCGCGCCAAAAAGTCCGGTCTTTCCCCACGGCATATCGATAACCTGGTCTTACTTCTGATGGTTATCGGTCCGGCCGGAGCACGCTTATGCAGTCGGATGTTCTACTCTCCAAAGCCTCTTGGGTTTTGGGAGACACTTAAACTCTGGGAGGGCGGGGGACTGGTGTTCTACGGAGGAGCAATTGCTGGATTTCTCACAGTGATCATCTATGCGAAGGTCCGAAAAATTTCAACCCCCAGGCTGTTGGATATCATGGCACCCTCGTTGGCACTTGGCCTGGCGTTTGGGCGGGTGGGCTGCTTTATGTCGGGTTGCTGCTGGGGAGACGTCTGTGCAACTCCGCAGACTTTGAGCGCGCTTTCACCGGTAAAACAATTGCAGGTGCAAACAGTCCCCTCGGTGTCTTCCGCGAATATGCCATTTGCGGTTCAATTTCCGGCTGAGTCTGCAGCGTTCGAGCAACATCATAAACTCGGTTTGCTCTCTCACGGAGAAACGAAATCGTTGCCAGTGCATCCCACGCAGATTTACGAAGTCATATTGGCACTGGGGTTGTGCCTGTGGTTGAACTCAAGGTTTAAAGCGAAACAACGCGATGGAGACATCGTCTGGTTCTGCGGAATCGGATACGCGATTGTCCGATTTCCCGTGGAATTTATTCGTGCTGATAGTCCACAAACCTATTTTGCAGGTCTTACATTCTCTCAGGTGGTCAGCGTCTGGATTCTGATCGCATGCATCGCTGGATTTTTCGTCACCCGTGTATTGAGCCGAGGGGCGGTGGCGGAGTTGCCGAAAACTGTCTGATTAGCTAAGTGTCCGAGCTCCTACCACCGCTTACAAAAATATTTGGTTTGTGGGATCGTCAATTCGGCAGTCTTAAGCCGAGCCTTGGCTGTCCCCCTCAAAGTCATGGCTTTGTCTGTGATGAGCCATGCGTCCCGTTCATGTGTGCAACTGACAAGGACCGGCATTGCGCTTTTTTCACTAAACAGACAAAGGTCCTCTGGCAATGGCGATTGAGCATTGTGGAGCCAGGCCGATAGCGTGGATCCATTTTCAAGGACTGTTCTCTTAGTCTCCGCATTGAAGGCGATGATCATGATTTGGGCCGGATGCTGAATCAGTTTCGTTGCAGGCCAGGCAGAGGCCAAAAATGAGTCGACGAGGTGCGCACCAAACAATTGTTTAGCTTTCGTATCCAGTCCCGGAACCAGTGGGCCCCACCGGCCATGTACCTGCTGCATTCGAAGCGCCAACAGTATTCGATCAACACTATGGTTCTGAATACACCATTCAAACACATCATCCAGGGGAGCGTTGACATCCAAACTCCAGCATGTTGGTTTACGACTCATTTTGCTGGAAGCGGTGTGGCTTGAATCGTTGATTCGCCACCTTTAACAGGAGCTTTTTTTTCTGGATAAAACGGCCAGAAAACCGGGACAAGAAAGTAGATGATTGCCGCCAGGATGACGGTCAAACCGAGACCCGTTTTGACGAAATCAGAGAACTTATATTTTCCGGGACCATAGACCAGGATGCACGAGGGTTCCAACGGGGTGATTAGCGATATCGAAGCAGCCAGCATGATAGCGATGGCAAAACTTCGCTGGTCTACGCCCAGTTTTGCGGCGGCACTTAATGCCACTGGCAAAACAACCAGGGCGGCTGCGGCATTGGACATGGGCTGGGTCAGGAAAATGGTAACCATAAAAAAGCCAGCCATGATGCCCTTTGGCCCGAGAGGTCCAAGGATATGTACAATGTTGTTTGCCATCCATTCCGCCGCGCCCGTTTTTTGCATCGCGACACCAAACGCCGTCATTCCACCAATCAGGATCAAAAGCCGCCAATCGATGAATTCATAAGCCTCTTCGATTCGAATGCATTTAGTGAGAATAACACACACCGCCGATGCCAGAACGGCGACCGAAAGTGGAAGCCATCCCAGGCCACTGGCGACGAGGGCGGCAGCAAAAAAACCGGCTACCACCAGTCCTTTCTTGCGACGATACAAACCAGGCTCAATCTCCTCCAAAAGAGTCAGATTCCGGCCACCCTTAAGAGTTTCAATCCGTTCCGGCGGACCTTGCACCAGTAACAAATCACCCAGGCGCAACCTGACATACTTGATTTTGTCGCGCAGGGAATGGCCCTGTCGGTAAAGAGCAAGGGCGGTCAAACCGTACTTTTGACGGAAGTTCGCTTCCTTTAATGTACGCCCGATCAGGTCTGAATTCGGAGAGACCAGCACCTCAGCGATCTTGATATCTTCGCTCTGCAAGCTGGGATCATCCAACTTCAGCTCTGGTTTGATCTCGATACCAGCCGTCTGCTTTACCTTCATCAATTCTTCAGCCCGGGCCTTCACCAGGAGAACATCGCCGCTCTCCACCCTCATATTTCGATCAGGAATCATCTTCTGATGGTTGCGAATCACCGCGAGGATTTGAAATTCCAGTTTGGCGAGGTCGGATTCGAAAACCTTTTGCCCAAGCATGCTGGAATCAGCAAGCACGATGATTTCACTGATGTACTCGCGTATGGCATAATCTTTCGTGAGGCTTTCATCCGGGTAATCTGGGACGAGTTTCCGACCGACTATCATCATGTAAGCGATGCCAGTTCCCACAAAGATGAGTCCAATGGGAGTGATCTCAAACAGGCCGATTGGTTCCAGTCCCAACGTTTTGACGTAGCCGCTTACCGCCACATTGGTCGACGTTCCAATCAACGTGCAGGTGCCACCGAGAATGGAAGCGTAAGCCAGTGGCATCAGCAACCGGGATGGGCCAATCTTCATTTTCCGGGCGAGGCCCATCACTGGTGCCACGAAGAGCGCCGTTACCGTGGTGTTATTCATGAACGCGGAAACCGCGGCAACCAAAGCCATCATGAGAAATAGAAGCCAGCCCTCGCTTTTCCCAGAAAATCGAAGCAATTGGCCTCCCAAGGCATCCACTACTCCTGTTTTCTGCAAAGCACCACTTAACACAAAAATCGAAGCGAGGATAATGATGATGTCCGAGCTAAACCCGGAAAAGGCCTCGTCCGGTGTCAGGATTTTGAAAACGATCAGAGCGATCAGGACGATGAGCGTGGTAATGTCTACAGAGAATAACTCTTTCCAAAACAGAACAATGGCTACGACGAGCAAGCTAAAAACTATGACAATCTCCATACTTAGATACTTGGGCGGTAGACTGGACACCTTTCTGCCTCTTGCAAATCAGGGAACCGCCTACTTTTCAAAAATAGTTTCAGCAACGTAAGAAAAAAGGCGATCGGGGAAGTTCGAACGCAGTTTTCCATTGGAAAAGGACGATCGGGGAAGTTTAGACGCAGTTTTCCATTGGAAAAAGACGATCGGGGAAGTTTAAACGCAATTTTCCATTGGAAAAAGACGATTGGGGAAGTTTAGACGCAATTTTCCATTGGAAAAAGGCGATCGGGGAAGTTTAAACGCAGTTTTCCATTGGAAAAAGGCGATCAGGGAAGTCTGAATGGAGTTTTTCAAGAATCTGCAAGCGGAGAAAACTTGGCAACCGGCACACGCTATTTTAGGTTTCGCCCTACCTAATAAGCACCAATGTTTAAAAAAGCCGTATTTCTCATCGCTTTAACAGGCAGTTGTCTTCAGGCGCAAGAAGGAGATAAGAAGGATACCCCGGGGGAAGTGCAGGAATCCCGCGTTCCTAAGGAAAAAATTCCACCCTCGCCGGTGCTCACCATTGAACAGTCGCTTAAATGCTTCAAAGTTCAGTCTGGATTCCGGGTGGAAGCCGTTGCGGACGACACCCTTGTGCATGATCCGGTGGCGATGGCGTTCGATGCGGATGGCAGGATCTGGGTGGCCGAAATGTCCGGCTATATGCAGACTTACGACGGTAAAGGGGAAGACCAACCGGTCGGGAATGTCGTGGTGCTGGAAGATGCGAATGGGGACGGGAAGATGGATAAACGAACCATCTTTTTGGATAAACTGGTGATGCCACGAGCTATCTCGGTGGTGCGCGGTGGCGTCTTGATTGCTGAACCCCCAAATCTTTGGTTCTGCCAGGACACCAATGGTGATTTGAAATGCGATACCAAGGTCGCAGTTGCCACAGATTACGGTGATCGGAAAAATCCAGAACACACGGCCAATGGACTGTTCTGGGCTCTCGATAACTACATCTATTCAGCCGACACCACTATTCGCTTCAAAAGTTTGCCTAATGGAGAATGGAAACGCGACACGACGCTGTTTCGCGGGCAATGGGGTATCGGCCAGGATGATTTCGGACGTCTTGTTTATAATTCGAACTCAGACCAGTTTCGGATGGACATCATTCCCCACCATTACCTGATTCGTAATCCGAATTACAAGGAGGCGAAGGGCGCTAACGTAGATCCGATTCGCAATCAAGCTACCTTTCCCATTCGGGTAACACCCGGAGTCAACCGCGGCTACCGGGAGGGTGTCTTGCGAGCGGATGGTACCCTGACGACGTTTACTGCGGCGTGTGCTCCGTTGATTTATCGGGGTGACAACTTCCCAAGTGAGTTCTATGGCAACGCTTTCGTTTGCGAACCTTCGGCAAATTTGATCAAGCGCAATGTTCTCCTGGAGAAGAACGGCGAAATCACAGGTTGGCAGGCTTACACGAATGCGGAGTTTCTGGCGTCTACCGACGAACGTTTTCGCCCGGTGAACTTAAACAATGGACCGGATGGGGCACTGTACATCGTAGATTTGTATCGAGGTGTGATTCAGCACAAAATTTTTCTGACAAGTTATCTACGGAAACAATCCGAATCGCGGGGCCTGGATCAACCGATAGGAATGGGCCGCATCTACAGGGTCGTGCACGAAGGGAAAAAATTGGCGAAGGTTCCACGATTGGGCGGTGCAAAAACAGCGGATTTGATTCAGCAGTTATCGAATCCAAATGGAGCGATCCGGGAAACGGCGCAGCGACTTCTGGTGGAAGGCAATGACACGAACGCAGTGTCTGAATTGCGGTCTACTGCAGTAAAGGGGGTTGAATCGCTGGCGCGACTGCACGCCTTATGGACTCTTGAGGGGATGAACCAACTCTCTGCAGAGTTTATCATACAGGTTTTGAACGATCCGGAACCGAAGGTTAAAGCAGTTGCGATCCGCTTGTCAGAATCTATTTTGAAGGCAGGGTCAAACGACCAGTTGCTGACAGCAATACTGCGACAGGTAAACACCACCAATGCAGAGGTTCGCCTTCAGTTAGCGCTCAGTTTTGGTGAAATTCCAGATGTGGCGTCCGAGGTAGGTATGGTTATCCTGGCGAGGAGTGCAGGGGATTCTGTTTATCTCCGCGATGCCTTGGTATCTGGCTTGCACAAGCGGGAGCTCACGTTCCTGGAAAAAGTTGGCCGGGAAAAAATGTGGGAGAGAGAGCAACCGGGGAACGAAAGCTTCGTCGCCGCGCTTGCTCAGTGTGTCATTGCCGAGCGAAAGCCTGAGAATGTGGACCGATTACTTGCCATCGCGGCGAGTCTTTCAGACTGGCGACAAGCTGCTATCCTCAAAGGGATCGCCGCGACCGCGCCAAAAGGAAAGGCTCAAGCCAACTTCAAACCGATCGTGTTCTCAACTGAACCCGCAGCATGGAAGAAATTGTCGGAGGACGCTGGGAAGGAAACCGGGGAGTTGGTGAAGAAGATTGATCCCTTAATCGTATGGACCGGGAAGGCAGGCTATACGGCAGCGGTTGCTGCCAAACCGCTGAGTGCAGAAGAACAGAAACGGTTCGAAGCTGGCAAAGAACTCTTCACGATGACGTGTGCAACCTGTCACCAGGCAACGGGAACCGGAATGGAAGGTCTGGCACCACCGCTACTTAATTCTGATTGGGTTCTTGGTTCCGATGATCGGCTGGGTCGAATAATTTTACATGGGGTCAAAGGGCCTATCACCGTGAATGGCAAGAAGTGGGAGATGGAAATGCCTGGTCTGCCGTTTTTTGACGATGAACAGATCGCGGCTATCATGACCTACGCCAAACGGGAATGGGAGCACACAGGAAAACCCGTCACTCCGGAAATGATTAAGAAGATTCGCGAGACTAGCGGCGAGCGCTCCGAGGCGTGGACCGAGGCGGAATTGTTGAAATTAAAATAAGCTTCACTGGGTACAAATTCGCATGTCATCTTTAAAGCAGTTCAAGCACATGGAAAAGGCGGCGGAGCACCAACGCGAGGTGATCGCCGAGCTCGTGACGTTGGTAAAAGACATCGAACGTTGCGAAAAGACTGTTCTGGACCTCCAAAGCGAATTGGAGCGGGTAAACGTGGAACACAAAGAGCGCAAGACGACGCGTGATGACATCGCTTACCTGGAAGATTTACTGAAGTGTGCCAATAAAAAACTCACATGGGAGAAGCACATGAGTAGTTTGCAAAAGCGTACGCCTGCGATTTTGGCAACCATGAGCAAGCTGATTAATGACCCACAGGCGCCTCCTGATGATCAGATCCGTGCCCAAATGCTGATGGCACTTCAAGCTGTGCAAGCTGCTATGGACCGTTTGCAAAATGTAAAAGTCACCTAGCAAACCAGGAGGTAGAGCAGGGGAGCAAGCCCGCAAAATTACCCTTTCCATTGCTAAGTTCAACGGTATCTTCTCGCGAACTGTTTTATTGTTAGTTTTGTATCGAAATGGACGCCGCCCACATCCGAAATTTTAGTATCATCGCCCACATTGATCACGGGAAAACAACGCTTTCCGACCGGTTGCTCAACATGACAGGAACTATCGCGAATCGCGATATGTCTGACCAGTTGCTCGATGCCATGGATCTCGAAAAGGAGCGCGGAATTACCATCAAGGCCCATCCGGTCACAATGTATTACACGGCCAAGAATGGTGAACGATACGAACTGAATCTGATCGACACGCCAGGACACGTCGATTTTTCGTATGAAGTTTCCCGAAGTTTGAGCGCTTGCGAAGGTGCGTTGTTGATCATCGATGCCGCTCAGGGGGTCGAAGCGCAGACGGTCGCGAACGTTCATCTGGCGATGAAGCAAAATCTCACGATCATCCCGGTGATCAATAAGATAGATCTGCCGCATGCGAACGTCGAAATGACGAAGCAGCAGTTGGAAGATATTTTGGCGATACCGGCGGATACAGCAATTTCTGCAAGTGCAAAGGCGGGGATTGGTATTGAAGAAATTCTCGAAGCCATCGTGGAACGTATCCCACCTCCAAAACCGACAGGAGCCAAATCGCTCCAGGCGTTAGCTTTCGATTCCTATTTTGACACTTACAAAGGTGTAGTTACCCACGTGCGGGTTTTCAATGGCGAATTAAAACCGGGAATGCAGGTAAAGCTACTTCACTCCGGCAAGACAGTGGAAGTGAAGGAGGTCGGTAGTTTTAATCCCAAGCCATACGTTCGAGACAAATTGGAAGTGGGAGAGACTGGCTACATCACTGCCAACATCAAGAGTCCATTGGAAACCAAAATGGGCGATACGATTACGGATTCCCGTAATCCTTCCGAGGCGCTCCCAGGATTCCAGGAAATTCATCCCATGGTGTTCAGTGGGATTTATCCCATTAACACGGCCGATTACGAACATCTCAAAGCGAACCTGGCTAAGCTCCAGTTGAATGACTCGGCATTCGTTTTTCAAAGCGAAAGCTCTGTGGCTTTGGGATTTGGTTTCCGCTGTGGCTTCCTTGGTCTGTTGCATCTTGAAATCGTTCAGGAACGTCTGCGCCGCGAATACAACATGGATATCATCGCGACGTATCCGAGCGTTGTGTACCGAATCACGCTGAGCGATGGAACGGTCAAGGAAGTCGACAATCCTGCCTTCATGCCGGAGGTCAATTACATTCAGAAAATCGAAGAACCGATGGTGAAGGCGTTTGTCATTTGTCCGAATGAGCACATCGGTGACATGATGAATCTGATCTCTGAAAAACGAGGCATGGTTGATCATACGGAGACGCTGGATACACGTCGCGTGATGTTGACCAGCATGCTTCCACTGAATGAAATTTTGATCGATTTTCATGATCGAATCAAGAGCACCACTCGCGGGTTTGGGTCGATGGATTATGAGCACGCGGATTATGCCGAGTCCGACATGGTGAAACTGGACATGTTGGTAAACGGAGAATCGGTCGATGCATTTTCTTGCATCGTCCATAGCTCCAAGGCGGAATACCGTGGGCGCGCACTCGCGGCGAAACTTAAAGAAGTAATCCCCCCCCAGCAGTATCAGGTCGCCATTCAAGCTGCCATCGGTGGTAAAATTGTTGGTCGCGAAACAGTCAGCGCACTACGCAAAGATGTTACCGCTAAGTGCTACGGCGGTGATATTTCTCGTAAACGCAAACTCCTGGAGAAACAGAAAGAGGGAAAAAAACGAATGAAATCTTTCGGCACTGTAAACATTCCACAAGAAGCGTTCATTGAAGTTTTGAAAGCCTAGGGCTCTGGTAACCTACGATATTATATGATTTTGAGATGGTTTTTGTCAGGGCAAGTGCGTCAGGCAACCGAAGCATATAAGCAAGTTCGCCGCATGCTCAATGCGCAGCGCGATTTGCTATCCAAGGACGCCATTAGCGCGGTGACTGCCTCGCTGGCGGACACAAACAAGACCATCAATTCCAACGCAGATTCTGCGACAATTAAGAACAAGATCCAGGAGCTTGAGACCACCGCAAACAAGTACCTGAGGCCTTACCCAAATTCGGGTTGGCGCGAGAACGTGGAAGTGTTTTTGGTTGCAATTGCTGTGGCGATGGCAATTCGCACGTTCTTTGTTCAGCCGTTTAAAATTCCGACCGGTTCGATGCAACCGACTCTGTATGGAGTAACGACCGACAATTTCGCCAACAATCCCAATGTCGTTTTTCCCACCGGTTGGAACAAGTTCGTCGACGCCGTTGTCCGCGGGACGTTCTATCACCACAAGATCGCAGATGAAGATTGCGAATTGTTGGGCGTGAAGTTCAAGCCAGCAACCCGTTTTATCAACAAGCACGAACTTCTGGTGCGGACAGCTTCTGGTGAAATGAAAACGATTCCTGTATGGTTTTCACCGGACGATAGATTTCTAGGATGGGCAGGTTTCAGACCAGGCCAAATATTTCGCAAAGGCGAAGATCTTTATAAGTTGAAAGAAATCACTGGCGATCACTTATTTGTGGATCGTTTGAGCTACAATTTTCGCCGACCATCTCGCGGTGATATCGTCGTTTTTGCAACGGAAGGCATCAGCGGCTTGAATCCTGATCAGTTTTATATCAAAAGATTGGTTGGGCTCTCTGGGGAAACACTCGAGATCGGAATGGATCGGCATGTCCGAATAAATGGAATTCGGCTTGATGCATCCACGCCGAAGTTCGAGAATATCTACAGTTTCAATCCGGATTCGGCCCCTCAATCGGATATATACTCTGGACATTACACCCGGGAACCTTTTAAATATCAAATTCGGCCCAATCATTACTTTGTAATGGGCGATAACACGATGAACAGTCTAGATTCACGTAGTTGGCTGGATTTCCCAAAGGAAAACGTGATTGGCAAATCATTCTTCGTGTATTGGCCTATCGCAAACCGCGGACAGAGCCGCTTCGGCCTCGGATACCACTAAATACCGCCCAATGTTTGTTATGTTTAATTCAGGACTTGGAGTCTTTGATCTTAGACTTCGCTCGGAATTCGTTTTGAGGATTCCCTAAGTTCCTTTGAGGATACTCAGGAATTGTCGCATTGCTGGGGAAAGCACTTTGTTTTTTTTGTAGATTGCGGCTAATGGTCGATATAATTCGACTCCCTCGATAAGCACTTCGGCCAAGGTCTGCTTGGAGACTTCCTGGGTTATTGTTTGTTGTGGGACAATTGAGATTCCCGCTTCGATTTCAACGGCGCGCTTCACTGTTTCGATGTTGTCGAACTCCATCACGTGCTGTACTTGGACTTGCTGCTCTTTTAACACTTTATCGATAGCTTTGCGCGTCGGTATATCTGGTTCAAACCCAATGAATTTCTGTCCGGCAAGTTGATCCAACTTCAGGGTCCTAAACTTCGCCAACGGATGAGACGGATGACAGATGACCACGAGGATATCTTTGCGCAGCGGAATGACCTCAAGTTTAGGATCTTTCGTCGGATATGCCACCAAACCGAGATCGACCACATTACCCAGAACGTCTTCGTAAACCTGGTTGGCCCGTCGGTATTCGATATGAACATTAACTGTCGGGAATGCCTTTAGGAACTTCTTGAGATATGGAGGCAAGTCGTGCAACCCGATACTGTAGATTGTCGCTACCCGGATTGTTCCAGAAATGATGTCTTTGATCTCTTGCAACCGGCTATGCAGCGAGTCGTAGGTTTGGATGATTTGCTTGCTGAATTCGTAAAGTACCTGTCCTTCACGAGTGAGCCTAAATTTCTTTTTGCTGCGCTCGATAAGGAGCGATTTAAACTGACGTTCCAAAGAACTGATCTGCTGACTTACTGCGGACTGAGTGATCCCATTTATCTCAGCAGCCTTTGTGAAGCTCTCGGTTTCAGCGAGATCACAGAAAACTTTAAGGCTCTCTATTTGCATAGGTGGTTGATGACTAAAACCTTTTCCTCACAGGTCAATAGTATTTGGAGAAGAAAATATCATGTGGACGTTCCCGTTGACAGTGCCTCTTTAACTTTCTGGAGAAGTTCCTGGGTGGTGAACGGTTTCTGCAGATATAGATTTTCTGCCAGGTTTTGGGGGCGCAAGTATCCGCTTGATGAAATGATTTTTACATCCGGGGATATAAGTCGGATACGCTCAATAAGTTCTCGCCCGCCCATATTCGGCATCACAAGATCAGTAATTACCAGGTCAACAGGTTCGTTACTGAGGACCTGCAATGCTTTTGTCCCCGAATTGGCCGTCAAAACGCGGTAACCAAAAGACGATAGAACTGCCTGTGTCATTTTAAGCAGCAAATCTTCATCATCGACCATCAGGACCGTTTCCACGCCGCCCATCTCGTCGGTATTTCCTGTCTTCTCCACAATGACTCGTCGGCTGGCTGGCAGGTAGACCTCGACGGTTGTGCCGCCGGTTTCTGAGGGAGTTGAAAACGCAACACCGCCTCCGTGATTTGTTACAATTCCGTACACCCAGGCGAGCCCTAAACCCCGATGATTACTCCCCTTGGTTGTGAAGAACGGTTCAAAAACACGGGGCAGATCATTGGCAGAGATGCCACATCCGGTATCTGTGACTTCGATGCAAACATAAGTGCCTGGTCCCAGCCGGATAGTTCTGTCCTCCAACGCCTCCTCCAACTCGCAATTTCGACTCCTGATCGTAACCTCTCCAGGTCCTCCTACAATCGCCTGAACCGCGTTCTCCAAAAGTTTTGCAAAGGCCTGCTGAATCTTCGCCTCGTCCACTTTCGCAGAGAACAATCTTCTCTCCAGGTCCAGATTAAAGACGATTCCTCGCTCCTCTCCGGTATTACGGAAAGCGTCGACGGTTTGCTTGATTACTTCGTTGAGATTCCCTGCCCTCCGGCTTGCCACCTCGTCCTGTCGGCTGAAATTCGCAAGATCATTGGCAATCTCCGCAGCCTCGCTAGCAGCCGCCTCTATTTCCGCTAGAGTATTGCGCCACGGATGCGAAGCGTCCGCTTTGCTCAACAGCAAAGAGGTATAACCAATAATACTCGTGAGAGCGTTGTTGAAATCCAGGGAAACAGAGCGAGCCAGCTGCATTGCGCAATCCAGTTTTTGGCGATGAGCCAATGTTGCATCGATGGCTGGTACTGCCGGGCTCAGTGGAACAGCAGGAGTCTGGGCTGAAGTAGCTTCAAGAGCTAAGAACTGAATTAGAAAATTCGGTTCATCCACACTCGCCACTGTGAGAACCGAGATAAGGAAATTCTCTGACTTTTTATCTTTTCGGACCAGTTCCGCTTTAGTCCCACTTTTCAAGCTCGCAAAGTCTGCAAACGAAACCCCGTTTCGTGGCCAAATTTTTTCTACATTTCGTCCCTCATAAGCACCGAAGATTTCAATCGCAACCGGATTAGTCCGCAAGATCACCCCATCCGGGTTAACCAGCAGAGCTGGCCAACTGGCATTTTCGAGAGGCAACGCCGCGTTAAGATTCATCTGCAGAAATCCAGTTTAGAGGTAAAGGCCGCAATCTCAAAACGAAGTTTCACAACTTGAATGCCCCTGGGAGTAAATCTGAAGTGGAAAATTCCCGAAGCCTGGATGGGCGACGTGAATCAGATACCAGAACGATTGCATCCGGAGCGTATTCGGACAACAACTGACGGCATGCGCCGCAAGGCATCGCTCCTCCGTCCATTTCTGCAGTCACAGCGATCGCTACAAATCTCTTTTTCCCGCCGGTGAGGGCTGTGAATAGCGCAACTCTTTCCGCACAACAGGTAAGGCCGTAGCTGGCGCTTTCCACATTCGCTCCCCCGATGATTTCTCCTTTGCTGGTTAACAAAGCCGCCCCCACCTTGAACCGCGAGTAGGGAGCGATCGCACCTCGCCGCGCTTTTACCGCGGCTTTCATCAATGCAATCTTTTCAGCCTTTTGCATACAGCTCACAAAAGGTTTGGACGAATTCCGCGATCTTGCCCTTTTGTTGTTCAGCGATGGTCAATACCTCCTGATGGGATAAAGGGTGCTTACCCATCCCTGCCCCGAGATTGGTAATGCAGGAGAGACCCGCAACTTTCATCCCACATTGGCGGGCAACAATCGCCTCTGGAACCGTGCTCATTCCAACCGCGTCCGCACCGAGCTTGCCAAACGCTTTGATCTCCGCGGGCGTTTCGTAGCTCGGTCCGGCCACTGCCAGGTAAACACCGTTATGTGCTCGAAGCTTTATCTTCTTGGCCGCTTGATTCAGCAGGCTTCGAAGCTTCTCATCATACACCTGCGTGAGATCTACAAATCTTGGCAAGCCAAACAAACCGGGGCCACGTAATGGGTTAACTCCCATCAGATTAATGTGATCATTAAGGATCATTAAATCCCCCGGTTTAAACTTACTGTTGATCCCCCCTGCCGCGTTCGTCAGCAGCAGATTACGAATGCCAAATTCTGCCAAGGCACGAATAGGAAAGGTCACCTCTTCCATGTGATGCCCTTCATAAAAATGGGTTCTTCCTTTCAGGATAATCACCGGCAAGCCTGCGAGCTTTCCAATCACCAATTTTCCTGCATGCCCACTTACCCCGACGGACAGAAATCCAGGGAGTTTCCCATAGGGAATTTCAAGCTCCACGTCCATATGGCTGAGGGCAGCTTGAAATCCGCTGCCCAAAACCATTGCTAGATGGGGACGAAGGGCCGTTTGTTTCCTCAGGAGACTGGCGGTGTCCTTGGGATTGAATTGGTTGCTGCGGGGAGTGCTCATGCGCTGGGGAATCTTTAAAAAATCATCCCTCAAATGAGAAGCTTTGTTTACAAATTCCGTGTTATTTCAAAATTTGAAAATGTCCAATCAATGGCAGTGGCTTGTAAAGGCCGGCAGCAGCGTTGACGATTCCCAGGACCATTAAAACGACGGCACCTACCGCGACCGCCAGCATGACGAGGTAGAAGACACAACCGATAAAGGGAATAATCATGAGAATGCCGGTGCCGAACATCGAGATGACAGCCGACAGGAAGAGCACAATCCCCTGGTTGGCGTGATACCTGGCAAACTTCGAATTCGGGGCGGCGAGCAGCGGTACAAGAAAAAGCAGGCCAATGTATGCGAGGATGGCGAACACCTTGTTCTTTTCAACATCGTCCGCATCAGAACTGCTCGAATCTGGGATCTGCGCCGGAATGGGTCCACCACCACCCGTGTTGGCGGGAGGCCGTTCCGCAAACCTAAGCTCTGTAACCGTGCGTGCCGGAATCCAGTCAGTGGTCCCTTCTCGCTGAACCAGAGTTTCACGGGACAGCGTGCCATTATCAATGAAGGTTTGAAGTGTGCTCAACTCCACGGGCCCAAAGGTCTGCCCGTTCAAAATGTATTTCCAGTTCATAAGATTCCCAGCGAACTCACCAATGCCGCGACCGTAGCAACCTTCGCGTTTCTCCGCAATAACCTAGCTAGACTTTTGCCGAAGTTTTGGAACACTTACCCGCACAAATGAAACAGTCAATCGTCACCCTGGATATGGAAGGCGTCCTCACGCCCGAGATTTGGATCGCTGTCGCGGAAAAGACCGGCATCCCGGAACTGCGCCGCACCACCAGGGACGAGCCCGACTATGACAAATTGATGCGCGGCCGCATCCAGATTCTGGATAAACACCAGTTAAAGCTTTCAGACATCCAAAGTGTGATCCGATGCCTAGACCTGCTCGAGGGAGCACGCGCTTTTGTTGACGAACTTCGCAACATCACCCAGGTCATCATCCTATCGGATACTTTTGAGGAATTTGCCGAACCTTTGATGCAGCAGTTAAACTGGCCGACCATCTTCTGTCATAAGCTCGAAGTGGTGAACGATCGGATTGTGAACTACAAGTTGCGCCAGCCCGATCAGAAACGCCAGGCTGTCGCCGCCCTCCGTAAGCTGAACTATTTCGTCGTCGCTGCCGGTGATTCCTTTAACGATACCACTATGTTGGCGGAAGCGAATGCCGGATTCCTTTTCCACTCACCCGAACACATTCAGAAGCAATTCCCCCAATTTCCGGCCGTCGAAGAATACCCCGAGCTTTTGAAGCTGATCAAAGCCCAGATAGCCTAATTGGGGGTTTATTCCTCGTTTTTCCACCGGACTCGGAGCCATTCTGGGAGGCAGGATCGCTTTTTTCCATGATAGCTCAACGCGCAGCTGCAGCTGCGTCTTTCCGATAAAACCCCTTATTAATCAATCATTCCGAGTTGCTCAAATAATTATTTGGCGTGAAAAACCGATGGGCGGAGTAGCCAAATAATTATTTGAGTACTTTTCCCATCGTGCGGAGACGGCAAATAATTATTTGAGTAGTCCGCCGGAGTGTCGGAGAGGCCAAATAATTATTTCACTACTCCGCAACTCTGTCGGAGACCCCAAATAATTAATTGGCTACTCCGCACATCGTGCCGACACGCCAAATAATTATTTGAGTAGTTCGGAATGCCCTCCGACGAGGCGATGACGAATTGGCATCTCGAAAGCTACTTGGCGGCAAAATCCTTTTAGGCTTCAGGAGATTTCCGACCGGCGGAAGCGAGGAAGGATGCGTGGAGTTGACGCCTATGAGCTCATCTGTTTCGCTACGTGCTCCAGCGATTTGTATGAAGCGATCCGTATTGGTTCCCCTGCTCTCTTTTCTCTTGTTTGTTTGTTATTCGAGTCGCTCGGAAACAAACGGTGCCTTTGATGGAAAGCGTTGGAATCTGTCCACGGGCAATTTGTCAGTCAGTTACATTCAAGCTTCTCCGATCGGCGCCTTCCCTCGCACCAACTACCTGGAAGCACCTCCTTCGGTGGAATCTCAAATCAAACTGAAACATCTCGGAGCCGTTGCCAATGAAGACTACATCGCATGGGGTTCTGTCGAACGATCGCCCGGAAACTGGGAATGGGCTCAGCACGACGCCATGGAGAGAACGTTGACGGAAGCTGGCCTTAAGTATGTCGTCTACAATTGGGCGCACTTTCCTCCCACCTGGTTGCGGGACCAACGCGAGAAACGAACTCTCATGAAGTGTTTGGAACACGGAGAGGAGACTTTGTATTTATCCATCTTTGATCCGCGCACGATCGAATGGTATGACCATTTTTATAAGAATGTTCACAAACATTTTGGCGATCGCGTAGACGACATTTACGCCTGCATCCTGGGACCTTACGGCGAAGGAAACTATCCGCTGCGCGTGCCGGATTGGGTCAACATGGGACATTGCCACGAAGGCTACTGGTGCGGAGACAAATACGCAGTCGCCTCATTACAGAAGGCGATGCAGGCCAAGTATAAGAAAATTTCCAAACTGAACGAAGCGTGGGGCTTGCAGTTAACTTCCTTTGAAGAACTTATCCCTCCCGCGCAGATCGCAAAAGCCGACTTCAAACCTTCATTGCAGGCATTCACATCGGCGGCCCAGCGCCGGCAATGGTTGGACTTCATCACCTGGTATCATCAAGCGATCGTCGACTTCTCGGAAAAATCATTGAACACAGTGTTGAAATATTATCCGGCTGACAAAGTGCGCCTCAAGCCGGGCGGCAACTACGGCAGCGTGAATCCCCTGCCCTGGGGCACCTATTGTCCGGCTTATGCAAAGATGGCAAAGCGCTATAAAGTGGTCTTGCAGCCGGCGGATTGTCAGGGCGCAATCTTCGGCGATAAATGGGTTGGCACCGCCTACCAATTCTATGGGGTCAAAGAATGCACGGAACCGGCCGGTGATCTCGGCGATAAAGCGTTTGTGCAGCGCATGTTCTCCGATGCTTCCTCGGGTGCAGCGGAGTTGTTTACTTACGACTACCTGCGTCACTCAACGAATGTCCAAAAATACATTCACCTCTACACCGGAAAATCCGGCGACACCGAGATCGCAGTGCTCTGTCCCACGACCCTGTATCGGCTGGGAGTGAATCTTCATCCCACGATCGAAGCGAGCTACCCGCTCCGGGATATTTGTGAATACGACGTGCTTGATGAATTGCTTATCGCAGACGGTGCCCTGACTACTCGTCGCTACAAAACATTGATCCTTTTCCAGTGTGAAATTATCGATCAGCCGATTCTGGATAAGATTGAGAGTTTTCGGCGCGCTGGCGGAAAAGTGATCGTGATCGGGAAGACTGGAATCCACAATGTCGAAGGACAAAGCTGGATCGGTAACAGTCGCGTCAAACGCGTCTCACCGTTGAGCAAAGAGCGTCGTTGGGTTGAAGACCTGAACCAGGAGCTCTCAAGCTACAAAGGATTTGAAGGCAACTCAGACGGCCTCTGGACCTCTCGTCGCGGATCCGAAGTATTCGTTTTCAATTCGAATACCAAACGGACGGAGGTAAAAATCGGAACCAAGCTCGTGCGAATTGCTCCGCACACGATCTACAGCAGAATTGACGACAAGTAACGGCAGGCTATCACTCCTGAACGAAAGCACTGTAGGCTCGTTCTCCGAAATAGGTATAGCCTTTGCCTTCAAGGGGTGTCCCTGCCAATACCAGGTGGATAAACCCATTCCGTTCCACCTGCACGGTGTGGTAAACCTTTTTCTCAGAATTCTCCTTCAACAAAAACTGCACGCGGTTGTTCAAGGCCGACCATGTCTTGATCTCCCCTGCACTGCCCTCTTTGAATGGAATCTGCGTATCGAAATCTTTTCGCATGAGATGGCTGCGTCCCCAGGTTCCGCCGCTCGCGCTGACAAAAGTCTTCCCATCCAGGAGCGCGATATCATCGTGATAGGCGAATACGATCAGGGAGTGGTCTGGATGGTTAAGCCATTGCAGAAACTTATCGCGGTGCAATGCAGTGTCGTATGCGTAATTACTGTCCAGAAAACCAATACGAGTTGTTTCTTGGGGAATGGATTCCACGCAGTTCAGATAACCAAACGTCAAACTTCCGCCACCACTGTGCCCCGTGATAATCGTTTTCTTCACGTTGGGTTCGAAGGTCTTCTTAGCTCCTGCGAGGATCTCAGGAATCTGTTTATCTCCATTCTTCTTGCGCCAGGCGGGCCAACTTTTCAGGTTGTTCTCAAGATAAACAACAACGAGGGATTCGTTGGTCAGCACCTTGCGCAGGAAACGGGTCTGAGCACCGATATGCTGGATGTCGAAGTGCCAATCATCTCCGGGCTTAATTTGTTTACCTACGGTTTGCTCGATGCTGTTTCCATTCGGCAACGCATAGAACACGAGCGTGACATCCTTACTCCGTGCCATAGACTCCGTTGAAGGGGCGTTAACCAAAATACGAACGCCAGGTTCGTTCGTGATCGTCAGTGTTTGCTCTCCAGAGGAAGTAGCCTGGAATTGTGGCAGCAATCTGGTCTCTGCCCAACTTGATATTGGCGGGAATAGGAGAGGCAAGAGGAGGATGAGTGCTTTCAGAAACCGGATATCTCTCATAAAACCTATAACTTCCTATTCAGATCAGCACCGCTGTCTGGAGCCGCTGAATCTCCTCTACTCGTAGCGTAACGCCTGAATCGGATCGAGCTTCGCCGCTTTCATTGCCGGAAAAATCCCCGCGAGGATGCCAACCACCAGGCTGAACAAGAACGCGACGACCATCGCATCCATCGTGATGACAGGAGTGTTCTCCGTGGGAGAAAGGACCTGTAATAATTTCACAATTCCCTGCGAGGCGAACAATCCGACGATTCCCCCTAAGACGGCAATTACCACGCTTTCCACCAGAATCTGAATAAAGACGTCGCTGAACGTCGCACCGACCGCCTTACGGATTCCGATCTCACGAATGCGTTCGGTGATGCTTGCCAGCATGATGTTCATGATTCCGATGCCTCCCACCAGCAAGCTGATGGCAGCAATGAACCCACCGCTCATGCGAGCGTTCTTGATCGAAGTATTGATGCTGTCTGCCCAATTCTCCTGTGTTTGGAATGAGAAATCTTCAATGCCACGATGCGTAATCATCAAGACGTTGCGTGCCTGTTGAATCGTCGTATCAAGATTGTTGATATCGCGCACCTTCATTGTGATCTGGGAGAGTCGGGGATCCGGCAGGCTGTTCGTCCCAGTCGCGGAACGAAACTTTACCCACATCGTATTCAGAGGAATGTAGACTGTGGAATTTTTGTATCCAAAAACACCTGAACTCCGACTCATCCCCATGCTGCGCCCGCCGCGACTGGCCCGCTCAGCATTTGTGGGTGGCTGCGGCTGTGTTTTTGCCAACTCCCTTTTTTTTGCATCTTGCTCGCTCTCGTAATGCTTGAACATTCCGATGATGGTGAAGAGCTCACCTTTAATATTGATCTGTTCGCCGATCGGAATGATTTCGCGCCCAACGTCAGCAGGCGCTCCGAACAAGGTGTCCCGGGCTGAAGTTCCAATGACACAGACGTTGCGTGCTGCCTGGTCATCCACTTCGTTGAACATACGGCCGTGCTCGATAGTATGTTCGTTGATTTCAATTGCGGTGGGCCATGTGCCGACGAAATTCCAGGAATTAAATGATTTTCCCGCACGAGTAATGGTCGCGTCGCGGAGTCGCATTTCCGGAGTGATGGCGCGAAGCAACGGCGCGCTTTGCTGAAGCGCATAGACATCTGCCACCGTGCTACCGACCGCCTGATCCGCCAGATGACTCTGGTAAGGAGGAATATCCTGGTCCTCCACGCGGATCCTCTCGATCCCGCCCATTTGGACGAGTGCTTCCTTCATCCCGTTCTCCATCCCGGTGATGAGTGCCGACATGGCCACGAGACTGGATACCCCGAGAATGATCCCGAGCATCGTCAACAATGAACGAAACTTGTGTGCCCAGATCTCTTTAAAACCGATGGTGATGGCGTTGAAAATGTTCATCTCGGCTTTAGACCTGCGAGGGTTTCGTCGACATTACTTGCAATCTTTCCGTCACGGATTTCGATTCGACGCTGCGTCCGCGATGCAATATTGGGATCATGTGTCACCAGCACGATCGTTCTGCCTTCCTGGCTCAATCGTTTGAACAATGCCAGAATCGCCGCGCCGGTGTGGGAATCGAGGTTCCCGGTTGGTTCATCGGCAAAAACAATCTTGGGTTGATTGACCAGAGCGCGAGCGATTGCCACACGTTGCTGCTGACCACCGGACAATTGCATCGGGCGATGCTTGGTCCGGTTCTGCAACTCGACCATTTCAAGGGCTGCCATGGCGCGCTTATGCCGTTCTCCACTGCTGATTCCGCTGTAGATCATCGGCAGTTCCACATTTTGTAAAACGCTGAGCTTCGGAAGCAGGTTAAAGAATTGGAATACAAACCCGATTTTCTGGTTTCGGATCCTTGCCAATTCGCCGCGAGTGGCGTTTTGGATCTCGGTGCCATCCAGCTTGAAGGTTCCTTTTGAGGGCGAATCAAGGCATCCGAGGATGTGCATCAATGTCGACTTGCCGCTGCCGGAAGGACCAATGATCGAAAGGAATTCACCCGCCTCGATATCCGTGGATACACTGTCGAGCGCGCGAATCTCTTCGCCACCCAAATGGTAGATTTTGCTGAGGCTACGAATTTCGACCAGGGCCATATCAAATGGAAGGATGACGCGCTGGCAGACTCTGAGTTGCAGGTGCACCTCCCACCGCGGGTGCTGCGTTTGTCCCACCGCTCACTCGCGGACCGCCACCACCTCCACCAGAGCCACCGCGGCTTCCGCCTCCACCGGGACGTCCTCCACCACCTGCCGGGCCGCCACCCGGGCCACCGGGTCCACGACCCTTTTTGCCAACTGCTGCTTCCGCCGCTTCCGGCGGTTGCTCCAGGGCAATTACATCACCGGGCGACAAACCGCTCGTAATTTCAGCAAAACGAAAGTCGCTGATCCCGAGGGTTACGGTTTTGCGGTCGAAGCCGGTTCCATTCTTAACATAAACAACCCGCTCACCTTCCTCCGTAAATATGGCTCCCAGCGGAACCGCTAAAACGCCGTTGGCAGAATCAATCGGGATCTTCAAATTGGCTGTCATGCCTGGACGAACCCGTTCATCAATGTTCTTGATGGCAATGCGGGCGGAAAATCCTTTGAGATTACTTTTCACGGTGGCTTGGGGAGCGATTCGTTCCACCACACCTTTCATTCGAACGCCAGCAACCGATTCCACTTCAATATCTACCTCTTGACCAGATTGCAGACGGGTTACGTCCGATTGGCTGACGTGCGCCGTGATTATCATGTTTTTCAGATTGGCGATGGTCATCACCTCGGTGCCGCTGTTGAAACCGCCGGAACCAGAAACTGCCTGTCCAATCGACACGGGACGTGTGAGCACAGTGCAATCAAACGGAGCCATGATTTTGGTTTTGGAAAGGCGATCTTCCACCATGTCCAGGGCGCTCTGCGATTTATCGAGAGAATTCTTAGCCAGTGCAAAGTCGGTCTTTCCGTTTTCAAAGACTTCTTTCGCAATGAGGTTCTGGGTAAAAAGGGATTCCGCCCGTTTAAAATTGCGCTCGGCGCGTTCGAGCTGAAGCTTGGCACCTTCGATATCGGCCTGGCGAGTATTGCGCTCAATCTGGAGATCTTTGTCATCCAGTGCGAACAAGAGCTCGCCTCTTTTGACCTGGTCACCGATGTCGACCGGCAGTTCTGAAATCTTCCCATTCACTTCTGGACGCACGGACACCTGGTCGGCAGGACCAATATCGCCCGCAGCGCTGATGGCAAACCGGATGTCACGCGATTCCACCTCCGACGTCTTGGGTTGACGCATGAGTTTGGCATTCGCCTGTTTTTCTTTCCACTTCTTCCAGCCTTGAAAACCGCCGAAGCCCAATAGGCCTACTACAATTATGAAAACGAACAGATTTTTCATTCAGAAACGATGAGACATGCTAGGGCCAAAATTTGTTCGTGCAAATCATCAAATACTGCCGATTGCACTTTTAGCCAAACCTTTAACGCGTCGCCGACGCGTCTTTCATCCATTTTCCCACGTATAACTGACGCACAAGTTTCGGAAATGTTTCACCCATTCTTGAAGAAGGCGGAGCTCAGTTCCTGATAGGGCGATCCGTTGGGCGTAAGCACGCTCTGCATCAATTCGATCTTCTCCACTCTGAACTCACCCGCAAACATGGTTTGATGATCATTAACTACTTGCTTCAGACTGCTTCGCTGCTTCGCATCCAAATTTACAATCCTCGCCAGCGTGATGTGTGGATGAAAGGGTCGTGTTTCCGGGTGGTAACCAAAAGGGATCAACGCGTCATCGATGGAGGATTTTAGATGCTGGAGCCTTTCGAGCTCTCCTGACAACCCAACCCAAAGGACCCGGGCACGCGAAAGATTTGGAAAGCAGCCGAGTGACTCTGCCCGGAGTTGAAAAGGACCGTGTTGAGAAACAGTTTGGGAAATCGCCCCGGCAAAGTCTGCGACTTGCGACTGCGGAATGTAACCCAGGAATTGCAACGTAAGATGAAGCTGTTCCGTTTTCGCCCACTTCAAATCCCTCTGATGTGTGGTCCAGGTGGGGGGGCGCTATGGGCGAGGTCCGGAGGAGCATCTGATGCTATCCGGGATGAAGCTGTCGACATGGCAGTGGATAACAACGGAACCAGTTATGTTTTAAGTACGCACGTCTCCACGAATGTGCTCGCAGGACCAGGTCATTTCCATGCTCAGGCATGGTTCCTTACGAAATATAACAGTGCTGGCATAAGAGTGTGGGCGAAGTCTTTTTCTACAGAAGGAGCGGCTCCATTTGGATCTCCCTGAACCGATAGCGTCCATTTCGCGTCAACCGCGCCCCCTACGCGCGACCAGAGCACTTGCCCTTTTGGATCCAGTTTACGTAAAACAAATTGGTTACCCCTTATTAAACCGCCGAAAACCACGTTTCCCTTGCCATCCAAATCAAGAGTATTGGCCCACCCCCATGTCATAACTCCATTCGCTTTGTGAGCCCAGATACGTTTTCCGCTGCTCGAATATTTGAAAACCATGGTGAACCGATTGCTTAACTCTTGTAGGTAACATTGTCGAACGTCATGGTGTTCGACCAGGCATTGACGGCGAAATAGACGCCGTTTGATGCGTCCACTGCTAATCCTGTAATGCCTTGCCCGCCGTGGCCGCTGCCACTTTTGATCCAGCGTTCCTCCATACTCGGCCCCAACTTAAGTATGAATCCTTTGGGATCGGCTGTTCCATTGGTAGCGGTCAATGAACCTATTGTAAGAAGCCTTCCATTATACCCACCAGCCCAGAAAGTATTGCCGAGGTTATCCGCAGCTACTTGCGTTGGGAAAAGGCTCTTGACGCTTGGAGTCTTGATTGCACGAAACGTGGGTGGAGCAATCTGCGCCTGGATCTGGATGCCCGATAGAATAAGAATAAAAACTAGACTGTATCTGCTAATGCCCATGCATCCGCGATGCATATCAGCCGACAGAGTGTCAACAAGCTTTGTCGCTACATTTGGCTTCCAATCGGTCGAACACAGTCGGAACAATGGGACCCTCGCGCTAGTTTCCTCAAGGAGTCTTGCGCAGTCGATAAAAGCGGGAGCCCTCCCCCGGCAGCCCGGAAACCACATTTTGCCCGTTGGTCAAAATGCGCTTCATTGCCGGGATCCTGATTCTCAGAGCGGACCCGACCTTGCTTTACCCACAGCACCTCTCAATCAGGGGTGCACTCAGCCAAAAAACCACTAAAATAAACATCCCTCTGAAATCCATTCACATTGAATAAAATGTTCCCTTTTACACCAATACTGACTCCGCCTTCCTCAGCGGCGAAGGTAATCGGAAACGGCTTGGCCCATTGGACCTGTCCCACTGGACTTAACCCGCTCTTGTTTCGAATCTCCGGTGAAATACTCGTTGAGTAACTAAATAGCCCATCGGAGCGTTGCTTATAGTTCCGGTTTGGGCCAAAATCCATATCGCCCCCTTCTTTCTCCAGGCTGGCTATAACGCGAAAGCGAAATTATTGTCCCGCAGATCAAGATGGTTCAGGTTAATAACCTACGACCCACAAACCTGCCGTTGGAAAAATATGCTCGATACACTCATTGCAGTCACCGGAACCGGCGAGTTCGAAGATTCGGGCGGTTTACGTTTTAGTTCAGCACAGAGCACGGCAGAAGGGCTAAAACTTGAATTCTTCCTTGTTCCGGGGCACGGGGGTGCCGAGCAGCAGTGGCGGGTAGAGTGCTGCGGAGTGCGCGAATACGCATTACGGGGCGAATATGCCAGCGGGTTGATCGTAGTTTCCGAGCATCCATTGATGCTGCCCTTTACAGATTATGTGACTGACCTTCACTTCTACTCTCAATCTCCAAACTCAATAGCAACCGTTGGTGCATTGCTTGAGCGCCACAGTGAGATAGTTGGCGCTTGGATTCCTTTCGAACGCTTTTTCAATGATTTCCCCAAGGGATTATCAAAACTTCTTACGACTTCATCCGGTCAACTAGCGTCGGGCCCAGTGTCACTTATGAAGGTCTATTCCCGTGTGTTAGATGAGCATGGGATTCCATGGTCCATGCTGCCGAGCCGGCCTCCGCAATATTGGGACGGCAAAAAATGGCTGGTTTCGGGTATCCCGCTACAAAGTTTAATTCTCGATAGTTCCTATGTAATTGCGGAACGATTCGAGGCCAGCATCCTAAAGTGATAAATGATGTGCAGGGCGAAACGCCTATTGCCTGACCCTAAATGCCAACGAAACCAAATCAGAAAGACAGCACTACGCGCACGCGTAGTAGTGCTCCTTCCGTCCAGTCCGTTAGCATGAGCGGAATGGAAACGTCCGCCCCCAACGGAAAGACCACCGTTTGGTTGATTGAAGATCACGAGGATTATCGAGAGATGGTCAGCCAGCTGATCAATCACATCGATGGCTTCCAGTGTCCTCGAGCTTTTGAATCGTGTGAAGATGCATTGGAAGCTTTGGCTTCGGAGATTGCTCCTCAAATTGTGCTCTCGGATGTGGGTCTACCGGGAATGAATGGGATCGAAGGCATCCAAAAGATCAAAGCGCTTTGCGTCGGCATCCATGTCGTGATGCTCACAGTTTATGACAATCACGAGAAGTGTTTGAAGCGATTTGTGCGGACGCTTCCGGCTATCTCCTAAAGAACTCTTCCCAGGATATGGTGGCGGCCGCTTTAAAAGATGTTTTGGCAGGTGGTGCTCCCATGCATCCCCGGGTGGCGAAGATGGTGTTGGAGACGTTTGCGAAACAGAACGTTAAATCACAAATCCCCCAGGAGGATTACGGACTTTCGACTCGGGAAAAGGAAATCCTCGAATGGATGGTCAAGGGGCTGATCAAAAAAACTCTTCGAATCTCAATCCTCACGGCTCTATTTGGATACTTCGTCCGCCAACCCAATCGGAAAATCACGTTCGGGGAAGTTTGATCGTCTTTTTCCAATGGAAATTTACGTTCAGGGAAGTTTAATCGTCTTTTTCCAATGGAAAATTACGTTCGGGGAAGTTTGATTGTCTTGTTCCAATGGCAAATTACGCTTGGGAAGGTTTTTTATCGTTAACGCTCACGATACAGGCCGAAGTCGTCGCCGAAGGCTGTGGAAATTACTACGCGTTCACGTGGATTGTTGGATCTCCTTGATTCCCTAAGATAGCAGCCATCCACCAGTCTAACGGCACAAGCCCCCCTCGCTGTCGTCCTGGTAGAACCAAAACCATATGAAACGAATCCAATACATACTTCCGCTGCTCGCGGGCGTGTTGTTCCCGATTGTGCTGCTGAAGCGGCGCAAGGTCCGATGCCTCCAATCTGTAACCGCGCCTGCTGGGCAGCTCGTGCTCCCACATGCGGAATTACCCAGATGAGCTCGTTAAACCGCGCAATTATTCATCACACTGCGGGGGCAAGTGACTACAACACCAGCGGACTCGAAGCCTCCTAGGCGCTCGTCCGCAACGTGCAAAATCTGCATTATCAACCAGGGTTGGTGCGACATCGCTTATCACTTTCTTGTCGATAAACATGGCAATGTTTTCGAAGGCCGTTCCGGTTCCATGAGCGGCTTGCCCCGCGGAACTCATGACAGCGCGAACTCCAGCAGCTTTGGATTCAATCTCATGGGCTATTACCACACGCCTTACAACAACGCGCCGACGGACGTCAGCCGCGGTCGGTTGTATGATGTGATCGCCTGGAGAATGCCTTCGGCCTGGTCTCCTTACGGCAGTGGTAGTGGCTATTGTGGATCCGATGGTTGCCGCACGGTTGGCTGGCTTGATTCCCATCGCAATGTGAAATCAACCGCTTGCCCCGGTGACCTTTTGCACAATCCGTTCATCACATCAAATTACAGCGCTGGCGAAGCCCGCAACGGTGTGAACGCTCGTAAGAACGGGACCGTGCCACCTGTTGTTGCCGGTCTTCCTGCTCGCGCTTCCTCCCAGGGAAAGAACGATTTCAATGGTGACGGAAAAGCAGACATTATCTCCTTCGCTCGTGGGGGCGGAAATGCTGGCGCCAATATCAAAGACGGTGACGTTTATGTTGCACTCTCCGGCGGTGCCGGGTTCGGTGGTGGCGCCAAATGGAACGAGTTCTTCTGCGTTGGCGAAGAAGTTCCGGACGTGGGCGATTTCAATGGCGATGGAAAATCCGACATCGTTCTTTTCAAGCGCGGAACCGGCACAGTCGCAGGTGTGGGTGATGTAGTCGTTTCCCTTTCATCCGGTGCTGGCTTTGGTGGTGGCGCTCTTTGGAATGACTTCTTCTGCATCGGAGATGAGGTTCCTTTGGTCGGGGACTTCAATGGTGACGGCAAGGACGACATCGCCACCTTGATTCGTGGCGGCGGGAATCCGGCAGCCGGGGTGAAAGACGGCGACGTCATTGTCTCGCTCTCCACCGGTGCCGGTTTCGCGGGTGGCGTAAAATGGAGCGACCGCCAGCGCCGGATCATGGCGAATACATTTCGATGTGAGCAAAAAGAGCCAGAGCAAAATTCGCCACTGTTATCGGTCACATCCGTAAAACTCCTTATTTTTCGCAGTTTTCCAAAACCGTAGGTAGAGAATAGCCAACTGGCATCTTCGTTGCTAAAGGGCGCTGACGGTTGATCAATTTTTTAAGTTCCTCATAAAACACCATGAAAAAAATCGAAGCGATTATTAAACCCTTCAAGCTGGAAGAGGTTAAAGATGCCCTCAGCGAAGTGGGCGTTGAAGGCATGACTGTGACTGAAGTAAAAGGCTTCGGCCGTCAAAAGGGTCACACGGAAATCTACCGCGGCAGTGAATACACCGTGGATTTCCTCCCCAAGATCAAACTTGAGATCGTGCTCGCAGACAACCAGGTCGAAGCCGCCGTTGCTGCCATAGTGAAGTCGGCCAAAACCGGAAAAATCGGTGATGGCAAAATCTTCGTATCCCCCGTCGAACAAGCCGTCCGCATCCGCACCGAAGAACAAGGCGAACAGGCGGTTTAATCCTCTAACTCCCAGAACGAAATGAAAAAACTCTTACTTTTACTTGGCTTAACTGCGGCACTCGCCACCTCCAGCGTGACCGCCCAGGATACACCTACTCCCGCCGCCCAAGATCCGAAAGCGGAATCGACCGCTCCCACTCCCACCGTGGAACAACGATTAGGCGCGCTGGAAGCTTATATTAATAATACCGATCCCAGTGCTCCGCTGAAAGATGCCGACGGGAAAATTCCGGAAGGACTCACCACGGCGATCGGCGCATCGCCTGGACCTGGTCACAATGGGTTTCAAATGGTCTGCGCCGCCTTGGTGCTTTTCATGACCCTCCCGGGCCTCTTTCTGTTTTACGGCGGTCTCGTGCGCCGCAAGAACATGCTTTCCGTGATCGCCCAATGCTTCGGTATTGCCGGGATCGTTACCATTCTTTGGTATCTATTCGGATACAGCTTCGTCTTTGCAGACGGGGCCGGAGCCTGGTTGGGCGATTTCAAGAAATTCGCTTTTCTCAAAGACGTCGGCGGTGCACCTAACACCAACTACGCATACTGGATCTCGCACAACATTTTCAGCATTTATCAGCTTATGTTTGCGATCATTACCCCTGCCCTTATGATCGGCGCCATCGCAGAACGTATGAAGTTCTCCGCGATTCTTCTCTTCGTCGCCATTTGGATGGTCGTCGTTTACTTCCCGCTGGCTCATTGGGTGTGGGGTATCAACGGCGTGATGAACGGTGTCTGGAACGCCGATGCGAAAATCAAAGCAATCGATTTCGCGGGCGGAACGGTCGTTCACATGAGCTCCGGCTGGAGCGCTCTAATTCTCTGTATAATCCTTAAGCCGCGTATTGGCTTCGGAAAGAAATCGATGCCTCCTCACAGTATGACCCTCTGCGCCGTCGGGACGGGTATGCTTTGGGTTGGTTGGTACGGTTTCAATGCCGGCTCAGCTCTGGCAGCCGACGGTGTTGCAACGAACGCTTTTATGACCACCACGATTGCAGCGGCAGTTGCCGCATTCGTTTGGCCAATGCTTGAATACTTTCAACGTGGGAAACCTTCGATCCTCGGCTTCTGCTCCGGTGCCGTCGCTGGTTTGGTCGTCGTTACGCCCGCCTGTGGTTTTGTCACAGCCAGTGGTGCAGTCGTAATCGGCATCCTGGCCGGGATAGTGCCATTCCTCGCTTGCGCCTATCTGAAGGCTAAACTGGGTTACGACGATTCGCTGGACACATTCGGTGTGCATGCTGTCGGAGGAACCTTGGGTGCCATCTTAACCGGGATGCTTGCTCGTAATTCAGCAAACGCAAACCTGGCCATCAATCTTAAGGACCAAGTCACAGATTCATTGTTCCAACCCTTGTTAGTGGAACAACTCAAGGCGGTCGGTCTTACCGTTGCGCTTTCGATCGTTGCAACCATCGTGATCGCTTTCGTTGTGAAAGCCATTGTTGGATTACGTGTCAGCGAGGATGCCGAAACAACTGGCCTCGATCTGGCCGAGCACGGTGAAGAGGCTTATCACGCAGAACGTTAATAGTTCGTTCAGCTAAGTTAAAACAATGCCGCATCCGAAAGGATGCGGCTTTTTTGTTGGGACAAGCTGCCCTACTGGTGGACCTAAATCACCTCGATAACCAAGGCGGTAGTGTTATCACGGCAATTTTTCTCCAATGAATCGTTCACCAGGCGTTGTGCAGGATTGATTTTGGATTTCGCAAACAGGGGATCGAGGATGAGGTCGAGCAGCTGCTCATCATAGACCTTTTCCACGAGCCCATCTGTGCAGAGCAGGAAAATATCGCCTGACTCATAACCAACCGCTCCCACCTGAGGGTCGACGAACTGGTTTGAGCCGCCGAGGGCTTTTTGGAGTACGTTTTTTCGCGGATGTTCGCGCGCTTCTCGCTGGTTAATCTTTCCCTGGCGCAGTAACCACCCGACGTGCGTGTCATCCTGGGTAATCTGTTTGATACCGCCTCCATCCTTCGGAAGATAGTAAATGCGGCTGTCGCCAATATGGGCGAAATACATCCAACCCGGGGTGAACCAGGCCAGACTCAACGTCGCTTCCATTCCATTGCACTCCTCATAACTGGAACCGAGATAAGCCAGGGCCTTATGAGTTTGCGTGAATAATTCTGCCAGTAAGTCGGCGCATCCTGCTTCCAGGCCCAACGCCGATTGTTGAAAGGAACGCGGCAGCAGTTTCGTGATCTGCTCTACCGCTATCTTACTGGCGTATTCCCCGGATTTGGCCCCACCCATCCCATCGCTCACTGCGAAGACGAAATCAGAGTTGGTCAATTCCGCTTGTCCGTATTTGCCCAGGTGATGGACTTCCCGGGCATCGAATTGAAGACCCAGAAAGGCATCTTCGTTATTGGGACGGATTTTGCCCTTGTCCGTGCAACCGAACCATTTGATTTGCGCGGTGGTTATCTGTCGAAACGTTTTATCCATGGAGGGGTCTGAGTGTTTTAAGCCGGCTTGGCAGGACTTTGGTCTGAAAGAATGGTAGCGAATTCAAAGTCGATAATGCAGAAACGACCGTCACTCTGCCGGTAAGTGACATTGCGAATCTCTGGATCGTCGTGTCGCACATCAAACTGCTCCAGTTCGGCAAAAAGCTCTTTGGTCCGGGGGGCGTCGAGATGTTCCACCCGACTGCCGCAATTGGTCGTTATCGTCCTCAGCTTTTCCAAATCGGCCTCCAGCAGGCGCGGGACGAAGGGACATCCGCGTTCCTCAAGATATTTCAAGATGCGGACTTCGTTCTCGAACCGCTCTTTCGCATTCGGCCCATGGTAAACCTTGAAGACGCGACCATCGAAGGTCAGGTTTACCGTAGATCTAAGCGTGTCTTTTACTTTCCACATGAGCGACTTGTGAGCCAATATGCGCCAGACAACTTGGTCTGAAAAGGTTCTTCAATAGACTGCATGAACAAAAGAATTCTCAGTGAGCAAAAAACAACACTCTCGGTGGCGTTTTTTATACTGAAGAGATCCTAAATGCCAAAGAAAACGGTTCGGAGAGAATGGAAAAAATCTATCTTGGAAAATTTTAAAGAAGCGGCAGGATATCTGCTTGTCAGGCTATCGGTTCGACCACGACCAACGTGGACATATTCCATTTAAGACTCAACGTTAGCATCATACATGAAATACAAACTCGAATACATCTGGTTGGACGGTTATGAACCGGTCCCCAACCTGCGCGGTAAAACCCAGGTCAAAGAATTTAAATCCTTCCCCAAGCTCTCGGAACTCCCGCTGTGGGGTTTCGATGGCAGCTCGACTCGCCAGGCTGAAGGCCGCAGTTCCGACTGTATGCTGAAGCCGGTGGCCGTTTATCCTGATCCTGCTCGTGAAAACGGCGTGCTCGTGATGTGCGAAGTCATGATGCCAGACGGCACCACCCCGCACCCAAGCAACGCTCGTGCAACCGTGCTGGACGACCCGGATGCCTGGTTCGGTTTCGAACAGGAATATTTCCTCTACAAAGACGGTGTGCCACTGGGCTTCCCCACGGGCGGCGGTTTCCCTCCTCCACAAGGTGAATACTACACCGGCGTCGGCTACAAAAACGTCGGCAACATCGCTCGTGAAATTGTTGAAGAACATTTGGATCTCTGTCTCGAAGCAGGAATCAACCACGAAGGCATCAACGCTGAAGTCGCTAAAGGACAATGGGAATTTCAGATCTTCGGTAAAGGATCCAAGAGCGCCGCTGATCAGGTTTGGATGGCTCGCTATCTCCTGAGCCGCCTCTGCGAAAACTACGGCGTGGATGTGAACTTCCATTGCAAACCACTCGGCAAAGATGTCGATTGGAACGGTTCCGGCATGCACGCAAACTTCTCCACCAAGCACATGCGCGAAGTCGGCGGCAAAGAATATTTCGAAGCACTCATGTGCGCTTTCGACAAATACAAAAACGAGCACATCGCTGTCTACGGCCCGGATAACCATCTCCGCCTGACCGGTCTGCATGAAACGCAATCGATCGACAAATTTAACTACGGTATCGCAAACCGTGGCGCTTCGATCCGCGTTCCACATAGCTTTGCGAATAATAACTACAAAGGTTATTTGGAAGATCGCCGTCCGAACTCCCAGGGCGATCCATACAAAATCGCCAGCCGCATTCTCCAGACGATCGTCACTGTGCCGATCAAAAAGGGTTCTGCTAAGCTGAAGTAAGAGGATTGGATTTCACAAAGGGCGTAGCTGCAAAGCTACGCCCTTTTTTTGTGCGCCCGGCAGGGCGGACTGACTGGTTGGTTAAAGTCCAATGCAGGTCCGGCAAGGGGAACTGCTAGCCGAACAGCAAGGGTGTCCATCGCGAGGTGGAATCTGAAGGAA